>NZ_CP120210.1:7368116-8010145 GCF_029369745.1 Amycolatopsis sp. QT-25
CAGCACCATCACCGCGAGCTGGTCGTTGCCCGTGTCGATCGCGTAGCGCTCCGCGTCACGCATCTCGCGCATCGCCGTCTCGAGGTCACCGGCCCGCGCGTACTCCGTCGCGAGCCGCCAGCGCTGCTGGATCACGTCGTCCTGCGAACCCAGTTCGAGCGCGAGGGCGAGCCCTTGCCGGTACAGCGCGAGCGCGGCGTCGTGATCGCCCGACATCGAGATGTCGCTCGCCTTCATGCCCACGGCCATCGCGGTGCCCCAGCGATCACCCACGGCCGTGAACCCTTCGTAGGCCTTGTCCCTGGCCCTGTCCGCGCCCTCGGGGTCGCCGTCGTCGGCGAGGACGAAACTCCGCGCCCACGACCCCGCCGCCCTGGCCCACGGGTCCGGGCTCGACAGCGCCCTCTCGACTTCGCGATGCGCGAGTTCCTTGTTCTGGCTGAAGAACGCCAGCATCGGCAGGCCGATGGCCAGCCCGGCGAACCGGCTGTGCGCGTTCGTCCGCACGCAGTCGTCGACGAGCATCCGCACGGCTTCGGGGTCGCCGATCCCGGGCACCATCGAGGTGATCTCGCCCATCGCCCGGAACGCGGCCGCGAAGTCCTCGTCGAGCCGGTCGCCGAAACCGAGCACTTCGGCGACGAAGGACTCGACCCGGTCGCTGTCGCCCTTGACCAGCCAGTACCAGAAGGTGTTGCCCAACAGGCGCGTCGCCATGTCCGCGTCGCCCGCGTCGATGGCCTGACGAAGCGCCGTCACGATATTGCCGTGCTCCGCGTCGTAGCGTGAGATGGCGACGAGCTGATCCGCCGTCCGCAGCATCGGCTCCAGCCGCTCGGCGAGCCGGGCGTAGTACTGGTGATAAGCCTCCGTGAGCTGTGCTCGCTCTTCGGCCTCGTCGAGCCGTTCCGCCGCGTACGCCCGGATGGTCTCCAGCATGCGGTACCGCGGCTCACCGTGGTCACCGGCGACGGCGTCCACAATGGACTTTTCGACGAGCGAGCCCAGGACGTACAGGACGTCTTCGGCGGCCAGGCCGTCTCCGGCGCAGACACCTTCGACCGCTTCGACCTCGGCGCCGGCCCCGAAGACCGAAAGCCGCCTGGCGAGCACGCGCTCGGCGTCGTCGAGCAGATCCCAGCTCCACTCGACGACGGCCCGCAACGTGCGCTGCCTCGGCAACGCCGTCCGGCTGCCCGAGGTCAGCAGGCGGAACCGGTCGTCGAGCCGCTGCGAGATCTGCGCGACGGTCATCGACCGCAGCCGCGCGGCGGCCAGTTCCAGTGCCAGCGGCATGCCGTCGAGCCGACGGCAGATCTGCGCGACGTCGTCCACGGTGGACTCGTCGAGCAGGAAATCCGGGCGCACGGCCACCGCCCTGTCGACGAACAGCCGGATCGCGCCCGCCTCGGCCGCCTGCGGGACGGTCGGCGTCCCCTCCGGGACGGAGAGCGGGCCGAGCGGGCACAGCGTCTCGCCGTCGATGGCCAGCGCCTCGCGGCTCGTCGCGAGGATGCGCAGTGTCGGCACGCGGCGCAGCAGGGTGTTCGCCAGCTCCGCGGCCGCGTCGACCAGATGCTCGCAGTTGTCCAGTACGAGCACCGATTCGCCGGCCCCGAGCGTCTCCACGGCCCTGGCCAGCGCGTCCACCGGGCGCCGCATCGGCTCGCCACCGTGCGAAAGGCCGAGATCCCACAGCTCCAGCGCGGCGAACACCGCGCCGGGAAGGTCGCCGGGGTCGCGGACGCCGGCGAGCGGCACGAACCAGACGCGTCCGCGCGCGTGCGCCGGATGCCGGGTCGCGACCTCGGTGGCCAGCCGCGTCTTCCCGGCGCCGCCGGACCCGACGAGGGTCACCAGCCGCGCACCCGCGAGGAGCTCGGCGACCAGTTTGAGCTCGTCGTCGCGGCCGACGAAACTGGTCAGCCGCACCGGCAGATGATCGGCGGCCGCGGGCGGCGGGCCGAGCTCACCGCGCAACGCGGCGAGATGGATCTCCTGGAGTTCGGCCGACGGATCGACCCCGAGCTGATCGGCCAGCGCCGCGCGGACCTCCTCGTAGCCGGCGAGGGCGTCGGACAGCCGGTCCGCCGCGCACAACGCCCGGATCCACAGCCCGGCGAGCCGTTCCCGCAGCGGGTTCCGCGCGGCCGCCTCCTTCAGCTCCGCCAGCACCCGGCCGTGCCCACCGAGCCGGATCTCCGCTTCGAAGCGATCTTCGGCGGCTTCGAGGCGCAGGTCTTCCAACCGGGTCGCCGGTGCTTGCGCGAAAGGGGCATCGAGCACGTCGGACAGCGCCGTCCCACGCCAGAGGCCGAGCGCTTCGGCGAGGACCGCGGCCGCACCGGCGTCCCGGCCCGCCGCCAGCTCCGCGCGGCCCTCGGCGGCCGACCGCTCGAAACGGAACACGTCGACGTCCTCGCGGGCGACGTCCAGCCGGTAACCGCCGGGCCCGGAGTCGAGGGCGACACCCTCGACTCGCAGCACCTTGCGCAACCGCGAGACCAGGGACTGCAACGCGTTCGCCGCGTCGGCGGGCGGCTCCGCGCCCCAGAGACCGTCGATGAGGGCTGTCGCCGGGACCGCGCGGCCGGCGTCCAGCGCGAGCCTGGCCAAGAGCATGCGGAGGCGGGCACCGCCGATGTCGACCGGGGTGCCGTCACCGGCCTCCGCTCCGACCGGGCCCAGCAGCGTCACACGCACGCCCCCAGCTTTCCAGAACCGGCGAACGGACAGCCCCACCGGCTGTGGCGCGCTGTCGAGCTGCCGGACTCCGATCAGCGACGAAAGTGGGAATTATCCGGGCACGAGGGATCTTTCCGGGCGGACGGCCGTGGTCACGGCGCTACGTTCGTGACCAAGTCACAGCCGATCGACTGGGAGCGTGCATGAGGTACCGGAGTGCGGCCGTCATCGCCACCGTTCTGGCCGCGAGTGTCTTCGGCGGCGGGACCGCCCTCGCCGGCACCGGGAAACCCGGTGCCGACGGCGCGGGCGACAGCTACTACCCGCAGGACGGCAACGGCGGCTACGACGTCGGCGACTACCACCTGGAAATCGGCTACGAGCCGGCCACCAAGCAGCTCACCGGTCTTCAGCGGATCACCGGCCGGGCCACGCAGGCGCTGAGCTCGTTCAACCTCGACCTGCACGGACTGACCGTCGACTCGGTCGAGGTCGACGGGCGGACGGCGGCCTTCACCCGCACCGGTGACCACGAACTCGTGATCACCCCGGCGCGTTCGCTGCGGAACCACGAGCGGTTCACCGCCGAGATCGCCTACCACGGTGTCCCGCAGCCGATCGAGGATCCGTCGCTGGGTGAGAACGGCTGGCAGTACGCGAAATCCGGCGGCGCGTTCGTCGCGGGCGAGCCGAAGTCCGCGACCACCTGGTACCCGGTCAACGACACCCCGCGGGACAAGGCGACCTTCCATCTCGCGGTCACCGTGCCCTCGGAATGGGGTGTCGTCTCGAACGGCCGCGAGCGCGGGCAGTTCACCTCGGGGAGGAACACGACCTACGTCTGGGCCGAAGAGACCCCGGCCGTGCCGTACCTGACGACGGTCGCGATCGACAAATGGGAGGTCGAGCGGACGAAGCTGTCCGACGGCACCCCGGTCGTCAACGCCTACGCCCCCGGCGCCCCCGCGGCGACGAAGCAGGCCGAGGCGCGGCTGCCGGAGATCATCGACTTCCTGGCGTCGAAGTTCGGGCGATACCCGGTGGACGCGGCAGGCGGCATCTTCCTCGCCGAGCCGATCGGCTTCTCGCTGGAGACGCTGAGCAGGCCGATCTACTCGGGCGCGGCGGGCAACGTCCCGACGATCGTGCACGAGAACGCCCACCAGTGGTGGGGCGACTCGGTCGCCGTCGACAAGTGGAAGGACGTCTGCCTCAACGAATGCTTCGCCTCGTACGCGGAATGGCTTTGGTCCGAGGCGAAGTCGGGACAGGACCTCAAGGCGCGCTACCTGACCGCCGTGCAGAAGGCGACGGACCGGTTCTGGGCCGGGAAGCTGTACGACATGGGGCCCGGCAACGAGTTCACGTACGTCTACTCGAAGGGCCCGGTGGCACTGCACGCGCTCAAGAACCACATCGGCGCGGCGGCGTTCGACCGCATCCTCAAGACGTGGCCCGCCCTCCACCGCGACGGCAACGCGAGCCTGCCCGAGTTCCAGAAGTTCGCCGAACGCGTCGCGCACAAGAACCTTCAGGACTTCTTCGACGCGTGGTTCTACGGTGCCACCAAACCGGCGCCCGAGTTCCTCTACCCCGGGGACCTCAAGCCGGCTGCCTGACCGTCGTCACGCGTTAGGGTGAGGGCATGACGTCAGTGCTCCTCACCGGTTTCGAACCGTTCGGCGGTGAGCGGGTGAACCCGTCGTGGCAGGCGGTTTCCCTGCTCACCGGCCGGCGGCACGACGCCGTGGCCGTCGAACTGCCGTGCGTGTTCTCGCGGTCACTGGTCACTCTGCGTGACGCGATCGACGAGTACCGGCCGGAACTGGTGGTCTGCGTCGGACAGGCGGGCGGCCGTTCCGGCGTCACCCCGGAACGCGTCGCGATCAACCTGATCGACGCCCGCATCCCGGACAACGCGGGCTCACAACCCGTCGACGTCCCGGTGATCCCCGGCGGGCCCAACGCCTACTTCACCACTCTTCCGGTGAAGGCGTGCGTCGCGGGGATCGAGCACGCGGGACTTCCCGCTTCGGTCTCGCACACCGCCGGGACGTACGTGTGCAATCAGGTCTTCTACGGGCTGATGCACTTGCTGGACAACGACTTTCCCGGCGTGCGCGGTGGTTTCGTGCACGTGCCCTACACGCCGGAGCAGGCCGCGCGGACGACCGCGCCCAGCCTGGCCGTGCACCGCGCGGCGGAAGCGCTGGAGATCATCGTCGACACCGCGCTTTCGGTGACCGAGGATCTTTCGACCCCCGCGGGCACCCTGCACTGATCAGGGCTTGAGCTGCGCGGTGAAGAACTCGACCATCTCCGCGGTCGTCCGCGCTGTGCCGTCGCTGCGGGTCGAGACGAGCATCGCACTCAACGGCGCGTCTTCGGCCCCGAAGAGCACGATGCCGCTTCGCGCGCCTACGCCCGCCACGTAGCGCCCCCGGAGCCCACCGGCCGCCCAGGTGCCCTCCACGGGTTTGCCCTTGCTCATCCGCTGCCGGACACCGTCTTCCAGACCGGCCATCGCGACGCCCTGGTAATAGTTGATCGCGTTCGACGCCTTGTCGCCGGTGAACACACAGGTGACCGCCGCCGCGGCCCCCACCGTGGCGGCCGCGTCCGGCGCCTCCCGGCAGTCGTCCTTCTGCGGGACGATCGCGGCGATCCGGCGGAGGCAGTCCGTGAACCCCTGGGCGTCCTTCGTCCCCGGATGGTCGCAGCTCACCGGTTTCGCCGGGGCCGATGCGGCGACCGGCTCTTCCTCGCCGCCGGTGAGCAAAACGATCGTCGTCACGATCGCCGCGAGGGCGAGGACGCCGTACGTCGTGGGCTTCCGCCAGCTCCGGCCCGGCAGGGGCGGGGGTGGCGTCCAGCGTGGCGGCTGCGGGCGGCGCGGCTGTTGCTGCGCGGGCTGTTGTCGGCCAGGCTGCTGCTGCGCGGGCTGTTGTCGGCCAGGCTGCTGCTGCGCGGGCTGTTGTTGCCAGGATTGCTGCCGCAGGGGTTGCCGCTGCCGCGCCGGCGGCGCGACCGGCGCGAAGGCGGGCACGGTCAGCTGGGCATCTTCGTCGCCCATGTGCACGTGGTGCAGCCCGAACGCGACCGCGGTCTCCGGCTGATCCTGCGTGGTGGGCGCGATCCCGAGCTGATTCGCCAGCAGACTCGCCAGCAACGGCATCCGGCTCGGCCCGCCGACGAGGTAGACGCCGCCGAGCCGGTCCGGGGACAGCCCGGCACGACGGATCGTGGTGGCCAGGAGTTCGGCGCTGCGCAGGAAACTCGGGCGGACGAGCGCCTCCAGCTCCGTCCGCGTCACCCGCACGTCGTCGAACGGCTCCGGCATCGGAATCTCGGTCTGCTGGTGCCGGGACAGGCTTTCCTTGGCGTCCCGGACATCCTGCAGCAACGACCGGCGCGTCCGGCGGTCGCTCACCGACTGCGGACGCAGGATCCGTTGCCACCGCGCGGGTTCGGAATGCGACACCTCACGGCCGATGTGCACCAGCAGTGCCTGGTCGATGTCGAGACTGCCGAGATCGGACAGGCCGTCCTCGGCGAGCACCGCGAATCCCTGGGCGCTGACACCGACGACCGCGCAGTCGAAGGTGCCTGCCCCGAGGTCGTACACCGCGATCGGACCGGGCGGCCGCTGACCGTGGTCGAAAGAGGCGTAATGCGCGGCGGCGGCGACCGGCTCGGGAATGAGCACCGTCGTACCGAAACCGGCTTTGAGCGCGGCGTCGCGGAGGATCTGCTTGCGATCCGGGCCCCAGCCCGCGGGATGCGAGACGCGCACCTGCGCGGGCGGGCGCTGAAGAAGCAGCTCGGCCTCCTCGCCGACCCGGCGCAGGACCGCGGCGAAGGCGTCGGCCATGGGCAGCGTGACGTCACCGAGCTGGAGAGCGCCCTCGTCGATGCGCCGCTTCGGGTTCGCCTCGAACCGGCTCGGATCCAGCCGGGCCCGGCGTTCGGCGTCACGACCGACGAAAACGGTGTTGTCCCTGTCGACGTAGATCGCGGACGACATCGTCACCGACCCGTCGATCTCGACGACCTGCGTCCCCCTGCCGTGGATCGAAAGCACCCCCACCGTACTGGAGGTACCGAAATCGATCGCCAGAACGTCCACCTGACCCCCTCCCGGACCCGAGGGCATCGTCTCACGCCCCCGATCACGCGAGTCCCGCCCCCGATCACGCGAGTGCGCCTCCCGATCACGTGAGTGCGCCGTCTGATCACGCGAGTGCGCCGTCTGATCACGTGAGTGCGCCATCCACGCACGCAAGCTCTCTGTGCGGAAAGGGCGCACTCGCGTGACTGAACACGGAACTCGCGTGATCAGACAGCGCACTCGCGTGCTTGAACGGCCAACTCGCGTGATCAGACAGCGCACTCGCGTGATTGGACACGGAACTCACGTGATCGGGAAGCCGAAACGCGGAAGTGCCCGCCGCGGCAAACCCGCGACGGGCACTTCCGGGACCGAGGGGGCTTACTCGCCCTCGGCTTCACTGCTCTCTTCGGTCGAGCCGGCACCGATGCTCACCGGCGGGGCGTCCGGGACCGACGAGGGCCGGGCTTCCCCGCGGAAGACGAAGTGCGCCTTGTCGTCCTTCTCGCCCTCTTCGTCGTTCCAGCCTTCGACGTCGACCAGGATGATCTGGCCTGCCTGGATCTCGCCGAACAGGATCTTCTCCGACAGCTGGTCCTCGATCTCGCGCTGGATCGTGCGACGCAGCGGCCGCGCGCCCAGCACGGGGTCGAAGCCGCGCTTGGCGAGCAGCGCCTTGGCCTTGGGCGTGAGCTCGAGCTCCATGTCCTTGGCCTTGAGCTGCTTCTCGACCCGGGCGGCCATCAGATCGACCATCTGGATGATCTGGTCCTTGGTCAGCTGGTGGAAGACGATGATGTCGTCGATCCGGTTCAGGAACTCGGGCCGGAAATGCTTCTTCATTTCCTCGTTGACCTTTTGCTTCATCTTCTCGTAGCGGTTGGCGGTGTCGCCTCCCTGCGAGAACCCGAGCGAGACGGACTTGGAGATGTCCGAGGTACCCAGGTTCGAGGTGAAGATGAGCACGGTGTTCTTGAAGTCGACCGTACGACCCTGGCCGTCGGTGAGACGGCCGTCTTCGAGGACCTGCAGGAGCGTGTTGTAGATCTCCTGGTGGGCCTTCTCGATCTCGTCGAACAGCACCACCGAGAACGGCTTGCGCCGCACCTTCTCGGTGAGCTGGCCGCCCTCTTCGTAGCCGACGTAGCCCGGAGGGGCACCGAAGAGCCGCGAAGCGGTGTAGCGGTCGTGGAACTCGCCCATGTCGATCTGGATGAGCGCGTCGTCTTCGCCGAATAGGAACGCCGCGAGCGCCTTGGACAGCTCGGTCTTACCGACACCGGACGGACCGGCGAAGATGAACGAGCCGGAGGGGCGCTTCGGGTCTTTCAGGCCGGCACGGGTGCGGCGGATCGCCTGGGAGACGGCCTTGACCGCGTCCTCCTGGCCGATGATCCGCTTGTGCAGCTCGTCCTCCATGCGGAGCAGACGCGTGGTCTCCTCCTCGGTGAGCTTGAACACCGGGATGCCGGTCCAGTTGGCGAGGACCTCGGCGATCTGCTCCTCGTCGACCTCGGCGACGACGTCGAGGTCGCCGTCCTTCCACTGCTTCTCCCGCTCGCCCTTCTGGCCGAGGAGGGTCTTCTCCTCGTCACGGAGGCGGGCGGCGCGCTCGAAGTCCTGCGCGTCTATCGCCGACTCCTTGTCCCTGCGCACGTCGGCGATCTTCTCGTCGAACTCGCGCAGGTCCGGCGGCGCGGTCATGCGGCGGATCCGCATCCGGGCGCCGGCCTCGTCGATCAGGTCGATCGCCTTGTCCGGGAGGAAGCGGTCGTTGATGTAGCGGTCCGCGAGGGTGGCCGCCTGCACCAGCGCGCCGTCGGTGATCGAGACGCGGTGGTGCGCCTCGTACCGGTCGCGGAGACCCTTCAGGATCTCGATCGTGTGCTCGAGCGACGGCTCGCCGACCTGGATCGGCTGGAAACGGCGCTCCAGCGCGGCGTCCTTCTCGATGTACTTGCGGTACTCCTCGAGCGTGGTCGCGCCGATCGTCTGCAGCTCACCACGGGCCAGCATCGGCTTCAGGATCGAGGCGGCGTCGATCGCGCCCTCGGCGGCACCCGCGCCGACGAGCGTGTGCAGCTCGTCGATGAACAGGATGATGTCGCCGCGGGTCTTGATCTCCTTGAGCACCTTCTTGAGGCGCTCTTCGAAGTCACCGCGGTACCGGGAACCGGCGACCAGGGAGCCGAGGTCGAGGGTGTAGAGCTGCTTGTCCTTCAGCGTCTCGGGCACCTCGCCCTTGACGATGTTCTGCGCGAGCCCCTCGACGACGGCGGTCTTGCCGACACCGGGCTCACCGATCAGGACCGGGTTGTTCTTGGTGCGCCGCGACAGCACCTGCATGACCCGCTCGATCTCCTTGCCGCGGCCGATGACCGGGTCGAGCTTGCCTTCGCGGGCCTGCACGGTCAGGTTGCGGCCGAACTGGTCGAGCACCAGCGACGACGACGGGGTGCCTTCACCGCGTCCGGAGCCGGTCTCGGTCGACTCCTTGCCACCCTGGTAGCCCGACAGCAGCTGCAGGACCTGCTGACGCACCCGGTTGAGGTCCGCGCCGAGCTTGACGAGCACCTGTGCGGCGACGCCTTCGCCCTCGCGGATCAGCCCGAGCAGGATGTGCTCGGTGCCGATGTAGTTGTGGCCGAGCTGCAGCGCTTCGCGCAGCGACAGCTCAAGCACCTTCTTGGCCCGCGGGGTGAAGGGGATGTGCCCGCTCGGGGCCTGCTGCCCCTGGCCGATGATCTCCTCGACCTGCTGGCGGACGCCCTCCAGCGCGATGCCCAGCGATTCCAGCGCCTTGGCGGCGACACCTTCACCCTCGTGGATCAGACCCAGGAGGATGTGCTCGGTGCCGATGTAGTTGTGGTTGAGCATCCTGGCTTCTTCTTGGGCCAGGACGACCACCCGCCTCGCGCGGTCGGTGAACCTCTCAAACATGTGCACTCCCTCGACTGCTGCGACGGCGGCCCGTTTCCATCGTGCTTTCACCGCGATGGATTCAGCACCGTGAGACCACTCTAGTAGCCATGCGGTCGCGCTGGCGTACCACTACGGCTGATTGCGGCCCGTTCGCGCCCCGGCCGTTCTCCGGCCGTGCGCGCTTTCATCTTCCGGTTGCCCTGCACCTTTACCTCAAGCACAACGTGCGGACACGCGTCGGGATTCCACCGGAAGGGCGTTGTCCGCTGAGCGCGAACACGGGTCCGCCCGGTGGATGGACACCCGTCCGGAGTAGTCACGGATCCCAGGTAAGGTAAGGCGTACCTAATGACGGGAGGCCGGTGTGTCTCGACACTACGCTGTCGCGTCCCCAGCGGACGGGCTCAGGGCCTCCCTCTCCAGGATGCCCGAGGACGCCAGGCTCCGCGGAGACGTGCCGGACGGTGAGCCGGACTGGGTCCGCTGCGGCGACCTGCTCGGCGAACCGGCCCGTCTCGTGCGCTGGCGGGAGCGCCTTGCCCGCTGGCTGGCCGAGACGTATCCGGCGGCGCCCGGGATCCCCGATCGTGTCCCGGCGAGCTGGATCCTGTCCTGGTACCTGCACGTCCCGGCCTTCGCCGGTGCGCTGCTGCTGCACCACGAACGCCGTGTCCCGTCGCTGGCGCCGTCCGCGCTGGCGTTCCGGATCGGCGCGGACCGGCCCCATCCCGACTCGGTCGCCGTCCTCGGCGCCGGATTTCACTGCCTCCCGGCCGATCCGGGCTCGGCGCTTCCGGGGGCGGTCGTCGTCCCGGACGAGCGGACGCTGGCGACCGTTTTGCGAGGCCGGTTCGTCGCGCACGCGAGCCGGTTCATCGACGTCTACGGGCCGCTGACGAGGCTCGGGCGGCATCAGCTGTGGGCGGCCGCCACGGACGCGCTCGACAACGCGCTGTGGTCGGCGGGACGGCTGGGCGGGACCCCGGAGGCCGAGGGCGCCGGGGTCGCGGACGCCGCGTTGGTCCTCGAATCGCGGTTCCCGCCGCTCACGTCGGCGTCGAAGGTGACACCGGCTTCGGGAGCCGACGGCCGCCGCGAGTGGACGAGAAACCGCGAAAGCTGCTGTTTCTCCTATCTGCTGCCCGCGGAACCGGAATGCGGCGGCTGTCCGCGAATCCGTCAAGGGGTCCAGGCGGGATTCCGGCCCGTCGCGCCCAACGCGCGTTCGAACGTCGTCGCGTCTTCCGCGACGATCACTTCGTCGCCGTACACCTTCATCGCCCGCGCCTGAGCACCGATCTCCAGCGCGATGGCGTACACGGCGTCGGCGACTTCGGGGAGGACGGCGAACTCCGCGCCGGTCGCCTTGGTGAGGTCCCAGCCGTGGAAGACGAACTCGTCCAGCACCATGCAACCCGCCATCGACGCGGGCATCGGCCGGCCGCCGAAGGTGGTCTGGCCCTGCCACGCCTCAGCAGTGCCGAAGACGTCCACGAGCCGCGCGGTCTGCTTCTCGAGGTCACCGAGCCATTCGTCGCCGACGAGCCCCGCCTCCGCCTCACCGGAGGACATCTCCGGGGGCGGCGCCTTGAGGCCGGCGGCTTCGAGCCAGGGGCCCCAGTGGAGAAGGTGGTTCAGCAGGGCGCGGACGTCGTATTCGGCGCACGGGGTGCGGGCGGCGAAGTCGGACTCGCCGATCTCGCGCAGGATTCCGACGAATTCCTCGGCGGCGGGGACGATCAGGGTGGCGTGTTCGGACATGGGGGCATGAGTTCACGGAACCCCGCGCACCGTCTTGAAGAAACGCGACAGGGCTAGGTTGGGTGGGTGAGCGGGCACCGGATCCCGGCGGGGATCGTCGACGCGCGGCAGGCGAAGTTCGACCTCGTCCGCCATCGGCCCGCTCCGGCGCTGCGCCCGTTCGTCGACCACCACTGGGTGCTGCGCTGGGATCTGGGCGGCGGTCCGCCCCACGAACAGGTGGTACTGCCCAATCTCGCGGTGCACGTCACGTTCTTCCGCGACGCGGAAGGCGCGTTCGGACCGGCGAAACGGCCTTTCCGCTACACCGTCGCCGGCCGGGACCGAGGTATCGGCGTGCGATTCCGGCCAGGGGCTTTCCGGGCATTCCTCACCGGCCCGGTCACGATGATCTCCGGCGGTTCCGTTCCGCTCACCGATCTCTTCCCCGGCGCCGGACCGGTGACGGAATCGGTACGCAATGCGACGAACGACTTCGAAATGGTCCGCCGGTGCGAGGAACTGCTCCTCGCGAAAGAGCCCGTGCTCACCGCCGCGGCCGGGACGGCCATCGAAGCGGTCGAAACAATCGCGGCCGATCCGGCCATTACCAGAGTCGGCGAGTTGTCAAGCCGAACGGGCCTGTCTCAGCGAACCTTGCAACGCCTGTTCGCCGAACATGTCGGCGCCACCCCCAAATGGGCGATTCAGGTATACCGATTGAACGAGGCGGCGGCACGGATCGCCGCCGAGGAACGGCCGGACTACGCGGAACTGGCGACCGAGCTGGGCTACAGCGACCAAGCGCACTTCATCCGGGATTTCCGCTCCGTGACCGGATGGGCGCCCACCGAGTACGCCCGCTTGAACCGTGTACAAGAACAAGAAAGCCGCCGGGAAAAGTTTCCCGGCGGCGGGCGAGTCTGAAAGACCTCAGTTCTTCTTGTGGTATGCCTCCACGACCTCGGACGGGATACGTCCACGGTCGGAAACCTGGAAGCCGTTCTTGCGGGCCCAGGCGCGAATGGCCTGGTTCTGCTCGCGGTCCACGGTCGCGGGGCGGGCGGCGGCCTTCACGCCGGCGACCGGACGAATGGCGGTGCGCTTGCGGCCACCCGCGCGACGGGCGTGCTCCACATACTGGGCCAGCGCGTCACGGAGCTCTTCCGCGTTTTCCGCGGAAAGGTCGATCTGGTAGCTGACACCGTCCAAACCGAACTCGACGGTCTCTTCCGCCTCAGTGCCGTCGAGGTCGTCGACGAGCGAGACGAGCACCTTCTGTGCCATCTGTTTCCTCCTGCTGGGGGCTTACACGAATGATCTGGTACGGGGCATGCCCCGGACAGAAGACTTTGTCTAGCGACATTAATACCCGCTACCGAGACATAACGCAAATCTTGTTTACGAGAACGATCGAGGTATCTGTCACGCGGACGGGTTATTCGGGTCGGACGAGCGGGAAGAGGATGGTCTCCCGGATACCAAGGCCGGTCAGCGCCATCAGCAACCGGTCGATCCCCATTCCGACACCACCGCTCGGCGGCATTCCGTACTCGAGCGCACGGAGGAAATCCTCATCCAGGTTCATGGCCTCACTATCACCCTGCGCACCCAGCCGGGCCTGTTCCACCAGCCGCTGACGCTCCACCACGGGATCGACCAGCTCGGAGTATCCGGTGGCCAGTTCGAATCCGCGCACGTACAGATCCCACTTCTCGGCCACCCCCGGCTTGCTGCGGTGTTGCCTGGTCAGCGGGGATGTCTCCACCGGAAAATCACGGACAAAAGTGGGGGCGTGGAGATGATCTCCGACGAGATGTTCCCAAAGTTCTTCGACGAGTTTGCCGTGACCTAACTTCGGGTCGAGCTCCAGCTCTCGCGCTTCGGCATAGGAACGCAGCTTGTCCGCCGATGTCTCGGGAGTGACCTCTTCCGACAACGCCTCGGACAGCGACTCGTACATTCCGAGCGTGGTCCACTCGCCGGACAGGTCGTACTCCGAACCGTCGGCGAGAGTGACCACCTGAGTACCGAGAACGTTCTGCGCCGCCTCCTGGACGAGCTGGCGCGTCATCACCGCATTGGAGTCATAGGTCGCATACGCTTCGTAGTACTCGAGCATCGCGAACTCCGGCGAGTGGGACGAGTCGCTGCCCTCGTTCCGGAAGTTCCGGTTGATCTCGAAGACCTTCTCGATACCGCCGACCACGCAACGCTTGAGGTACAGCTCCGGCGCGATCCTCAAGTAGAGGTCGAGGTCGAAGGCATTCGAATGCGTGACGAATGGCCGGGCCGCCGCGCCGCCGTGCAGTGTTTGCAGCATCGGGGTCTCGACCTCGAGGAATCCCCGGCCGTGAAACGAGTCACGCAGGGAACGCAGCACACCGGCCCGGGTACGGACCACGTCCCGCGCCTTGGGACGCACGATCAGATCGACATAACGCTGCCGGATCCGCGTTTCCTCGGCCAGCTCTTTGTACATCACCGGCAACGGGCGCAACGCTTTCGACGTGATCCGCCAGGAGTCGGCCAGCACGGAAAGCTCACCGCGCTTGGAGGTGATGACCTCGCCGGAGACGAATACGTGATCGCCGAGATCGACATCGGACTTCCACGCCGCGAGCGCGTCCGCACCCACCTTCGCGAGGCTGATCATCGCCTGCAACTCGGTGCCGTCGCCTTCACGGAGACTTGCGAAACACAGTTTGCCGGTATTGCGCATGAACATGACCCGGCCGGTGACGCCGACGATCTCGCCGGTGGCGGTGTCGGCGGGAAGACCGGAATGCTTCTCGCGCACTTCGGCGAGCGAGTGCGTCCGGGGCACCTCGACCGGATACGGATCGATACCCTCCGCGATTATCCGGTCGCGCTTGTCCCGGCGCACCCGCATCTGTTCCGGCAGGTCTTCGTCGGGGCTCACGCCCTCGGATGCGGGGATTTCAGTCATGGCGCACAGCGTACGAACCCGCCGCTTCCCTACGCCAACCGGATTACCTTTTCCGAGTCCGGACCGGCCGGTTTTCTCTCCATTAACCTGGTTCGCGTGAACTCATCCACTCCCGGCATCGAACCCGGACTGCACGCCCGCCGAGCCGCCTCGTTCGGCGCGAAGGCCGCCGCCTATGCCGCACATCGGCCGGACTACCCGGAAAAGGCACTGGCCTGGGGGCTGGCCGGCGTCAGGGGAACCCCGGAACGGGTCCTCGACCTCGGCGCGGGCACCGGCAAGGTCAGCCAGGGCCTGCTCGCACTGGGTGTCGCGGTCACCGCGGTCGACCCGGACGCGCAGATGCTCGCGGAGCTCACCAAGGCACTCCCCACCGTGACCCCGCTCATCGGGACGGCCGAGGAGATCCCGCTGCCGGACGGATCCGTGGACGCCGTGGTGGTGGGCCAGGCGGTCCACTGGTTCGACCTCGACCGGGCCTACCCGGAGATGGCCAGGGTGCTTCGGCCGGGTGGAGTCGTTGTGGCGCTGTGGAACCACGACGACGAGTCGACGGCCTGGCTGGCCGAGTTCAACACGCTGATCAGAAGTTCGGCGAGCAGGCGCTGGCTGAGCGACTACGAATCGCTGCCGGTTCACGAAGCCTTCGAACCGTTCGAGAAGCAGATCTTCGGCCACAAGCAGCCAAGGACGGCGGAAAGCCTGGTGGAGACGATCGCCACCCATTCGCATCTGCTGGTGGCCCCGGAAGCGGAACGCGCCGCCAAACTGCGCGCGGCACGGGAATTCCTCGACCGGAACCCGGAAACCGCCTCGGGCGAATTCGACGTTCCGCTCACCACCACGGTCTTCCGGGCGGGCAAACGATGACCGACTGGCAGGCCACGTTCACCGCGACGTTCGGCGCGCCCGCCTCGGCGGTTTCCGCGCGGATCTGGGCCGAAACGTACGGTGACGAGTACCCCGCCGAACTGGACACCTACAGCTTCGTGACCCGGACCGACCTCCGCGCCATCACGGCCGGGACGCGACTGGAACCGGGCGGGCGGCTGGCCGACATCGGCTGCGGGCGCGGCGGTCCGGGGCTGTGGGTGGCCGCGCGGACCCGCGCGAGGCTCACCGGCGTCGACATCGCGGAGACGGCGCTGGCTTCGGCGCGGCGTCGCGCGGAGACGGCGCCGGAGGTGGAAGCGGCCGAGTTCAAGGTGGGCAGCTTCTCGGACACGGGATTGGAGGACGCGTCGTCCGACGCGGTGATGAGCGTCGATGCGTTGCTGTTCGCGCCCGACAAGCGGCGCGCCTGCGAGGAGTTCGCGCGGATCCTCGTGCCCGGCGGGCGTTTGCTCGTCACGACCTGGGACTTCGACGGGCAGCCGGAGAACCGGCCGCCACAGGTGCCCGACCACCGGCCGTTGCTGGCGGCGGCGGGGTTCGACGTCCTTTCCTATGAAGAGACGCCGGATTGGCGGACGCGGCAGCGGCGGACGATGGAACTCTCGCTGGAACGCGTGGCGGAACTGGCGGCGGAATCCGGCGCGGATCCGGCGAACCTGCGGGCGAGCCTCGAACTGGCCCTGCGGAACCAGGACCTGATGACACGGCGGGTGCTGATCGTCGCCTCGCGCCGCTGACCGACGGCGTGCCAGGCGTGCTCGAAGCCGTAACTCGCGTGTTCGCGGCCGTAACTCGCGTGTTCGGGGCCGTAATTCATGAGTTACGAGTTCAAGCACGCGAGTCACGGGTTCGAGCACGTGAGTCACGGGTTCGGTCACGGGCGGGCGGAGGCGTGGTTCCGTTCGTAGACCAGCCGGAGGCCCAGCAGGGTGAGGTCCGGCGCGTGCTCGGTGATCGTCTCGGACTCCTCGAGCACCAAGGGCGCGAGGCCGCCGGTCGCGATCACCGCGACCGGATCGGTCCCGCCCGGCGAGAGCTCGCGCTCGATCCGCTTCACCAGGCCGTCGACCTGGCCGGCGAAACCGTAGAGGATGCCGGATTGCAGGCATTCCACGGTGTTCTTCCCGATCACCGACCGCGGTGGCGCCAGTTCCACCTTGCGCAGCGCCGCGGCCCGCGCGGCCAGCGCGTCGACCGAGATCTCGATGCCGGGCGCGAACGCGCCGCCGAGGAACTCGCCCTTGGCGGAGATGGCGTCCACATTGGTCGAAGTCCCGAAATCCACCACCACGCAAGCGGTGGACGGGTGCAGATGGTGCGCGGCCAGGGTGTTCACCAGCCGGTCCGCGCCCACCTCCTTGGGGTTGTCGACCAGGAGCGGCACGCCGGTGCGCACTCCCGGCTCGATGACGATCTTCGGCAACCGCCCGTAGTAACGCGAAAGCATGACGCGCAGCTCCCGCAGCACGGCGGGAACCGTGGACAGCGCGCTGATCCCGGTGATCGCGTCGGCGTGCGAGCCGAGGAGACCGCGCATGGTCAACGCGAGTTCGTCGGCGGTCATCCGCGCGTCGGTGCGCATCCGCCAGTCACCGATCAGCTCGGGCCCGGAGTACAGGCCGAGCACGATGTTGGTGTTGCCGACGTCGACCGTGAGCAGCAAGGGCTCAGCTTTCGGCGTGCAGCAGCGCGTCGAGACGGCGGGCGTCGGCGGTTTCGGCGACCGGGAAGGTCATCGTGTCGTCGTCGGCCAGCGTCACGGTGCCGCTCAACAACCCGGAACCCTCCGGCGCGTGGCCGGGGTTGGTGCCCTTCTCGACGATCCGGTTGTCCGCGTCGACGAAGACGACCCGCGGCCGGAACGAGGCCGCTTCGGTGTTCTCCATCTGCGCGTACGAAATCAGGATCACCAGATCCCCGGGGTGCACCAGATGCGCCGCGGCACCGTTGATGCCGAGCACGCCGCTGCCGCGTTCGCCCGCGATCACGTAGGTCTCGAGCCGCGCGCCGTTGGTGACGTCCACAATGGACACCTGTTCGCCCGGCAGCAGATCCGCCGCGTCCATCAGGTCCTCGTCGACGGTCACCGAACCGACGTAGTGGAGATCGGCCTGGGTGACCGTCGCCCGGTGGATCTTGGATTTCAGCATGGTGCGGTACATCGTGGACTCTCCCTATTCCCCTGCGTCCAGCGCGTGTTCCGGATGGTCCACGGCGGCACCGAGCATCACCGGGACGTTGTCGATCAGCCGGGTACTCCCCACCCTGGCCGCGATCAGCAACCGCGCCTCACCGTCCGCGGGCGCGGGCCCGAGGTCGGTTCCCCTCAATTCCAGATAGTCGACCTCGACTCCCGCACGCGCGGCGAGAGTCTGCCTGGCGGTCGCCAACACGGCTTCCGCGCCGTCGCGTCCGACGAAGGCACCCGCGGTGAGTGCCGCCGACAACACGATCGCGTCCTCGCGCTGTTCCGGAGTCAGGTAGACGTTGCGCGAGGACAACGCCAGCCCGTCGCGTTCCCGGACCGTCGGCACGCCGATCACACGGGTGTCGAAGTTCAGGTCACGCACCATCTTCTTGATCAGCACCAGCTGCTGGTAGTCCTTCTCCCCGAAGAAGGCGTAGTCCGGCCGCACGATGTTGAACAGTTTCGCCACCACGGTCAGCACGCCGGCGAAATGCCCGGGCCGCACCGCGCCTTCCAGCTCGTCGCCGAGCGCGCCGGGATGCACCGTGACGGTGGCCCCGTCGGGATACAGATCCGAGGCCTTGGGCAGAAAGCCCAGCTCGACGCCGTCTTCCTTCAGCACTTCGAGGTCCTTGTCCAGCGGACGCGGGTACGCCTCGAAGTCTTCGCCCTCCCCGAACTGCAGGGGATTCACGAAGATCGACGTCGCGACGACCGTGTTCGGCAGCCGCTTCGCCCGGCGGATCAGCTCGCGGTGCCCCGCGTGCAGGGCACCCATCGTGGGCACCAGCGCGACCTTGCGGCCGACGCCGTGCAGGGCACGCGTCACCTTGCTGACCTGCTCGGGCGGCTGGAAGGTGTGCAGCGTGCCTCGGGCGAACTTCGGTGTGGTCACTGGTTTTGCTGCCCTTCGGCGGGATCTGCGGGATCACTCAGGAGTTCGGCGAGCTCGGCGGCGGCCGAGGCGTCCAGGAGCCCGGCGGCGTCGCCGCGCGCCAGCGTGCGCCTGGCCAGCGCGCGATAGCTCGGGGCGACGTCGGGGCCACGTTCGGCCAGCACCGCGAGATGCTTGCGCACGGTGCCGAGATCACCACGGGCCACCGGCCCGGTCAGCGCCCGGTCCCCGTGTCGCAGAACATTATCCAACGCCGCCGACAACAACGGAGCCACCAGGCGTTCGGGCTGGGCGATTCCCGCCTCCCGCAACAATTCCGCGCAATCGGCGACCAGGGTCATCAGGTGGTTCGCACCATGCGCCAACGCCGCGTGATAGAGCGCTCGCGCTTCGTCAGGGACCCGCACCGGCTCCGCGCCCATCTCCACGGTCAACGCCTCACCGACGTTCCACGCCGCTTCGTCACCCTCGGTGGCCGTGACGCCGACGCTGCACGCGGCCAGTCTGTCGAGGTCTTCGGCGCGACCGGCGAAGGTCATCACGGGGTGCAGGGCCAGCGGCAACGCCCCGGCCTCGGCGGCGGGGGCGAGGACGTCGATGCCGTGTGCCCCGGAGGTGTGCACGACGATCTGGCCCGGTCGCAGGGAACCGGTGGCGACGAAGCCACGCACCATCCCGGCGAGCGTGTCGTCCGGCAGGGCCAGCAGGACGAGGTCGGCGCGGCGGGCGACCTCGTCGGGCGGCAGGAGGGGCACGTCGGGGAGCAGTTGCTCCGCCCGGCGAACCGAAGCGTCGGAAAGGCCCGAAGCGGCGACGACGGTGTGCCCGGCCCTGGAGAGCGCGGCACCGACGACACTGCCGACCCGGCCCGCGGAAACGACGCCCACGGTCAGGCGAGCGGGCCTCATCATGGCGTGCGCCAGTGGACGCTCATGGTCGAAACTCCTCAACTCGTTCCAGTCCCGCTCGGTGGGCGCGGGTACCAGACGACGGCGCGAGAGTAACCCTCCGGCTCGGGTCTGAACCGGCCCTCGTGACCAGCTTCACCTGACAGTGGTCAACCGCGTGGCGCACCGTCGGCCAGCCGCACGGCCTCGGCCCGCGACGTCTTGAGAAGCCGGAGCAGCTCACGCTGCCGCTGTTTCGCTTCGTCGGTGAGTTTTCGGCCGCGCCGCAGGAACGCGAGTTCGGTCACGCTGGCTTGATACCGGCCGACGGCTTTCGCCGCCTCGCGCCCCGACTGCTTCCGCGCCTGTTTCCGCCACGACCGCCGTCCGGACAGACTGGCCAGCAGCGGCACCTCGGACGGCGCGATCCAGCGCGCGTCGACCATCAGCGGCAACGCGGCCGCGACGATCCGCTGCTCGCGGCGCCGCTGCATGACCACCACCGAGAAGACCCCGATGAACAGCGGCACCATGATCAGGAAATAGACGTTCAGGAAGGTCTTGGCGCCGCCGAGCAGGGCGGCGCCGTTCCACAACGCGTGCAGCAGCACCGCGACGACGTAGCCGCCGATCGGCGCCAGGATCCGCAGCGAGCGCACCTTGCTGCTCGCGGCGATGCCGAGCCCGATCCCGGTCATGACGGCGAACAGCGGATGGGTGAACGGCGAGAGCACGCCACGGAGGAAGAACGCCGCGAGCACACCGGCGCTCGTGCCGTCACCGAAGCCGTGTTCGGCGAAGGCACGGCCGAAGTAATAGATGTTCTCGGTGAAGGCGAACCCTGCCGCGGTGAAACCGGCGTAGACGATGCCGTCCACGACGCCGTCGAACTCGATCGGGCGGCGCCACCACAACAGCAGGATGAAGGCGGCCTTCGCGGCTTCCTCGACGAGCGGCGCGGAGACCAGTCCGCTGATCTTGCCGCCGGCGCCGGTACCGAGGAGCAGGTCACCGACGGCTTCGGCGCCGCTGTTGAGCAGGAGCGCGATGATCGTCGCGACGCAAGCGCCCCAGACGAACGACAGCAGCAGGAGCTTCGGCGGTTCCGGTTCCCACCGGTCGACCCACAGGAAGGCCGTGACCACCACGGCGACCGGGACCAGCGCCGCGAGCACACCGATCGTCACCGCGGGCAAGCCGACCTTCTCGGTCACCGTGCCGAACACGAACAGCCCGCACAGCGCGACGGCGATCAGCCCGAGCACCGGCAGCAGCACGGTGATCGACCGAGACCGGCGTGGCCGGTCGAGACCGGGCGTCGAGGAGGAAGGCTCGCTCACAGCGGGTCACCCTATCGTCGGTACGGAACACGAGCGGTACGTGGAGCCGAAGTGCGACGCGGTACCGGCCATCGCGGTGGCGACCGGATCGACCGACGCGCGCCCTGCCGACCTCGCTCGGACACGATCAATCCTCGGCACGCCGCCTGCGCCGCGGAGTGGACTCGTTCGCGCCGTTCGCCGCGAGCAGGTCCATCACCGACCGGCCGGAGGCGTGGGAACCGGCGGCGGGTGTCTCCGGACGGCTGTGCGAAGACCCGTTCCGCGACGGCGTCTCGTCTTCCGGCTTCGCCCGCTTGCCACCGTGACGGCCGCCGGAGGACTCGGAGCTCTGCCAGGCCGGGGGCTCGCCGTCCGGACGGCGGCGACGGCCGCCCCCGGTGGGCTCCGGCACGGCGGGGGCCGGGGTGAGCGAGACCGACGAGTCCTCCGCCGCCCGGCGACGGCGTCCGCCACCGCCGTTCTGCGGCACGCGGACCTCCTCGGGCAGCGTCGGGTTGACCGCGGGCGGCTCCTCGGCGCCGCCACCGTGCCGCGACGGCGCCTCGGCCGCCGGACGGCGCACGGGTTCGGGCTCCAGCTGCCGCACGGGCTCGGCCCCGCGAGCCGGCTCGGCCACGACCGGGTTCGGGGTCGGCGGCTCCGGCTCACGACGCGGCTCCGGCCGCTGCTCGGGGCGCGGCAGGGACACCGATTGCTGGGGTTGCTGGGGTTTCGGTGGCGGCGTGGGGCGCAGCCGGTCCTGGAAGTCGTCCTTCTTGGGGAACGCGGCGCTCAGATCGGACACCGGGCGCTCCGGCGTCCACGACGGCTTCCACTCGCCGGTGGCCTCCATCGGCTCCCGGGCGGCGGGCTTGTTCGGGGGCGGCGGCGTGCCACCGGCCGGCTTCATCCCGGGACGGGACAGGCCGAGCTCGCGGTCCGGCCGCGGACGATCCGGCTCGACCCGGTTGACCGGCTTCGCCTGCGCGGCGGGCGTCACCGGCGGCGTCTCCTTGCGGGTCTGCTCCTCCGGCCGCGGCGCGGACGGCCGCTGCACGGGGCCCGCATCCAGCCGTTGCTGCAACGAAGGCTGCTGCGGACGGCGAGGCGGTTCGGTGCGCTGGGGTTCCGGACGCTGGGGTTCCGGGTGCTGGGATTCCGGGCGCTGGGATTCCGGGCGCTGGGGCTGCCGGACGACGGCGGGCATCGACGGCTGCGAGACCTCGGCGCGGGAGACACCCGGCATGGACGGGCGGGACACCTCGGCGGGTGTCACCGGCGGCGGGGTCTTGCGCTGGGCGTCGCCCCTCGGCGTCGGCCGGGAGACCTCGGCGGGCGACATGCCGGGGTTGGACAACTCGAGCCGCTCGCGGCGGGCGGCTTCGGCGGCGAGCGCCTCGGCCGCCTTCGAAGCGCGGGCGTCCGCCTTGCGCATGCTGCGGCGAGTGGATTCGTCGACCGGCTTCGGCCGCTGGACCTGCTTGGCCTGGCCGTGGCCATTGGCGCTGTTCGAGCCGTTGACCTGGCCGTTCGACGGCTTGCGACGGGCGGCCGGCGGCGTCCCGGCCCGCGCCGCCGCGGGTTCGAGGACGCGGTCGATCATCTCGGTCGGGCGTTCCCGCGCACGCTCGCGCTCGTCGATGTCGATCGTGGTGCTCTTGGCGGGCATCAGCTGAGGTTTGCCGTTGCCGTTCTCGGCTCCGGCGCTCATCAGCTGCTTGTTGTCGAGGGACCGCATCCGGGTGGCCTGCGCGGTGAGCGCGACGCGTTCGAGAAGCACCTCGCCGCCGAAGAGCGACTGGAGGCTTTCCCGCAGAGCGCTCACCTCGGCTCTGAGCGCTTCGAGCTCGTCCTGCGAGCGGCTCTCGGCGGCCTGACGGCTCTCGGCTTCGATCTCCAGCTCGAACTCGCGACGGGCGGCGATCTCGCGTTCCAGCTCGAGCTCGTAGACGGCTTGCGCCTCGGCGACGGCGTCCTCGCTCTGTGACACGTGCTTGCGGTAGCGGACCGCCAGGAACGCACCGATCAAGGCGGCCCACAGCGCCGCGACGATGCCCAGCCGTAAATAGCGGAGATCGTCGGAAAGCACCAACGCGAGAGTCGCGCCGACAGCGAGAACCAAGCCGACGACAAGCCACGGCCTACCCGCGAGGCGGCCGCGCGAGTCGTCACCCACCCCGGTCATGCCCAACACCGTACCTTCTAGTAATCCGAACGAGACCTAGTCGGTACTTCGAGCGGTGGCTCTCGAGCGTTAACCGGTCGGCTCGGGATCGGGGCCCCGATCACCGCCCTCGGGGGTCCGGCAGCAGTGTTCGAGCCACAAAGCCGCAGCTACCAGCGCCGCGGAGCTGACGATCCCGACCGTCGCCGAGCGGAGGTCACCGCTCGCCGCGAGGAGTTCGTCACGTCGCGGAAAAAGATACGCGAAAGCCGCCAGCCAGACCCCCGTCATGGCGGATCCGGCGAGCGACGAGGCCTTGGCGAGAGCCACCGATCGGGCGACGGAGAGCGCGGCGAGCACGCGACCCTCCTTGATCCGCGAACGGATGACGAAGGCGAGCACGACCTCGCAGAGCGCGAGGACGAGAAGCGTGATTCCGGCGAAAAGCGGAAGCGCGGGGATCGATCCGTAGGCGACCTGGAAGAGCAGATAGGCCAGGACCAGACCCAGGAGGCCGGCCACCGCCAGCTCGCGTGGCCGGGTGAAGTGCATGGTCCAACGCTACCTGGCAGGCTTGACTCTCCACCAACTGGAGAGTCGACGATGAAGCGTATGGGCACCGCAGCGGTTTTCACCATCGGGGAGCTGGCCAAACGGACCGGCCTGCCGGTGAAGACCATCCGGTTCTACTCCGACGAAGGACTCCTGCCACCGACCGACCGCACCGACGCCGGCTACCGCCTCTACGACGCCACCGCGATGGCGCGCCTGGAGCTGGTCCGGACGCTGCGGGAACTCGGGCTGGGCCTCGCGGACGTGGAGCGGGCGCTGACCAGGGAAGCGACCATCGGGGACCTCGCGGTCCAGCACGTCGCCGCCCTGGACGAGCAGATCCGGCGGCTGGAACTGCGCCGCGCGGTCCTGCGAGCGGTGGCCAAACGAAACTCACCACTGGAGGAGGTCGAACTGATGAACAAACTCGCGTCGATGTCGGACGAGGACCGCAAACGTTTGCTCGACGAATTCTGGGCGGACATGGTCGAAGGACTCGACCTGGACCCGCAGTTCTACGAGCGGATGCGCTCGGGAAAACCGGAACTGCCCGACGACCCGACGCCCGAGCAACTGGAGGCCTGGATCGAGTTCGCCGAACTCGTCCAGGACGAGGGGTTCCGCGCGTCGATCCGCCGGATGAGCGAGTGGCACTCGAAGCTGCGGAAGGAGGACGGAGCGGACTTCGGCGAGGAGCAGCAGCAGTTGTGGATCGCGTGGAGCGAGAAGGCCACCGAAGCGCTCGAAGCCGGTCTCGCGCCTGATTCGGCCGAGGGCCGCGAACTGGCGGAGACGATCTTCACGCAGTCTTCGCGGAACGGACGGGACCCCGACGACCCGGTTTGGCGGAAACGGCTGGTCGACGGGATGGCGATCGGCTTCGACCCGCGCGCCGAGCGGTACTGGATGCTGCTGGGGAGGATGAACGGCTGGCCGTCGTTCCCCTCGCAGAGGCGGCAGGCGGAGTGGATCATCGCCGCCCTGCGCGCCGCGCTGGGGTAGCGAGGGACCTTTGCTGTCGCCCGCCCCACCCCCGCAATTAGTCACCTACTTGCGGGGGTTCGCACGTCCCACGCGACCAAACGCCCACTCCCGCGAGTCAGGCGAGGGTGAACGACGTCAGCCGGACGGAGTCGCGGTCCGAAGCGGGGCGGGCGGCGAGGAGGTCGGCTACGGGACCGTGGCCGGGGAGCACCGCCGCGGGCTCGATCTCCAGCCAGGGGATCAGCACGCTCGCGCGCTCCGGCGTGCCGGGATGCGGAAGCACCAACTGGGGGTCGCCGGAGCGCACCCCGTCCACGGTCACTATGTCGACATCCAGCGTGCGCGGCCCCCAGCGGAGCTCGCGCACGCGTTCCGCCGCCTGCTCGGCCGCCTGCCCCGTGCGCAGCCAGTCCCAGTGGTCACGCGCCGGGTCGTCGACCAGGACGACGGCGTTGAGGAAGTCCGGCTGATCCTCGACGCCCCACGCTTTCGTCTCGTAGACACTCGAAACGGCGACGACCGCCGTCCGCACGGCGTCGACGGCGGACCGAAGGAACGCGAGCCGGTCCCCCAGGTTGGAGCCGAGAGAGAGCAGCGCGCGGCTCATCGTTCGCGTCGTCTCTGTGAGCGCGCGCGGCACGCGATCGGAGACTTCACCGTGCGCGCGCTCTTTCGCGGCCGCCCGACCGGCTGAAAACACGCTGCCGGGGCGCCGGTCACGGCAACCGCCGGGAAGGCTCCGGTCCGCGCCCCGTCCGCGCGTTTTCGGCGGCGCGCGCAGAAAACACCGTGACGGCGACGTCGTCGAAGGTCAGCGGGATCGGCGCGGACGGTTTGTGCACCGTCACCTCGACGGCGCTCAGCCGCTCGTCGCGCAGCACCTCGTCGGCGATCTTCCCGGCGACACTCTCGATGAGGTCGTACGGCTCACCCGCCACGATCCCGGCGGCGAGTTCCGCCAGCTCGCCGTAGTGCAGCGTCTTGGTGAGATCGTCGGAGGCGGCGGCCGGGCCGAGGTCCAGCCACACCACGATGTCGACGACGAACTCCTGCCCGTCACGTTTCTCGTGGTCGAAGACCCCGTGCCTGCCGAAGACCCGCAGCCCGGTCAACGTGATCCGGTCAGCCAACAGGACTCCCCTTCCGCCAAGCCGCCGCGACGGTCACGGCGTCGATGCTCGCGCCGACCTCGTGCACCCGCACTCCCCAGGCACCGGCCGCCGCGGCGAGCGCGGACACCGCCGCGGTCGCGTTCTCACGGCCGTCCGGCGGAGCGGGCTTTCCGTCCTTTCCGGACAGGAGACGGCCGAGGAACCGTTTGCGCGAGGCGCCGACGAGAACCGGGAAACCCAGTGACAGCAAGGAATCCAGCCGGTGCAGCAGTGCCCAGTCGTGTTCGGCGTTCTTCGCGAACCCGAGTCCGGGGTCGAGTACGATCGCCCCCTCGTCGACGCCCGCGGCGACCGCTTCGTCCACTCGGGACAGCAGCTCGGCGCGCACGTCCGCGACGACGTCGGCATAGGACGCCAGCGCGTTCATGTCCTTGCTGTGCCCGCGCCAGTGCATCAGTACGTACGGGACGCCGGTCTCGGCGGCGACCTTCGCCATGGTCGGGTCGGCCAGCCCGCCGGAGACGTCGTTGATGACGGACGCGCCCGCTTCGACGGCGGCGAGGGCGACCTCGGCACGCGTGGTGTCCACGGACATCGCCACACCGTCGGCGGCGAGCGAGCGGATCACCGGCATGATCCGGGAGATCTCGGTGTCGGCGTCCACCCGGGACGCACCCGGCCGCGTCGACTCCCCACCGACGTCGATGAGATCCGCCCCGCGCTCCCACATCTCGTGCGCGTGCTCCAGCGCCTGCTCGACCCCGAGGTAGCGGCCACCATCCGAAAAGGAATCGGGGGTGACGTTCAGGATGCCCAGCACGGCGCACCGTCCGGGCCGGGGCAGGGCGGTCATCGACGGCCCTTGATCAGGTCCAGCGCCTCCGCCCGCGAGGACGCCGAAGTCTGCAACAGGCCGCGAACGGCCGACGTCGTCGTCCTGGCCCCTGGTTTGCGGATCCCGCGCATGGCCATGCAGAGATGTTCGGCCTCGATCACGACGATCACGCCACGGGGCTTGAGCTTGCGCATCAGCGCGTCGGCCACCTGGGAGGTGATGCGCTCCTGGACCTGCGGACGTCTGGCGTACAGATCGACAAGGCGGGCCAGTTTGGACAGGCCGGTGACCTTGCCGTGCTCGTTGGGGATGTAGCCGACATGGGCGACGCCGTGAAAGGACAGCAAGTGGTGTTCGCAGGTGCTGAACATCGGGATGTCCGTCACGAGCACGAGTTCTTCGTGGGCCTCGTCGAACGTGCGGTCCAGGACGTGGTCCGGCTCGGTGTAGAGCCCGGCGAACATCTCCCGGTAAGCGCGAGCGACCCGGGCCGGGGTCTCCAGGAGGCCGTCCCGGTCCGGGTCCTCACCACAGGCGAGCAGGAGTTCGCGTACGGCTTTTTCGGCCCGGTCCTGGTCGAAGACCGGGCTCGCGCCGTTACCGCTTGGTGTCGTCCTGTCCGTCGTCACGCCGTTGCTGTCCTTCGTCCTGCTGACCGCCGGGCTGGTCAGCGAACCAGCCGTCACGCGGGCGGTCTTCGGCGGGACGCCAGGGCTGGTTCGGCTGGCCGCCCGGCTGCGTGGCCGGGGTCCATCCGGGAGGCGCCCCGTAATTCGGCGGGCCGCCAACGGGCCCACCCTGATAACCGCCTGCCGGACCGCCCGGCTGCTGCCCACCATATGCCTGGGGCCAGTGAGCGGTGCCGTTCGGCCCACCGTTGGGGCGACCACCGTTGGGATAGGCACCCGGCGCCGGCGGAGCGTACGGGTTCGCGTTCGGGTCCGGCGGCGGGGCGGGCTGCGTGTACGGCGGGCCACCGGGAAGGTCGCCGCCGCCCGGCGCGGTACCGACCGGGGTCGGCGCCGGCTGGAGCACCGGTCGCTCCTTCTTCTCCTCCAGCGGGGGCCACGGCTCGCCGCGCTCCATCGCCAGCTCGCCGGGGGTCTTGATCGGCGGCTTGTCGGACGGCTTGCGGTCGCCGAACTCGTTGAAGATGGTGATGTGCGGGCGCTTCTCGACGGTCGCGAAGATCCGCTCGAGATCCTTGCGGGTCAGCGTCTCCTTTTCGAGGAGCTCGATGACCAGCTCGTCCAGCACGTCGCGGTAGGTGCTCAGCACGTGCCACGCCTCGGTGTGCGCGGTCTCGATGAGCTTGCGCACCTCCTCGTCGATCTCGTGCGCGACCTCTAGCGAGTAGTCCGCCTGACGGCCCGCCGAGCGGCCGAGGAACGGGTCGCCCTGCTCCTGGCCGTACTTGACCGCGCCGAGCCGGGCGCTCATGCCGTATTCGGTGACCATCGCGCGGGCGATCTTGGTCGCCTGCTCGATGTCGGAGGAGGCACCGGTGGTGGGCTCGTGGAAGACGAGCTCCTCC
Source organism: Amycolatopsis sp. QT-25 (assembly GCF_029369745.1). NCBI lineage: Bacteria > Bacillati > Actinomycetota > Actinomycetes > Pseudonocardiales > Pseudonocardiaceae > Amycolatopsis > Amycolatopsis sp. QT-25. The sequence goes on from NZ_CP120210.1 coordinate 7,395,889, forward strand.
GCCGTCCGGCCGCCCATCGCGAAGACCAGGCGCCCGATCATCTCCGAACGGGTCATCAGCTCCTTGTCGTCCTCCGGGACGAGCAGGGCGTGCCCGCCGGTGCGCCCGCGCGGCAGGATCGTCAGCTTGTAGACCGGTTCGATGTCCGGCATCGCCCACGCGGCGAGCGCGTGCCCGCCCTCGTGGTAGGCCGTGATCTTCTTCTCCTTCTCGGAGATGATCCGGCTCTTGCGGGCGGGGCCGCCGACGACGCGGTCGACCGACTCCTCCAGCGCGGCGTCGGTGATCACGTGCCCGTTCTGGCGGGCGGTGAGCAGCGCGGCCTCGTTGAGCACGTTCGCCAGATCCGCGCCGGACATGCCGACGGTCCGCTTGGCGAGGCTGCTCAGGTCGGTGCCCTGCGCGATCGGCTTGCCCTTGGCGTGCACCTCGAGGATCGCCTTGCGACCGCGCATGTCCGGCGCGGACACCGGGATCTGACGGTCGAAACGGCCGGGACGCAGGAGCGCCGGGTCGAGGATGTCGGGACGGTTGGTCGCGGCGATCAGGATGATGCCACCGCGCGCGTCGAAGCCGTCCATTTCGACGAGGAGCTGGTTCAGCGTCTGCTCGCGTTCGTCGTGACCGCCGCCGAGGCCGGCCCCACGCTGACGGCCGACCGCGTCGATCTCGTCGACGAAGATGATGCAGGGCGCGTTCTGCTTGGCCTGCTCGAACAGGTCGCGGACGCGGGAGGCGCCGACACCGACGAACATCTCGACGAAGTCGGAACCGGAGATCGTGTAGAACGGCACGCCCGCCTCGCCGGCGACGGCTCGCGCGAGCAGCGTCTTACCGGTACCCGGCGGCCCGTAGAGCAGCACGCCCTTGGGGATCTTCGCGCCGAGCGCCTGGTAGCGCGCCGGGTTCTGCAGGAAGTCCTTGATCTCGTACAGCTCTTCGACGGCCTCGTCGGCGCCCGCGACGTCCCCGAAGGTCGTCTTGGGCATGTCCTTGTTGAGCTGCTTGGCCTTCGACTTGCCGAAGTTGAGGACGCGGTTCCCGCCGCCCTGGGCGTTGTTCATCATCCACATCAGCAGGCCCAGCACCAGCGCCAGCGGGATGGCGAAGATCAGGATCTGGGTGAGGACGTTCTGCTGGGTGACCTTGGTGGTGAACTTGACCGGGTTGTCACCGTTCTTGAGACCGATGAGCTGGTTGTAGACGGTGCCCGCGACGTTGGCCGGGTACTGGGCGATGATCTGGTCGACCTGCTGGCCTTCGACCTCGATCTTCTTGGTCAGCAGCAGCTTGATCTGCTGCTCCTTGTCCTCTTGCGAGGCTTCCTTGACGTTGTTCGCGGTGATCTGCTGATTCGCGATCGAGATCGGCACCTGGGTGTAGCCACGATCGCTGTCGAAGATCGTGTTGTATGCGAGAAACGCCAGTACCGCCGCGAGAATCCAGAGCACTGGGTTCTTGAGCACGCTCTTCCGGTTCATACGACTCGGCCCTGGTGGCCTCGACCCTTCCTGGTTGGGCGGCTCCTGTGATACCCGCCAGCACGATCTTGACGACCCATGGTGCTCCGACACCCGCCCCTGGAGGATACCGCCCGCCTGGACGGACGAGGGTGGTGAGCCTCTCGGAGGTAAACGGCGGACGCCGCGCGAGGGTTCCCGGAGGGTGACCGCGACGGCCACCCTAACGTGTGTCGACCGCCACACCGGCGGCCATTTCGCCCAGCCGCGTGCGAAGTGTCTTGACGTCGGCGGGTGAGACGGTGACCCATTCGCGGCCGTCCGGACCCGCCTGTGACGTACTGAGGTAACGCCCGCTCGCGGTGTCGAACCAGCCGAGCACCCGTGACCGCTGCTTGGCGCCCACGTGGGACCGGCTGTTCGCGGCCAGCTGACCGCCGCGCAGCCTCGGCTGGCCGGTGAGCTTGCCGAACGCCTCGCGCGGATCCGCGGTGATGCGCTCACTGAGCGAGACGCGGGGCTTCTCCTTGCGACGGGTCTTCGCCGCTTCGGGCTCCTCGGCCTTTTTCGTCGGGTTGACGGCGGCACGGATCGGCTCGGTGCGGCGGGCGTCGTCGATCGGCAGCGTGACGGACGCCTCCGAGCCGCGCTGACCCGGCGGCAGCAGCTCGACGACCGCTGTCGGAAGACCGTCGGCGGGCGCCTCCCGCAACCAGATCCCGGACTGGTCCTGGATCGCGATCACCCCGTCGGTGCCGTCGGTGGCACCGAGCACGGCGACCGTCGGGGCCTGGAACGCGGGGATGTGCAGCGCGTCGATGGTCAGCGAGCCGCGGGCGAGGAGGTACAGCCAGTCCTCGATCCTTCGCTCCAGCCTTCCCCGGCCGTCGCGGAGCCCGCGGGCCTGGAGTTCGTTGTCGACGCGCTGGCGCAGCGCCCGGCGCTCGAGTTCGGTCGCGCCGTGTGACCGTACGCGCAGGGGGTAGGGCAGGTCGCCGAGCTCGGCGGACTCCCAGAGGAAGTCGAACGCCATCGGTGTGAAGTGTTCCTGGTGCATTGCTCCGTGCCCTCCCGGCACCTCGGCTCCCGGGCCTCGGGACGCCCAGGGGGTTCACGATAGCGAAGGGGTACGACAGTCGGTGGCCGGATCCGGGAAACGTCCGTGTTCCCGCGCCGGGGAAACGCAATGAAAGGTCCCTTACTCGCGAATTTTGCAAGTAAGGGACCTTTCATTGCACGCGAAGGGACCGAGAGGGTCAGCGCGCGGGTGAAGCGTCCGCCGCGATCTTCCCCAGCATCTCGGTGAGCCGGTGCCGCAGCGTCGCCGGATCCGCGGGGGCGATGGTGATCCAGTCCCGTCCGTCGGCACCGCGCGTGGCCTGGGTGAAGTACCGGCCGGACTGGGTGTCGAACCAGCTCAGCACCGAAGACCGGGTGCGCGTGCCGTGTTTGCTGCGCGCGTTGCCGCCGAACTGGCCACCGCGCAGCCGCGGCTGCGCCTGGAGCCGCGACAGGGCCTTGCGGTCCTCGTCGGACGTCGCCGAGCCGTCGACCTGCGGTTGACGACGCTGGAGGAAGTCCGCCCCCGAAGCGCCGACCAGGCCGTCCAACGGGAGGGTGATCGACTTCTCCGTGCCGCGCGAACCCGGCGGCAGGAGGGAGACGATCGCGCTCGCGAGACCGTCCGGGGCGATGGGGTGGAAGTGGAAGCCGCGCGGGTCCTGCACCGTCAGCAGGCCTTGGCCGCCGAGCAGCGACGCGACCGCGAGCAGCGGTTCGGTGTCGGGATTGTCGAGCTGGACACAGTCCAGGCTCAGGTCCGGCCGCGCGAGGACGCCGAAGTAGTCCTCGACATGCGGCTCGGGACGGCCGCGTTCGTCGGCCAGCCGACGCCGGTTCAGCGACTGGAGCGTCTGCGTCCGCAGCGCGGCGCGCTCGTCCATGGTCGCCCCGTGCGAGCGGAGCCGCAGCGGGTACGGCAGCTCACCGGCGTTCGCGCCCTCCCACAGGAAGTCCAGCTCGACCGGGGTGAGCAGCTCACCGTTCGCCATCTTCCGCCCCCAAATGTCTGGTGGTGAACCCGCGTCCGCGATCGGCGTCGGCAGGACGTTTCCTGGTCATCCACCGCACGACCGCGGGCAGGGTGTCCTGCCGCCGCGACAGCGGGGCCTTCGGCCGGGGCGGGTTCACGCGTGGTCGCCGTTCGGCGTCGACCTGCAGCTTCGCCACCAGGCTCTCGCGCAGGTCACCGGGCGCGCGGCCAGATCGGCCGCGCGCCCGGTGAAAACCGCTCTAGCGTTCGTCGTCTTCGGTCCAGGCGCCGATGACCGGCGGCGGGGTGGCCTCGTTGGCGCCGAAGGCGTCGTCCGGGTCCGGCTCGATGAGGAACGACGCGTGCGTGTGCTCCTCTTCCTGCTCGGCCCGCGCACCGGGGGCGCCCATGCCCATCCCGCCCATGCCCTGCATCGGCGGGGTGGCGCCGATGGTGCCACCGGAGGACACGATGCCCTGCTGCGGCACGGCCTGGGAGGCGGCGCTCTGCGCGGGGGCCTTCTCGGTGGCCGCCGCGTCGGTGTTGTCGGTGTCCTTGGCGCCGGACTTGTTGCCCTGCCCGAGCGCCTTGGCACCGGCGTAGCCGAGGCCGCCGCCGAGCGCGGCCGCGGTGAGGGCCTGGCCGAGCCCGTTGCCGCCGCTCGCCGGGGCGTGCGGGGTCACCATCGGGGCGCCCGCGCCGGAGGCGACGCCGGCACCCGGCGCGACACCGGAAGCAGGCAGGTTCCCCGCGGCGGGGGTGTAGCCGGCCTGCGAGAACGAACCCGCTTCCGGACCGGCGTGGACCGGGGCCCCGACGCCGCCCTGCGCGCCGCCGTAACCGTGCGTGCCGGCGAGCACCGGCGTGCCGGAGACGGCGTTCGGGTCGAGACCCGCGCCGCCGACGTTGCCGACACCGCTGAACGAAGCGCTGTTGTGCGTGGCGGTCGGCTTCATGCCGAGGGATTCGGGGCCGAAGCTCGGGGTCGAGCTGTCGACCTCGCTCATCTCCTTGGTGTAGGCCTCGAGGAACCTGGCCTGCTCCGCCCGCACTTCCTTGTCCTGGTCGGCGAGGGGCTTCTGGTCGGTGATCATGCCGACCGGACCGGCCGCGAGGGCCTGTGCCATCGCTTTTTCCGGGCTGTAGTCGGTCGGCTTCGGCATGAGCTTGACCTTGGTGGCCGCGTCGGCCTGCTTCTGCAGCCTGTCCGCCATCGTGTGCGCGGCCTCGGAGGCCTGCGAACCAGAGTTCGCGATGGCGACCAGCGAGCCCTGCGCGGCGGCCGCGCCCTGTCCGATCCAGGCGGCGCCGAGTTCGGAGATCGCGTTGTACAGATCGTTCGACGCCTGGCTCAGCTTGCTGCCGTGCGCGCCCCAGGACTGGCTGATGCCGGTCGCGGTGCTGGGATCGTTGCCGAGGTTGGCCTGGTTCCACAGATCCTGGCTGCTCGGGGCGCTTTCCCAGTTCGGCGGGTTGGTGATGGCGCGGTCGGCGCCGATGTCGAACCCGTCGGAGCGGCCGCGGGCGGACGACACGATGCCCTGGGCGTGCGAGTTGTCGCCGAGCTGGACCGGCGTGGTGCTGCTGCTCTCGCCGTAAGAGTCGGCGCTGTGCTTCGGTGGCATGGCTTTCTGACTCCCCCTCAGACGTTACGGAACGGCTCGGCGGCGGCCTGGTCGATCTCGTGGTACCGGGCCATCGCGGTCACGATGCCGGACTCGGCGGCCTCGTACTGCTGGTACAGGTTCTGGAGTGCCGCGGCGTAGGAGTCCCCGCCGCCATCGGCGCGATTCGCCACCTTCGCGGCGATGGCGTTGCCGACCGGGTTGTTGCCCAGTTTCGGCGCCTGCCCGAGGTCGCCCGCGCGGCCCAGCAGCGCCTCGATGGCGTCCTTGCCGGTGCGGATCTTGTTCAGGACGGTCTGGGCCGCGTCCGGGTCGATCCCGACCTGACCCTGGGCCGCGGCGTTCTTGAACGCGTTCGCGTCCGCCAAGCTGCTGTTCCCCATCTGAGCTCTCTCCGTTTCCCCCGGGCCAGGCCACGATGGCTTCGTCGGCATTGGTCTTCGCATAGGTTAACGCACTTGATCGCAGCCTATGACGCGTTCCCGGTGCTCAGGGTTCCGCATTCCCGCGTCCGCGGGCAAGCGGTTCTCAGGACGTGTAAACGTGCGGATCCAGGGTGCCGATGTAGGGCAGGTCCCGGTAACGCTCCGCGTAGTCCAGGCCGTATCCGACGACGAATTCGTTGGGAATGTCGAACCCGATGTACTTGACCGGTACGTCGACCTTGACCGCCTCGGGTTTGCGTAGGAGCGAGACGACCTCGAGCGAGGCCGGGTTGCGGCTGGCGAGGTTCTTCAGCAGCCAGGACAGCGTGAGCCCGGAGTCGACGATGTCCTCGACGATGAGCACGTCGCGGCCGGCGATGTCGCGGTCGAGGTCCTTGAGGATCCGCACCACGCCGGACGACGACGTCGCCGAGCCGTAGGAGGAGACCGCCATGAACTCGAGCTGAGAAGGAAGAGGGAGTGCCCTGGCGAAGTCGGTCATGAACATCACCGCGCCCTTGAGCACGCCGACGAGCAGGAGGTCTCCCCGCCCCGCGCCGGGGCCGTCGGCCGGATAGTCCGCGGCGACCTGCGCGGCCAGTTCGGCGATCTTGTCGTTGATCTGCTGCTCGGTGACGAGCACGGAGGCGATCTCGCCTTCGTACACGGGACGATCCCCTCTAGGTGGTGGACTGGGGTGCTTCGAGCAAGAGCCTGCCATGCGCCCGCTTGGCCACCAACTCGCCGGGTAGCCAGACCCCGCCCTGACCCCGCCAGTTCCCCACCAGCGCGTCGACCGAACGCAGGTGGGCGTCGGTGAGTTCGCGGACCCCGGAGTCCAGCAGCCACCTGCGCAGGACGCGCCGTCGCAGCGCGGGCGGTTCGGTGGCGAGCACCGCGGCGTCGAGCCCTTCGCCGGTGAAGGCGCGCAGGTGGACCTCGTCCGCGAGTGTGTCCAACGCCTCGGTGTCCTCGCGCAGTTGCGCGGCCGTGCGGGCGAGCGAGGCCGCGACACCGCCGGAGAGCACGCCCTCCAGAAGGGGCAGCACTTCCGTCCTCAACCGGACACGGGTGAACCGCGCGTCCTCGTTGTGCGGGTCCTGCCACGGGTCGACGCCGAACGCCCGGCAAGCCTGCCGGGTGGTGGCGCGGGGGATGTTGAGCAGAGGCCGTCCCCAAGGCGGGTCATATGGCCGCATCCCGGCCAGCGACCGCGGTCCGGAGCCCCGGCCGAGGCCGAGCAGCACGGTCTCGGCCTGGTCGTCGAGGGTGTGGCCGAGCAGGACGAGGCCGTGCCCGTCGGGGAGCGCGGAACGCAGGGCGCCGTAGCGGGCCCGGCGGGCCGCGGCTTCCGGTCCCCCCGCGCCCTCGACCCGCACCCTCAGGACCTCGGCGGTGTCGGCACCCAGTTCGCGCGCCGTGCTCGCGGCTCGAGCGGCTGTTTCGGCGGAACCGGCCTGGAGGCCGTGGTCGACGACGAGTGCCCGCACCTTCAGCCCGGCGCGGGAGCCGACGAACGCCGCCGCTTCGGCCAGCGCCAGGGAGTCCGCGCCACCGGAGACGGCGACACACACCTCGTCGGCGACCTTCGCCGACGGCAGGAAATCCCGTACGGCCGACCGCACGGCCGCGATCGCCGGATCCGGTCCGCTCACCCGTGCAGGCGCCGCACCCAGGCCGCCGGATCGGTGATCTCGGCCCTGGTCGGCAACGTGTTCGGCGAGGTCCACACCGCGTTGAAGCCGTCCATGCCGACGGTGTCGACGACGTGCTTGGTGAACTTCGCGCCCTGTTCGTACTGGCGCAGTTTCGCGTCCACGCCGAGCAGGCTGCGCAGCACGCGGTCGATCAGGCCGCCGCCCTTGCGCCGGGCGGTGAACCGCGCCCGGATCAGCTCGACACTCGGCACGACCCGCGGTCCGACGGCGTCCATCACGAAATCGGCGTGCCCCTCCAGCAGCGTGGAGAGGGCGAGGAGCCGGTCGAACACCGCGCGTTCGCCCGGCGACTGCAGGAGCTCGGCGAGTCCGGCGCCGCCCGCCGCGCCCTTGCCGATCTGCTTGATGGTGTCCGGCAGGCGGCCGACCAGATCGCTCAGCCCGTCCGCGTCCCGGCCGGCGAGCCCGCCGATCAGGCGCTCGACCTCGTCGGCGAAGTAGTCACGCAGCCAGGTGACGGCGGTGAACTGCAAGCGGTGGGTGCATTCGTGCAAGCAGACCCACAGCCGGAAATCGTGTCCCGGCACGTCCATCGCGCGCTGGGCGGCGACCACGTTCGGCGCGACGAGCACCAGCTGTCCGTGGCGTTCCGGCCCGCCGAACGGGTCGTACTGGCCGAGCACGCGCGAAGCCAGGAAGGCGAGCACCAGTCCGGTCTGGACACCGGCGCCCCCGGCCAGCACGGGCGCCAGCGGGCCGCCTTGGGCCGACGGCAGCGCGCGGCCGGTGAGCGCGTCGAGCCCCGCGGCGGCGGAACGGACCCAACCGGGCCTGTCGACGACTTCGGCGGGCAGCAGCGGCAGGTCGAGGCCGAGGCCGGTCAGCTCGCGGACGTGCCCCTCCGCCTCACTGGTCAGCTCGCGCAGATCGGCGACGGCTTCTTCGGCCTCTTCGCGGTCGACCGCCGGACCGCCGCGCACCAGGAGGGCGCCCGTCGAGGCGGCCAGGGACCAGTCGACCATCGAACGTGTCTTGGCCGGCGTTTCCTCAGTCACTCTTATGACGCTACCCGCTGGAAGACCGGTTTCCGTCCCGACTTCGGCACGCTCCGATTCCGGTCGCTCACCGGCAGCCGCACTGGTGCAGGGTCGCCGCGACGACGTCGAGCGCGGCCCTGCCCTTGTTCTGGTCCGAACCGGACGACATCAGCGCGAACACCAGCATCCGGCCGTCGGTGTCCAGCACCACGCCCGCCAGGGTGTTCACCCCGGACAGGGTGCCCGTCTTGCCACGCACCCAGCCGCGGCCCGCGGCCGAAGCCGGATCGCCGTAGCGCTTCTCCAGCGTCCCGCTGCCACCCGCGACGGGAAGGCCCGCCAGCAGGGGGCGCAGTTTGGCCGTCCTCGGGTCCTTGCCGTCCGGCGCCGCCGCGACCGCGAGGATCTCGCTGAGCACCTTGGCCGGGATCTTGTTCTGGTCGGACAGTCCGCTGCCGTCGTTGATCTGGACGCCGGTGAGGTCGAACCCGGCCTGGTCGAGCACGTTCATCGTCGCGGTCGCGCCGCCGGTGAACGACGGTTCGGCGCCCTTCGTGAGCGCGATCTGGCGGGCGAGGACGTCGGCCATCAGGTTGTCCGAAAGCTGCATCAGGGAGCTGGCGAACTCCGAGAGAGGCTGCGATTTGACCTCGCCGAGCACCTTCGCGTCCTTCGGCGCCGTCGTCGTCCCGCCGGCTTGGGCTTCGAGCTTGCCCGCGATCTTCTGGGTCAGGGCGGCCGCCGGGTTCGCGACGCGGGGCGAATGGTCGTTCTTCGGGTCGGCGCGGCCGCCGTCGGCCATCACGGGAAGGACCGGCGCCATGTAGGTGTTGCCGGCGGCGGTGTCCTCCGGGTCCCAGCCCTTCGCGGACGTCGGCCCCTTGAACACGCTGATGTCCAGCTGGACCTTGGCGATCTTGCCACCGGCGGCCTTCTTGACCTGGGCGACGAGGTCGTCGACGTGCGCGGCGCCCGGATACAGCGGCGAGTCGGTGCCCAACGGCAGCGACGTCAGCGAGGGGTCGCCGCCCGCGACGAGGATCACCGTGCCCGGTTCGGCGCCCTGGACGATCTTCGTCGAGATCTGCGTCCCGTGGTCCATCGACAGCAGCGCGGCCGCCACGACGAGGATCTTCGTGGTCGAGGCCGGCGTCAGCGCGGTGCCGGAGTTCTTGTCCCAGAGGACGTTCCCGGTCGCCGCGTCCACCACGGTGCCGGTGAGCGTGCCGAGGTCCGCGGCGGCGGCGGGGCCTGCCAGCGCGGCCGCGAGACCTTCCTTCGTCGGCGCGGCGCCGTTGACATCCGGGCCGTGCAGGACCCGGGTGACCGCGGCGGGCTTGGGGATCTCACCCTTCGGCGCGTTCGGCGCCCAGGGCAGGCCGAGCCGGTTCGACACCTTCGGCATCGCGGCGGCCCCACCCATCCCGGCGAGCAGCAGGACGACGACCAGGGTCGTGATCAGCAGGGCCTTGCGCCTGCGCTTCGGCTTCGGCGCGGGCGCGGCCTCGGTTCCGGCCGCCGGGGGTTCCTGGGACGGCGGCTCGGGCCGCTGGATCCCGACGGTGGCTTCGGCGTCGAAGCGTTCTTCGGACGGCTCGATGCGGACGGGGCGCGCGTGCATGGTCGCGGACGGGACCGGCGCGGGAAGCGGCGGCTCGATCCGGCCCTGCTCGGGACGGCGCCGCGGCTCCTGGCGCCGCGGCTCCTGGCGCGGCGGCTCCTGGCGCGGTGACTCCTGCCTCGCCGGCTCCTGCCCCGGTGACTCCTGCCTCGCCGGCTCCTGGCTCGGCTCGGGTGCCGGGGGCTCTGCCTCACGCGGTGGTGTGACGGGGTCCCGGTCGAACTGGTCCCAGTCCGGTTCGTCCCCGTACTGCGGCTGGACCGGCTTGACGAAGCGCGTCTTCGGCTCTTCGTCCTGCTCCGGCTCGGCCGGCGTCACGGGCGTCACCGGCTCGAAGGCGGACCACTGCGGTGTCGGGGTCTTCGGAACGTCCGGTTCCTCGTCGAGGCTCCCGGCCTCGACGACGGGCTGGAACCACGAGCCACTTTCAGGTGTGACCTTCGGCACTGACAGCTCTTCGGTCTTGCCGTTCGCCAGGCCCGACATGGGCAACCAGACGGTGGCTTCACCCTCCCGCTTGGCGCCCTGGGGCTCGGCGGATGAGGTGTCCTTGTCGTCCGACGGCCACCTCGGGACATCGTTCTCCGGCACGCAACGCTCCTTCATCCACCGTCCGAGGAAGGGGCCAAGCTCACATACGACCACATCGATGCGACCACCCGGGCCCCCGTGGTCCACACTAGTGAAGACAAGACCATGAACTCGGTGAGCCGTCCGCGACGCCCGCGCGGACCAAAGATGAGAGCAGCGAGGTCGGCGTGGAATTCGACGTCACTATCGAAATCCCCAAGGGGGAGCGCAACAAATACGAGGTGGACCACAAGACCGGTCGGATCAAACTCGACCGGACGCTGTTCACCGCCACGCAGTACCCCGCCGACTACGGGTTCATCGACGACACCCTCGGTCAGGACGGCGACCCGCTCGACGTGCTGGTGCTCGTCCAGGAGCCGACCTTCCCCGGCTGCCTGATCCGCTGCCGCGCGATCGGGATGTTCCGGATGACCGACGAGAAGGGCCCGGACGACAAGGTCCTCGCCGTCCCGACGAACGACCCGCGCCTGGAGCACCTGCGCGACATCCACCACCTCAACGAGTTCCACAAGCTCGAGATCCAGCACTTCTTCGAGGTGTACAAGGACCTGGAGCCGGGCAAGAGCGTCGAGGGTTCGAGCTGGGTCGGGCGCTCCGAGGCCGAGGCCGAGATCAAGCGTTCGTTCGAGCGCGAGACCGACCGGCTGGCCAAGGAGGCCGTCGACGGTCCGGCGGCTCACTAGTCGCTCATCCGCCGGGCTGCACCTTCCCCGGTACGTGAAGGCCCCCTTCCTTGCGCCTGGCGCAAGGAAGGGGGCCTTCACGTACTTCGACTGCACCTCCCGGCGTCAGGCGAAGAATTCCGGAGTGTCGCGACTACGCCGAGTAGCCCGGGATCGGGAACGGCGCCAGGAACTCACGGATCTCGGCGGCGATGGTGTCCAAAGCGGACTGTTCCTCGTTCGCCGCCGCGGTGATGGTGCGGTCGATCCAGTCCGCGACCCGCACCTGGTGCTCCGGCTTGAGCCCGCGCGTGGTGATCGCGGAGGTGCCGAGCCGGATGCCGGACGGATCGAACGGTTTGCGCGGGTCGAACGGCACGGTGTTGTAGTTCAGTTCGATCCCGGCGCGGTCCAGCGCCTGCGCGGCGGGTTTGCCCGGCACGTTCTTGTTCGTCAGGTCGATCAGCAGCAGGTGGTTGTCGGTGCCGCCGGACACGAGGTCGTAGCCGCGTTCCACCAGCGCCTCGCCGAGCGCACGCGCGTTGGCCACGATGGCGTGCGCGTAGTCGGCGAACTCCGGCTTCTGCGCCTCGCCCAGCGCGACGGCGATCGCGGCGGTCGTGTGGTTGTGCGGACCGCCCTGCAGACCGGGGAACACCGCCTTGTCCACGGCCTTCGCGTGGTCGGCGTCGGAGAGGATCATCGCGCCGCGCGGACCACGCAGGGTCTTGTGCGTGGTCGTGGTGACCACCTGCGCGTGCCCGACCGGCGACGGGTGCGCGCCGCCGGCGACGAGGCCGGCGATGTGCGCGATGTCGGCGACCAGGACGGCGTCGACCTCGCGGGCGATCTCCGCGAACGCCGGGAAGTCGATGGTGCGCGGGATCGCGGTGCCACCCGCGAAGATCAGCTTCGGCCGGTGCTTCAGCGCGAGTTCGCGGACCTGGTCGAGGTCGACGCGACCGGTCTCCTTGCGGACGCCGTAGCGGACCGGGGTGAACCACTTGCCGGTCGCGGACGCGCTCCAGCCGTGCGTGAGATGGCCGCCGTCCGGGAGCGCCATGCCGAGGATGGTGTCCCCCGGCTGCGCGAAAGCGAGGTACACCGCCAAGTTCGCCGGGGAGCCGGAATACGGCTGGACGTTCGCGTGGTCGGCGCCGAAGACGGCCTTCGCGCGCTCGATGGCGAGCTTCTCGACCTGGTCGACGACCTGCTGGCCCTCGTAGTACCGCTTGCCGGCGTAGCCCTCGGAGTACTTGTTGGTGAGGACGGTGCCCGTCGCCTCCAGCACGGCCTGGGAGACGTAGTTCTCGGACGCGATCAGGCGGATCTTGTCGTGCTGGCGCTTCGCCTCGTCCTCGACGAGCCCCGCGATCTGCGGGTCGGCGGCGGCGAGCGCGGAAAGTTCGGGCTGGTGGGTCATCGGACGTACTCCTGCCAGAGACGGCCGGACCCAGGCGCGCGGTACCGGCCTTGTCGTCGCTTCCCGGTGGTGCTCCACCTCAAATGGCGCCAGTCGCTGGTGCGGCCAAGCCTAGAGCACGGGCCGGGGCTCGGTGTGCCGACGATGTCCGGCGCACCACCGGCGGCTGCGTCCGGCCGCGCGACCGCAGAACTGCCTGCGCGCGGACGGCACGGCGTTCGATCCGCCGCCGGCCGGCGGCCGCGGATTCGTCGGGCAGCGCCGGGACCGGCGGCCGACTCGAGCGCCGCCTGGTGGGTCTTCTTCTTCGACTTCGGTGCCATACGGCCGAAGCCATGATCTCCAGTTTCTGGAGGGTCAATCGATCGGCTTGCTGCCTTCCGCGTGACGGCGCGCCAGCTCCTGGTAGATCGCCGCGTTGTGCTCGACCCAGCCGCGGGCGGTGCCGTCGAGCGGGACGTGCTTCTTCGCCGGGCTGCCCATGGCGACCGTCTCCGGCGGGACCACCATCCCCGGCGTGACCGTGGCACCGGCCGCGACCAGGGCCTTCGCCCCGATCTGCGCCTTGTCGAGCACGATGGAGCCGTTCCCGATCAGCGCCTGCTCGCCGATCGTGCAGTCGTGCACGAGGCACTGGTGCCCGACGGTGACGTTCTTGCCGACCTCGGTCACGCCGCCGTTGACGTGGATGACCGAGTTGTCCTGGATGTTGGCGCCCTCGCGGATGAGGATCCTCCCGAAGTCGGCGCGCAGCACGGCGCCGTACCAGACGGAAGCGCCCTTCTCGACGACGACGTCGCCGATCAGGGTGGCGGTGGGGGCGATCCACGCTTCGGGATCCACCTGGGGACGGTGCCCCTCGAATTCGAACATCGGCATGCCCGCACCCTATGCCGAAAGTCCGTGAAGGCCCCCTGGAGAGACCAGGAGGCCTTCACGGAACGTCGCTCAGCCGATGGCGGTGTTCAGCAGGAGGTCCACGGCGCGGTCGTTACGCGTGGTCTCCCGGACGATCACCTCGTCGGGCGGGTAGAAACCGGGGTTGGCGCCCCGCGGGTACATCTCGAAGGTGAAGCTCAGGATCTTGTGGGTGCCCCACATCCAGTCGTCGATGGTCCCGTCCGTGATGTACAGGTCGCTCGACTGCTGCGGCGTGTAGCCGTTGGTCGCCGCCAGCTGCCTGCCCAGCGTCTGGAAACGCTGCGCCTCGGCCGCCGTCATGCCCGGCGCGGTGTCGTTGTAGGTGAAACCGAACGGCCACAGCACGAGTTCCGAATAGGTGTGGAAGTCGATGCTCGCCTTGATCTGCTGGACGCCGCCGATCTTGCGCGAGTTCACGAAGTTGGACACCGCCCTGGTCTCCGGGGCGGAGAACGCCGACGGGCCGCGGTAGGTGTCGCTGGTCGTCGAACCCGACGAACCGCCGCAGCAGCCCCAGTTGTAGGCCCAGTTGCGGTTGGGGTCGGTGCCGTTGCCCTGGCGGTTCTTGCGCCAGTACTTGTAGCTGCCGCCGGAGATGTCGTACTCCGAGCCGTCCGGGTTGACGTTCGGGATCACGTAGATCTCGACGCTGTCGACGAAGCGTTTGATCGCCGGGTCGGAGGCGTAGCTCTGGGTGAACCGGTTCACGATCCGCAGGCACATCTCGGTGGTGAGGTGCTCGCGGGCGTGCTGGTTGCAGGTGAAGAGGACTTCGGGCTCGTTCTCGTCCGTGGCGACGTTGTCGCTGATCTTCAGCATGTTCAGCGCGCGGCCCTGGTACGAGTTGCCGACGCTGCTCAGCCGCGCGATCGAGCCGAAGGTCGACTGGGCGTTGCGCAGTTCGGTCGTGACCTCGGCGTAGTTGTGGTAGCCGGAGTCCGACGGCGGGAAGTCGTTGATCGCGTTGGTGCCGAGGGTCTCCGACCTGTCGACGACACCCCGCTGCTCGACCCGGAAGCCGAGCGAGCGGATCTTCGCCGCGTCGCGCGCCTCACCGATGAACGTGGTCGTGCCGCCCGCGGAGCCGAGTACATCGACGCCCAGCCGGGAGATTTGGGTGCGCTGCTGGGAAGTCCCGGTGCCGAAGACCTCGTAGATCTGGACCTGCGCGTCTTCGGCCTGCTGGTCGGCGGTCGCCGGACTCGCGGCGACCGGGATGGTGAACGCCGCGACGGCCGCGATCGCCACGGCCATGCACCGTCTTATGCGCATCGTCGTCTCCTAGCTCTGGGCAAGGGAAGGGAACCTCACCATGGCCGGAGCCGGAAGAGGAGAACAATCCGTAATGGTACGGATCTAATGCGTATTTCTACCCGTAGTTCGCGAAACAGAGCGCTTCGATGTCGCCGCGCAGTGCGGCGAACGGCCGCCGCCGGACACGCTGCTGGACGATCGCGCCGAGCAGGTAGGACAGCAGGGCCCGTGCCCGCGCCCGCGGGTCTTCGACGTCGAGCGGGGCGAGCAGTTCCGCGAGCAGTTCGGTGATCGAGGTCAGCATGACGTCGATGGCCTGCGGATGCTGCGCGCGGCCCGCCGCGATCCAGTACTCGAACCAGAGAAAGGCCGCGTTCGGGCGGCCGGAGAACTCGGCGAGGAAGGCTTCGAGCGCCGCGAAGAGCCGCTCGTCCGGGTGATCGTGCTGCGCCGAAATTTTGCGCAAATCGGCCGTGAACGTTGTGATGTGCGCCGCCATCGCCCGGTCGATCAGGACGTCGATGTCCGCGAAGTAGTAATGAATCGCACTCTTCGTGAGCGGCCCGGCCTCCGCGATCGCGCGCACGGTGCAGCCGGCGAGGCCGTCCCTGGCGAGCACGACACGCGTCGCTTCCACGATCTGCTCCTGTTTCTGCAGTTGATTGGGGGAGAGCCGGGCGCTGCGGCCGGGAACGGCGGTCACGAAGTTCCTTACACGAAGTAGTCAGGACACAAGCCCTGAAGCTTAGGGCAACCGTCCCGCCCGATCACAGCGGGTGAAAAATCTAGGTGGCTCGCGGCCGATCCGTGGCGGACAATGCCCGGCATGGTGACCTCAGGGGACAACGGGTTCAGCCCGGCCGCACGACGGCAGCTGGAGAAGGAACTCGCCGATCTGCGTGCGCAGCGCGACGCGATGGCGCCGCTCGTCGGCGAGCAGGAACGAACCGGCGACGCCGCCGACCAGGCGGAGGTGCTGGACCGCGCGGAGGCGGCCGCCTACCTCGACCGGCGCATCGCCGACGTCGCGGCGAAGCTCGAACACGGCGGCCGCGACAGCAAGGGCCTGCTTCCCGACGGCACCACCGTCACCCTCAGGTTCTCCGACGGCGACGAAGACGAACTCCACATCGTCACGATCCCGGGCGAGGACGCCGACGCCTCCACGGTCACTTCGGACAGCCCGCTCGGCCTGGCGCTCGTGGGCGCCAAGGAGGGCGACGAGATCAAGTACCGGACGCCGCGCGGCGAAACCAGCGCCACCGTCGTCACCCTGAAGCCGCCCGCCTGACCTCGGTCCAGGTGGTCGTGAGCGGCGATTCGGGTGCGGACCCGAATCGCCACTCACGACCAGCGTGCCCGACCCGCCACCGCCGCCTTCACGCGCCCGGACGGCACAGCACCGGGTTCGCCAGTTCGGCGCACGGCCGGTGCCCGTGGGAGCGCACGATGTCCTTGCCGACCTGATTGGTCAGGTACCGCAGGAAGCTCGCGACGAGCGAGTCCGCCTTCGGCTCGCCGAAGGTGTACGCGTACTCGGTCTCCCAAAACGGGTACGCCGCGTGGATCGCGCCCTCCAGGGTCGCCTGGTGGCCGTCTATGCGCACCGGCAGCACGTCTTCGCGTTTCGTGGCGGCGCCGAGTTCGCTGTAGCCGAGCGCCCCCGGCACGCGTGACACCGCGTCGAGGACGTCGTTCGTGGACGGCTTCGCGCAGCGCACCACGCCCGGCTGGGCACCCGGCGCCAGTTTGAGGCAGTCGTCGGAGTTGTCGCCGGGTTCCCGCTTGCCCGCCAGGATCCGCCCCTCGAACGTCCGCCGCGTGCCGGAGTCGGAATGCCGGTCGACGAGCCGGACCGGCCGGTCCTTGCCGCCGATCTCCTGCCAGTTCGCGATCTTGCCGTCGTGGACGTCGCGGATCTGCGCGAGCGACAGGTCCTGGACGCCCGCCTCCTTGTTGATCACGAGCGTGAACAGCGAGAACGCGACCGGACGCGGAAGCAGTCGCGGGAAGCCCTCGCCCTTCGCGCCGTCGGAGAACGCCAGCGTGCCGTCGTTCCCGGCCTGGTTCAGGCTGCCGAGCCCTTCCGCACTCCCCCTGCTGTCGAAGGCGAACGACGCGCCCGGACACGTCTTCGTGTACGAAGCCGCCGCTTCCTTCAGCACCGGCGCGAAAGCCGTCGATCCGGTGATCGTGAGCTTCCCGGACGCGCAGTCCAGCGGAGGCGGCTTCTCGTCGAAGACCAGCGAGCGGGTCAGCTGGAAGATGCTGACCACGACGAGGAAGAGGATCAGCGCCATCACCGAACGCGTCGGCCCGGTGCGGCTCTTCGTCTCGCGGAGGCTGCCGCCCTTGATCTCGCCGACGACCTGGGGTTCGTCGAAATCGTCGGGCGAGCCGTCGGGAATGCGGTCGAGTACGGCGAGGATCTTGTAATGCGCGCCGCGGTTCAGCGGCACCCTCGGCAGGTCGATCACCCCGGTGGGCCGGTCGGGATTCTCGTCGCGCGCGCCCCATCCGGAGTCGTCGCCGAAGCATTCGTGCAGATGCCGCGAGCTGAGCTCGGTCACCACCATCCCGGCCACGGTGCGGCCGGGGAACTTCACGCGGACGCCGACCCGGTCGTTCTCGTTGACCGCGTAATCGTCGGTGTCGATGTCGGTGGTGCCGCTGTTCTCGATGCGCAGCAGCACGAACGACGGGTCGACGAGCCGCTCGCCGTTCTCGTGCTGGAGCTGCGCGAGCGCGTCCGCCGTCGGCGCGAACCCCCGTCCGGACGCCGTCGGGGTGTCCATCTGCACGCGGTAGCCGAGCCGTTTGCGGCCGACGAGCACGAACTCCCACAAGAACGCGACGGCCGGGACGGCGATCCCGACCACCGCCAGCAGGACGTCCCAGGGAAAGCCTTCCAAGACCAGCCTCCAGGTTCGGGAAATCGAACCTAAGGCTCATCCGTGCCGGAGACGGCGGACTTCAGCCAGTGTTCACCGGCCGTCCGCGAAGGCGTAGTCGCCGAGGTCGAAGAACCGGCTCGTCACCATCGTCTCCACCGTGGGCGAGGCGCGGAACGGCACGTCCCCGTTCGCGTCGAAGTAGTAGCTGTTGGCCCCTGAGCAGCTGTCCTGGAAGAACACCTGGTGCTTGCGCCGCTCCAGCATGCTCCGGAAGTACCGGTCGTTGGCCTCGTTCGTGACCTCCACGCGGGTCGCGCCGATCTTGCGGGCGTTGCGCAGGCACCGGACGATGTGCGCGGTCTGCGTCTCGATCAGGTTGAAGTACGAGGAACCGTTGTAGCCGTAGGGCCCGAGAATGGTGAAAAAGTTCGGGAAACCAGGGACGCTGACGCCCTGATAGGCCTGAAACCGGTTCTCCTGCCAGAACTTCTCCAGGTCGGTACCGCCGGATCCGCGTACGGTGAAGGCCGGCATGTTGCCCTTCTCGAACACCTTGAACCCGGTCGCCAGCACCAGGACGTCGACCGGATGCTCGGTGCCGTCGACGGTGCGCACCCCGGAGCCGGTGATCGCGTCGATGCTCGTGGTCTCCAGCGTGACGTCGTCCCGGTCGAACGTCTGCAGGTATTCGTTGGAGAAGCTCGGCCGCTTGCAGCCCAGGGCATACCGCGGGGTGAGCTTCTCGCGGATCACGGGATCCTTCACCGCGCGGCGCAGATGCGCGCGCCCGATCCGCTCCCCCGCGCTCGCGGTCGGCAGGAGCCGGTGGAAATGCGCGGCCAGCGGGAAGGTCACCTCGACGAGTGCCTGGCTGGCCAGCCGGGACACCGGTTTCGCGCCCGGCAGCCGCCGCAACGCGAGCCGCGCCGTCCGCGGCAGGACGGCGTCGGGTTTGGGCAGACACCAGATCGGCGTGCGCTGGAACACCGTCAGCCGGCCTGCTTCCGGCGCGATCGACGGAATCACCTGCACGGCCGAGGCCCCGGTCCCGACGACGGCGACACGTTTCCCGCGCAGTTCGACGCCGTGGTCCCAGCGCGCGGTGTGCATGACCGTGCCCCGGAAGCCGTCGAGCCCGTCGATGTCCGGCGGCTTCGGCTGGGTGAGCACGCCGGTGGCGCCGACGACGAACCGCGCCGTCATCGCCCAGCCGTCGGCGGTTTCCAGCCGCCACAAGTGCGTTTCGTCGTCGAAGGTCGCCGAGACGACCTTGCTGCCGAGGCGGGTGCGACGGCGGATGTCGTACTTGTCGACGCAGTAGTCGGCGTACGCCTTCAGTTCGCGGCCCGGCGCGTAGACCCGCGACCAGCCGGAGATCTGCTCGAACGAGAACTGGTAGCTGAACGACGGGATGTCCACGGCGACGCCGGGATAGGTGTTCCAATGCCAGGCACCGCCGACGCCGTCGCCTTCCTCCAGCATCAGGAAGTCGTCGAAGCCGGCTTTCCGCAACAGGATCGCGGCGCCGATCCCGGAGAACCCGCCGCCGATGATCGCGATCCCGTGGTCCGGCGTCATGCGGGCAGTCCTTCCTTGGCGAACAGCGAACCGGCGCCGAGCACGATGACGTCCGCCTGGTGCTCGATACCTTCGGCGGTGCGGATTCCGTGGGGTACGAAGGCGTAGACCGGCCAGGTGACGAGCTTGCATCCGGGCCGCCGCAGCGCCCCGTAGTAACCGAGACCGGGCGCCGTCCGACGCGACCCGAAGCGGTGGTCGGGGGTCAGCAGCCTGCGGATCCACGGGTCTTTCACCTGCCGGCGCAGGAAGATCCGGGCGACGGCGATGCCGAGGACGTTCGGCCCGGGGACCGGCATCGGCACCACCCAGTCGGGTTCTTCCTGGAACACTTTCACCGCACGCGCGGTGGCCGCCACCTCGGGCACGATCTGCGCCGCGTCACGGCCGGGCGCGACCACGGCGACCCGCTGCCCGGCGAAGTCGCGCCCGAACCATTCGGTTCCGCGCAGCACCTCGCCCTCGAAGGTTTCCAGTGTCATGACGCGACCGGTTCGTGGGTGATCTCCTCGGTCCACGACTGCGGCTTTCCCAGCAGCCGCGGGGGGATCAGGCGGGTCAGCTTCACCATCGGGTCGGCGAGCAGCCGGTGGTAGACGTGCGATCGGTCGACGATCATCGCCGCCTGTGCCTTGAGCACGTGATACGCCGGGATGCGGTTCGTGAACTCGCCGCGGCCGCCGATGGTGGAGAACCGCTTCACGGCGTTGTACAGCTTCTTCTCCGGCAGGCCCATCGCGACGATGTTGTCCCGCATCTTGTTGATGAGCGGGACGAACACCACGATCAGGCCGAGGACGAGCTGGGGTTTGAGCGAGCCGACGGATTCGGTGAGCAGCCTGGTCGCGGAGCCGGCGCCGATCAGCTCCAGCACTTCGAAATCGGCCGTGATGTGCCGGGACTCGTCGGAGTTGATGTGCCGGAACACCTGATGGCACACCGGGTCGGAGACCTCTTCCAGCAGGAACTTCACCAGTGCGCCGTCCAGCGCGCATTCCAGCAGCGGGATGAGCGTGGCCAATGCCGTCAGCGGCAACGTGTCGCCGTAGTCGTCGAGGACCTTGATGGCGAGCTTGACGTTGATGTTCGGCTCGGGCATCGAACCGTGCTCGTCGAGCATGCCCCAGCGTTTCATCAACGCTAGTTCCGCGTTGGCGTGCTTCTGTTCCTCGGCGTGGAAGTAGCGGTAGATCTCCTGGATCACCGGTGTCGGCGCCTTCTTGGCCAGCGAGGCGAACCCGCGGGCGCCGACGTGCTCGATCCACACGAGGTCGGCCATGAACGGCCGCATCTTGGCGCGGAGTTCGCCGGTCATCGTCTCCGCGCCGGGCGCGTCCCAGTCGATGTCGGCCAGCGACCACTGCTTGTCCTTGATGGTCCGGAGCAGCGCGTCGAAGTCGTAGGCCATCACTTCTCCTTTTCGGCGGGCAGGAACCGGCCGAGCAGACCGGCGATCCGCGTGTACGGGACGGGCACGAAACGCTTGGCGTGCCAGAGAAGCCGAGCGTCGGGTTGTGGCACCACGTAGAGGCGGCCGCGATCGTGGGCGTCGAGGGTCGCCCGCGCGACCCGCTCCGGCGAGAACCCGACCAGATCGGAGACCCGCTGCGCGAGGCCACGCGCCGCGGCGTCGATGAGTTCGCCACCGAAGATGCCGGTACGCACGAAAGTCGGGCACAGCACGGTGACCGTGACACCCGTTCCGGACAGCTCCGCGGCCAGTGTCTCGGACAGACTGACGACCCCGGCCTTGCTCACGTTGTAGGCGGCCATCCTCGGTGCGGCGGTGAAGCCGGCGGCCGAGGCGACGTTGATGACGCCACCCGCTTTCGCCGCGCGCATTGCGGGGACGAAGGTGTGACAACCGTGGATCACTCCCCAGAGATTCACCCCGAGGGTGCGCCGCCAATCGGACAGCGGGCTCTCCCCGACGGGTTTGCCGCCGGCGCCGATCCCGGCGTTGTTGACGACGAGGTCCGGCTCGCGGCCCAGCCAGGAACGCGTCTGGTTCGCGAGCTCGGCGACTTCGTCCACACTGGACACGTCACAGGCGATGGCGACCGCTTCGCCCTTGTCTTTCGACATCGTCACGGTTTCCTCGGCCGATTCCAGGTCGATGTCCGCGCAAACGACCCGGCTGCCACGCCGGACGAGCTCGGTGGCGATCGCCCTGCCGATCCCGCTGCCCGCCCCGGTGACGACGGCGTGCGCTCCGTGGGTCCGTTTCACCCGGCCACCTTTTCGATCGCTGTCAGGTTCTCGGTCAGGAACCGGCAAGCCCGCTCCATCGCCGGTGCCGCTTCGGGAATGAAGCGGCTCAATGCCTGGAACACGTGCATCTGGCCGGGGACCACCTCGAGTTCGCAGTCCGCGCCCGCGCGGCGCAGCGCTGCGGAAAGCTCGATCGCGTCCGCGGCGAGCATTTCGAGGCCGCCCGCCTGGATGATCGTCGGCGGGAAACCCTCGATGTCGTCGAAGGCGAACCTCAGCCGGGCCGACGCGGCGTCGGCGTCCACTGTGTACAGACTGACCAGCCGCGCGGCCGCGGCGGCGGAGATCATCGGGTCCGGGCTCATGCGTTCTCTTTGGGCGGCCAACGAAAACGTCACGTCGAACAGCGGTGAGAAGAGGGCCAGCGCGGCAGGTGGGGCTTTCCGTTCCCGGATCAGCTGCGCGGCGAGATCGACCGCGAGATGCCCGCCCGCCGAGTCGCCCGCGACGAGAACGCGCCGGTACCCCTGGCCGAGGAGCCGTTCGTAGGCCGCGCGAACGTCGTCGGCGGCGCTCGGGAAGCGATGCCGGGGCGCGAGCCGGTACTCGCAGGCGAAGACGGGCAGCCCGGTGCCGCCGGAAACCCGTGTGGTCAGCCCGCGATGCGTGCGCGCCGAGCAGAGCGCGTAACCGCTGCCGTGGAGGTAGAGGACGACCGCATCGCCTTCGGTCACTTCAGGACCGCGGACCCACTCACCCCCGATGCCGGGCTCGATGCGGCTTCCCTTCAGCGGCGGCGAAGCCAGCCACAGACTGCTCGCGAGGAAAGCGCGGGAGAAGGCGATGCCCGCCCGGTTGGCCGGGATCGCGTTGGCGATCGGCCGCACGAAAACGGACGTCAGCGCGGCGGCCACCCGGGGGCGCAGGCCGTTCTGCGGTCGCATGCCCTCAGAATGAATCTGAAGGCACCTGCTGTCAAGATGGACGAGTGACCGCGCCCCGCCGCTACAGCGGCAAAACCGCCGACGAACGCCGCGCCGAACGACGGCTCGCGTTGCTCGGCGCCGCGTTGGACATCTGGCAGGAACAAGGCTGGGCGGCGGTCACCATGCGCGGCGTCTGCGCGCGGGCGAACCTGACGGACCGGTACTTCTACGAAAGCTTCGCGAACCGCGACGTCCTGCTCGCCACCGCCTGGGAACAGGTGCGCGACGAAACCCTGCGCATGGTCCTCGACGCCGTCGCCGCCCGGATCGAGCAACCCGCCCTGGACCAGCTTCGCGCCGCCGTCGACGTCGTCGTGCACCACGTGCGGGAAGAACCTTCCCGCACGCAGATCCTGTTCGGCGACCACGCGGGCAGCGCCGTGCTGGAGCAGTTGCGGCGGCAGACCGTCCAGGAGACCACCGGCCTGCTGATCGAACTCGCCCGGCCACACCTGAAGCCGGACGTGGACGGGCTGGAATTCCGGGTCAACGTCCTGCTGGGCATCGGCGGTTTCGTGGAGATCATGCTCGCTTGGCGCTCCGGCCTGCTCGACGCGGACGCGGACACGCTCGTCGACCACCTCACGGGAGTGGGCACTTCGCTGTCGCGGATGTTCCTGAAAGGTGACACCAACGGGTGAATTCCGCTCCGGCCGCGCGGACCGCCCCCGCAACGAGTCAGGCCCCATCCGGCGTATCCGGATGGGGCCCTGACCTGCGGAGCCGCCTAGGGGAATCGAACCCCTGACCTATTCATTACGAGTGAATCGCTCTGGCCGACTGAGCTAAGGCGGCGGACATCGGGCTCGCACCCGATGACGAAGACCAGTGTAGCGGAGGGGTTGAACGTCACCTTCCGGGGCCACCGTCGTTAGGGCCTATGACGCCGGTCTCAGTCCCCCAAGATCGGCCCATCCCCACTGGAGGACCTGTCCATGCGGCAACGACTGCCCCGTGTGCTGGCGCTTCCGGCCGCCGCGGCCCTGCTTCTGCTGACCGCGGCCCCGGCGACAGCCCAGACGATTCCCACCACGCCGATCCCCGATCCGGCGAATCCGGGACAGCCGCCGATGTCGGCGCCGATCGGTCCGCAGCCGCTGGGCAAGGCCGTCGGTGACGCGGGAGCGGCCCTCGGCGTGCTGCGGCTGCTGCCGAACGCGGTGCCGACGAGCGCCATCCTTCCCGGAGCGGACAAGATGCTGCCGAAGCAGTCCGCGCTCGAGGCGGGGATGGGACTGTCGAGCGCGCAGGCCAACTCCGAGGCCTACCTGAGTTACGAGAAGTCGATCGCGCAGTCGTCGCCGTTCGGCCTGTCCGCCGCGGGCAACGCGCCGCAGACGCCGGGCAGTCTCGTGCAGACGGCGATGCCGGACAACCCGAAGCCGATCAGCGGCGGCCTCAACGCGCCGAAGAACCCGCTGTTCAACCTCGGCCTGCTCAACGGTGAGGCGCACGCGCGCTGGAGCCCGACGCTCGGTCCGTGCGTCGGCACGATCGCCGACTCCAGCACGTCGATCGCGAACCTCGCGCTGCTGCCGACCATCCCGAACATCCCGGGCGCCGAGCAGCTCACCGAGGCTCCGGAGCAGCTCACGGCCGGTCTCAAGGCGCTTCCCGGTCCACTGGCGAGCTTGGGCGGTCTCCTTTCGGGCACCAGTGCCGGCGCCGACGGCAAGGGCGCCGTGCTGAGCCTGCCGAACACGCTGTCGTCGCGGTCGGTCGTGCGGCTCGTCGACATTCCCGGCTCGAAGAACAAGGCCGTCGAATCGACGTCGACCCTGCAGGCGGCCAGCATCGAATTGCTGAAGGGCACGCCGCTCGGCCTGACGATCAAGGTCGTCAGCCAGCCGACGCTGCGTGTCACCTCGACGGGCGACAAGAAGACGTCGAAAGTCGAGTACACCGCACCGGTGCTGCAGATCGTCCGCGGCGACAAGGCCCTGTTCACCCTCGACGCGAACAACCCGACCAAGGACATCCCGATCGGCATCCCGCTGCCGTCCCTCAAGCAGGTCCCCGGGTTCGAGCAGCTGAAGAACGTGCCGGTCGTCGGCGGCCTCGCCGAGATGCTGAACGGTGCCACCAAACAGCTTCCGGGCGGCGAGGCCGGGAACGGGCTCACCCTCGACCTCGGCGTGCTGAAGCTGTCGATCGCCGGGCTGAATCAGAAGTCGAGCGACCTGACCTCGCCGTTCAAGGGCTTCCAGATGGGTGCCTCGGCGCGGCTGCTGGACCTGCAGATCCTGCCGACGACGGCGTTGCAGAAGGCGCTTCCGCCGGACGCCGCGAAGAAGCTGCCTTCGTCGCTGGCCCAGGTCTCGCTCGGTGAGCAGATCGCCCGCGCGTACGCACCGGCCGGTGGTGTCGAATGCGGCACCGCTCAGGTTCCTCCCGCCGGCAACAACGGGGGCGCGGCGCCGAAGGGGCCGGTCAAGAATCTGGCCTACACCAACGCGGCCTACGACACGGTGCCGATGTTCTGGTCGGGTACCGCGATGCTGCTGATCGGCGTCGTCCTCGTGGCGGCCATGCCTGGACGCCGCCGGCTTTCGGTGGTTCCCGTTCCGGTCGAGGAGAAGAAGCCGTTCAAGCCTTCGCCACGTCCGCGCTCGGAGGACTGAACGGTCTTCTCACGCTCAGTCCACGTCTGAGAGGACCATCAGCACCTTGATCGCCTGAGGCTCAAGGGGCCTTCGCCGCTTCGACGCGGCGAAGGCCCCTTGCTCTCTTTAAATGCAGGGGAACGTCGCCGCCGCCGTCGTAAAACCCCGAATCCGCTTCACTTACCCACAGCACTTGTCCACAACCCTCCCCACCTGTGGACAACTCCCGCGACCAGCCCCTTTCCCCCTCCACCCCCGGTAAACTGGACTCGGGGTCGCCCCCCTGGGACGGGCGGGGGGCTGGGGTGGCGCGGAGGGAGCAGGGTCAGCCTTGGCGCAGGGTGGTGACCATGGCTTCGACGGCGATTCGCGGCTTCACGTTCAGGTCGATGGCCTCACGGCATTCCAGGACGGCTTCGAGGCGGCGCAGGATCGAGTCCGGCGCCCAGGCGGAAGCGGCCCGCGCGATTTCCGAGGCGTGGTCGGGGTGGTTCAGTGTCGCGGCCGCACCGCTCGCG
The DNA here is from genome assembly GCF_029369745.1 of Amycolatopsis sp. QT-25. NCBI lineage: Bacteria > Bacillati > Actinomycetota > Actinomycetes > Pseudonocardiales > Pseudonocardiaceae > Amycolatopsis > Amycolatopsis sp. QT-25. Next base: position 7,421,391 of record NZ_CP120210.1, read on the forward strand.
GTCACCAGCACGTCCCGGTAGAACGCGGCCAGGTCCACCAGTGCGAGATCGAGGGTGTCCCGCTGCGTCCGGGTCGCGCGTGACTTCTGGCGTTTTTCGAGTTGCTTCACAGCGGCTTCGGCGGCTCGTTTCGCCCCGGAAACGCCCTTCCCGATGCCGTCACCACCCATCGCGGTGCGGAGTTCGGAACGCTCGGCCTCGTCGCGGACCTTGCTCTCTTCGCCCGCGTCGGCCTCGGCCGCGCTGATCAGCTGATCGGCACAAGTGAACACATCGGCCGGACGGCGCAGGCCGAGCGGGATCCGCAGCACCGTCGCCCGCCGCTGCCGGGCGGCCTCGTCGGTGGCGAGCCGTCGCGCGCGGCCGACATGTCCACTCGAGACGGACGCGGCCCACCGCGCACGCTCGGGATCGAGGCCGTCCCGCTCGATCAGCACCTGCGCGATCGCCTCGGGCGGCGGCGTCCGCAACGTGACCAGGCGGCACCGCGAGCGGATCGTCACCGACACGTCGTCCGGGTGATCGGAGGGCGCGCACAACAGGAACACCGTGCGTTCCGGCGGTTCCTCGACGGCCTTCAGCAACGCGTTCGACGCGCCTTCGGTCAGCCTGTCGGCGTCCTCGATGACCACCACCTGCCACTTCCCGGTGGTCGGGCGGCGGGCGGCGGCCTGTACCAGAGCGCGCATTTCGGCGACGGAGATCGACAGGCCTTCGGGCGCGACGAGTTTGACGTCCGCGTGCGTGCCGGCGAGCACGGTGCGGCAGCCGAGGCATTCCCCGCATCCGGTGCCGGTGCCGCACTGCAACGCCGCCGCGAAAACCCGCGCGGCGGTCGAGCGCCCCGAACCGGGCGGACCGGTGACCAGCCAGGCGTGCGTCATCGCGCCGGGCGCGACAGGCTGGTTCTCGACGATCCGCACGGCCGCCGCCGACGCCGAAGAAAGCGTGCGCGCGGCGGGCTCCTGGCCGACGAGCTGCTTCCAGACACCGATCAGCGCAGGGGCTTCCGTCATCTCACCTCGACCTTTTCCTCCGCCGGGGCGAGCCCGGCGAGCCTGCCGACGAGCACCGCGCGGATCGCGGTCCGCACCCGCTCACTCACCTCGTCCTCGGTGCCCTCCGCATCGACCACGACGTACCGGTCCGGGTCGGCGGCGGCCATTTCCGTGAGCAGATGCTGCACCCGCCACTGCGCGTCCAGCGATTCCGACTTCCGCATCACCATGCCGGGATCGGCGTCGAGCAGGACCGTGATGTCCGGCCGCAGCCGGTTGGTCGCCCAGTCGGCGAGGCCCTCGAGTTCCTGGCTGTCCAGCCCGGCGACCGCGGACAGATGCGCCAGCGGCGAGTCCACGAACCGTTCCATCACCACCACCGAACCGGCGTCGAGCGCGGGCTGGATATCCCGTTCGACGATGTCCGCCCGCACCGCGGCGGCGGCCAGCGCCTGCGCCCGCGCACCGGACAACGAAGCACCGGAGATCAGTTTCGCGAGCCGTTGGTCGTCCAGCGCCGGGTCGGCCGCCAGGACGACCGGACGCGTACCGGCGCGCAGCCATTCGGCCAGCCGCGCGGCCTGCATCTCGGTGTTGATCGCCCGCGTCCCCTCGAGCGCGATCAGCAGCCCGTTCACCCGGCGCGGGCTGCGGCGCAAGGCGTTGCGGAGGTCGGCGAGGATCGGCTCCGCCCGCCGGTCGTCCATCTGCCGGTAGGCGAAGATACCGGCGAGCAGCGCTAGGACTGCGCCGCCGATCATCACCGGCCGCGTGCCGTCGATCGTGATCGTGCTGCCCCACACGGAGATCGCGGTCGGCTGGACCAGGCTGATCAGCACCGGAACCAGCACCGTCGAACCGAACAGCACGATCTTCATCAGCGCTTGGTAGATCGCGTTGATCCGGCCGCGGATGGAATCCTCGATCCGCGAGCCGATGATCGTCACGCCGGTCAGGAACGCCGTCCCGGCCCACACCCCGACGGCGGCGACGGCGACCAGCGAAACGGCGAGATGTGGTGAAAGCGCGACGACGACGAGAAACAGGCCCGCGGCGACGATCGAGATCCCGAAGAGCCGGTCGTGCGCGAGCCGCCGAGCGAGCTTCGGGGCCACCGCCATCCCGGTGGCGAGCCCGAGGAAGACGGCGAGCACGAGAAGGTTGAACGCCGCGTCACCGGCGAGCAGGCTGGACGAGTACGGCTTGGCCGAACCGATCACCGCGCCACCGGCGGCGAAGGCGCCGAAAGCACCGATCATCAGCCCGCGCACCAGCGGCGTCGTCCGCACGAAGCGGGCGCCGTCGGCGATCATCTGACGGAAGCCGAATTTCTCCTCGCCTGCCGCCTTGGGCTTGGGTTCCTCGACCGAGTGGACGTTGCGCAGCGAGAGCTCGGGGATCCGGGTGGCGATCACGATCGCGCTGATCAGGTACAGCAGGCCGGTGATGACGACGGCGATCTTCGCGATACCGAGCTGGGCGTCGCCCTGGAAGAAGTGGAACGTGGTGTTGCTACCGGTGAGCACGGCGTTCGCCCCGGCCGCGGTGATCACCGCGAGGCCGTAGGTCATCACCATGCCGAGCTGGTTGGCCGTCTCGACCTGGTCCGGACGGCGCAGCAGGTTCGGCACCGCCGCGTCCTTCGACGGGATCCACATCATCGCGCAGCAGCCGACCAGGAAGTTCCCGACGAACACCCACCACGGCGTGCCGACGAACGCGATCGACAGCAGGAATCCGCACCGGCCGAGGTCGCAGAGCACCATCACCTTGCGCCGGTCGAACCGGTCGGCGAGCAGCCCGCCGATCGGAGCGAACAGCAGCCCCGGCAGCAGCGACGTCAGCACGACACCGACGAACGCGAAGTTCTGCGCGGCGTAGTTGTCGGTCAGTTTGGTGACCAGGCCGGTCAGCGTCAGCAAGTTCAGCCAGTCCGCGACGCTGCACAGGTACGAGACACCCCAGATCCGGCGGAACGGCTTGATCGCCAGCACCCGCCGCACGCGGTACATCGTGGAAGCGTCACGCCCCGCCGAAGAACCAGTGCCCGCTTCGGGCACCGACTGCACGCCCTCGCTGATACGCCCACCCCACTAGTCACGCGGCGCCGGGGTGCGACCCGGGTCACCGCCGGGTCCCCCGACCGTACGGCCAGGGTATCCCGATGGGTGAGGTCCGTCCGGACGGGTTACCCGAAGATCCCCGCGATGCTGTTGAAGAGGCTGGACAGTAGCTGGATCGCCAGGATCGCGAAGACGATCATGAGGGCGATCGCGATCATCACGCCGGTGGTGTTGGACGACGGCTTGCCGAGCCTCGGCATCTGCCTGGAACGCTTGACACGCCGCACTCGGACCTCGGCCTCTTCGTCGACCTCGACCGGCTCTTCCGGCTTGAAGCGGCGAGGTGGACGGATCAGCTGAGACGGCCTGGACGGCCAGGTTCGCTGTTGGGGCAGGATCCCGATCGGCGCAGCGCCTTGCTCACCGACCGTGCTGACGATGTCGGTGGGCGGCCGGACGGCGGTGTGTTCGGCGCCGGGGCTCCCGGCGGGCTGCTCGTCCGCGAGCATGGCCGCGTTGACCATCCTGCTCACCATTTCGGGGTCGGGCTGGACCGGTCCCGGCACCTGGACGTGGACTTCGTCGGCTTCCACCGACGGATCCGCTTGGGCCGCGGTGCCGGTCGTGACCAGCCCGGACAGGGGGTCGGCGAACGTGTCGCCCGGAGGATCTGCCTGAGTGCCATCGCCCTTCACGACGTCGGGTGCATCGAAGAAGGGAGTTCCGCCCTTCCCGCTCATGGTGACCACCTCACTACGGAATGTCCTCTGCTTCCAGGGTAACTTTTTCGGGCGAACGCACATCCGCCCAATGGGCCAGATAAATGTCACGCGCCGCGAGGCTGATCTTCACATCCTCCAACAAAGGTTCGAAGAAAGAACGCCGGTACCGGGCATCTGTCGCGGTCGATGCGGCGAAGTACAGACCGGAGAAAACGGCGAGGAAGACGGAGACGTTCACCAGCGCGGAACTCACCGGAAGGGGGACACCCAACAGGGTGCCGGGCGCCGATTCGCGACCGGCGAACCCGGTCACGACCTCCGGCCGGAGCATCAGCACCCCGAACACGACGAAGAACGCGAACACCAGCACCCCGAAGGCCACGATCTGCACCGCCTGGGCGAGGAACAGCACCAAGGCGATGTTCAAGCGCTCGATCTTCGTCAGTGCGCGCCGATCGGGCGGGGGTGTCTCGTCGTCGAACGGCGTGCCGCGCAGGACGGGCGCCCCGGGTTCCACGGTCCAGGACTTCGACTCCTTGATCTCGTCGGACAGCATCGACGCGAGGAACACCGCGCCGATCACCACGAGGAAGCCGACGACCAGCCACAACCGGCCGGGGGTCAGCCGCTCCACGGCCTGCCACAGCTCGGCGGTGAAGAAGCTGAACATCACCACCAGCAGGAGCAGGGGCAACGCCCGCGACGCCAGCGTGCCGATGGCCCGGACCTGCGCGACCGCGCTCCGCGCCGCCCAGGTCAGGATCGAGCCGAGGCCGACGCGGACGAGCAGCATCAGCACGGCCAGCGCGACGAGATTGGCGAGGACGGCCGCCCAGAGCGGGTTCTCCCACGACACCAGCCCGGTGAGCCGTTCGCCGAACGGCAGCACGAGCAGCCAGAAGCCGATCGTCGCCGCCATCACGGCCAGCCGCACCCGGGCGCGACGCAGGGCCCGCAACAGCTTCGCCATCAGGCGACCGGCGATCACCGGCACGACGACCACGGCGAACGTCAGTGCCAGCACACCGAGGACGTACGCGAGACCGCTTTCGCGCATCCGGGCCGCGAGCACTTCTTCGGGGACGTCGAGCAACTTCAGCAAGCCCGCCAACAGCAGGTCGAGCAGGCTCAGGAACACCAGCCCGGGCGTCGAGCGGCGCAGCATGCCCGCTCCGCGCCTCCGCCGGTGGATGACCATCGGCAGTCCGCGCCGCCGGAACCACGCGTCGGCCGCCCGCCGGTCCAGGTCCATGCCCGCCCTCCTCGTCCACGGCTACGTCCGGCTCAAGTCCACCGCCTCGTGCAGCCAGCCCGCCAGTGCCCGGCGGTCCATTCCACCGAACATCAGCCACCCTTCGGAAGGGGCGGCGTACAACACGAACCTCCCCAGGTCGTTGTCGACGAGCACGAATCCGTAGTCCGGGTACTCGGCGTTCAGGCCGCCGAAGGCGACCAGATCGAGGATCGCCGTCCCGGTCCGCGGCCGGTTCAGCGTGTCCCCGACCAGACCGACCTCCTCGTCCTGGCCGGGCAGCGGCACGCCGTGCCCGTCGATCCTGATGCGCATCGGCTCGGTCTCACCGGCGGGGACGTGCGGGAGCCCGCCGAACACCCGGGCTCCCAGCTCCCCGAAATCGCTCAGGCTGAACGTGGTCCGCCGTCCCGGCCGCATCCGCCAGACGACCGCCTGATGCCCGTCGCCGTAGCAGTCGACCCGCACCGCACGGGGCGCGGAGGCGAAGACACCGGTGAGGACGCCTCGCACCGAACCCCGCAGCATCACGCCGTGCATCCGGACCGCGGCCGGATGGATCTCGCCGTTCTCCATCAACCCGGCCTCTTCGAGCATCGCCGCCTTGGCCGCGTACCGCTCGGCCTGGGTGACGAGATCCGCCGGCCCGTCGTAGGACGGGCACAGCCGGCGGATCTCGTCGTCGGTGACGTCCGGGTCGTAGCCCAGGTACACGCTCCGTCGCTCGGGCACCGCGCGCAGCACCGGCTCGGCGGCCCGCCTCATCAGTTCCCGCACCGTCGCGGGTTCAGCCGGTTCACGCATGGTTCTGCACCGCCTTCACGATCCACTGCTCGGCCGTCGACCGGCTGGCCGGGCCCCAGGTGAGCGTCCAGCGGCCGTCGCCGTCCATCGCCGCGCTGAACTGGTACCGGCCGAGGTCGTTGTCCACCAGGCCGAACGCGCCGTGGGGGTACTCGGCGAGGATGGCGTTCCGCACCGCGAGATCGACGAGGACCGTGCCGTGCCGCGGCCGCGAAGCACCCTCCCGGATCACCTCGACGGCCTCGCGGGCCCGCAACGGGATCAGCCCGCCCGCGTCCGTTTCGATGCGCACGGTCTCGCCGGTACCCGGCGGATGGTCGGGCAGCCCGTCGAACACCCAGCCCGGCAGCGCACTGAGGAAACCGGACCGCAGCCGCGCTCGCCTGCCCAGTTTGTTCAGCACCGTGGTGTAGTCCTCGTCGCCGAAGAACCGGACCTCCCACGGCTCCGCGCGGGACGGGAACACCCCGGTCACCACGCCGCGGATGAACCCGCCGCGCAGCGCTCGGTACAGCCCGACGGCCTCGGGCGTGACCTCACCGCCGGGGGCCAGCCCGATGGTCGCCATCCCGCTCACGAACCGGGTGTACTGCTCCACCTCCTCGGCCAGGGTGAGCCCTGGAGTCGGCTCCTCGTCGGCCAGCACCGGCGGCACGGCGAGCTGCGGGTCGTAGAACTCCATCACCGAGGGACGCTCCGGAACCTCGGCGGCCAGCGGGGCGATGACCTCGTCGATGACGTCGAAGACAGCGGTCGTTGAAGTGCTCACCCGACCATTGAACACCCTGGTACCGACAATTTTTAGAACTTTTGTTCGAACGGGCGAGGTCGGTCGGCGAGCGGTCGGCGAGCGGTGTCCGGTCGCCGGATCCGGTCGTGACCACGGCCATCGAGACGGTCTCCGAACTCGGCTTCACCCGCGCGTGGCGAATAGGACCTGCCGAGCACCGGGCTCCTCTCGTACGCGCTTCGCGGCTTCGGCGTCAACGCGCCCTGTCGGCCGTCCCGCGCTCCCGACGGGACGTCCTCGATGCAATGAAGGAGCCTTTCCTAGCAAAATTTGCTAGGAAAGGCCCCTTCATTGCACTGGGGACAAGCGCTACTTCGTCTTCGTGGCCGTCGAGCGCGTCGAAGGCTTCTTCGCCGCCGTCGCCTTCGCCGCGGTCGACTTGGTCGCGGTCGACTTGGTCGCGGTCGACTTGGTCGCGGCGGTCTTCTTGGCCGCGGTCGACTTGGTGGCCGCCGTCTTCGACGCCGCCGGCTTGCGCGCCGGAGCCTTGCGCTTGGGCGCGGGGCCCTTCGCGCGCTTCTCCGCCAGCAGTTCGGCACCGCGTTCGGCGGTCAGCTCCTCGATGCTGTCCGACTTCCGCAGCGTCGCGTTGTACTCGCCGTCGGTCACGTACGGACCGAAGCGGCCGTCCTTGACCACCATCGGCTTACCGGACACCGGGTCGTCGCCCAGTTCCTTGAGCGGCGGCTTCGCGGTCGCGGACCGGCCGCGCTGCTTCGGCTCCGAGTAGATCTTCAGTGCCTCTTCGAGGGTGATCTCGAAAAGCTGGTCCTCGGTCGTGAGCGAACGCGAGTCCGTGCCCTTCTTCAGGTACGGCCCGTAGCGTCCGTTCTGCGCGGTGATCTCGTCGCCGGATTCCGGGTCCTTGCCGACCACTCGCGGCAGCGAGAGCAGCTTGAGCGCGTCTTCGAGATTCATCGTCTCGATCGACATCGACTTGAACAGCGAGCCCGTCCGCGGCTTCGGCTGCTTCGCTTTCGCGGCCTTCTTCTGTGCGGCTGTGGCACCCTCGGGCAACGGCTCCGGCTCGGGCAGGAGCTCGGTGACGTACGGGCCGAAGCGGCCTTCCTTCGCCACGATCTCGTGTCCGCTGACCGGGTCCGTGCCGAGTACGCGGCCTTCCTGCGGGGTCGCGAACAGCTTCTCCGCGATCTCCTGGGTCAGCTCGTCCGGCGGCAGGTCCTCGGGCAGGTTCGCCCGCTGCGACGTCCCGTCGACCTCACGCTCGAGGTACGGGCCGTAGCGGCCGACGCGCACGACGACGGTGTGGCCGTCGGCGTCGCTGAACAGCGGGATCGAGTTGATCTCGCGGGCGTCGATGTCCTCGACACCGGAGCCGACCAGCTTCTTCAAGCCGCCCAGCCTGCCGACGGAACCGTCGACCCCCATGTCGCCGCCGAAGTAGAACTTCGACAGCCACTGCGTCCGGTGCTCGTCACCGGCGGCGATGCGGTCGAGTTCGTCCTCCATGCCGGCGGTGAAATCGTAGTCGACCAGCCGCTCGAAATGCCGCTCCATCAGGCCGATCACGGCGAACGCGACCCAGGAGGGAACTAGCGCGGAACCCTTCTTCCACACGTAACCGCGGTCCTGGATGGTCTTGATGATCGACGCGTACGTCGACGGGCGGCCGATGCCCAGCTCTTCGAGCTTGCTGACCAGGCTCGGCTCCGAGTAGCGCGCCGGCGGCGACGTGGTGTGCCCGTCCGGGCTCAGTTCGGTCGCGGTCAGCGCCTGGTCCTTGACCAGCCGCGGGAGACGGCTCTGCTTGTCGTCCGCCTCACCACCGCTCTCGGTGTCGACGGCCTCGACGTACGCCTTGAGGAACCCGGCGAAGGTGATCGTGCGGCCCGACGAGGCGAACGTGACCTCTTCGCCGCTGCCGGCGGTGCCGACGATGCGCACCGACATCGTGGTGCCCTTCGCGTCCGCCATCTGCGACGCGATCGTCCGCTGCCAGATCATCTCGTAAAGGCGGTACTCGTCGGTGTCCAGATCCTTCGCTACCTGGCCCGGCGTGCGGAAGACCTCGCCCGAGGGACGGATCGCCTCGTGGGCTTCCTGCGCGTTCTTCACCTTGCGGGTGTACTGGCGCGGCGACGGCGAGACGTACTCCTTGCCGTACAGCTGCGTGGCCTGGCTGCGCGCCGCCGAGATCGCCGACTCCGACAGCGTCGTGGAGTCGGTACGCATATAAGTGATGTAACCGTTCTCGTACAGCTTCTGCGCGATCCGCATGGTGCGCTCGGAGGTGAACCGCAGCTTGCGGCCCGCCTCCTGCTGCAGGGTCGAGGTCATGAAGGGCGCGTACGGCTTCCGCGTGTACGGCTTCTCCTCGACGCTCGCGACCTTGAAGTCACGGTTCTTCAGTGCCTCGGCCAGCCGGACCGCGTCGGCCTCGGCCAGCACGCGGATCTCGTTGTTCGAAGCCTTCAGCTGTCCGTCGGGGCCGAAGTCACGGCCGGTGGCCAGACGCGCGCCGTCGACGGCGATCATCCTGGCCGGGAAGGTGGGCGGGGAGGCGTCGGCTCCGGCATCCATCGTCGCCGAGATGTCCCAGTACGACGCCGAGGTGAAGCGCATGCGCTCACGTTCCCGTTCGACCACGATCCTGGTCGCCACGGACTGCACACGGCCCGCCGAAAGCTTCGGCATGACCTTCTTCCACAGCACGGGCGAGACCTCGTAGCCGTAGAGCCGGTCCAGGATGCGGCGGGTCTCCTGCGCGTCGACCAGGTCGCCGTCGAGTTCACGGGTGCTGTCGGCCGCGGCGCGGATCGCCTGCTCGGTGACCTCGTGGAAGACCATCCGACGGACCGGGACCTTCGGCTTGAGGGTCTCCAGCAGATGCCACGCGATGGCCTCGCCCTCACGGTCGGGGTCCGTGGCGAGGTAGAGCTCGTCGACGTCCTTCAGCAGGCTCTTCAGCTCCGTGACCTTGGACTTCTTGTCCGGCGTGACGACGTAGAGCGCCTTGAAGTCGTTGTCGACGTCGACACCGAGCCGCGCCCACGACTCGCCCTTGTACTGGGCGGGGACGTCGGCCGCGCCGCGGGGAAGGTCGCGGATGTGTCCGACGGAGGACTCCACGACGTAGTTACCGCCGAGGTACGGGGCGATCTTGCGGGCCTTGGTCGGCGACTCGACGATCACCAGCCGACGACGGCCCGCGCCGTCGTCCGACGCCGCGGTCTTCTTCGTCCGTGCTCCTGCCACGCTGTCCTGCTCTCCGCTCATCTTCGGCGCCTTCGCGCCGCCTCTCGACCCGTCAGTGTGCACGCTCGCACCGCCCGGACCACGGCTAGGTGGTGCAACACGCCGCCGATCGTGTGTCCAGCGCATCGCCGCTGACCTCGTCGATGTTTCCTTTCAACACCTAGCACGTGATGTCGGACACGTCGGCCCGGGGGGCCGCGTGACGGACTGAACACCCTCCGTTCGACGGTGGTGGCACACTCCTGCCAACGCTTCACTTGATGTCCACGCCGACCCGAAAGGACTCCACGTGACCCGACGACTCCTCGGCACACTGTTCGCCATGCTGACCGCGTCCGCACTGGTCGGGACCGCGCACGCGGAAGCCGCCACGACCACTTTCGCCGGGACCGTGGCGTTGTCGAATTGCTCCGGGTCGGTGGTCAAGCCACCCGAGGCGAGCCTGGACGACCCCGCCCTCGTCCTTTCCAACGGGCATTGCCTGCAAGAAGGTTTCCCGGACCCGGGAGAAGTAATCGTCGACCGGCCATCGTCACGAACTTTCAGCCTGCTGTCCAAGGACGGCCGTTCGTCACTGGCCACCCTCAAAGCGAAGAAGCTGCTCTACGCGACGATGACCGACACCGACGTCTCGCTCTACCAGCTCGACACCAGCTACGCCAAGATCAAGGCGGCCTACGGTATCGCCCCGCTGACCCTCTCGGCCACCCGTCCGACGGCGGGCGTCGCGATGGACGTGGTGTCGGGATATTGGAAGAAGATCTACTCCTGCAACATCGACGGCTTCGTCCACGAACTCCACGAGGCGGACTGGGTCTGGAAAGACGCGATCAGGTACACCCCGGCGTGCAAGACGATCGGCGGAACCTCGGGTTCGCCGATCATCGAAACTTCGACCGGGAAGGTCGTCGGCGTCAACAACACCGGCAACGAAAGCGGTCAGCGGTGCACGATGAACAACCCGTGCGAGGTCGACGCCGCCGGGAAGGTGACGGTGCGCAAGGGCATCAACTACGGGGAGCAGACCTATCAACTGACCTCCTGCCTTTCACACAGTGAATTGAACCTGTCGAACCCGGACTGCCGGGCTCCGAAACCCTGACCCAGCTCGACCTCTCCAGTGCCAGGAAAGGTCCTTTCCTGGCGAAATTTGCCAGGAAAGGACCTTTCCTGGCGTTTACAGGAGAGTCATCCGGCGCGCACCACGGGCACCAAGCTCGGCCAAGCGGGCTCCGCCCCGGCGGGCGCGTCCCCGATCAACTCCAGCACGTGCGCCAGCCGCCGCCTACCGGTGACGCGCAACAACGCCTCCTCACCACGCTGCGCCTTCACCGGCACGCCCAGCTGGGCCAGCGCCGCGATCAGCCGCTCATGCGTCTCCGGCGCCTCCGGGTCGAGCGCGAGCAGGTAGCCGTTGCCCTGAGGGCTCCCCGCCGCCAGCGCCCACATCCTCAACATCGCACCGTCGAGCCGGAACCCGTCCGGCAGGACTTTCTCTTCACCGTGGCTCCAGCCGCGCTCCAGCGGCAGCAGGTCGACCCGGAACGGCGTTCTCACCAGCGGCCGTCCGCATTCGGCGGCCGAGACCTGCGCCTCGGCACCGCGCCGACGACATTCCCTGGCGAGGGCACCGGCCCGCCAGGGCTCGTCGACCACGGCGGACAGCCGCGCGGCCGTCCGCCCGAAACCCGTCATCCGCCCGGGCCCGCACAGCACCCCGGCGAGGTCGGCGAGCCCAGGCCCGCTCGCCTCCGCCGAGAAGAGCGAGATCATCCCGTCCACCCGCACAGAATAGAACACAGGTTCGAGTAATGGCCAGTGACAGGATGGTGACTCAGCGAGGTTGCTTGACCAATTCCTGGCAGACCGGGATCCGGCTGCTCGCCGCGGCGAGCTGAGGTACGTCTCGTAGACCCCTCAGAAGGTCGAGGCGGTCTAGTTCGTCGAGTGACGTCCTCGCGTCGCGAAGCGCCGTTTTCGTCGCTTCGGGGTCGGTTGAGGAATCGAGGCGGTGACGGACGTCGTCGGCGCGAGCGCGGATGCCTTCGAGCTGGACCACGGCGTCCGCTCGCGAGGTGTCGCCACCGGCGACCGGTGCCGGACCGAGATCGTCGAGCGCGGCGGTGGTGCGGTCCAGCCCTCGGACCACCGCCGCCATCAGCTCGCCGGAAGTACGGGAAGCCTGCCGCGGCGAGCTCGGATCGACGCTGGGCAACGACGCCAGCGTCCGGACGAGTCCACCGGCCGCGCCGCAGTATCCCTCCGCCCAAGCGGAGACGGGGTCGGCCTCCGACGCGCTGACCGTCGCCAGACCTTCTTGTCCGGCATGGGAAGTCACCGCGGGCTGCTGCCCGCACCCGGCGAGGCCGAGCCCGACACCTGTTGCCAGCGCGGCAAGGACGGTGAACCGCGCCCGCACGAAAACACCTCCCGACCCGACGACTTCCCGATTGGCCCCGACGGTACCGATACCGATGGGCAATGCAAATCACTGTGGCATAAAGAAAGGTCAGGAAGGCAGCTTCTGGCAGTTCGGCGCCTGCGCGGCCAGCGCTTTCAACGACGCGTTCGTTTCCAGCTGCTGGAACGGATCGGGCATGTCGTTGATGTCGGAGCCGATCTGCCGGAAAGCGGCCCCGGCGGCGGCCACGGCCCTCTTGTCGTCCTTCGGCGCGGCATCCAGCGCGGCCTTCGCGGCGAGAACCTCGTCCCGGACCGGCGTCAGCGCGTCGACGATGCTCTTGCGCGCCGCGTCCGCTTCCGCACTGGGTGCCTGGCCGAGCTTCCGCAGTCCGGTGACCGCGTTGTCGAAACCGGGCGCGAACACGCCGAAGGCCTCGTCCATCACCCTCCGCGCGCTCGCGACGTCGTTCTGCTCGAAGTCGGGCATCGTGAAGTCGCCGATCTTGGCGAAGTCGATCAGCGAACCGCAGAAACCGTCCATCCACGACCCTCCGGCTGCGGGAGCGGGAGAAGAAGGAGAAGGGGCGGCCCGCTGCTCGGCGCCACCGCAGCCCGCCAGCAGAAGAACGGCGGCGAACAGGACGATCGGACGCCTCATGGCAGGGCTCCCCCGAATCGGGCCGGTGTGACGCGCAGAGACTAGCCTGCGCCGGGAAAACGCCGGGCCCGCCACGGAAATCGCGGCGGGCCCGGCGGGGTGGGACTTTCGGCGTTACGCCTTCGCTTGCGCGGGGTTGTCGGAAAGGACAGACTCGCGCCGCTTCGAGACGACGATCGCGGCGACGATGATCGCGACGGCGACCAGCGAGATCCCGATCCGGACGGCGACGTTCGCGTCCGCGCCGATCGAGAACTGCACGACCGCCGGGGCGATCAGCACCGACACCAGGTTCATCACCTTGATCAGCGGGTTGATCGCCGGACCGGCGGTGTCCTTGAACGGGTCACCCACGGTGTCACCGATGATGGTGGCCTCGTGCGCGTCCGAACCCTTGCCGCCGTGGCTTCCGTCCTCCACGAGCTTCTTCGCGTTGTCCCAGGCGCCACCGGAGTTGGCGAGGAAGATCGCCATCAGGGTGCCGGAAGCGATCGCGCCTGCCAGGTAACCGGCGAGCGCGCCGGTGCCGAGGCCGAAGCCGACCGCGATCGGGGCGAAGACCGCGAGCAGACCGGGTGTGGTCAACTCACGCAGCGAATCGCGCGTGACGATGTCGACGACACGGCCGTACTCGGGACGGGTGGTGCCTTCCATGATGCCCGGGATGTCGCGGAACTGGCGGCGCACTTCGTAGACGACCGCGCCGGCGGCACGGGACACCGCGTTGACCGCGAGACCGGAGAACAGGAACACGACCGCCGCACCGACGATCACGCCGACCAGGGTGTTCGGGCTGACCACCGAGTTCACGAAGAAGTCCACCGCGCTCGTGCTCGCCTCGGCCGCTTCCGGGATCGACTTCAGTGCCTTGCTGATCGCGTCCTGATAGGACCCGAACAGCGCCGTCGCCGCGAGAACCGCGGTGGCGATGGCGATGCCCTTGGTGATGGCCTTGGTGGTGTTGCCGACCGCGTCGAGCTCGGTCAGGATCTGCGCGGCGTCCTCGTCGACGTCACCCGACATCTCGGCGATGCCCTGCGCGTTGTCCGAAATCGGGCCGAAGGTGTCCATCGCGACGATGACGCCGACGGTGGTGAGCAGTCCGGTACCGGCCAGCGCCACGGCGAACAGCGCGACGCCGCCGCCGAGCAGATACGCGCCGAAGACGGCCGCGCTGATCACCAGCGCGGTGTACACGGCGGACTCGAACCCGACCGAGATACCGGCCAGGATCACCGTGGCCGCACCGGTTTCCGAAGACTTGCCGACCTCCTTGACCGGCTTGTGCTCGGTGCCGGTGTAGTAGCCGGTGAGCTTGAGGATGACCGCCGCGAGCACGATGCCGATGATCACCGAGATGGTCGCGATCAGCGCCGGGTTGCCGGGTTCGCCGGTGGCACCGCTGGTCAGCTCGGAGAACGAACCGGGCAGGTACACGAACGCCGCGATCGTCGAGAGCACCGCGGAAATCCCCGCGGAGATGTAGAACGAGCGGTTGATCGTGACCAGACCGCCTTCACCCGCCTTGGCCTTGGTGATGTAGACACCGATGACCGCGGTGATCACGCCGATGGCGGGAACGATGAGCGGGAAGATCAGGCCGTGCACGCCGAAGGCGGTGCTTCCCAGGATCAGCGCCGCGACGAGCATGACCGCGTACGACTCGAAGAGGTCCGCCGCCATCCCGGCGCAGTCGCCCACGTTGTCACCGACGTTGTCGGCGATGGTGGCCGCGTTGCGCGGGTCGTCCTCGGGGATGCCCTGCTCGACCTTGCCGACCAGGTCGGCGCCGACGTCGGCGGCCTTCGTGAAGATACCGCCGCCGACACGCATGAACATCGCGATCAGCGCGGCACCGAAACCGAAGCCCTCCAACACCTTCGGGGCCTGTCCGGTGTAGACCAGGACGACCACCGCGGCGCCGAAGAGGCCGAGACCGACGGTGATCATGCCGACGACGCCACCGGTACGGAAGGCCAGGCGCATCGCCTTCTCGCGACCGCCCGCCTCACGCGAAGCGGCCGCGACCCGCAGGTTCGCCTGCGTCGCCAGCCACATGCCGAGGTAGCCGATCGCGAAGGAGAACCCAGCGCCGACCAAGAAGAAGATGGACCTGCCGATCTTCTCTTTCCAGTCGTCGGCCGGCAAAGCGAAGAGCAGCACGAACACGATTCCCCCGAAGATCACGAGGGTGTTGCGCTGCCGTTTGAGATAGGCAGCCGCGCCTTCCTGCACTGCCTTCGCGATGTCCTGCATCTTGGAGGTGCCCTGGCCCGCGGCCAAGACCTCCTTCAGCAGAACGTAGCCGATGACCAGTGCGGCAAGGGCGACCACGGCGATCACACCGACGATGGTGTAACCACCTCCGGAGAGCGTGAGTTCGCCCTCCGCGAGGAACTGCCGGGACATTCGTCCTCCTGGAGACGTCGCCGTTGGCCAACGACGATCCGCCGAGGGATCCGGCGGCTCGTACGTTGACATGGGGATCTGAGTCGAACGTCACGCTAGTCGCACTGCAAGGCACGTCTCACATGACGCTCGCCACAGACGGTGTGGATTGCGGGAGTGTATTGGTAGTGGGATGGAGGACGGCAAGGCGTCCCCGCCACCATACGTTCCGTAATCGTGTGAGGCTGGTCACTGTATCGATCATCGGCGGCCGGATCCGGCGCCTGTTCCGTCCGGCGGCGGCCCGTTTCTGTCGGTGCGCTGTGCGAAGCTTCCGAAGGTGGACGGCACGGCGGAATCCGGTAAGGGTCGGCGGCTTCTCGATCGCGCGACGGCGGGAATCCCGGCTTCGCTGTACCCGGTCACCCATGTGGCCGAACTGCCGTCACGCCCGGCGGATTCGGTGGACTGGCCGGAGTGGGCGGCGGCCCCGGTCGTCGAGGCGCTGAAGGCGAACGGCGTCAAGGCGCCGTGGCGGCATCAGGCGGAAGCCGCGTCGCTGGCCCGCGAAGGCCGGCACGTCGTGATCTCCACCGGCACCGCGTCGGGCAAGTCGCTCGCGTACCAGTTGCCGGTGCTCTCGGCACTGACCGAGGACGAGCGGGCCACGGCGCTGTACCTGTCCCCGACCAAGGCGCTCGGTGCCGACCAGTTGCGCGCCGTGTCCTCTTTGGACATCAAGAAGGTACGAGCCGCGTCGTTCGACGGCGACACCCCGCTCGAGGAACGGGACTGGGTCCGCGCGCACGCGAACTGGGTGTTCACGAACCCGGACATGCTGCACCGCGGGATCCTCTCGTCGCACGCGCGCTGGTCACGGTTCTTCCGGCGGCTCTCGTTCGTCGTCGTCGACGAATGCCACAGCTACCGCGGCGTCTTCGGCTCGCATGTGGCGCTGCTGCTCCGCAGGCTGCGGAGGGTCGCGGCGTACTACGGCGCCTCTCCGGTCTTCGTCCTCGCGTCCGCGACCACGGCGGACCCGGCGGCGTTCGCCGTGAAACTCTCCGGACAGGACTGCGTCCCGGTCACCGAGGACGGCTCGCCGCGCGGCGCCCGCACGGTCGCGTTGTGGGAACCCCCGCTGCTGTCGGAACTCTCGGGCGAGAACGGAGCCCCCGTGCGGCGCTCGGCCGGCGCCGAAGCTTCCCGGATCCTCGCCGAACTGGTCATCGAGGGTGCCCGCTCGCTGGCCTTCGTCCGGTCGCGGCGAGGAGCGGAGCTGACCGCGCTCGGCGCCCGGCGGATTCTGTCCGAAGTGGACGGTGCCTTGGCGGAATCCGTCGCCGCGTACCGCTCCGGGTACCTGCCGGAGGAGCGGCGCGCCCTCGAAGCGGCGTTGCTCTCCGGTCGGCTGCTCGGTGTCGCGACGACGAACGCGCTCGAACTCGGCGTCGACATCGCCGGGCTGGACGCGGTGGTGCTCGCCGGCTACCCGGGAACGCTCGCGTCGTTCTGGCAACAGGCCGGCCGGGCCGGGCGAGCGGGTGACGCGGCGCTCGTCGTGTTCGTGGCCCGCGACGATCCGCTGGACACCTATCTCGTGCACCATCCGGCCGCGATCCTGGACCGGCCGGTGGAGGCCGCCGTGCTCGACCCGTCGAATCCGTACGTGCTGGGGCCGCAACTGGCCTGCGCCATCGCCGAACTCCCCTTGACCGCCCCGGAGGTCGCGGCCTTCGGCGGTGACGCGGCGCGTGCGGTGCTCGCCGATCTGGTCAAGGAGAAGATCGTCCGGCGCCGCACGAGCGGCTGGTACTGGACTTCGCGCGACCGGCCGCACTCCGAGGTCGGCATCCGTGGTTCCGGCGGCGAGCAGATCGCCGTGGTGGAAGCCGACTCCGGCCGGATGCTGGGCACGGTCGATCCGGGTTCCGCCTACTACGCGGTGCATCCCGGCGCGGTGTACCTGCACCAGGGTTCGTCCTACGTGGTCGACGAACTGGAGCTGGAGACCGGGCTCGCCCTCGTGCACGCGGAGGATCCGGACTGGACCACTTCGCCACGCGAAATCGTCGACATCAGCGTGCTGCGCACCGAGGAGACCCGGACCCACGGCGGCATAACGGTGAATCTCGGCGAGGTGTCGGTGAGTTCGCAAGTGGTCGGCTACTTGCGGAGGCGGCCGTCGGGCGAGGTGCTGGACCAGACTCCGCTCGACCTGCCGGAGCAGAGCCTGCACACCCGCGCCGTCTGGTACACGATCTCGGCGGAGCTGCTCGGTCTGTCCGATGGCGTGGCGGGGACCGGGGGCCATCGGCCGGAGGCCGAGGTTCCGGAGCCGGCGGGGACCAGCGGCTCCGAGGTGGGGACCGGGGAACTTGGCGGAGCACCGGGGACGGACGCCGGATTGGATCCGGCGCGCGTCCCCGGTGCCCTGCATGCCGCCGAGCACGCGGCGATCGGCCTGCTACCGCTGTTCGCTACGTGCGACCGCTGGGACATCGGCGGAGTGTCGACCGCGTGGCACGAAGACACCGGGGAGGCGACGGTGTTCGTGCACGATGGCCATCCCGGGGGTGCGGGATTCGCCGATCGCGGTTTTGCCGCGATCGTCCCTTGGCTGGCCGCAACGCGGGAGGCGATCGTTTCCTGCGAGTGCCCGGCCGGCTGCCCGTCCTGCGTCCAGTCGCCGAAGTGCGGGAACGGCAACGATCCGCTGGACAAGGCGGGGGCGGTGGCTGTACTGGACACCGTGCTCGGGGCGTTGCGTCAGCACGGATCCCGGTCCGGCCACCTGTTGGCTTGACCTTGGGGTTGATCAGGCGGCGGTGCTCAGGGTCGCCACCGGGGCGACGGCCTTGTCACCGGCCAGCGCACGAACGAGCACGTCGTGCACCTCGGCGGCCTCGGGCAGCTGCCAGCCCCAGACCTCGGGCTTGACCCGCCAGTGCACGACACCGTGCTGGAACGGCGACGGCGGCAGCGGGATGTAGTCGTTCGCGCCGTGCCACTGGATCGAAGTCTCGTCGGCCAGTTCCCGCGGGATGCTCGTGGCGACGGTGGTGAGGAACAGCCAGCGGCCGTTCGGCATCGCGACGATCGGCGCCGGGTGGCCGGTGGCGCGCAGCAGACGGGCCGCGGCCTTGCCGAGTTCGTCGTCGACCTCGATGGCGTCCAGCACGGTGCCGGTGGCCACGAGCAGGCTGTGCGTTTCGTCGCCGAACCAGGTGGCGACCTCATGGGGATGGGTCACCGTCAGTTCACGCCAGTCGTCTTGGGCCGGGACGGGACGCCGCCAGGTGAGGTCGTCACCTTCGGCGGTGAGCACCGCGGGCTCGGCACCCGGGAGCACCGGCCAGCCACGCCAGGCGAGACCGATCGCCTCCGCCCGCATTTCGATGCGGAAGGCGCCCCGCCAGCTGTCCGGCCAATTCGCGTCCAACATTACTGTCCCTGCCTCAGGTCAACTCTGTCCTGTGTCTGTCTCTGTCGCACCGGCCTCGGCGAACTTCTCGAAGTGGCGCATGTCTCAATAAACGGCAATTTGCATATCGGGAGAAGACCTCACGCGACAACCGGCGGTTACGCAGCGATGAACGCGCCGCAGGGCGACCGGACGGACCGAACCCCGGAAGTCCGGTCAACCGCCGTCTCCGACCGGACCGGGGCCGTTCGTCGCAGCGGACGTGGGCTTCCGGCCTCTGTGACGGTGCTCACGGCGAGCGGCGGACGACCGTTCGGCGGAGCGCTGATCATCTTTTCGACCGCTCGCCGTACGGCAACGACCGCTGCTCGCGCCCAGCGATCACTCATACGTACTTCCGGCCGGTCCCCGCCCGGCGACCGTTCATCGTGCGACGCCCGTCACGGTGGCCGGTCGACCGGACCGGCCCTGGCCCGTGCCTCCGCCCGTCCGACGGCCGCCAGGTGCCCCGACGGCTCCGAACGCACCTCGACCAGGGCATCACCGCGTTCCCACCGGCAGGTGAGCAGCGTGGCCGACATCCGGACAGTGACCTGCCGCGCCCGTTCACAGGCCGCGCCGGGACCATCCGTCGCGTGCGAGGCCGCCGCGAGTGCCGCGAGATCGGCGGCGGCCTCGGCGCGATGCCGGGTCGTGACGGCGGCGCCGAGCCAGAAGGCGAACACCGCCGCGCCGATCAGGATGGCGACGATCGAGGCGGTCCACGCGGTCGCGACGCCACGATCGTCCGTGGTCACGGCCCGCTCCCCGGCTCGGCGATGGCGAAGGCACGGGAACTCAGCCGGATGCCCGGCAGGAGTCCGGCCGCCGGTGCGGCTTCGACACCGGCGGAGATGGTGTCGCCTTCCCGGACGACGTCCAGCCGCGCGCCGCGGGGCGCGATCTCCCGGACCGCCTGTTCGGCACGGGCGGGCTGGCCGCGGGCGAGGAGCCTGGCCGCCTCGCGGGCCGCGTCGGTGCAGCGGAGCTGGTCGGTGGCGACCCCGATCCCGGCGAACAGCAGCACCGAGACGAAGGTCAGCACGCCGATGCCGAGCGCGGCCTCCACCGTGACGGATCCGCGGTCGGGCATCAGAACTTCACCGACAGGGCCCGCTCGATGAGCCCGGTGAGCCCGGCGACGACGGATTCGCTGCTGACGACCAGGTAGAGGACGGTGGCCAGCGCGGCGGCGGCCAGGGTGGCGATGGCGTATTCGATCGTCGCCATGCCGCCGTCGTCGCGGAAGGTGGGGAGCTTGTCCATGGAATCGCCTTTCGGATCGGTGTGGTCGGTGGCCCGACTCTCAGATGACGCCGCCGAGACGGCCGGCGAGGCCGAGCACGACGGGCAGGACACCGAGGCAGAGGAACGCGGGCAGGAAACAGAGGCCGATAGGTGCCGCGAGCAGCACTCCGGCCCGTTCGGCGCGTTCTTCGGCTTCGGCGGAGAGCGATTCGCGCAGTCTTCGCGCGAGGTCTTTCGCGTGTGTCGCGAGCGCGGTGCCCGCTCTCGCCGTGCGGACGGCAGCGACGGACAGTTCGGTCAGGCCGGGCCGATCGCGGATCGGGGCCCAGGCTTCCGCCGGCCCGATACCCACGGCGAGGCGCGCCGCCACCGAACGCAGGGCCGCCGCGGTCTCCGCTGACGCGGCCGGTACGACGGCCTCGAGCGCGACAGGTACCGGCAGCCCGCCCGCCAGGCAGGCGGCCAGCAGATCGAGCGTGGCGGCGGACCGGAGGAGTTCGGACACGCCTCTCTCCCGAGGCGGTCGTTCCCGAAGCCAGGTGAGGAGACGGCTGGTCCGCGCGATGGGCCGGGCGGTGACGTGCGGCCACGAGAAGACAGCACCGCCCAGCAGGATCAACGCCGTTCCGGTCAGCATGGCGCCACCCGCCCGGTGAGTGTCCGGCACCAGGCCGTGCCCGCCCAGATCAGCCCGCTGCCGACGACGAGCAGGAACTGACCGGCACCCGTCCCGGTGAGGACGCCGAGCGGGCTCGCTCCCATCGCCTCGCCGAGCGGCAGGCACACCAGCGGGAGGACGGCGAGCACGGTGGCGCTCGCCCGTGGACCGGCCATCTTGGCGTCGAGACGGCGGCGGAAGCCGATCTCCGCCTCGGCGTCCCGGCGCGCGGCGTCGAGGACGTCGGCCATCGGAAGCCCGAACCGGTTCGCGAGGGTCCAGGCGTTCACCAGTGCCGATGGCGCGTCCGGATCGGCGGTCTCGCCACCGAGCCGGGCGGCCGCGCTGAGTCCGCGCAGCCGCTCGGACGCCGCCGGCACCGCCTCCGCGGTGGCTTCGGCCGCCGCCACCGGATGAGCGCCCGCCCGGAGTTCCCCGATCATCGTCCGCAGCACGGACGCGGTGAGTTCGGCTTCGGCCAGTGCCGCCTTCGCCCGCGTCCGCCACCGGTGCTCCTGGCGGACGGTCAAGCTCACCACGAGCGTCGCCACCGCCCAGCCGATCCCGAGGAGCGGCAGGACGAGCAACGCGGGCAGCGGCCACCAGGCCGCGCGGACGACTCGGGGCAGCCGACGGCCGAACGGCGTGCTTGCCACGGGCCTCGGCCAGCAGGCCAGTGCCGCGCCGCAGGAGAGGAGGATCCAGGGGTTCACGCGGCCATCTCCTCGAACGGCGTCTCGTCGCCGATCCAGTCGCCCTCGCTCCAGATCGGGACGACCTTGGCCTCGCCCCGGAACGACCGGAGGACGCCGACCTCCTCCAGCCGCCGGATCCCGCCCGGCAGGCGGCGCATGTGCAGTACCACTCGCACCGCCGCGGTCAGCTGGCTGTGCAGGGCGTCCCGGTTGAGCCCACCGAGCGAGGCCAGCGCCTCCATCCGGGCCGGGACCTCCATCGGTGAATTGGCGTGCAAGGTGCAGCCCCCGCCCTCGTGTCCGGTGTTCATCGCGTTGAGCAGCGCGCAAACCTCCGCGCCGCGTACTTCGCCGACGACCAGGCGGTCCGGGCGCATGCGCAACGCCTGCCGCACCAGTTCGCCGAGGCCGATCTCACCCGCGCCCTCGACGTTGGCCGGGCGGGCGATCAGGCTGACGAACTGCGGATGATCCGGTTGCAGTTCGCCGGCGTCCTCGACGCAGACGATGCGTTCGCCCGGCGGCACCGCGCCGAGCAGCGCGGAGAGCAGGGTCGTCTTGCCCGCCCCGGTCCCGCCGGACACCAAGAACGCGAGCCGTCGCCGGATGACCGCATCGAGCAGCTCCGCGCCGCTGGTGCCGAACACCCCGCGCAACCGGAGCTCGGCGAGATCGTGCGTGGCCGGCCGGAGGACGCGGAGTGAAAGCGAAGTCCCGGCGGGTGCGATCGGCGGGAGGACCGCGTGCATCCGGATCCGGCGTCGCGGCCCCGCCCCCGGCAGCCAGCAGTCGGCGAACGGTTGCGCGTCGTCCAGCCGTCGCCCACCGGCGAGGGCGAGCCGCTGGGCCAGCCTGCGAACCGCTTCCTCGTCGGTGAAGCGGACCTTCGTCTCTTTGAGACCTTCACCGTTGTCGGCCCAGACCTCGTCGGGGGCGGTGACGAGAATGTCGGTGACACCGGGCTTTTCGAGAAGCGGCGCGAGTGGACCAAAGCCGACGAACTCGTCACGCGCCAACCGGACCGCGCCGAGGACGGCGTCTTGACCGAGCGCCCCGCCGGCTTCGGCACGGACCGCCCGCGCGACACTCACCGGATCCGCCGGGACGGCCGATCCGGCCAGCCGCCGCCGGACCCGCTCGACCAGATCGTCGGTCATCGCGAGGCACCGGCCAGGTTTCCGCGTGCGGCGGCGAGGACCTCAGTGGCGGCCGTGGCCAGATGCCCGCGGGGTTTCACAAGGAATTCGCCGCGATCGAGAGCCGCCGAGAGGGATCTCTCGCGGCCCATCGACGTGATGAGCGGGACGCCCACGGCGTCGGCGATCTCCTGGGGGATCAGCCCGGCGGGTGACGGCCCCCGGACCGCGACACCGATCCGTGTCGCGTGGGGTTCGAGCCTGGCGATGACCTGTTTCGCCGCCGCGCAGGCTCGGAGTTCCGCGGGGACGACGACCACGACCAGATCCGCCAGCCCGAGCACGGCGGAGGTTTCGGTGCCGAAATACCTCGGCAGATCGCAGACGACCGTCCGCCCCGACCGCCGTCCGGCGCACAGCACGCCCTCGATCGCGTCCGGTCCGGGACCGCGCCCTTCCCTGCCATAGGACACAAAGGACAGTGAGCCGGTCGCGTATTTCTTTCGTGGCAGGGCTTCGCTCAACGCCGTCATCGACACCCTGCCACCGAGGTCGAGCTCCGGCCAGCGCGGCCCGCGATCGCGTTCGGCGGCGAGGAGGACGTCGACCCCGCCGCCGAGCGGGTCGCAGTCGACGAGCAGGCCGCCACTGCCGGACTTCTCCGCCCGGTACGCGACCGCGGCCGCCAGTACGGAAGCGCCGGCTCCGCCCCGCCCGCCGATGACCCCGATGACGACGCCATCGTCCCGCGCGGGCCCGTCCACGACGTCGGCGAACTCGCCGATGAGGTCGCTTTCCTCGTCCGGTAACGAAAGGACCTTTTCCGAACCGGTGTTGAAGGCACGCTCCCACGTCACCGGCGTCGGCGCGCCCTTGCAGACGAGCAGGACCTTGTTCCGCCGCAGCAGGCGATTCGGTGTGCTCGCGGCCTCCTCGTCGAGCACCACGAGCGGCGCGCGGGCCCATCTCCCGCGGGCGGCGTCCAGATCCGGCGCCCGTTCGACCTCACAGCCCGCGGCCGCCGCCACGCGCAGGATCTCGTCGAGCAGGATGTCGTCTCCGGCGACGACGAGCGGATGTTCCTCGGTCATGATCTCCCCAGTGTTCGGTCGGACTCGGGTTGTGCCTCCACGGTCCCGCCGCTTCCGGCCGCGCACAACGCCGTTCCGTCCCGCCTGTGGACAACCGGGGTGTTGTGGACAACTCCGCCGCGGGGAACCGGTTTCCCGACGGTTCCGTCGGTCCTCCCCGGCACACTTCCGGCTTTCCGCTCGCCCTGCTCCCTCGCCGAAAACGCGAGCGGAAATCGTTGAGAACAAAGAAAATTACCGAACGCCGTCGATTTCGGCCTTGCCCCGACGAGCTTTCCGCGGCCGCCAAGGTCTGAACCATTGGCAGGGCGGGAAGTCAGAGGGCGGCCCTCGCCAGGGGGGAGGGACGAGGGCCGCCCGGGGTTCAGCCCCGGGGGGTCGGACTGAACCTGGGCCCGGTGCTGCACCGGACAATCTCACTGTAACTCCGCTAGCCGCCCCTTGCGGGTGGCGCCGGTACCCACAATTCGATAACGGCACGACGCGCCGGATCCCGTGTGCGGTCGTGGATTTTCCACCGCGGTATCCCCGTCGTGGTCCACCAACGGGCGGGCCGTCACGCGGCTCTCCTATCCTTGGCGGGTGGACCGACCCAGCACGACGCCGAGCACGGTCGCGGCGTTCTTCGATCTCGACAAGACGATCATCGCCTCCTCGAGTGCGCTGGCCTTCAGCAAGCCTCTTCTGCGCGAAGGCCTGATCAACCGCCGAGCCGCGCTTCGCAGTGCGTACGCCCAGCTTGTCTTCTCCCTCGCGGGCGCGGACGCGGCGAAGACCGAGCGGATGCGGGCCGAGGTTTCCGCGCTGTGCGCCGGCTGGGACGTCGCTCAGGTGTCCGCGATCGTCCGCGAGACGCTGCACGACGTCGTCGACCCGCTCGTCTACGCGGAAGCCGCGGCACTGATCTCCTCACATCGCGCGGACGGGCACGACGTCGTCGTGTTGTCGGCGACCGGTGAGGAGGTCGTCGCCCCGGTCGCCGAAATGCTCGGCGCGACGCGCAGTGTGGCCACCCGGATGCAGATCGTGGACGGTCGTTACTCGGGCGAAGTCGATTTCTACTGCTATGGCGAGAACAAGGCCGTCGCCGCGAAGCAACTCGCGGCGACGTACGGCTACGACCTCACCCAGTGCCACGCGTACACCGACTCGAGCACCGACATCCCGCTCCTCGAAGTCGTCGGACGGCCGCACGCGGTCAATCCCGACCGCGTCCTGCGCAGGCACGCGACGGAACAGGGCTGGGAGATCCTCGCCTTCGAGCACCCGATGTCGCTGCGGACGCGGATCCCGGCGCGGTCGGCGGGGCTGGTGGCGCTCAGCGCCTTCGCCGCGGGGGCCACCTGGTACGGCTACCGGCGCAAACGCCCTCGCTGAACGCGCACCCACACGGCGGTACCGAACCGGTTTTCGCAGCCAGGGTGGCGAATTGTCCGTCGCGGAGGGTGCCCGTGTCACCAGATCGAGCCTCTGTACCGGTGCACCCGTCTGCGCCCTTGAAGTGATCCGGCTCACGGCGTAGAAAGAAGGTGCGGACGTTCGGTCGGCCAGGGAACAGGTAGAAGAGAAGCCTGTTCCACCCCGGCGAATCTCCGTGTGCGGACACCGGGTACCCACGCGCAGCGCGCCGCGGGAGGCTCGTCGTCTAGGGACTGCGTACCGGGACGCCGGACGCCGAGTCCATGAAGGTACGACCAGAGTTGCACGCTTGGTCGCCCGAGTCGCCCGCACTGCTTGGCGGCGCCCGCCGGCTTCGGCCGGCGGGCGCCGCCAGTGTTTCACCCTTGTTTTCAAGCGTGACTGGCCCGTTCGCGTCCCTTTGTGTACGAACGGACCGTTCGCGGGGGTGGCCGATGGACAAGCAAAGTGCTCGTGGGTAGCTTCCGGATATCAGTGCTTCCAGGTGGACTTCTTTCCACCTGAGCGTCAGGCACGAATCTGGGAGGCTTGAGGTGACGACCCGAACCGCGCACGCCCGTCATCGGAGGATCCATGCGCTCGCCGTGCCCCTCGCGGGCCTGCTCACCCTCGCCGCCGGAGTCGCGGTGGGCGTTCCGGCGACCGCGCAGCCGATGACGGCCGACGTGGCGGCGCAGCGGACGCTGCGCGGACTGACCCTGGAGGAGAAGGTCGGCCAGCTGTTCGTCACGTGGGTGAACGGGAAGTCCGCCGACGAGGTCAACGCCAAGAACAAGACCGACTTCGGCGTGGACACCCCCGCGCAGGTGATCGAGAAGTACCACCTGGGCGGCGTCATCTACTTCAACAACGACAGCCGCGACAACTTCGACGATCCGGTGCAGGTCGCGAAGCTGTCCAACGGGCTCCAGCGGGCCGCCCTCCGCAGCGGCGCACACGTCCCGCTGCAGATCGCGACCGACCAGGAGGGCGGCACGGTCACCCGGATGGGCGCGCCCGCCACCGAACTGCCGAACGCGATGGCGATCTCGGCGGGCCGTGACGCCAAGGCCGCGCGGGAGGCCGCCCGGATCCTCGGGCACGAACTGCGCGCCGTCGGCATCAACCAGGACTTCGCCCCCGACGCCGACGTGAACTCCAACCCGGCGAACCCGGTGATCGGTGTCCGGTCCTTCTCCGGCCGCCCCGAGCTGGCGAGCGAGTTCGTCGGAGCCCAGGTCAAGGGTTTCCAGGACTCCGGACGGCGCTTCGAGACGGTGTCCGCCGCCGCGAAGCACTTCCCCGGTCACGGCGACGCCGCCACCGACAGTCACCACGAGCTGCCCAGGATCGACCGGAGCGAGGCCAGCTGGCGCGAGACCGACGTGCCGCCGTTCAAGGCCGCGATCAAGGCGGGCATCGACTCGATCATGAGCGCGCACATCCAGTTCCCCAGCCTCGACCCGTCGGGCGAGCCCGCGACGCTGTCGAAGCCGATCCTCACCGGCAAGCTGCGCGAGGAGCTCGGTTACCGCGGTGTCGTCGTCACGGACTCGCTCTCGATGGACGCCGTGCGCGAGAGGCACAGCGACGCGGAGATCCCGGTGCTGGCACTGAAGGCGGGCATCGACCAGCTGCTCATGCCGGTGAACCTCGAACTCGCGATCAACTCGGTGCTCGACGCCGTCCGCACGGGTGAGCTGACCGAGAAGCGCATCGACGAGAGCGTTCTCCGGGTGCTCAAGCTCAAGCTGAACCGGGGCATCCTGACCTCGCCGTTCGTCGACCCGGCCAAGGTCGCTTCGAAGGTCGGCACCCCGGCCAACCTCGCGACCGCGCAGGGCATCGCCGACCGGTCGATCACCGCGATCCGCAACGACGGCGGCGTCCTGCCGCTCGACCGGCAGCCCGCGAAGACGCTCGTGACCGGCTGGGGCGTGAGCACGACGACGTCGCTGGCCGCGAAGCTCACCGCGCACGGAACGCGGGCGACGGCGTTGCAGACCGGCCAGACACCGACCGACGCGCAGATCTCGCAGGCCGTCGCGGCGGCGAAGGACGTCGACCTCGTCGTCGTGCTGACCAACAACGTCGGGACGTATCCCCTGCAGGGCAAGCTGTTGCAGGCGCTGGCCGGCACCGGGAAACCCGTCGTCGCGGTCGCCGCCCAGATCCCCTACGACGCCGGCTACGAGAGCCCGGTCAAGACGTGGCTCGCCACGTACGGCTACATCTCGCCTTCGCTCGAAGCGCTGGCGAAGGTGATCCTCGGGAAGGTGAAGCCCCAGGGCAAGCTGCCGGTGGACGTCCCCGCGGGCAAGGACGTCGGCACGGTGAAATACCCCTTCGGCCATGGGCTGACCTGGTGAACCTCAACCGCCGCCACTTCCTCGCCACCGGCGCGCTCGCGGTCCCCGCGCTGACGGCCGGGTCCTCGGTCGCGGGGGCGCACCCGGAAAGCGAGAGCAAAGGTCCCCCGCTCACCCGCACCGGAGCGGACGTGCTCGCCGCCAAGGGCTGGGCACCGCTGTCCGGCCGCAAGCTCGGCGTGCTGTCGAATCCGACGGGTGTCCTGGCGAGCGGCGACCACATCGTCGACTCGATGGTCGCCGCCGGGGTCCGGCCGCTCGCCGCGTTCGGGCCGGAGCACGGTTTCCGCGGCAGCGCGCAGGCGGGTGGCTCCGAAGGCGACTACACCGATCCGCGCACCGGCGTGCCGGTGTACGACGCGTACGGCGCCGACGCGACCAAGCTCGCCGGAATGTTCACGAAGGCGGGTGTGGACACCGTCGTCTTCGACATCGCCGACGTCGGCGCGCGGTTCTACACCTACATCTGGTCGCTGTACACGGCGATGGTGGCGGCGGCGAAGGCCGGCGCGGCGGTCGTGGTGCTGGACCGGCCGAATCCGCTGGGTGGCCGGGCCGCCGGGCCCATGCTGAACCCGGCGTTCGCCTCGGGTATCGGCCGGAAGCCGATCGTGCAGCAGCACGGCATGACCGTCGGTGAACTCGCGCGGTTCTTCGCGGCCGAGTTCCTGCCCGCCGAGGGCGTCACGCCGGGCAAACTGGAGATCGTGGAAGCGCGCGGCTGGCGGCGTGACCAGCTCTTCGACCGCACCGGGCTGACCTGGGTCCCGCCGAGCCCGAACATGCCGACGCCGGACACCGCGCTCGTCTATCCCGGCACCGGGATGTTCGAGGGCACCGTGTTCTCCGAAGGCCGCGGAACCACCAGGCCGTTCGAGATCATCGGCGCGCCCGGTCTCGATTGGCGCTGGCGTGAAAGGCTCGGGGAACTGCGGCTTCCCGGTGTGAAGTTCCGTGAGGCGTACTTCGTGCCGACGTTCGGCAAGTTCGTCAACGAACCTTGCGGTGGCGTGCAGGTGACCGTCACCGACGCGCGGGCGTTCGACGCCATCCGCACCGCGGTCACCATGTTCGTCACCGCGAAACAGGTGCACCCGGACAAGTTCAGGTGGCGGCCCGACAACTTCCTCGACAAGCTCTCCGGTTCCGACAGGCTGCGCACGATGATCGACAACGGCGCCGGGGTGGACGAGATCGTCGGGTCCTGGCAGGCCGAACTGGCCGAGTTCGACCGGAAACGCCGTCGCCATCTCATCTATCGCTGAGGGAGCCGACCTTGCGTGTTAGGAAGATCCTGATCGCGGCTGTTTCCGTCTTGGTCGCGGCGACCACGCTGTCGACGGCGGGAGCACAGGCGATTCCGGATACCGGACGACAGGGAGACCGCGCGGCGGGCCGGTTCGACAAGCCGCGCGAAGGCTTCGCGCCCGCCTCCACCGTCCTGCGCGACGGCGCTCCCTCCGAGGTAGGCCTCGATCCGGCGCCGATCAAGGCGGCCGAGCAGTTCATCGAGAGCTGGACGAGGCCGGACGCCACCGGGCATCCGCACTTCTCCGGAGCGGTCGGCCTGCTCGCGCACGACGGCGTGGTCGTCGAGCGCCAGGCCGTGGGCGGCGCTGTCCGCTACGCCGACGCGAAGGGCACGGAACTGCCACCGGAGCAGCAGGTGCCGATGCGCGCGGACACCCTCTTCGACCTGGCCTCGATCTCGAAGCTGTTCACCTCCATCGCGGTGATGCAGCTGGCCGAGACGGGCAAGCTGGACATCTCGGCGCCGGTGGTGCGCTATCTGCCCGAGTTCGGGGTGAACGGCAAGGAGGCCGTCACCGTCCAGCAGCTGCTCACGCATGTCTCGGGCTTCGCCGCGACACCGCTCCCGTCGCTGTGGGAGGGCTACCCGGACATCCCGTCGCGCCGGAAGGCCGTCCTCGACAGCCCGCTGAAGAACGCGCCCGGCAGTACGTACCTGTACTCCGACATCAACCTGCTGACACTCGGCTTCCTGGTCGAGAAGCTGGCCGGGGTACCGCTGGACAAGGTGGTCCAGGACCGCATCGCCGGCCCGCTGGGGCTGGCCGACACCGGTTACAACCCGCCGGCGTCGAAACTCGCCAGGGTCGCGGCGACCGAGTACGCCGCGAAGCCGCCCCGTGGGCTGGTACGCGGAGTGGTCCACGACGAGAACGCTTGGTCATTGGGTGGTGTCGCCGGGCACGCGGGCGTCTTCTCCACCGCCTCGGACCTGGCCGTGCTGGCGCAGACGATCCTCAACGGCGGCGCGTACCGCGGCGAGCGGATCCTGCGTCCGGAGACCGTGCGGGCGATGCTGACGAACTACAACCACAAGTTCCCCGACGACTCGCACGGGCTCGGCTTCGAACTCGACCAGCCCTGGTACATGGGCGCGCTGTCGGCGCCCTCGACGGCGGGCCACACCGGGTTCACCGGGACCTCGCTGGTGCTCGACCCGCTGTCGAGGTCGTTCGCGATCCTGCTCACCAACCGCGTGCACCCGACCCGGAGCTGGGGCTCGATCAACCTCGCCAGGGAGGCGTGGGCGAGCTCGCTGGCCAAAGCGATGGCGGTCCGCCCGGCGCACGGCCGTGAAGCGTGGTTCAGCGGCGCCGGGGACGTCTCCACGGCAACGCTCACGACTCCGCCGTTACAGACGCGCGGCGGGCCGTTGAGGGTCTCCTTCGACACCTTCGTGGACACCGAAGGCCCCTCTGATTCCTTGATCCTGGAAATAAGTACCGACGACGGAGCAACCTGGAAATCGATTACTCTGCGTGCAAACGGACCAGGCGCTCCCGCCGGGGATCAGACCGGTCTGCGTGGGCACGGCCATCGCGCTTGGTGGCGAGTCGCCGCCGAGGTGTCACAAAGCTCACAAATCACCCTCCGCTGGCGTTACACGACCGATGCCCGTTACACCGGACGCGGAATTTCTTTGGACAGTGTGAAAGTCACTGAACGAGGCCGCACACTGCTGGACAGTGAGCATAATCCCCCTACCTTCGTCGCTACCGGCTGGAAATTGAGCACTCGGTAACCAATCGGCTCCATTGCGGTGACCGTACTGCCCCGTTGACCGGGACACAGCCCCTTGCGTCGCGACACTAAGTTGCCAAGTCGTTAGCTCGACCTCGTTAACGGCCTCGACCTGGTTAGCGACTTTCTGGTCAACGATTAATCGCAAATCGAATCCGCAGACACGGATAGGTTGCGATCTTCCCGAAGGGTGTGGGTAGCCTTGTCGCAGATGCCAACGGTTAGTAACTTTCCCACGGTGGGCGATACCGAATCCGTGATCGCGGCCGTACCGTCCGAGGCCGTGCCGGCGCAGCCGACACGGGACGCTGACGCGAGCCCGCTGGTCCGGATCCGCTCCCTGCTGCCCGGGCTCGCCCGGGCTGAACAACGTGTCGCGAAGGTCGTCCTCGACGACCCCGCGACGGTCGCGCGGCGCAGCATCACCGAAGTCGCGCTCGCGGCCAACACGAGCGAAACCACCGTCACGCGGTTCTGCAAGGCCGTCGGTGTCGGCGGATATCCGCAGCTCAGGATCGCCTTGGCGGCCGACACCGCCCGCACGGAGGCCCGGTCGAGCCGGAACCTCGGCGGCGAGATCGGTCCGGAGGACGACCTGGCCGCGGTGATCGGCAAGGTGAGCTTCGCGGACGCTCGTGCCGTGGAAGAGACCGCCGACCAGCTCGACATCCCGTCGCTACAGAGGGTGATCGACGTGCTGGCGGGCGCGGGGCGGGTGGACGTCTACGGCGTGGGCGCGAGCGCGTTCGTGGCCGCGGACCTGCAGCAGAAGCTGCACCGCATCGGCCGGGTGAGCTTCGCCTGGTCGGACACGCACATCATGCTCACCTCGGCCGCCGTGCTGAGCCCCGGAGACGTCGCGATCGGCATCTCCCACACGGGCGCGACCACGGACACCGTCGAGGCGCTGCGCGTGGCTCGCGAGCACGGCGCGAGCACCGTCGCCGTGACGAACTTCCCGCGTTCGCCGATCACCGAGGTCTCCGACCACGTACTGACCACGGCCGCGCGGGAGACGACGTTCCGCTCGGGTGCGACCGCCAGTCGCATCGCACAGCTGACCGTCATCGACTGCCTGTTCATCGGGGTCGCGCAACGGCACATGGACGCGTCGGTCAACGCGCTCGACGCGACCAGGGACGCGGTTGGCTCGCACCGGCTGGGCGTCCGGCCCGACGGCAGGCGGCGGCCGCGGGAAACCGGCAAATGAGCGAAAAAGTGAGGCGCATGATGACCGTCCCACGCCAGGTGGTGCACGTCGATTCGCCAACCGAACAGCGCAATCCACGGACGACCGACATCGACCTGATGTCGACCATGGGCATCCTCGGCGCGATCAACGCCGAAGACCGCCGGGTCCCCGAAGCCGTCGCCGCGGTGCTGCCGCAGGTGGCACGGGCGGTCGACTTCGCCGTGGAAGCGCTGCGGTCGGGCCACCGCGTGCACTACTTCGGGGCCGGCACCTCCGGCAGGCTGGCGACGTTGGACGCGGCGGAGCTCGTGCCGACGTTCAACGTGCCCTCCGACTGGTTCATCGCGCATCACGCGGGCGGCGCACGCGCGCTGCGCCAAGCCGTCGAAGACGCCGAGGACAACGCGAAGGCCGGAGCCGCCGAGGTGACCGAGTCCGTCGTGCCCGGCGACTTCGTGCTCGGGTTGACGGCGTCCGGCCGGACTCCCTTCGTCCTCGGCGCGCTGGCCGCGGCCAGCCGTCGCGGCGCGCGGACCGCTCTGGTCTCGGGCAATCCGGCCGCGGTGCCGCCGCCGGGTGTCGATGTCCTGATCGCGGTGGACACCGGCCCCGAGGCGATCGCCGGGTCGACGCGGATGAAGGCGGGCACGGCGCAGAAGATCATCCTCACGGCGTTCTCCACCGCGACGATGATCAAGCTCGGCCGCACGTACTCGAACCTGATGGTCAGCATGCGGGCGACCAACGCGAAGCTGCGCGGACGGACCATCCGGATCCTGCGCGAGGCCACCGGAATGAGCATGGCGGACTGCTCCGACGCGCTCACCGAGGCCGACGGCGACCTCAAGGTCGCGCTGGTCCATCTGCTGTCCGGCGAGGACGTCGCGAACGCGGCGAAGGCGCTGGCTGCCAACGATGGCCACGTACGCAAGGCTCTCGACTCCCTGCGGGTGCGCGCGAGCTGAACCGATCGCCCGGGCTCCCGGATCTTCGCGACCGAGAGACCGGGTGGGCACGGCACCGGCGGACAGACCCGTTCATCCCGACGCCTCGCTCACGCGACGCGAACGGGTGTCCGCCGCCGGCATCGGCTGGGGACCCTGCCGCTTTTCGTGGCGCCGCGCCGGTACGGGCTCGGCGCCACGGGCGGGTCCGGAATCGGCCCTGCGTCGACCGGACCGATAGCAAAGGTCCCTTGCTCTCACTTTCGGTCAGGCGGGCTGAGCCACCCGCCGCCGCGAAGGGACCGAAAGCGCGAAGGCGAGCAGAGCGACGAAGGCGGCGACGGGGCCGACCCACCAGACGCCCGCCGACGACAGGACGACGCCACCCAGCGCGGCACCGAGGGCACCCCCGGCGTAGATCGCGGAGCCGTTGAGCCCCAGGGCGACCGTCGGCGCGTCGGGCGCCAGCGAGAACAGCCGGTGCTGCTGCGGCACCATGAGCATCCCGCCGAACATCCCCGAGGCCAGCGCGAAGACCAGCGCGCCGGGCAGGCTCAGCACGGCGACGTCCAGCAACGCCAGCGTCGCGACCGTACCGGCGAGCGAGACGGAGCGGACGCGCGCGGAACCGAGTGAGTCGGTCGCCCGGCCCGCGAAGGCGTTGCCCGCGATCTGCCCGATCCCGAAACCGACGAGCAGCCACGAGATCAGCGCGCCCGCCGCCACGGGTGCCACCAGCACCGGCAAGTACACGAAGGCCGCGAAGCCCGCAGCGGTACCGAGGACGCTCACGCCGAGCACACGCGCGATCGGCGGCCGCGCGACGACGGCGAGTCTGGCGCGCAGGGTCACCGTCGGCATCCGGACGCCGGGCAGCATCGGCACGAGCAGTGTCACGACCACGGCCACGGCGCCGATCCCCCACATGACCGCGCGCCAGCCGAACCAGTTCCCGGCAAGCACGCCGATCGGCACGCCGAGCACCATCGACACGCTCATCCCGGCGGAGACGGTGGCCAGCGCGCGGCCGCGGCGCTCGTCCGAGGCCAGTGCCCCGGCGAGGACGTAGGCGTTGGATTGGAACGCGGCGGCGCCGAGGGCGGCCAGCACGCGTGCGACGGCGACCACGGCGAAGGAGTCGCCGAGCGCCTGACCGGCCATGCCGATCGTGAACAGCACCATCCCCGCGCCGAGCACCCAGCGCCGGTCGAGTTGGCCGGTGAACGCCGCGATGAGCGGCGACGAAAGCGCGTAGGTCACCGCGAAGACCGTGGTCAGCTGGCCCGCGACGGCTTCGGAAACCCGCAGGTCGGCGGCGATGGTGGGCAGCAGCCCGTTCAGGACGAACCCGTCGGTGCCGACGGTGAACGTGCCGACGGCGAGTACCAGCAGAGCCCCCAGGGCGAGCCGATCATTTGATGATCGTCTAATCGTCATGAGAGGTATAGTGGCCGGACTATTCGATGACTGTCAAACAGTTGGAGCGAAGTGAGCACCACGCTGTCACAGCCGGCGACCGAGGAGATCGAGATCGTGCCGGTCCTCCAGGCGCTCGCGGATCCCGTACGCCTGGAGCTGATCCGCGCCCTGCGAAGCAACCCTTCGCCGCGAAGCTGCGCCGTCACCGAGTACGACATCGAGATCAGCGCGCCGACGCTTTCCCATCACTGGAGAGTCTTACGCGAGGCCGGCCTCACGACGACGTTCGTCGAGGGCCGGACCCGCTGGGTCGAGCTACGGACCGAGGACATCCACGCGCGTTTTCCCGGGCTACTGGACGCCGTCCTCGCCTAGCCGCCATTTCGCCGCGAGTTCGCTCGCGACGCACACTCCGACGTCGAGCAGGTACGGCCCGGCCTGACCGCAACCGGCTCCCGGCGCGATCGGCTGGCCGTGTCCCATCCCGGTGACGGCGTGGGTGTCGACGGTGGCGCCGACGTCGGTCCACTGCTCGGAAAGCTCGCGCATGTTCATCGGGGCGACCGTGTGGTCCGCGGTCCCGTGCCAGACGCTGACCGGTGAACGCGGCCCCGTGCCCGCGGCCCGCACCTTGTCACCCCACTGTTGCGGGGTCAGCTCCCTGCCAGGGTTCATACAGGGGTACGCGTCGATCATCGAAGCCGCGCAGCCATAAGGCAGTCCCGCGACGACACCGTCGCCCGCGAACAGTTCCGGATACGCCGCCAGCAGCACCGAAGTCATCGCGCCCCCCGCCGAAAGCCCGGTCACGTACGTCCGGCTTCCGGCCGCGAACCGCGTCATCTGCGCGATCGATTCCGCTTCTCCGGACCCGCGCCGGATGTCGCCCGCCTGGAACCAGTTGAAGCACTTGTTGAAGTTGTTCGCCGAGACCTGTTGCGGCAGAACGATTTTGAAGCGCAGCTTGTCCGCGAGCCCCACCCAGCCGGAGCCGCGCGCGTAGCCGGCCGCGTCCTGGGTGCAGCCGTGCAGCACGACCACCGCCGGACGTCCGGACGGCAGCCCGTCGGGAACGTACTCGAACATCCGCAACGCACCGGGATTGCTCCCGAACCCGGTCACCGGGCGGATCGTCGCCGCCTGTGCCGGAGCCGAAAAGAGAAGGGTCAACGCCGAAACCACCGCACCGATGAGGAGTTTTCGCATCATCCGAGGCTAGAACCGCCACCCGCATGATTTTCACGTGGCAGACCACCACAGCGACGGCCCGCTTTGTGTGGCCGAGCCGGGTATCCGCCGTGTTTCCGCACGACGTTCACCGCGCTCGAGGGCATGCGCGCGAGCGGTGACCTGGCGGCCACTTGCGTACTAAGCTGATCGGATGGAATTCCAGGACGTCGTACGCCGCCGTCGCATGGTCCGGAAATTCACCGGTGAGCCCGTCGCGGACGAGAGTCTTCGGCGCATCCTCCGCAACGCGCTGAAGGGTCCCTCGGCCGGTTTCTCGCAGGGACAAGGATTTCTCGTCCTCACCGGCGAGGAACTGGCGAAATTCTGGGAGTTCGGGGCGAGCTGGGCGCCGGAAACCGTGACGACGGCACCGGTCGCGATCGTCCCGCTCTCGGTCAAGAACGCCTACCTCGACCGTTATGCCAAGCCGGACAAGGGTGTCGCCGACCGTGACGACTCGTGGTGGCGCGTGCCGTACTGGGACGTCGACACCGGGATGGCGACGTTGCTGATCCTTCAGACGGCCGTCGACGAGGGCCTCGGCGCGGTGTTCTTCGGGCTCGCGCCGGAAAGCGTGGAGCGGCTCCACAGCGAATTCGGGGTGCCGTCGGATCACGACCCGATCGGTGTCGTCGCGCTCGGGCACGGTGACGAGCCCGGACCCTCACCCGGCTCTTCGGCGACCAAGATCGCCCGGCGCGACTTCGAGGACGTCATCCGTTTCGGTCACTGGTGAGGCGGTGCAGCCTGAGCGCGAGCTGCAGTTCCAGTGCGCGCTCGGGCGCCTGCCATTGCTCGCCCAGCAGGGACGCGATGCGGTCCAGCCGTTGCACGACGGTGTTGACGTGCACGTGGAGCAGGTCCTTCGCCCGCGTCGAGTTGCCGCCGCAGGCGAAATACGCGCGGAGGGTGCCGATCAGGTCCGTGCCGCGGCGTTCGTCGTAGTCGAGCACCGGGCCGATCGTGGCGGTCACGTACGCACCCAGATCGGCGTGCTCGCCCAGCAGCAACCCGACGAACCCGAGATCGGCCATGCTCGCGCCCTCCCCCGCCCGCCCGAGGGCCAGCAACGACGCGACACATCGCGCGGCTTCGGCGTGCGCCACGGCCAGTTCCCGCGGTGAGGCCGCCGGGCCCGCCGCACCCACCGTCACCGGACAGTCCACTGTGGACGCCAGTTCCGCCGCCGCGGTTCTGGCCAGCGCCCCGGGGTCCGCGCCGCGGACCAGCAGGACGACCTCGTCGGCGTGGACACCGACCAGCTCCGCGTGCCGCGCGGCCGCCGTGGCCAGCCTTCGCCGGGAGACGTCGTCGGAATGCGCGATCAGCACCGCGTGCGATGTCGACAGATCGACTCCCAAGCGTCTGCCTCGTGCCAGCAACGCGGCGGGATTGCGTCCCGGCGCGGTGAGCAGGTCCGACAGCAGCTCCCCGCGTACCTCGTCCTCGGCGCGCGCGACGGAACGCCGTTGCATCAGCAGCACCGCGGTGACCACGCCCGCCCGCTCGAACAGCCGCCGGTCGGCCTCGCCGAGCGACGGCCCGCCGCCGAGGACCAGGCTGCCGAGAAATTCCTGCCCCGCCTGGACGGCACACAACCAACCGTCCTCGGTGGACACCGCCCGGCCGCTCAACCGGGACGCCGAAACGGCCGGACGCGAGAGGCTCAGTTCCGCGCCGGTGCGGGCCAGGACAACGCCTTCCGCGTCGTAGACGGCGATGGCGCCGCCGAGCACGTCCGCGACCGCGGCGGCGACCTCGGCCAGATCACCGCCGCGCAGCACGAGATCCATCAGCCGGTCGTGCGCGTCCTCGGCGCGGCGCATCGCGTCGTTGTGCGCGCTGATCGTCGCGTTGGCGGCGTTCAGCTCGGCGACCGCGCGGCGCGTCTCGTCGAGCAGGTGCGCGTTGTCCAGCGCGATCGCCGCGTGGTCGGCCAGCGACGACAGCAGCGCGACCTCGTCGGGCGAGAACTCCCGCGTGGTCCGGTCGGAGGCGAACAACACCCCGATGACCTTGCTGCCGATCGCCAGCGGCACCCCGAGGATCGCGGTCAGCCCCTCGTCGAGCACGCCGGTGTCGATCGACGACGTGTGGCGGAACCGCTTGTCGGTGAAGTAGTCCGCCGTCGCGTACGGCCGCGCGGTCTGCGCGACCAGCCCGCCGAGCCCCTCGCCCATGCCCAGCACGATGTCCTGGAACAGCGCGGAGACCGAGCCGTCGGTCACGCGGACGTAAGTGTTGCCTTCGGTTTCGTCATTGAGGCTGAGATACGAAACGTCGACGGCGAGCAACGCCCGCGCCCGCCGCACGATCGACCGGAGGACGGCGTCCGGATCGTCCAGCCGGGCGAGGTCGCTGGCCGTGTCGAACAACGCGGCCAGCTCCGCCTCGCGCCGCCGGTGTTCGGCGACGGTGTCCCTGATCCGCAGCGCCAGCTCGATGGCCTTCGGATCGACGGGAACGTGCGCCAGCTGCTCGCTGCCCGCCCCGGAGGCGAGCAGCTCGAGCAGCCGGCGCAACCGCGTCGCCGTGTCGGCACCGTCCACAGCGGTCATGCTGGCACGTGACCGCGCTCCGGGTGAACTTCGGAGTGCAGGGACACCCCCTTGGTCTCGCGGGCCGCGAGCAGCGCGATCACGGTCAGCACGCACATCGCGACCACGTAGAGCGAGACCGGGATCGTGCTGCCGAACTCCTTGAACAGCGCGACCGCGATGAGCGGCGCCACCGCCCCCGCCGCGATCGACGACAGCTGCCCACCGACCGAAAGGCCGGTGTAGCGGACCCTCGTCGGGAACTGCTCGGAGAAGAACGCGGCCTGCGGCCCGTACATCGCGCCGTGCAGCACGAGCCCGGCGGTCGCCGCGACGATGACGAGGCCGGAATTCTTCGTGTCGAGCAGCGCGAAGAACGCGAAACTCCACACCGCCATGCCGATCGCGCCGAACAGGTAGACCGGGCGGCGGCCGATCCGGTCGGAAAGAATGCCCCACAGGGGAATCGTCAGGAAATGCACGGCGGAACCGATGAGGACCGCGTTCAATCCGGCCGATTTCGGCATACTCAGCCCGGTGGTGACATAGACGAGAATGAACGCGGTGATGACGTAGTACGAAACGTTCTCCGCCATTCGCGAGCCAATGGTGATCAGCACCGCGCGCCAGCTCTTCCGGAACACCTCGACGACCGGGGCCTGTGTCGTCGCGTTGTGCTTCCGCGCGGCGAGGCTCTGTTGTGAAAGCAAAAAGGCCGGGGATTCGCTGACCGCGAGCCGGATCCACAGCCCGACCACCACGAGGACACCGGAGAGCAGGAACGGGATCCGCCAGCCCCAGCTGAGGAACGCTTCGTCGGACTGCGTCGCGGCGAGGATCGCCAGCACCGCCGTCGCGAGCAGGTTCCCGCCGGGAGCACCGCACTGCGGCCAAGACGCCCAGAACCCGCGGCGTTCGTCGTCACCGTGTTCGGAGACGATCAGCACCGCCCCGCCCCATTCGCCGCCCAGCGCGAAACCCTGCACCAGCCGCAGCAGCGTCAGCAGGATCGGCGCCAGGACACCGACGGAGGCGTACGTCGGGAGGATGCCCATCGCGCAGGTCGAACCGCCCATCAGCAGCAGGCTCAGCACCAGCAGCTTCTTGCGCCCGACCCGGTCGCCGAAGTGCCCGAACACCAGGCCGCCGATCGGCCGCGCGAGGAAGCCGACGGCGTAGGTCAGGAACGCGAGCAGCGTGCCGGTCAGCGGATCGTCGGAGGGAAAGAACAATTCGCCGAACACCAGCGCCGCGGCGGAGGTGTAGAGGAAGAAGTCGTACCACTCGATCGTCGTGCCGATCAGGCTGGCGCTGACGACCTTCGCGATCGAGCCGCGGTTCTGCGTGGTCACCGAGGGCTTCCTTTCCGGGGGGTTCACGCGGCGGTCCAGCCGCCGTCGAGGGGGATGGAGGTGCCGGTGACGTGGGCGGCGTGGTCGCCGGACAGCCAGAGCACGCACGCGGCGACGTCGGCGGGTTCGATGAGCCGCTTGATCGCCGAGCGGCGGAGCAGGATCTGCTCGATGACGGCTTCGCGGTCGAGCCCGTGTTCTTCGGCCTGTGCCTGGAGCTGGCCGACGACCAGCGGCGTCCGGACATAGCCGGGGTTGACGCAGTTGCTGGTCACGCCGTGTTCCGCGCCTTCGAGCGCGGTGACCTTGGAAAGTCCTTCGAGCGCGTGTTTGGCGGTGACGTACGCGGATTTGAACGCGCTCGCGCGGAGGCCGTGGACGCTGGACATGTTGGTCACGCGCCCCCAGCCGCGTTCGTACATGTTCGGCAGCACGCGGCGGATGAGCAGGAACGGGGCGGTGACCATGAGCGCCTGGACGCGGGTGAACGTCTCCGGCGGGAACTCGTGGATCGGCGCGATGTGCTGGAAACCGGCGTTGTTGACGAGGATGTCGATCTCGGCCGGCAGGGTCTCGACGGCTTGGGCGTCGGTGAGGTCGACGACATGCGCGATGCCGTTGACGTCGGCCGCCGCCTTCGCGACGGCGTCGTCGATGTCGGCGAGGTGGACCTTGGCCCCCGCCTCGGCGAGCGCCCGGGCGCAGGCCAGGCCGATTCCGCTCGCCGCGCCCGTGACCAGCGCGGACTTACCGGCCAGATCGCTGTGATACGCACCACTCATGCCGGACGACGTTAGGTCGCCCGGCCCGCTTGAGCCATGTGGCCACGCCCCACACATGCACCGGGTCTTGTGTGCGCTCCCTACACCCCCGCAATTCGTCACCTGGTTGCGATGGGTCGCGCGCGCAAGTATCGCAACCAGGTGACGAATTGCGGGGTTCAGCCGGCGGCGTCGGAGATGGACTTCGCCTCACGAGCGCCGGCTTCGAACGCTTCACACGAAAAGAGCAGCCAGGCCCGGACGCCCTCGGGAGTTCCCTCCGAGAAGGCCGAAGCGGCTTCGAGGTACTTCGGCACCCGCCGGAAGTACGCGACCTCCGGCACCGTCAGCGCCTTCGGGTCCAGCCCGGTCGCCACCGCCGAAAGCCGCGCCGCAGCCCGCGCGACGACCCCGTCCGCGGACCCGAAAGGCTTGAGCGCCAACAGTTCCCCGTGCACGACGGCGGTCAGCACCGGGCCGGGGACCGACGTCGCGCCGGTGACCAGTTGCGCCAGCATCTCCAGCCGCGGCCCGACGTCACCGGACGACCGCGGCCGCCCGAGCGCGTCGAGATCCGTCACCAGATCCGACGCGGCGAGCACGTGCAAGCGCGCCAGCGCCTGCAACGGCGCACGTCGCCACGTCGGGAGCAGGCCTTCCAGTGCTTCCGCGACCCGCAGCGCACCCGCCAGCACCGGGTCGGTCACCTCACCGGATTCGGGCAGTTCGGGGGCGGCGCCTTCGATCCCGGCCGACGCCCGCGCCGACCGCACGGACGCTTCGGCGGCCGTCGCCGCGCCACCACGCAGGTTCGCGGGCAGCCGGTGGACGGCGAACACCGCGTCCTGTGCCGATTTCGCGGCCGCCGCGACCCCTTCGAGGTCCAGCAGCGGCTTCAGCGGGTCCGTCACGCGTCCAGCACCTGGCCCTCGCGGCGCACGACCGGCGCCTGTACCGACCACGGGAAGTTGATCCACCGGTCCGTGTGCTTCCAGACGTAGTCGCATTTGACCTCGGAGCGTGGCTTTTCGTAGACGACCGCACAGCGCACCTCGGCGACGTGGTCGGCGCAGAAATCGCGGACCAGCTTCAGCGTCGCACCCGTGTCCGCGACGTCGTCGGCGACGAGGACCTTCTTCTTCGTCAGGTCGACGACGTTCGGCACCGGCGGCAGCATCACCGGCAGGTCGAGACGCTGGTCGACGCCGGTGTAGAACTCGACGTTCATCACGTGCAGGTTCTTCACGTCCAGCGCGTAGCCGAGCGCGCCCGCGACGAACAGCCCGCCCCGCGCGATCGACAGGACGAGGTCCGGCTCGAAGCCGTCGTCGGCGACGGCCTGCGCCAGCTCCCTGCCGGCCGTCCCGAACAACTCCCAGGTGAGCTCTTCCCGCTCCTCGGCCATGCTGCCTCGCCTTCTCGATCGTTCCCGCGAGCATAGGCAACGCCGAAGTGGCCTTCTCGAATGCTCCAGAAATGGATATCCGATAAGGCCATTATGGAGAGGTAACGTCGGGATCGTGACCGACTGG
This sequence comes from Amycolatopsis sp. QT-25, assembly GCF_029369745.1. Taxonomy (NCBI): domain Bacteria; kingdom Bacillati; phylum Actinomycetota; class Actinomycetes; order Pseudonocardiales; family Pseudonocardiaceae; genus Amycolatopsis; species Amycolatopsis sp. QT-25. The sequence continues at coordinate 7,462,761 of NZ_CP120210.1, forward strand.
ACCGACCACGCGACCTTGACCGGTGACCGCGTGCGCCTCGAACCGCTCACCCGCGACCACGCGAAGGGCCTGTACGCGGCGGGCTCAGATCCGGCGATCTGGACCTGGCTCAGCCTTCGTCAGCCACAGGACCTCGCCGCGGCCGAAGCGATGGTCGACGACATCCTCGCCGACGCCGACCGCCGCGCCTGGGCACAGCTCGACGCTCGCACCGGCGAGGTCGCGGGCACGACGTCGTTCTACGCGATGAACGCGCGCCACAGGATCGTTTCCCTCGGCCACACCTGGATCGGTCCCGCATGGCAGCGGACCGGGCTCAACCGCGAGTCGAAACTCCTGTTGCTCCGCCACGCTTTCGACGACCTCGGCGCGAACCGGGTCTCGTGGGAGACCGACATCCGCAACCTCCGGTCGCAGAAGGCGATCGAACGTCTCGGCGCGCGACGGGAAGGAGTGCTCCGGGCGCACCGTGTCCGGCCGGACGGAACGATCCGTGACACCGTCGTCTACTCCGTCACCGGACCAGAATGGCCCGCGGTCCGTACCGCTTTGTCCTCAAGCGTGTGAACGCCGCGCACAACCACGATGCAACCTTTTACTTCGCGTCGTAACGTCGATAGCGTGCCAACGGGCGTGAAGACACGCGAATCACAGGAGGCATCGCACCATGACCGAGCAGTCGCCGGCGCTGGACAATTTGCTCACGGAGAGCAGGACCTTCCCCCCGAGTGAGGCTTTCCGCGCGCGAGCGAATGCCACCGCCGACTTCTACGCCGAAGCCGACGCGGACCGGGAAGCGTTCTGGGCCAAGCAGGCCGAGCGACTCCACTGGGAGACGAAGTGGTCCCAGGTACTGGACTGGACCAATGCACCGGTGACGAAGTGGTTCGTGGGCGGGAAACTCAACGTCGCGTACAACTGCGTCGACCGTCACGTCGATTCCGGGCACGGCGACCAGGTCGCCATCCACTGGGTCGGCGAGCCCGGCGACAACCGCGACCTCACCTACGCGCAGCTGAAGGACGAGGTGTCCAAGGCCGCGAACGCCTTCGAGTCCCTCGGCCTCACGGCGGGTGACCGGGTCGCCATTCAGATGCCGATGGTGCCCGAAGCCATCGTCGCGATGCTCGCGTGTGCCCGTATCGGTGTTCTGCACAGTGTCGTCTTCGGTGGTTTTTCCCCGACAGCACTGCGATCCCGGGTGGACGACCAAGCGGCGCGGATCGTCATCACCACCGACGGCCAGTACCGCCGCGGCAAGGCCGCCCCGATGAAGGTCAATGTCGACGAAGCGCTCGAAGGTGCCGAATCGGTCGAGAAGGTCATCGTCGTCCGCCGCACCGGCGAAGAGGTCCCGATCACCGAGGGCCGTGACCTCTGGTGGCACGACCTGGTCGACGGCCAATCCGCGAAGCACGCGCCGCGGGCGTTCGACTCCGAGCACCCGCTCTTCATCCTCTACACCTCCGGCACCACCGGGAAGCCGAAGGGCATCCTGCACACCTCCGGCGGCTACCTGACCCAGGCCGCGTACACGCACCACAACGTCTTCGACCACAAGGCAGGCGAAGACGTCTACTGGTGCACCGCCGACATCGGCTGGATCACCGGGCACACCTACATCGTGTACGGGCCCTTGGCGAACCGGACGACGCAGGTCGTCTACGAAGGCACGCCGAACACCCCGCACGAGGGCCGCCACTGGGAGATCGTCCAGCAGCACAAGGTCTCCATCTACTACACCGCGCCCACACTGATCCGCACGTTCATGAAGTGGGGCAACGAGATCCCGCGGAAGTACGACCTCTCGTCGCTGCGTGTGCTCGGCAGCGTCGGCGAGCCGATCAACCCCGAAGCGTGGATCTGGTACCGCGAGAACGTCGGCGCGAACTCGGCGCCGATCGTCGACACCTGGTGGCAGACCGAGACCGGCGGGATCATGATCTCGCCGTTGCCGGGCGTCACCGCCACGAAGCCGGGCTCGGCGCAGAAGGCGTTGCCGGGCATCTCGGCGAAGGTCGTGGACGACCAGGGTGCCGAGGTCGGCAAGGGCGGCGGCGGATACCTGGTGCTCGACAAGCCGTGGCCGGGCATGCTGCGCGGCATCTGGGGCGACGAACAGCGTTTCCGTGAGACCTACTGGTCCCGCTTCGCCGATCAGGGTTACTACTTCGCCGGCGACGGCGCGAAGTACGACGCCGACGGCGACGTCTGGCTGCTGGGCCGGGTCGACGACGTGATGAACGTGTCCGGGCACCGCATCTCGACCACCGAGGTCGAGTCCGCGCTGGTCTCGCACCCGACGGTCGCCGAGGCCGCCGTCGTCGGCGCGACCGACCCGACCACCGGACAGGGCATCGTCGCCTTCGTGATCCTGCGCGGCAACGCGGCCGACGACGCCGCCGGCGGCGAAGCCGTGCAGGCGCTGCGCGACCACGTCGCCAAGGAGATCGGGCCGATCGCGAAGCCGCGGCAGATCCTGGTCGTGCAGGAGCTGCCGAAGACGCGCTCCGGCAAGATCATGCGCCGACTGCTGCGCGACGTCGCCGAAAACCGCCAGGTCGGCGACGTCACCACGCTGGCCGACTCGTCGGTGATGGATCTGATCTCTTCGGGTCTGAAGTCGGGCAAGACCGAGGAGTAACCCTCCGCGCGCGCCATGAAAGGTCCTTTCCTTGCAAAATTTGCAAGGAAAGGACCTTTCATGGCGTCCGACACGCCTTAGCACACCCCAGCGCGCCTTACTCGAACGCCTGTTCTAGGATGTGCCGGGTACCACCCCATACCCGGGCAAGGAGACGACACCGACGATGACCGTGGATGCCTTGACGCGCACTGACGCCGCGTCCGAAGAAGCGGCTACCGAAGCGCCCGTCGACTCGACGCCGCAGGCGGAGGCCACCGAGACCCCGGCCGAGTCCAAGGCCGAAACTCCCGAAACGACCGACGCCCCGCAGTCCGACGAGGCCCCGGCTTCCGACGAGCAGGTGGCGGAGTCCCCCAAGCCCAAGCGTGGCCGTCCGAAGGTCGCCACGACGGCGAAGAAGACCCGCACCGTCGAGCTGACCCTCACGGTCACCGGCACCGCCGACGGCGAGTGGCAGGCCGAGCTCAAGAACGGCAGCAAGTGGGTCGCGAAGGGCCTGGAGATCCCGGCCGCGGCCGTGTCCCGCGCCGCCAAGGAACTGCACGCCGACCTGTCCGGCCCGATCGACGAGGTCATCAACGCCGCCCGCGAGCTCCAGGCCGCGAAGGTCGCTCAGCTCGAAGCCGAGCTGGAGAAGGCGAAGCTGGCGCTGGCCGAGCTGGACGCGTAAGACTTTTCTCCCGACCGGGGCGGACGTTGGATATCAGTGTCCGCCCCGGTTTTTTTCATTCCGCGATCGGCGGCCGCGAAGGCAGCGGCGTCTTGAACTCGATCCACTGACTGTCCACAATGGCTTGGACACTGTGCGGGACCCCGCGCGGGTGGACGATGGTCTCGCCCGCTTCAAGCGCCACTTCGCGGCCGTCGAGAGTGCCGCGAAGCGAGCCGGACAGCAGATACACGATGCTGTCGTGGTCGTGGCTGTGCACGGGAGAAGCGACGCCCGCCGGGTAGGCGATCTCGTACGCCAGCCCGCCTTCCGCCGTGGCGAGCGTCCGGAACCGGCCCGGCCCGCCGATCAGCGGCAGACCCTCCACTGTGGACATGGGCGACCAGGTCATCGCACGGACTCCATCGCCGCCGCCTCCTCGCGGTCCGGGTCACGGGCGAGCAGGACACCGACGACGGTCACCACCGCGGTGGCGAGCAGGTAGACGCCGATCGCGACCCAGGTGCCGAAGCCGGCCAGCAGCGCCGTGAACAGCAACGGCGCGGGTGCCCCGCCGAGCACGCCGGCGAGGGTGTACGCCAGCGAACTGCCGGTGTAGCGCAGACGCGGTGAGAACTGTTCGGTGACCAGCGCGGCCTGCGGGCCGTAGAGCGCGGCGTGGATGACGAGGGCGAGCACGATGCCGAGCGCCAGCATGACGAACGAACCGCCGCTGACCATCGGGAAGAACACGAACGGCCAGATCCCGGCGGCGATGGTCGCGACCAGGTACATCTTCCGCCGCGAGACGCGGTCGGAAAGCGCGCCGAACAGCGGCATCAGCACCAGCTGGAACGCCGAACCGATCATCACCGCGGCCAGTCCGGCGCCACGCGAGAGACCGGTGTGCGTGGTGACGTAGGTGAGCACGAAGACGGTGAACAGCGCGTACAGCACGTCCGGGCAGACGCGGATCAGCACGGCCGCGACCAGTGCGCGGCGTTCGGTGCGGAAGACCTCCGAGATCGGTGCCGACGAGCGCTCGCCACTCTCCTGGAGCTGTTTGAAGACCGGGGTTTCCTCCAGCTTGAGCCGGATCCACAGGCCGAAACCGACCAGCGCGCCGGAAAGCAGGAAGGCGATCCGCCAGCCCCAGCTGGTGAACTGGGCCTCGGTGAGGAGCGCGGCCAGTACGGCCAGGACACCGTTCGCGAGCAGGTTGCCCGCGGGCGGGCCGATCTGCGCGGCCGACGCCCAGAAACCGCGTTTGGCCGGATCGCCGAACTCACTGGAGAGCAGGACGGCGCCACCCCATTCGCCGCCGATGCCGACACCCTGCGCGAACCGCAGCGCGACGAGCAGTACGGCCGCGAAGCCGCCGATGGTCTCGTACGTGGGCAGGACACCGATGAGGAACGTCGCCACCCCCGTGAGCACGAGCGTCATGACCAGGATCCGCTTGCGGCCGAGCACGTCGCCGAGGCGACCGAAGAGGAATCCGCCGAGCGGCCGGGCGAGGTAGCCGACGGCATAGGTGGAAAACGCCGCCATCGTGCTCGCGAGCTGATCTTCCGACGGGAAGAAGAGATGCCCGAAGATCGTCGCGGCCGCCACCGAGTAGGCCGCGAAGTCGTACCACTCGAGCGCTGTTCCCGAGAGGCTGGCCGCGAAGGCCTTGTGCAGCGAGCGCCGGTCACCGGCTGGTGAGGTCATGTCCACATCCCGTCCGTAGGAGATCCGCAACCCCGCCGGGAGGGGTTGAATTGCGGATATACTCCTTGTATACAAGCTGTATGCGCAACCCCCGATTCCGGAGGACAGATGCCTGAGCTGTGTTTCACCCTTCCCGACGGCCAGGAGCGGCGGACCGAGGTCCACACGCTGCTGAACGCCGGATACGCCGGTCGCAGCCAGGAGGACGTCGCCGCCCACGTGGCCGAACTGGCCGAACTCGGCGTCCCCGCCCCTTCGGTGATCCCGGCGCTTTACCCGGTCGCGCCGTACCTGGCGAGCCAGACCGACGAGGTCCCGGTGCAGCACGAGCGGACCTCCGGCGAGGCGGAGTGGGCCATCGTCATCACCGGCCCCGCCCCCGAGGACGTCCTCCTGACCGCCGCCTGCGACCACACCGACCGCGCGCTCGAAGCACACGGCGTCGCGTGGAGCAAGAACGCCGGCCCCGACGTACTCGCCACCAAGGCCTGGCGGCTCGTCGACGTCCAGGACCGGCTCGACGACCTCACCCTGTCCGCCTGGGCCGGGGAAACCCTGATCCAGCAAGGGAAACTCGCCGAACTCCTGCCGCCGTCGTACTGGCTGGACGTGCTGCGCGAACGCGGCCTCCACGCTCCGGGCACCGTGCTGATCTCGGGGACCATCCCGATGGTGCACGGCGTCGACCAGTTCGCCGACTCCTGGCGCGTGGAACTGGGCGACCCGGCGACCGGCGAGACGATCGAACTCGCCTACACCGTACGTCGGCTGCCCGAACCGATCGGTTAGCTCGCAAGAACTCCTTACCCACTTGTGTTTCACTCGAACGGTGACCGAAACCGTATCGACCGAGCATCCCCACGAGCCGCACGCGGACTTGAGCGGCAAGCTGAACTGGCTGCGCGCCGGGGTACTCGGCGCGAACGACGGGATCGTGTCGGTGGCGGGCATCGTGGTCGGCGTCGCGGGCGCGACCACCGACTCCACCACGATCGCCACCGCGGGAATCGCGGGCCTCGTCGCGGGCGCGCTTTCGATGGCGGGCGGCGAATACGTCTCCGTGAGCACGCAGCGCGACACCGAACGTGCCCAGTTGCGGCTGGAAGAACGCGAATTGAAAGAGATGCCGGAGGCCGAAGAACGCGAACTCGCGGAAATCTACGAGCAGAAGGGTCTTTCACCGGAACTCGCCGCCGAGGTCGCCCGCGAACTGACCGAAAAGGACGCGCTGCAGGCACACGCCGAGGCCGAACTCGGCATCGACCCGGGCCGTCTCACCAGTCCGTGGCAGGCGGCTTGGGCATCGCTGGTGGCGTTCACCGTCGGCGCGTCACTGCCGTTGTCGGCGATCGTGTGGACGTCGACCTCGGCGCGGGTCTGGGCATGCGCGGCGGCGGTCGTCGCCGGGCTGGCGCTGACCGGGATCGTCAGCGCGAAACTCGGCGACGCCCGCGCCGGCCGCGCGATCGCACGGAACGTCGGCGTCGGCGCGCTGACGATGCTGGTGACCTACTACGTCGGCGTGCTGTCCGGGACGACCGTCGGGTAGCCGCACGGGATGAAGGGCGTCAGTGCACGCCCTTCATCAGCTTGCGGATCAAGGGTGTGCCGAACAACAGCAGGACACCGATGGCGATCGCGACGCCGCCGACGATCCCGAAGTACGGCGCTTCGTCCTGCGTGTCGTAGTACTGCGCGAGTTTGCCGGACATCGCCGTACCGAACGAGATGGACAGGAAGTTCAACGCCACCATCTGCGTGCGGAAGGCCGTCGGTGCCAGCTTCGTGGACAGCGACAGCCCGACCGGGGAAAGGAACAGTTCGGCGGCGGTGAACACGAAGAGAATGCCGACCAGTGCCGGCAGCGGACTGCCGTTCGCCCCCGTCCCGACCATCGGCAGGAAAAGCAGGAACGCCACGCCCATCAGCACGGTGCCGAACACGAACTTCATCGGCGAGGACGGCTGGCGGGAACCGAGTTTCGTCCAGATCGCGGCGAAGATCGGCGCGAAGACGATGACGAACACCGCGACGATGGAGTTGACCCAGGCCACCGGCATCTGCCAGCCGAACAGGTCCCGGTCGAGCCGCTGGTCGGTGTAGGCCTGCACGACGGTGAACTGCTGCTGGTACAGCGAAAAGAACGCGGCGCTGGCGATGAACATCGGAATGAACGAGTACACCCGGCTGCGCTCGTCCGCGGTGATCTTCTTGCTGCTCAGGATCACGACGAAGTAGATCACCGAAATGACGCCGACCAGCCACACCACGAGGTTCGCGAGGTTCTCCGCCCGGATCACGCCGGCGAGCACCAGCACGACGATCAGCGCGGCCACCACGAGCACCGCGCCGCCGACGAGCACCCGCTTCGAGGTCGGCAGCGGATTGGGGATCTCCCGCGCCTTCTCGCCGAGGTTCTTGCGGCCGATCGTGTACTGGATCAAACCCAGCGCCATCCCGATCGCCGCCAGGCCGAAGCCGAGGTGGAACCCGAACTCCTTCTGGGCGAGCCCGGTCAGCAGCGGCCCGACGAAGGCACCGATGTTGATGCCCATGTAGAAGAGGGTGAACCCGCCGTCACGCCGCTCGTCGTCGGCGGCGTAGAGCGTCCCGACGATCGCCGTCGCGTTGGACTTCAGCCCGCCACTGCCGAGGGCCACACAAGCGAGACCGACGCCGATCCCGGCGAAGCCCGGCAGTACCGCCAGGCTGATATGCCCGATCATGACCAGGAGCGCGCTGTAGAACAACGTCCGTTCCGAACCGAACAGCCGGTCGGCCACCCACGCGCCGACGACCGCCGACAGGTAGACGAGACCGCCGTAGGCACCCACGATGCCCAGCGCGGTCTCCTGCGCCATGCCGAGGCCACCCCGGGAGGCCTCGTAGTACAGGTAGATCGCGAGGATCCCCTGCATTCCGTAGAAGGAGAAGCGTTCCCACATCTCCACGCCGAACAGGTTCGCGAGCCCTCGTGGGTGCCCGAAGAATCTGGTGTCCCGTTCGACCTCGGTAGAGGTACTCACCACACTCGTCCTTGGCTAGACAGCGTTGTCAAGTGGCATGGTAGAAGGCCGATGCGTGACCTCCTCACCGGCCTCGGGGCGCCATCCGGTCGATGACCGAGTCAGCTCTTTCGCCGTCTTCCCAGGCACTCGACGCCGCGGTGGTGGCCGAAGAGAACCCGGCAGCGATCCTCGAACCCGCGCGTCTGCTCCGGTTCGGCACGGCTCCGGCTCAGCACGGCTTCGGCGTGGTGCGCGGATGCGCATCCGAGGTGTGGTCGCGGTCATGAACGGGCTGCTACCAGCCTCTTCGGACGTTAAGATGGCGTCAAGGTGCGCCGGGAAGCCTGGTCGGCAACAGTGTTCGTCGTCGCCGAAAAACCCGGAGGATGCCTTGTCCGGCCCCACCCGCCCAGCGAAGACCGTCGTCGCCGATTTCGCCCGCTACCTGCGCACGGAGACGACCGGCGGGATGATCCTGCTCGGCGCCACCGCGATCGCCCTGCTCTGGGCCAATTCGCCCGTCGACGACCTTTACCGCGCGATCCGCGATTTCCGGCTCGGTCCCGAATTCCTCCACCTGAACCTGACGATCGGCGACTGGGCGAAAGACGGCCTGCTCGCGCTGTTCTTCTTCGTCGCCGGGCTCGAACTCAAACGTGAACTCGTGGTCGGTGAGCTTTCCCGGTTCAAGCAGGCGATCCTGCCGGTGGTCGCCGCGATCGGCGGCATGGTCGTCCCGGCGCTGGTCGCGCTCGCGGTCGGCTGGGGAACGCCGGGCATCGAACGCGCGTGGGCCATCCCGGTCGCCACGGACATCGCGTTCGCGCTGGGCGTCCTGGCGTTGACCGCGTCGAACCTGCCGAACAGCGCCAGGGTCTTCCTGCTCTCCCTCGCGGTGGTCGACGACCTCGGTGCCATTCTCGTCATCGCGATCCTGTTCACCGCGAAGTTCGACCTCGTCGCCGCGGGTGTCGCCGTCGTCGCGCTCGCGTTGTACGCCTACCTGCAGAAACGCCGCGTCCGCAGCGCCTGGATCCACGTGCCGCTGGCCTTGATCACCTGGATCGCGGTGCACTCGGCGGGTATTCACGCCACCATCGCCGGCGTCGCGCTCGGCCTGCTCACCCGCGTCCGCGCCGACGAGGGCGAGGAGCACGCGCCCGCGATCCGGCTCGAACACCGGTTGCAGCCGTGGTCGGCCGCGGTCGCGGTGCCGTTGTTCGCGCTGTTCGCGGCCGGGATCAAGGTGGACGGCGAATCGCTCGGAGCGGTGTTCACCACCGCGTTGCCGCTGGCCGTGCTGATCGGACTGGTCGGCGGCAAGCTGCTCGGCATCTTCACCGCCAGCCTGCTGGCGGTGAAGTTCAAACTCGCGGAGAAACCCAGGGGGATGGGCTGGCGGGACATCGGCGCGTTGTCGATGCTCGGCGGCGTCGGGTTCACGGTGAGCCTGCTGATCGCCGATCTCGCGCTCGACGGGGAGGCCGTCGAACTGGCGAAGGCGGCGGTGCTGATCGCCTCGGCCATCGCCTCGCTTTCGGCCGCCGCGATGCTGGTGCACCGCAGCCGCGTGCACGCGCGCGAAGATTGAGTAGGCGACACTCGCCGGTCCGCCGCGCCCGTGCTCGGGGCACGTGGCACGATGACCGGTGTGAGCAGCCCCAAGCACGAACGTACCGGTCCCGACGGCGTGGGGGCCGTGCCCTACCTCCCCCTGTCGAGCGATGACGACGTGGTAGCGAGCGAGCAGTCCCTCGGGAAACTCGTCGGCGATGCCACACAACACGTCTCGACGCTGATCCGCGCCGAGGTCGAGCTGGCCAAGTCCGAGGTCGTCGCGGAGGCGAAGAAGGGCCTCAAAGGCGCCATCTTCTTCCTGGTCGCGCTGGTCATCGGCCTGTACAGCTCGTTCTTCTTCTTTTTCTTCCTCGGCGAGCTGCTGTCGGAGTTCCTGCAGCGCTGGGCGGCCTTCCTCATCGTGTTCGGGCTGATGCTCGTCTCGACGGCGGTCGCCGGCTTCCTCGGCTATCGCAAGGTGAAGAAGATCAAGGCGCCGGAGCGCACGATCAACAGCTTCAAGGACACCGCCGCCGCGTTCAAACCGCGGCACGGCGCCGAAGACCAAGACTGAGTCTTCGAGCGGTGCAGGCGACACCGGATCCGTCGATCGTCCGGATCGACGGCCCGTGGACCCATCGTGACGTCTCGGCGAACGGCATCCGGTTGCACGTCGCCGAACTGGGCGACGGGCCGGTGGTCCTGTTGCTGCACGGGTTCGCCGAGTTCTGGTGGACCTGGCATCACCAGCTGACGGCGTTCGCCGACGCCGGGTTCCGCGCGATCGCGGTCGACCTGCGCGGCTACGGCGACTCGGACAAGCCCCCGCGCGGCTACGACGCCTGGACCTTGGCCGGTGACGTCGGCGGGCTGATCAAGTCGCTCGGCGCGCGCAAGGCCCATCTCGTCGGCCATGCCTGGGGCGGCATGCTCGCGTGGACGGTCGGCGCGCTGCACCCCCGGCTGGTGGCTTCGGTCAGCGTGCTGGGCGGCGCGCATCCGCTGGCGTTGCGCCGGGCCGTCCGGCGGCCGGGACAGCTGCGGGCTTCGGGACATCTGTTCCGGTTCCAGCTACCGATGGCGCCGGAGAAATGGCTGGTCAAGGACGACGCCCTCGCCGTCGAAGAGCTGTTCCACGCCTGGTCTGGTCCACAATGGACGGACACGGCCGACTTCACCGAGACCGTGCGGACGTTCCGGCAGGCGATGCTCGTGCAGGGAGTTCCGCACAGCGCGCTCGAGTACTACCGATGGGCGTTCCGTGCGCAGTTCCGCGGCGAAGGCCGCCGGTTCGGTGAAGCGCTGCGAGGTCGCTTCGCTCCCCGCGTGCTGCAACTGCACGGCGAGGAAGACCGGTGCGTCCTCCCCGAGACGGCGGCGGCGTCGAGGCGCTGGGCGCCGGATGCTCGTCTCGAGCGCTGGCCCGGCATCGGGCACTTCCCGCATCTGGAGGCCCCGGAGCGCACTTCGGCCGCGCTGGTGGACTTCCTCCGTATCTTGGAAGCATGACCGAGCGCAAACCGACGGGCGTGTCGTTCGAGTCCTGGGTGGACCGGCAGGTCAGCGCCGCGGAGGCGAGAGGCGAGTTCGAAGGCCTTCCCGGCGCGGGGAAGCCGCTGCCGAAAACCGACGGCAACGACACGGCGCTGGCCTGGGTGGTGAACAAGGTCCGCAGCGAAGGGCACGACGTTTCGGCGCTGCTGCCCCCGTCACTGGCCATCGCGAAGGAGCTCGACGACCTGCCGGACACGCTGGCGCGGGTGCGTCGTGAGGCGCGGGTGCGGGAGATCGTCGAGGACCTGAACGAACGGATCCGCGCCGAGCACCGGCGTCCGGCCGGCGGTCCGGTGCTGCGGGCACGGCCGCTGGACGTGGAGGAGGCCGTCGCTTCTTGGCGCGAGGGACTCTCTGGCTCCTGAGGCCCCCTCCGCGCGCTATGAAGGACGCTTTCCTGGCAAATTTTGCCAGGAAAGCGTCCTTCATCTCAGCCGGGAGGGGGCGGCCGAGGAGGGCTAGTTCGCGCAGGGACCGGTCGACGCGTTCGCGCTCAACGCCGGAGCCGTCTCCACCACGGGCCGCACCTGCTCCGAAGTCAGCGTGAAGCCGGTCTCCGGATCTTCGACGGCCGCGCCGAAGACGACCCCGATGACCTCGCCCCCGGGGTTGATCATCGGGCCGCCCGAGTTGCCGCTGCGGACCTGCCCGCGCACGGTGAACACGTCACGCTGCACGGTGTTGGACTCGTAGATGTCCGGGCCGCGCAGGTTGATCCGGCCGCGCACCCTGGCCGGGGTCGCGGTGTACGGGCCGTCGAGCGGGTAGCCGAGCACGATCGCGTTGTCGCCTGCCCGCGCCACCCGTGGCGTGAACGGCAGCACCGGCGCCTGGAGCCTCGGCACCGCGAGCACGGCCACGTCGGCCTCGGGATCGAAGTAGACGACCCTGGCCGGGAACTTGCCCGAAGTCGACTCGATGGCGACCTCGTCGGTGCCCGCGACGACGTGCGCGTTCGTCATCACCCGCTGCGGCGCGACGACGAATCCGCTGCCTTCCAGCGCCCGCGAGCACGAACTCGCGTTCCCGCGGATCTTCACGACGCTGCGGTGCACCTGTTTGACGATCGCGCTCGCCTGCAGTGCGGTGTCCGGCGGGCCGGTGTCCTCGACGTTCGGCTTCTGGAACGGGTCCACAATGGACGGGAAGCCCGACGCGTCGAGCAGTTTGCGCAGTTCGCTCGGGAAGCCCTGCGCCGCGCCCGGCATGACGTCGTTGACCTCGCCGAGCACGACCGAGCTGTTGATCGACTTCGCCAGCCCCGGCACTCCCGAGACGGCCGTGAGCGGCGTGGCGATCAGCCACGCGACCACGAACACCACGGCGGCCTGCACCACCGCGCCGAGCGTCTTGTCGACACCGGAAAGCTTGTCCGGGTTGATCTTCTGCCGCAGTCTCCGGCCCGCCCAGACGCCGAGGGTCTCCCCGAGCGCGACCAGGAAAACCACGGTCGCCACCGCGAAGGCGACCTTCGCCGCCGGATGTTCGAAGAGTTCGACGATCAGCGGCGCGATCTTGATCCCCGCGAGCGCGCCGAGCACCACGCCGACCAGCGACGGCAGGGCGATGATCACCCCCTGGAACGCGCCGGACACACCCGCCAGCAGCGCGAGAAGGATCACCAGTACGTCGACCCAGTTCACCGGCGCCTACTCCTTCTCCGGCACTTGCCGCCCGTCGACCCGCGCCTGATGTTCGGCCAACGCTACGTCAAGGTCCCGGACGTCGCCGTGGTCCCAGTCCCGTTCCCAGCCCCCGAGCGACAACGTCATCGCCAGCAGACCGCCCGTGAAGCCCCACACGAACAACCCGCCGACGTCGAACGCGGGCCCCTTCCAGTCATAGCCCTTGCGCGTGACCTGGAACCGGTTGGCCGGGTCGGTGAGTTCGGCGACCGGCACCCTGGCCACCGCCGCCGTCTCGCCGGGGTCGACGGCGTGCACCGGGGACGGTGTCCGCCAGTAAGCGAGCACCGGCGTCACCGCGAAGGCCGACACCGGCACGAACAGTTCCGGGAAGATCGCCAGCGGCAGCACGCCGCCGGGTTCGACGCCGGTCTCCTCCTCCGCCTCGCGCAACGCGGTGCCGACCGGCCCGTCGTCCTCCGGTTCGGCGCCCCCACCGGGGAAGGAGACCTGGCCCGCGTGCGAGCCGAGGGTGTCGGCGCGGCGCTGGAGCAGCACGTCCGGCCCCTGCGGGCCCTCGCCGAAGAGCATCAGGACGGACGCGGACCGGTAGCTCGCGTCCGGCGGCACGCTGAACCGGCTGAAGGTGGCCGCGTCGACCTCCCCGCTGATCTTGACCAGCGGCTGCAACCAGGCGGGCACGGCTTCGGCGGCCACGAGGGGGCCGGTCATGGTTTCCCTTCCACAGCGGCGCGCACCTGGTCAGTGTCCAGGAAGACGCGTGGGTTCTCGATGAGCCGGACGTCACCGCCCGCCGTGACCAGGTACGTCGCGGGAAGGGAGGAAGGGACCTTCAGTGCCGTCCGCGCCGGACCCGACCGCCCGTCACCGTCGAACACCGAGGGCAGCCGGACATCCAGCTCGGCCAGCATCGCCAGCCCGTCGGCCCCCGAGCTCGCCACCTGGACGAGGAGCACCCGGGCGGCACCCGGCAGCGCGGCGTATTCCTGCAACAGCGGCAGTTCGGCGCGGCACGGCTCGCACCACGACGCCCACAGGTTGACCAGCACGGGACCGCCGGAGAGCACCTTGGCGAGGTCGACCCGGGAGCCGTCGCCGAGACATTCGACGTCGACCCCGCGCAGCTTCGCCACCTCGCCCGGCCCTGGTGGCGGGCAGGAGGCGAGCGCGGCCTTCGCACGGGCGGCCGTGAGATCCCCCGACGTCTTGGCGGGTTCCTGGGCGTCACGGGTGGTGAGCAACGCGACGATCAGGGCCACCACCAGCACCGCGGCACCGAGGGCCAGTTTGGTGACCCTGGTCACCGGCGCGCCGCCAGGTCGAGGATGTGGTCGCGCTCTTCACCCTTGACCAGCTTCGCGGCCTCTTCGAAGTCCGTCGGACCGATGCCGTACGAAGGGCACATCTTCGCCAGCGGGCAAGCGCCACAGGCGGGTTTGCGGGCGTGGCAGACCCGACGGCCGTGGAAGATCGTCCGGTGCGAGAGGAGCGTCCACTCCTTGCGCGGGATCAGCTCGGCGACGGCGCGCTCGACCTTGACCGGGTCTTCCTCCTCGGTCCAGCCCCAGCGGCGGACCAGGCGGCCGAAGTGGGTGTCGACGGTGATCCCCGGGACCCCGAAGGCGTCACCGAGCACGACGTTGGCCGTCTTGCGGCCGACACCGGGCAGCGTGACGAGGTCCTCCAGCTTGCCGGGCACTTCGCCGTCGTAGCGTTCCACCAGCGCGGCACCCAGGCCCAGCAGCGAGTTCGCCTTGGCACGGAAGAACCCCGTCGGCCGGAGGTACTCCTCGAGTTCGGCGCGGTCGGCGCCGGCGAAATCGGCGGCGGTTCGATAGCGCGCGAAAAGCGCGGGCGTGACCTGATTCACGCGGACGTCGGTGGTCTGCGCCGACAGCACGACCGCGACCAGCAGTTCGAGTGGAGTGGTGAAGTCGAGCTCACAGTGCGCGTCGGGGAACTCGTCGTCGAGGCAACGCTTCATCCGCCTGGCGCGTCTCACGACTGCGAGCCGGCTTTCACCCTTGCCCCCCGCACGGGGGGCGTTGGTGGGGGCAGGAGGCACCCCGATAGCCTACGGGCGCCATCGGACGAGCCGGTGGGAGCACCCGCCGGTCGACGACCGACACGCCAGAGCACCACCTCGGCCCTTCGATCGAGGACGCCATGAGCGAGGATCTGGAGTAATGCACAACTTTTCGGAATTCCCGGGGCAGGGCGCATGACCGTCTGGTTCGTCATCCTCGTCCCCTTGGTGATCATGTTCTTCGCGCTGTTCATGGAACGCGTGGAAACCCGGCTCAAGCACGTCGCGGTGCAGGAGAACGAAGTCGAGGAGTTTCTCGAGCAGGCGCAGCCCAACGAGGTCAGGGCCCTTTACGGACACGGGATCGGGCGTGCGCTCGAGCTTTTCCGGCTGCGCAGGCTCGGCGGGAAGGCGGCCAGGCTTCGCGCGCGGCGCGTACGGAGTTAGGCTCCACGTTCGAGCGAGATCGTTCCGGGCACGCGCGCACGTTCGGCGTGCCGACGAGCGATCTCGCGCGCACGACCTAGACTGACGCGAAAAGTGATCGACGACACGGTCCTCGGCAGAATGAGGATCGACGTCGTATCTCGATGAGGAGGCACCCGAGGTGGACGAAACCCTGGCCCGAGCGGGCATTTTCCAGGGTGTTGAGCCGGCAGCCGCCGAGGCGCTGGCACAGACCTTGGAATCCGTGGAGTTCCCGCGCGGGCATGTCATCTTCAACGAGGGTGAACCCGGCGACAAGCTTTACATCATCCAGTCCGGCAAGGTGAAGATCGGCCGCAAGTCACCCGACGGCCGCGAGAACCTGCTGGGCATCTTCGGCCCGTCCGACATGTTCGGCGAGCTGTCCATTTTCGACCCCGGCCCGCGGACGTCCAGCGCGACGACCGTCACCGAGGTCCGCGCGGTGACGATGGACCGCCCGGCCTTGCGGCAGTGGATCTCCACCCGCCCGGAGATCGCCGAGCAGTTACTGCGCGTGGTCGCCCGCAGGCTGCGCCGGACGAACAACATGGTCGCCGAGCTGATCTTCACCGACGTCCCCGGACGCGTGGCGCGCGCGCTGCTGCAGCTCGCCCAGCGGTTCGGCAGCCAGGAGGCCGGCCTGCTGCGGGTCACGCACGACCTGACGCAGGAAGAGATCGCCCAGTACGTCGGCGCTTCGCGCGAGACCGTCAACAAGGCGCTCGCCGACTTCGCGCACCGTGGCTGGTTGCGGCTCGAGGGCAAGAGCGTCCTGATCCTGGACCCGGAGCGCCTGGCCCGCCGCGCCCGCTAGGGCCACCCCAGCCCCGCAATTCGGCACCTGCTTGCGGTGCTTGCACGTGCAAGTACCGCAAGCAGGTGCCGAATTGCGTGTCCGGACACAACGAAGAGCCGGGCGCCACCCCCGACGTGGCGCACCGGCTCTTCGCTGTGCGCGGGCCATCCCCCGACGATCCGCGCTTCCCCGTCCTCCGGAACAAGGCCCCGACCCGTACGCCGGAGGAGCTGGAGACTGTGTGGTTGTCGTACAACCATCCACGGCCGACGGCCGTGAACTCAAGTTCTTTCACCCTCAAGGACGCCATCTGCGTCGATTTGTTGCCCCGAATGACCCAGAATGGCCCGACTGTTATCCGATCGTGACGAACTCGCTCGGTTCGCCGACTTCGGCGGTGACCGAACTTACCGCCGTATAACTGGTACTTGCGTACCAAAGTAGTTCATACTGGTACGCGTGTCCCAGTCTGTGTCCGCTTCCGCCGAGAGCCACCGAACCTCCCTCGCCGACTATCGAGCCGCGCTGACCGCGCCCGGATCCCGCGGGGCGGTGATCGCGTCCCTGCTCGCCCGCCTGCCGATCGCGATGATCGGCATCTCCGCGCTGCTCTACGTCCAGCGCGAGACGGGCTCCTTCGCCTCGGCCGGACTGGTTTCGGCCGGGTCGCTGGTGGGCGTCTCCGTCGGCGCGGTCCTGCAGGGACGGCTCATCGACCGCTTCGGCCCGACACGGCCGCTGCTGATCACCACGGTGTTCTTCGCGCTGGCGATGACGGGGCTCGTCTTCGCGATCGAGGCACACGCGCCGACCCTGGTCCTGGTCCCGCTCGCCTTCGGCACCGGGATCACGGAACCGATGGTCGGTTCGGCCTCCCGTGCGCTGTGGACACGGCTGCTGCCCGCCGGGCCGACGCGGAACGCCGCGTTCTCCTACGAAGCGATCAGCATGGAGGTCTTCTTCATCCTCGGCCCCGGGTTCGCCGGACTGCTGATCGCCGCGCCGTGGGCGGGCACGGGCATCGTGGCGGGTTCGCTGACGATGATCGCGGGCGCGGCGCTGTTCGCGCTGAATCCGACCGTGCGGGCCTGGGGCCCGTCGCCGTCTTCGGGCGGCAAACTGCTCGGCGCGCTGGCCAGCCCGGGGATGCGCACGCTCGCGATCGCCGCGCTGGGCTTCGGCGCCGTGATCGGGTTCGTCGAGGTCGCCGTCCCCGCGGCCGCCACCGAAGCGGGGAACACCTCCATCGGCGGGCTGCTGCTCTCGGCCTGGTCGGTCAGCTCGGTCGCGTTCGGCGTCGCGTACAGCCTGCGGCCATGGCCGCGTCAGATGGGCTTGCGGCTTCCGGTGCTGCTCGCGGGCTTCGGCGCACTGGTGGCGCTGCTCGCGCTGCCGGGCTCGCTGTGGGGGCTGGCGCTCGCCATGCTCGCCGCGGGCGCGCTCATCACGCCCCAGTCGACGACGCACTCGGCGGCCATCGAGATCGCCGCGCCGAAGGGTACGGCGGCCGAAGCGTTCGGCTGGGTGCTCACCGCGGTGACCCTCGGCCTCGCGTTCGGGCAGTCGATCAGCGGTTACCTCGTCGAGCACGCCGGACACGAAGCCGCGTTCCTCGCCGCCGGCGCCGTCGGGTTCGCCCTCGCCGCGGTGGTGTGGCTGATGCGCGGCACCTTCCGCCCGTGGCCGTCCGGGGCCGTCGCCGAAACCGCCGAACTTGTCGGTGCCACCCGCTAACTTGCGGGCATGGACCTGACTGCCGGCACCCGTTCCCTCTCGTCCGCCGTTTCCGCCGCCGCACGGTTGCTGTCGGCCCGCTCCGGTCTGCTCCTGCGCGCCGGGCGGGAAGGCCTGACCGTCGGCGGCAGCGACGGCGAACGAGCGGTCCGGCTGATCTGCGACGCCATGGTCCACACCGAGGGCGAAGTCCTCGTCCCCGCCGGGCCGCTCGCGGAAACGCTGCGGATGCTCGACGACGAGCTGGTGCGCCTGGTCGTCGAGGGATCCCGGCTGGCCGTGCGCGTGGACGGCGGCCGGTTCGCGCTTCCGTTGCTGAGCCGCGAACTCACCCTCACGAAAATGCCGCCGAAGGTGTCCGAAGTGGATGGTCACGCGCTGGTGACCGCGTTGCGCACGGTCGCGGGCACGGCCGCGAAGGACGACGCGCTGCCGATGTTCACCGGTGTCCGGGTGCAGAGCTTCGGCCGCGAGCTGCGACTGACGGCGTCCGACCGGTACCGGATGGCCGTCGCCACCCTGCCGCTGCGTTCCGCAGGCGAGCCGATCGACGCGCTCGTCCCGGCAGGCCTGCTGGCCGAGACGGCGAAGCAGGCTCGCGGCACCGTCGGCCTGCACGGCGACAGGACCCGGTTCGGCCTGAGCTGGGCCGGAGTCACCGTCACCACCGCCGTCCTCGACGCGGGATTCCTGTCGGAGAAGCTGATCGAGTCGTCCACTGTGGACACGAAGGTCGAGGTCGCCGCCGACGCGCTGGCCGCCGCCGTGCGCCGGGTGGGCGTCTACGCGGACGAGCGCCGGGTGCTGACACTGGAGATCGGCGACTCGCAGGTGCGGCTGGCCAGCGCCAAACAGGACACCGGCGAGGCCGAGGTGATCTTGAAGGCCGAGGTCTCGGGCGGCCGGACGTCGCCCTCGTTCCAAGCGCGCTACCTGCTGGACGCGCTGCAGGGGTTCGCCGGGGAGTGGGTGCGGCTCGACATCCAGCCCGGCATGCGGGCCTGCGTCATCCGCTCCGTCGAGCCGGGCGAAGTGGACCTGACGTACTACGTGATGCCGATGCTTCCGCGCTAGCACCAGTGCTATGAAAGGTCCCTTCCTGGCAAATTTTGCCAGGAAGGGACCTTTCATAGCACTCTTTACGAGCCCGAGCCCGAGCCCGAGCCCGAGCGTCAGGCGGAAGCGGCCTTCACGGCGGCCTCGATCTCACCGAACGAAGGGTTCACCATCGCCTTCGAACCCACGAAGACCGTCGGCACGACCTCGTTCCCGTTCGCCACCGAACGCACCCGTGCGGCCGCGTCCGGATCCTCCCAGATGTTGACCCGCTTCACCTTGAAGCCGCTCTTCGACAGCGGACGCTCCAACGCGGCGCAGAACCCGCATCCGGGGCGCCAGTAGAACTCGACCTCGACGTCACTCATTCGCCGTCCTCCGACCTCAGGTAGTCCAACTGTGCCTGCACACTCCACTCTGCGGGCGCCCACAGAGCCTTGTCGACGTCGGCGTAGACGACCTCGACGACCTGGCGCGGAGTGGCGTCCGCGCCGAGCTTCTCCACGGCCGACCGCACCTGGTCGAGCCGTTCTTCCCGGTGCGCCAGATATGCGCGCGCGGTCGCGGCCAGGTCGGGCAGTTCCGGGCCGTGGCCGGGCAGGCCGAGGGTGCCGCCGGGCAGTGCGATGAGCTTCCGCAAGGAGCGCAGGTAGTCACCGAGATCGTCCAGCACGGTGGTACCGCGGCCGAGGATGGTGTCACCGGTCAGGATCTGCCCGTCGGACACCAGGCAGATCGAGTCGCCGGTGTGGCCAGGCGTGTGCAGCACCGACAACCGGACGCCACCGGCCTCGATCACTTCACCGTCCACAAGGGACTTGCCGCCGACGCAGAGCGACTCGTCGAAGGCCCGTACTTCGGCGCCGACGCGTTCGGCGAACCAGGGCGCGCCCTCGGCGTGGTCCGGATGATGGTGGGTCAAGATGATCAGCTCGACGGCGCCGGTCTCCGCCAGCAGCGTCAGGTGCTCGACGTCCTCGTGACCGGGGTCGACGACCACGGAGCCGGACGCGCCGGCGCCGCGCAGCACCCAGGAGTTGGTGCCCTCCAACGTCATAGACGACGGGTTGTGCTCCAGCAGCACGGAAGCCGTGGGCGTGACCTGGCGCAGCACGCCGTACGCGGGGGCGCTCACGCCGGATCCAGGACGACGCGGACCTTGTCGCCGTCACGCACCAGCGTCGGCATGATCTTCACGATCTCGCGCTCGACGGCCTGTGCCGCGGCCGAGGAGTCGAACTCGCTCAGTTCCGCGAGGGTGATCCAGGTCGGGGGCATGAGCATGCGGCGCCCTTCCTTGGCGTCGGCGATGGCCTCTCCGGGCCGCTGCCAACCGGAGCTGACGGCTTCGGAGGTGGCGCCGTCCGCCTCCTGTCCCTCGGGCAGCACGGCAATGAAGAAGCAGGTGTCGTAACGGCGCGGTTCCTGCGGCGGGGTGACCCAGTTCGCCCACGGGCGCAGGAGATCCGCGCGCAGCGTCAGGCCGTTCGCCTCGAGGAACGCGGCGAGCGAGAGTTCGCGCGAGACCAGCTTCTCGCGGGCGTCGTGGTACGGCGTCGTGTCGGTGACGACGGTGTCCCCCACGCTCGCGAGCAGCACGCCCGACTCCTCGAACGTCTCCCGCACGGCCGCGCACACGAGGGCACGGGCCAGCGATTCGTCGCAACCGAAGCGTTCCGCCCACCAGGCGGGCTCCGGGCCCGCCCAGCTCACCGAGGTGTCGACATCCCGGGAATCCACGCCACCGCCGGGGAAGACGGTCATCCCGCCCGCGAACGGCATGCCTTTCACGCGATGTTGCAGGAAGACCTCGACGCCGCCGGTGCCGTCGCGGAGGAGGATCACGGTCGCCGCGTCCTTGGGCGTCACCGGCTCGCCGCCGGCGTTGGCCCGGGTGCCCACCCCGGCCCCCACCGGGATGTCGAATGTCAGTTCTTCAGCCACACGCGCAACCTAACATCGCAATTCGGCACCTGGTTGCGATCGTTGCGCGGGCAACTATCGCAACCAGGTGCCGAATTGCGTGGGACTGGTCAGGACCAGCTAGAGCCGCTGCTGCGCGAAGCGCCGTTCAGCCGGATCTTCGCCGCTTCGGCGCGCTCCCGTTCGGCGAGCTCGGCGTGCAGCTCACGCAGGAGCGCACGGTCGCGCTCGCTCAGGCTGGGGTCGTCGAGGTCGAGAGCGGGCAGCTCGACGACCTCGTGCATGCTCGGCTTGCCCGTGGCGATCTCACGGCCCTTTTCCGGGTCCTCCTTGAGCGCCTGGCGCAACTGCGCCACCTCGGCCGGGGTCAGGTCGGCCGTGCGCTCGGCGCGGGTCTCCGCCCGCGATTTACGCGGCAGCGCCGTCTCCGGAGAGGACGTCGCCGGTGCGGGCGCCTGCACGATCGGCACCACCGGCGCGATCGGCTCGGCCGGTTCGTGCGCACCGCTGCCGACCGGCCGCAGCCCGTGCCTGCTCGGCTGCTCGTTGACCGGCTCGGGAGCCGGGGACGGAGCAGGCGGCGGTGTCACCGGCTCGGACCGAAAGTCACTGGAATGGGTACTCCCGGTGACCCAGACAGGACTCGCGGCCGACGACGCGGCCTGGTGGTACGCGGACCGGGCGACGCCGGGGCCCGCGACCTCGACGACCGAACGGATGCCCGCGCGGCGAAGCGCGGTGTCCACGCGGAACGCGACCGCGGGCGGATTGCCCTCCGGGCCGATCTCGACCAGGACGACCCGCTGCGGCAGCGCGCCGGGCACGCTGCCGGCCGGCGTGTTCCGCCACACCGCGTGCACCGACCGGACGTCCGGCAGCACCTGGAGGGTGCGGTCGAGCGCCTCGGCGAGGCCGAATTCGGGCTGGTTCTCGCCGGTGAACCGGTGGGTGAGCACCGGCTCGTCCTCCTCGACGACCAGCAGATCGTTCGCCAGGGTGGCGTCGGACCGGCTCATCTCGAGGACGAGGGCGAGTTCGCGTTGTTCGGACGAGCTCACCGGGATCTTCCCCGCGATCAGGGTGCCGGTGGTGAGCTCCACCGCTTCGTCGATGTGCGCACGCGCGATCAGCTCACGCGCCTCGGTCAAAGCACTGTCGTCGATCCGACCCGCCAGGGCCAGTAACAGGTTGTGCAGGCGCAGGGGCACCGAGAACCCGTCCATGGGCGGGCCGTCGTGGACCTCCACCATTGCTCTGCTCCCTCCCGGCTCGCCTGGTGGAGCGAGCGTTAAGCGGCGACCAGCCGACTTCCGGTGTCCACCGCGCCCACACAGACGAGCTCGGAGTTGGCGAGCGCGCTGCGGTGATAGCCGGTGAGGTCGATGCTCGGCGGGAGCACCTCGACGCCGGGCTCCTCGTCACCCAGCACGCGCAGGACGCGCTGCAGTTCACCGGTCAACCTGGGCAGCCCGTTCAGCGCCGTGACCAGGAGGACTCGTTTCGCCCCGCCTTCGCCGACCACACCGAGGTGTCGCCAGCTTTGCCGCACTTCACCCACATCCGGCCGTCCCCGCAACGTCGCGTGAATCAAGACGGACACGGAGTCGACGGAGTTCACCCATTCGGGCGCACTCTGCGTGAATGTGTACCCGGTCTCGGTGACGTCGTCTACCCCCAGGGTGGAACTCACCTGATGCCAGTCGGCCCCGTGCGGAATGAGCCCGGCGACTAGCAGGCGATACTCGGTTTGATCGAGGTCGATCCTGTGCTTAAGCAAAGACCTCGGCAGGGTCCGCGCGAGCGTCCCCATCGCGCCTTCGCCCAGCCAGTCGCGGAACCGCCACAGGAGCTGGTCCGGCAGCCGTCCGGCCAGCCGGAGCAGGAGCTCGTGCGAGGACTTCTCGATGTCCGGGTCCATCACTTCACCTCCACGATCAGTTCGATCTCGACCGGCGCCCCGATCGGCAACTCGGCGACGCCGACGGCAGAACGGGCGTGGATGCCCGCCTCGCCGAAGACCTCGCCGAGCAGCTCGGACGCCCCGTTGATCACCGCGGGCTGACCGGTGAAGCCCTCCGCCGACGCCACGAACCCGACGACCTTGACCACCCGGACGACGTTGTCGATCCCGACCACCGAGTCGACCGCGGCGAGAGCGTTCAGGATCGACGTCCGCGCGTACTGCTTCGCCTCTTCGGGGCTGACCTCGGCGCCGACCTTGCCGGTCGCTTCGAGCTCACCGGAGACGAAGGGCAGCTGCCCGGCCGTGTAGACGTGCGAACCCGTGCGGACGGCGGGCACGTAGGCCGCCAGCGGGGCGGCGACGCCGGGCAGTTCGATACCGAGCTCCGCGAGTCGATCGCTCCAGGTCATGGCTTCGATCCCTCAGCTCTTGGCTCGTTTGAGGTAGGCGACGTGCTGCTCGCCGGTCGGATTCGGGAGCACGGTGACGAGCTCCCAGCCGTCCTCGCCCCACTGGTCGAGGATCTGCTTGGTGGCGTGGATCAACAGGGGGACGGTCGCGTACTCCCACTTGGTGGCGCTCATGCGAGGGAGCGTAGCCAAACCGGCAAGGGCGCCCCCGACACACATGCGGAAAACCCTCTCGCGACCGGTTCGCCGATTTCCCGTCGATGTGGTTCACTTCACACTACTCGGGAGTAGAAGAGGACGCCGACATGCGGACGACGAAGTCCCTCGCCGCCATTTTCGTGGCCGCGGCCCTTGCCCTGATCGGTGCTTCACCGGCGATCGCCGAGGAGACGCTTCCCGTCCCGTGGACACTCGCCGCGGCGCTGCCCGCGCAGGCGGTGAATCCCGGCGGCCCGCCGCCCGGCGCGAACGACTTCGGCTGCCGTCCGAGCGCGGCCCATCCGAATCCGGTGGTGCTCATCCACGGTCTCAGCGCCAACCAGACGGTGAACTGGCAGACGTTCGGGCCGCTGTTGAAGAACAACGGGTACTGTGTCTTCTCGTTGACCTACGGGGTTCCCGGGAAACCGCTGCCGATCTACCAGCCCGGTGGGCTCCTGCCGATGGAGCAGAGCGCGAAGGAACTTTCGGCGTTCGTCGACAAGGTGCTCGGCGCGACCGGAGCGGCCAAGGTGGACATCCTCGGGCATTCCGAGGGAACGCTCATGCCTTCTCATTACGTGAAGTTCCTCGGCGGCGCGTCCAAAGTGGACAAGTACGTCAGCCTGACCCCGCTCTGGGACGGCACGACCTTGTTCGGCGCCTCGCACCTGTACGCGCTCGCCGGCGCGCTGGGACTCGCGACCGGGATCAACGGTGTCCTCGACCCGGTGTGCGGTTCGTGCCGCCAATTCCTGCGCGGCTCGGAGTTCCTCACGAAGCTGCGGTCGGGCAACGGCGTCTTTCAGCCGGGCGTGACCTACACGAACATCATGACCCGCTACGACGAGGCCGTCGTCCCGTACACGAGCGGCATGGGCAAGGGACCGAACGTGAAGAACATCGTCCTGCAGGACGGCTGTGTGCTGGACCTGGCCGAGCACGCCGGCGTCGTCGCCGACCGCAACGCCGCCGGGCACGTCCTCAACGCACTGGACCCGGCGCACGCGAAGCCGGTCCCCTGTGTGCCCGCGACCCCCATCGGGAGCTGACCCGCGGCGATCTCGCGTGCGGGAAGCCGTGACTCGCGTGATCGGACGGCGAACTCGCGTGAGGGAAGCCGTAACTCGCGTGATCAGACGGCGAACTCGCGTGTTCGGGGACGTAACTCGCGACATACGGGGCGCTACGGTGGGCCGGTGGAGACCTGGCGCGTGGTCGCGGCCGTCCTGCTCGCCGCGGCCGGGCTGCCGCTGGTGCTGGTCCTGATGGCGAAGGCACGGGACCGCACGGACAACTCGGTGACGGTCGCGATCACCGGCGCCGTGGCCTTCGTGGTCCTCCTGCTGCTCGGTGTGGTGATGCTCACGGTGCTTCCCGGCGTCCTGACCTGGGGGGTCGTCGCGGTGGTCGCCGCCGCTCTCGGCGTCATGATGCTGGCGGGCTGAAAGCTCAATTAGGGTGGGACCGGTGAGCACATCCCTTGCCGGCTGGACCGACGAACTCGCGAGAGCCAGGCTGCATTTCGTCACCGGTAAGGGCGGGACGGGCAAGACCACGCTCGCCGCCTCGCTGGGCCTCGCCCTGGCCAAGGGCGGGCGCCGCGTCCTGCTGATCGAGGTGGAAGGCCGCCAGGGTATCGCCCAGCTCTTCGACACCGAGCCGCTGCCGTACGCCGAGCAGCGCATCGCGGCCGTCCCCGGCGGCGGCGAACTGCGGGCCCTGCACATCGACGTCGAGGCCGCCCTCCTCGAATACTTCGAGATGTTCTACAACCTCGGTTTCGCGGGGCGGACGCTGCGGCGGATGGGCGCGATCGAGTTCGCGACCACGCTCGCGCCGGGGCTGCGCGACGTCCTGCTCACCGGGAAGATCAAGGAATGCGTCGGCCGGACCGAATCGGACGGCCGCCACACCTACGACGCCGTCGTCGTCGACTCGCCGCCCACCGGCCGGGTCGTGAAGTTCCTCGACGTCACCAAGGCGCTGACCGATCTCGCCAAGACCGGCCCGATCCGCGGCCAGGCCGACGGCGTCGTCCGGCTGCTGCACTCCGGTGAGACCGCCGTCCACCTGGTGACGCTGCTGGAAGAGATGCCGGTGCGGGAGACCGTCGAAGCGGTCGCCGAACTCGACGGCGCGGATCTGCGTCCCGGCGCGGTGCTGGTCAACCGGGTCCGTCCGCCGCGGCTGCCCGCCCGCTCGGTGACAGCCGCCGCGGACGGCCGCGTCGACGCTTCGCGCGTCCGTGCCGGGCTCGCGTCGGCCGGGCTGAACCTGCCTGAGGGCACCCTCGACGCGCTGGTCGAAGAGACCGTCGAGCACGCCGTACGGGTCGCGGCCGAACAACGCGCCCGCGAGCAACTGGCCGAGGCGGACCTGCCGGGCCTCGAGCTGCCGGACCTGACCGACGGGGTCGACGTCGCGGCGCTCTACGAACTCGCCGAAGCGCTGACCGAGCAGGGGGTGCGCTGATGTCGGACGTCTTGGAGGTCGACAAGCTCATCGACGATCCGGAGAGCCGGGTCATCGTGTGCTGTGGCTCCGGCGGGGTCGGCAAGACGACCACCGCGGCGGCGCTGGCGTTGCGCGCGGCCGAACGCGGGCGGCAGACGGTGGTGCTCACCATCGACCCGGCGCGGCGGCTGGCGCAGGCGCTCGGCCTGCGTGAACTGGGCAATCACCCGAAGCAGGTGCAGGTCGAGGGCTTCGAGCCCAAGGGCGAACTCTGGGCGATGATGCTCGACATGCGCCGCACCTTCGACGACATGGTGCGCGTGCACGCCGGCCCGGAACGTGCCGAGCAGCTCCTGCAAAACCCCTTCTACCAGACCATTTCCACGTCGTTCTCCGGTACGCAGGAGTACATGGCGATGGAGAAGCTGGGGCAGCTCGCGGCCACCGACGAATGGGATCTGATCATCGTCGACACCCCGCCGAGCCGGTCCGCGCTGGACTTCCTCGACGCGCCGACCCGGCTTTCCAGCGCGCTCGACGGCCGGATGATCCGGCTGCTCACCGGGCCCGCGAAGGCCGGCGGCTGGGGTCTGCGCAAGGTGGTCAACGCCGGGTTCTCGATGTTCGCGAAGGCCGTCTCGACGATCATCGGCGGCCAACTGCTGACCGACGCTTCGGCGTTCATGCAGGCCTTCGACAGCATGTTCGGCGGCTTCCGCGAACGCGCGCGCAAGACCGCCGAGCTGCTGCGGTCCGGCGGGACGTCGTTCCTCGTGGTGGCCGCGCCGGAGCCGGACGCGCTGCGCGAGGCGTCCTACTTCGTGGAGCGGCTTTCGGCGGAGAGCATGCCGCTGGCCGGACTGGTCGCGAACCGGACGCATCCGGTGCTGGCCCCGTTGTCCGGCGCGGAGGCCATCGCGGCCGCCGAGCAGCTCGCGAAGGGCGAGGCCGACGCGCCGCTGGCCGAAGCCGTCCTCCGCCTGCACGCGGACCGGGTCGCGCTGGCCGATCGAGAGACGCGGCTGCTCGCCAGGTTCACGCGGGCGCATCCCGAGGTCCCGCTGGTGCGGGTGCCCGCGCTCCCCAGTGACGTGCACGATCTCGAAGGCCTGCGCGACATCGGCGTTCGCCTCGCCACCCAGTCCCGACTTTCGTGAAGGGCCCCTTCCCCACCTTGGACTCGGGGAAGAGGTCCTTCACGGAAGCGTGATCACGAGACTCGGACGCGTACGTCTTCCTCTTCGTCGATCCCGGTGAAACTGCGCTTCGCCGCTTCGAGCAGGTCCGCCCAGCTGGTCACGTCCGGTCGCCGCCGCAGCAGCGCCCGCCGTTCCCGTTCGGTCATACCTCCCCAGATGCCGAAGTTGATCCGGCCATCGAGCGCTTCGGCGAGACATTCCGTCCTGACCGGGCAACCGAGGCAGACCGCCTTGGCCCGGTTCTGTTCCGCCCCCCGGACGAACAAACCGTCCGGATCGGTGTCGCGGCACGACGCCTTGATTCGCCAGCTCGACTGGTTGGTTTCCATACCCCCAGCTCCCTACCCTGGTGTTCGACACACCACGGGAGGACGAAAAGCCTGCGCTCCTGCCCCCATGAGCGTGTCTCCCTGTGTGCTCACGTCGGTTGAGCCGACACCTCCCCGGTGCCGGTGCCTCCGTTCGGCCGAATGCGGCTGCCGCTCGCACTCACCCGTCTGTCGGCTTTTTCATACGTGAGACGTTGACGGACTGTAAGGGCCCTCGGTTCCCTCCGCCAAGCCCTAGAATGCCTCCCACTACCGGCCGTCACCTCATGGGGTCGATTTCGTAATCGAATCCCCACCCACGGCGAGGTGACGTCACGGTGGGCTGACGGCATCCGCGTACCCTGGTCCGCGTGCGCAAAACGGACGGTCTGCTGAAGCTCATTGGCCTTTGTGTGCTCGCGGGGGTGCTGGTCGCGGGGATGTTGTTCCCGGTGGCGGGTGCCGCGGGAGTGCTGTCGAACCAGGCGAGTGAGACCGTCGACAAGACATCTTCCGATCTCGCGGACATTCCGCCGCCCCTGGTGACGACGATCACCGACAACACCGGCAAGCAGATCGCGACGCTGTACAAGCAGTTCCGCATCCCGACGAGCGAGAACCAGATCAACGACGCCATGAAGTGGGCGCTGATCTCGGTCGAGGACAAGCGCTTCTACGAGCACAACGGGGTGGACTGGAAAGGCACGCTGCGCGCCGCGGTCAGCAACACCACCGGCGGGGACACCCAGGGCGCGTCGACGCTGACCCAGCAGTACGTCAAGAACTACCTGATCAACGTCGTCTACCGGGACGACAAGCCCGGGCAGAAGCGCGCGCAGGAACAGTCGATCGCCCGGAAGCTGAAGGAAGCCCGGATCGCGATCCAGCTGGAAACCAAGCTGAACAAGATGCAGATCCTGACCGGCTACCTGAACGTCGTCGAATTCTCGCGCGAGATCTACGGCGTCGGCGCGGCCGCGAACGCGTACTTCAACACGCCCGTCGAGAAGCTCACGGTGCCGCAGGCGGCGTTGCTGGCAGGACTGGTGAACAACCCGATCCACAACGACCCGTGGAAGAACCCGGCGAAGGCGACCGAGCGCCGCAACCTGGTGCTGGATCGCATGGTCGACAACCAGAAGCTCGCGAAGGTGGACGCGGAACGCTTCAAGGCCGAGCCGCTCGGCGTCGTCGAAGGCGGGCCGCAGAAGCCCGCGGCGAACTGCACGGGCGCCGGCCCGGAGAACGGTTTCTTCTGCCAGTACGTCGAGGACTACCTCCTCAAGAACGGCATGACGAAGGACGATCTCTACACCGGCGGCTACCGGATCAAGACCACTTTGGACGAACGGGCGAACCACGAGGCCAAGATGTCGGCCGAAGCCCAGGTCAAGAAGACGCAGGAAAACGTCGCGAACACGCTTTCGCTGGTGAAGCCGGGCAAGCAACGGCACGAAGTCGTGGCGCTGGCGGCGAACCGTGACTACGGACTTCAGGAAGATCAGGGCCAGACGACCTTCGCCTTGCCTTCAGGCGTCTACAACACCGCCGGCGCGGGCTCGTCGTACAAGGTCTTCACCGCCGCCGCGGCCTTGGAAACGGGCGCGGCCGGGATCAACAGTTCCCTTCCCGTGCCCGACTTCTACACCTCCCACGTGTTCGCCGGAGGTGGCAATCGATGCGCGACGGCTCCGCGCCCGCCTGCCGGGCCCGGTGGCAAGTGGTATTGCCTCGGCAACGCGACCGACTACAACCCGGCGGGCGGGGCCATGTCCCTGCAGCAGGCCCTGGCGACCTCACCGAACACCGCGTTCGTGATCCTCGAGGAGAAGATCGGGAACACCGGGCCGGTCGTGGAGATGGCGCGCAAGCTCGGTATGCGCGACACCATGACCAGCAACCTCGGCGGGGGCACCGTCGACCCGAAATCCGACAATCCGGGGGTCAACGCCAGTCAGCTCCAGGCCTACGGCCCGAAGCCCGGCTGGGCGGGCACGGGTGCGTTCACCCTCGGCGTGAGCCCGCTCAGCGGCCTCGAACTGGCGAACGTCGGCGCCACGATCATGAGCGGCGGCGTCTGGTGCCCGCCGACCCCGCTGGCAGGCGTCACCGATCGAGACGGGAAACCGGTGCCCGTCAAGGAAGCCGCCTGCGAGCAGGCGGTGCCCGAAGGCCTCGCCAACACCCTCGCGGTCGGCATGAGCCGGGACAGCCAGCCCGGGGGCACCTCCTTCGGCGCCGCGAGCGGCGTCAGGTGGAACCGGCCGGTGATCGGCAAGACCGGGACCTCGCAGAACAACGGCGCGGGGACCTACCTCGGGGCCACGCCGCAGCTCGCGGGCGCGGCGATGGTGTTCCGTCCGAAGGGGGGCAGTGGCGGTCTTTGCTATCTCGGCCCGGGCAACGTCTCCACTCGCGGCTGCGAAAACATGTTCGGCGGGAAGACGCCGGCGCAGACCTGGTTCGGGGCGATGTCGAAGATCCTCGAAGGCCAGGAAGCGCTGCCTCTGCCTCCGGCGGACCCGAAGTACCTGGGCGGCGGACGCTGACCGCGTTCACCAGCCGGAATCACGAGGAGTCACACTAATCTGACTTTGCGTGATGGATTGGCGACTCCACGGGGAACAACGGCCGACACGCTCATGTCGGCCGATCGCCAGACCCCGTGCCGACCACGGAAAGTGAAGAAAGAGGCCATTCCAGCGATTTCCCGGCATCGCCGGAATGGGGGCGAACGATCACCACCGATCAGCACGTAAACTGGACATTGTGAGCACGCTCAGTAACGAAAGTACTTCGGGGGCGACGGTACGGCGCTTGGCCGTGGGAACCGTCGCCCTGGGAGCCGCGACCCTCGGTTACGCGATCGGAATCGAAAGGCGCCGGTGGACGCTTCGCACCGCGGAGCTCCCGGTCCTCGCGGCAGGGGCGAAGCCCTTCACGATCCTCCACATCTCGGACCTGCACATGCTGCCCGGGCACGTGAGCAAGCAACGCTGGGTAGCAGCACTCGACGAACTCCAACCGGACCTCGTCGTCAACACCGGTGACAACCTGTCACATCAGCGGGCCGTTCCGTCCGTGCTGCGCGCGCTCGGCCCCCTGCTCGACCGGCCCGGCGTGTTCATCTTCGGCAGCAACGACTACTACGCTCCGAAGCCGAAGAACCCCGCGCGCTATCTCATGCCGAAGGGCAAGAAGAAGCGGATCCACGGAGAGCACCTGCCGTGGCGCGACCTCCGCGCGGCCTTCGTCGAACACGGCTGGCACGACCTCACCCACGTCCGCCGCACCATCGAGGTCGCCGACCAGTACGTGTTCACCGCCGGCGTCGACGACGCCCACCTTCGCCGCGACCGCTACGCCGACATCGCCGGACCGGTGGACACCGCGGCCGCCGTCCGGATCGGCGTCACGCACTCGCCGGAGCCCCGCGTGCTCGACGAGTTCGCGGGCGACGGTTACGACCTCGTCCTCGCCGGGCACACGCACGGCGGGCAGCTCCGGCTCCCCGGGTACGGCGCGCTCGTCACCAACTGCGAACTCGACCGCGCCCGCGCCCGCGGCGCGTCCCGCTGGGGTGCCCAGATGTGGCTCCACGTCTCCGCCGGACTGGGCACCTCGCCGTACGCCCCCGCCCGCTTCGCGTGCCCGCCCGAGGCGAGCCTGCTGACCCTCGTGCCACGGGGCACGACCAGCGCGAACCACCGGAAAGCAGCCCCCCGCACAGCCCGAAACACCGTCCGCTAAACTTCTCCTCGACCCGCTGAGAAGTATCCGGGGTGTGGCGCAGCTTGGTAGCGTGCCTCGTTCGGGTCGAGGAGGTCGTGGGTTCGAATCCCGCCACCCCGACGCAAGATCGAAAGGGCCTTGTCCGCTTTGGCGAGCAAGGCCCTTTCGCGTTGCCGTTCCAGGCCACAGGCCGAGGTGCCCGAAAGCCGCTTTCGCGACACCGTCACCGAGCGGCCGAAGGTCTCAACGGGTGGCGAGGAGTTCGGTCCAGCATTGCGCGAAGTCCCCATCGCCGGAGCGCGCCCACGACCAAGCCGAGCGAGCGGCCGAAGCGAGCTGGTCGCGGTCCGGGGTCGTCGCGGTTTCCAGCGCCGTCACCAGCCGTTCCTCCACGTATGTGGCCAGCGCCCGATACGTCGTGTCCGTGCGGTAACGGGTTTTCGTTCGCACGTCGGTGAAACCGGCGGCGGTGACCGCCGCGGGCAGTGCGCGTCCGGCGAACGGGTCGCCACCCGCGCGGCGGCACAACAGATAGTGCCCGCGGAGAGCGGCGTCGACGTTCGCCGTCTTCGGCCGCAGGCGCGCCCGGCTCCAGTCCGATGTGGACAAGGCGAGTGCTCCGCCGGGTTTCAGAATCCGCCGGAGCTCGGCCAGCGCGGCACCCGGTTCCCGCAGGTGCTCGAAGACGGCATGCGCGAAGGCCACCTCCACCGAAGCGTCGGCGAAGGGCAACGCGCGCGCGTCACCCAGCAAAAAGTCCACTGTGGACTTTCTGTGGCCGGTGCCGATACCGAGGGTGATCGATCCGGCCCCGCAGCCGACGTCGACGCACCCCATCCCCGGCCCGAACAGCGGTTGCGCGAACACGGCCCGTTCGACCGTCTGACGCGCGAACCGCGCGGACACCGCGGCGCGCGGCGGGTTTCCCTCCAGCACCCCGCACACAGTACGGCTCCGGGGTGGCAGGATCGAGGGGTGAGCACGCAGCCAGGCACTGAATATCCGCCCGCGGCGGTCCCGGACCGCCTGTTCGACGACGCCGAAGCCGAGGCCAGGTGGCGGGCCCGCTTCCGCGCGCCGCGCATTTCGGTCCCCGAGTGGGCCATCGACGCCCCCGACGCGAACATCTACGTCTCCAACGCCAGCGGCGTCTGGGAGGTCTACTCCTGGGACCGCTCGACCGGCGAGCACCGCCGCGTCACCGACCGCCCCAACGGCACCATGCACGCCACCCCGTCCCCCGACGGTCGCTGGATCTGGTGGTTCGACGACACCGACGGCGACGAATTCGGTTCCTGGGTCCGCGAACCGTTCGCGCCGGGAGCCGCCGCCGAGCGCGCGGTGCCGGACGTCCACGACGGCTATCCCGCCGGGCTCGAGATCGGCACCAAGGTGGTCGCCGTCGGCGTCTCGACCGACGACGGAAGCGCACTTTTCGCCCATATCGACGGCAAGACCACCAGTTTCTACCACCACGAGGACGACGCGGGGATCGCTTCGCTGTCCCGCGACGAGTCGCTGCTCGTGATCTCCCATTCCGAGCACGGTGATTCACGACACCCCGCGCTGCGCGTCCTGTCGACCGACGGCTTCACCACCGTCGCCGACAAGTGGGACGGCGAAGGCAAGGGCCTCGGCGCGCTCGAGTTCTCGCCGGTCGCGGGCGATCAGCGGTTGCTGGTGCTGCACGAACGGCGCGGCCGTGAAGAACTCCTGATCTGGGACACCGCCGCGGGCACCGAGCGGGAGATCGAGCTCGACCTTCCCGGTGAAGTGGTCGCGGGCTGGTATCCGGACGCGCGGGCGCTGCTGGTCGTCCACTTCCATCAAGGCCGCAGCTCCCTTCACCGGTACGACCTCGAGAGCGGCGAATTGTCCTCTTTGGACACCCCGCCGGGCAGGATCGGCGGCGCCGGCGTGCGGCCCGACGGCACCGTCGAGTATTCGTGGTCCAGTGCCGCGCAGCCGACGGCCGTGCGCGCGCGGACGGCGGACGGCGAAGACTCGGTGCTCCTCGAACCGCCGGGCGAGCGCGCCCCGGGATCGGCACCGGTCACCGACGCGTTCGTGGAGGGGATCGGCGGGCAGATCCACGCCCTGGTCTCACGGCCGGCCGACGCGCCCGAAGGTCCGCTTCCGACGGTCTTCTCCTTGCACGGCGGGCCGCACTCGGCCGACGAGGACCGGTTCTCCGCGTACCGCGCCGTCTGGCTCGACGCGGGATTCGCCGTCGTCGAAGTGAACTACCGCGGCTCGACCGGTTACGGCTCGGCCTGGCGTGACGCCATCGAAGGACGTCCCGGCCTGACCGAGCTCGAAGACGTCGCCGCCGTGCACGACTGGGCCGTCCAAAGTGGACTCGCTGATCCGGCCAAATGCGTGGTGAACGGCGCTTCGTGGGGTGGCTACCTGAGCCTGCTGGCACTGGGCACCCAGCCGGCGCGCTGGGCGGCGGGGATCGCCGGAGTTCCCGTCGCGGACTACGTCGCCGCGTACGAGGACGAGATGGAGCAGCTCCGCTCCTTCGACAGGGCACTGTTCGGCGGTTCGCCGGAGACGGTGCCGGCGGTGTATCGGGAGTGCTCGCCGATCACCTACGTCGAGGCCGTCACGGCGCCGGTGCTGGTGCTCGCCGGGGACAACGACCCGCGCTGCCCGATCCGGCAGGTCGAGAACTACCTCGACAGGCTCGCGAAGCGGGAGATCCCGTTCGAGTTCTACCGGTTCGACGCGGGCCACGGTTCGCTGGTGATCGCCGAGACGATCAAGCAGACCGCGATCGAGGTGTGCTTCGCGCAGCGGGCCGTCGGGCTTCGCTGACCCCGGCGAACGAGGTCAGCGCTCGGAGAAGAGAGTCCCGCCGGACGCCCAGTGTTCGGCGGGAACCTCGGTGATCGTCACCCAGACGCCTTCGGGCTTGCCGCCACAGGTGCGGACGAAGGCATCGGTCACCTCGCGTACGAGGGCCTGCTTCTGCTCGGCCGTACGGCCGGGGAACATCGAAACGCTGATCATCGGCATGGCCGAAACCTTAGAGCCCGCGGTCGTGCTTGCGGAGCCTGTCCACCGCGTAAGCGTCACCCTCGAAGGTGAGACGGACGGCGTCGCGACCGAAGACGAACAGCAGCAGCTCGATCGGCGCGCCGATCACCGTCACCGTGTCCGGGCCTTCCTTCACCCGCGCTTCGCGGCCTTCGGGAGTCTTCAAGATCACGCCGACCGGTGCTTTGCGTAAGTTCAGCTTCGATGCCTGCTTCGCCGACTTCCACGCCGCCGCGTCCCGCGCGGGCGCGGCCGGGCGCGGCTCCCAGCCGGGCTGTCCCCGGCGGACGTCCTCGTGGTGCACCAGGAACTCCGGGCCGTTCACCACCTCGTCGAGCGCGCCGATCGACGTCGGCCAGAACCAGGCGGGGCCGGACCGGACCTTGCCGACCACCTCGGACCAGGGTCGCGCGGCGTAGGCGTCCTGCACCCGCTGCGTGTACGACGCCAGCGCCGGGACCAGGATGCCGGGCGCCGCGTCGGGCCGTCGCTCGCGGACCAGCAGATGCGCCGCCAGATCCCGCGTCTTCCAGCCCGTGCACAAGGTCGGCGCGTCCGGGCCGACCTCTTCGAAAAGCTCGCTCAACGCACGACGTTCGTCTCCGGCGACTCCCATGGCCCCGACGTTACGCGCCGGTAGGGCCAGGGGAAAACCGGCGTGCCGCGACGCACCCGGCTCAGTGATGGACGCGGTCCGCCGGCGCGGGCCGTGCTCGAGTTCGGGTGGCAGGCCCTCGATTGCCTTGACGGGCAAAAAACGGACCGTTCCTCGCGAAGGTGGCAAGGAACGGTCCGTTCACGGCGCTCGGCGGGAGTGGAAAGGTCAGGCCTGCTGCGCCTGCCACATCCAGTGCGCCTTCTCGAGCTCCTGGGTGATCGCGATGAGCAGATCCTGGGTGACCAGGTCGCTCTTGTCGGTCTCGTCGATGCGCTTGCGCAGCCGCTCGATCAGCGCGGCGAGGATGTCGACGATCGCGGCGACCGTGGACTCGACGGACTGCCAGTTGTCGGGATAGGCCGGGAGCCCGGAGCTCTCCACGACGGCCTTCGCCTGGCCGTTCGGCGAGATGCCGATGGCGTTGGCGCGTTCGGCGACCTCGTCCACGTACTGGCGCGCGGTGGCGACCAGCTCGTCGAGCTGCAGGTGCGCGCTGCGGAAGTTCGCGCCGACGACGTTCCAGTGGGCCTGCTTCGCGATCAGCGACAGGTCGACCAGATCGACCAGCGTGGCCTGCAAGGCGTTACCGGTGATCTCCTTGTCGGCGTCGCTCAGCGGACTCTTGATCGGAGACTTGCCCATCTTCGGTCTTCCTTTCAGAAATTGGCCGGTTCGGAAATGGACCCGCCGCGGACGGGATCAGACCGTCGCGGACAGTGCGACCTCGATGTTGCCGCGGGTCGCGTTCGAGTAGGGGCACACCTGGTGCGCCTGCTCGACGAGCTGATCGGCCTGCGCCTGTTCCAGGCCGGGCAGCGAAACCTTGAGCGCCACACCCAGACCGAAGCCCGCGCCCTGCTTGAGCACGCTGACCTCGGCGGTCACGGTGGAGCCGTCCAACGTCACCTTCGCCTGGCGCGCGACGAGCTGCAACGCGGAGTGGAAGCAGGCGGAGTAGCCGGCGGCGAAGAGCTGCTCGGGGTTGGTCTTGTCCCCGCCCGGGCCGCCCATCCCCTTCGGGATCGCCAACGACTCGTCGATGACGCCGTCAGAGGACGTGACCTCACCGTTGCGGCCGTCGCCGCGAGCGGTGGCCACAGCGGTGTACAGAGCCTCAGCCATTCTTCGCCTACCTCCTGGTCTCAAGACACGCCCCGTTGAGCGTCTCTTGGGTGTCAACGTCCCGCGACCGCGAAACCTTGCCACCCCCTGGCAGGCATCACGTCCGGGAACTACCCGGACGTGACCGGAGGCAAACCGGCTAGTGACCGGCGCGACTCGACGCGAACTCGGCGACCTGGCTGCCCAGCAGGCGAAGGGTGCGGACGCTCTTCTCGTCCGATGCGCCGCCCGCTTCGTCGAACTTGGTCTCCGCGGTGTTGATCGAACCACCCAAGGGGGTGGCCCAGCCACGCAACGCGTGCGTGATCGTGCGCAGTTGCTCCAGCGTGGTGACCGCTGCCTGCCAGCCGAACGCGACGGCGGCGAGGCCGACCGCGCGGCCGTCGAGATACGGACGGGTGTCTTCGCGCAGGTCTTCGACGTAGTCCAAGGCGTTCTTGACCAGACCGGACAACGCGCCGTGGTAGCCGGGCGAGACCACGATGATCCCGTCGGCCCGGCGGATCGCCTCGACCAGGCGCACGGCCCGTTCGGGCCGTTCGGTCGACGCGGTGTCGTAGAACGGCAGCACCAGCTCGGGGCCGGAGATGAGCTCGGTGGTGACTCCCGCTTCGGCCGCGCCACCCAGCGCGATGCGCAGCGCGCGCTCGGATTGCGAACCGGCCCGCAGGGAGCCGCCGATACCGAGGACATGAACCGCGTTCGTCGAAGTCACGCTTTCGAGGCTAACCCCTCGACTTAAGTGGAGAACCAGGATGTGGACCGGAGGTCTGCGTCACACCTGTTCGCCGCAACGGCCGAGATGCTCGCTGGACGGCATACCTACTCGAAAGTAACCTGTCCGGAAGCCCCCAGGAGGAAGTATGGCGACACCGCTCCAGATCCGTGCCGAGGCCGCGTTTTCGCAGCTGGCGTTCTGGCTCCCGAAGCCGGTCAGAAGGGTCATCGCCGGACCCCCGCTCCGCCTCGACGGCCAAGAACTCGCGCTCGACGCCCAGCTTCTGCTCCGCCTGCAGAAACTGGTGAAGGCATCGTTGGTACGGGGAAGTGTCGAAGAGTCGCGCAGCATGCTCCTGGCGAGCAGGCATCTGGTCAGCGGACAGCCGATCGAACCGGTCGCCACCCGGGAGCTGCTCATTCCCACCGGTGAC
This sequence comes from Amycolatopsis sp. QT-25, assembly GCF_029369745.1. Classification (NCBI taxonomy): domain Bacteria; kingdom Bacillati; phylum Actinomycetota; class Actinomycetes; order Pseudonocardiales; family Pseudonocardiaceae; genus Amycolatopsis; species Amycolatopsis sp. QT-25. The sequence continues at coordinate 7,499,778 of NZ_CP120210.1, forward strand.
GGCGACGTGCCCGCCACGCTCTACACGCCGGCCGGGCTGCCGGATCCGTCCGCGCTGCTCGTGTTCTTCCACGGTGGCGGCTGGGTGGTCGGCAGCCGCGCCTCACACGACAACACCGTCCGCTATCTGGCGAAACAGGCGGGCGTGCGGGTTCTTTCGGTGGAGTACCGGCTCGCGCCGGAGACGCGGTTCCCCGGTGCCACCGAAGACGCGATCGCGGCCTTCGAGTACGCCTTCGCGAAGGCACGCGACCTGGGTGCCGACCCGGCCCGCATCGCCGTCGGCGGTGACAGCGCGGGCGGGAACCTCGCGGCGGTCACCGCGCAGCAGGCGGTGAAACGCGGCGGCGGAGTCCCGGCGTTCCAGTTGCTGTTCTATCCGGCGACCGATTTCACCGTGCGCCGCCGCTCCCGGGAACTGTTCGCGAAGGACCTGTTCCTCACCGATACGGACATGACCTGGTTCGAAGGGCATTACGTGCCGAAGGGCACCGATCTCCACGACCCGAAACTTTCGCCGCTGCACGGCGACGTATCCGGCTTGCCGCCCGCGTATATCGCGACGGCCGGTTTCGACCCGCTGCGTGACGAGGGCGAGGCGTACGCGGAGAAGCTGCGGAAGGCCGGGGTCCCGGTGGCGCTCAGCCGCCAGCCGGACCTGATCCACGGGTACGTCAACTTCCTCGGCGTCGGACGGCGGTTCCGGGAGGCGACGGCCGAAGCGGCGGGCGCCCTGCGGCTGGGTCTCGCGCCGAAGTGATTGCCAGAGCCCGAGTGAGGAGGAATGTCCCCACTCGGGCTCTGGCCCCCATATCGTGTTCCGCCGCCCTGCACGGCGGAACTTGACGCCTTCCGGTCTTCGCCAGGGCAGTGTCGCCGTTCCTTCTCTGCCTCCCGACCTCTGAAACCTGACGAGATAATCGATACCCGCCGCGTCGGCCGTACACCACCCGATCACCGGTCAGGACGGTTCCCGATCCTCACGTGCCGGATTCGTTTCCGGCGGAAGCACCCGTAAGTGATGAACGTCGAAACCCGGCGCCTCCCCCTCTAGATCATCTTTCGCCGCCTCTTTACGACCATCCGTCACCGGCCGACCCGGTCGTGCGGTTCGTTCACCCACAGCGGGACGACCGGCGGTCGTTTCGCTTCATCACTCCGTCGGACAGGCGTGTCGCCACCTCCGGGTTCACCGGCGAGCGGAGACAGGAGAACGCCCCCGGCGCGGGCACCGGGGGCGTTCCGTGGTGGGAGCAGCCTCTCCGAGGAGAGGTCCGTTACTCGCGGAAGGCGTCCGCGACCTTGTCGCCGAGGTCCTTGTCGACGTTCCGCCAGTACTGGAAGACCCGCTCGAGCACCGGACGCGAGACGTCGTTCGAGGCGTGGCCGATGATGTTGTTCGCGAGCCGCTCACGCTGCTCGTCGTCCATCACCTCGCGGACCAGCGTGCCCGGCTGGCCGAAGTCGTCGTCCTCGGCGTGCAGTTTGTACGCCGACCGGATGACCTCGTCCTCGATGCCGTAGCCCGACGCGGTCTCGGAAGCGATCTCCGCGCTCGCGTGCGGCCCGCCGTAGGAGTTCGGCGCGTACACCGGGTCGCCCGGGTTGTGGTAGCGCATCGCGCCGTCGCGCGAGTAGCTGTTCACCGGGGACTTCGGCGCGTTGACCGGCAGCTGCGTGTAGTTCGCGCCGATCCGGTAGCGGTGGGCGTCCGGGTACGCGAACAGGCGGCCCTGCAGCATCTTGTCCGGCGACGGACCGATGCCCGGCACCAGGTTGGACGGCTCGAACGCGGCCTGCTCGATCTCCGCGAAGTAGTTCGCCGGATTGCGGTCGAGCACCCAGCGGCCGACCTTGATCAGCGGGTAGTCGCCCTTGGGCCACACCTTGGTCAGGTCGAACGGGTTGAAGCGGTAGTCCGCGGCCTCGGCGTAGGGCATCACCTGGACGTACAGCGTCCAGCTGGGGTGCTCGCCCTGCTTGATGTGCTTGAACAGGTCCCGGATGTAGTAGTCCGAGTCCTCACCGGCGATGCGGTCGGCGTCGGCCTGCGCCAGGTAGCCGATGCCCTGATCGGTCTTGAAGTGGTACTTGACCCAGAACTTCTCGCCGCCGGCGTTCTCCCACAGATAGGTGTGCGAGCCGAAGCCGTCCATCTCCCGCCAGTTCGACGGGATGCCGCGGTCGCCCATCAGCCAGGTGACCTGGTGCGCCGACTCGGGGCGCAGCGTCCAGAAATCCCACTGGATGTCGTGGTCGCGCAGGTGGTTGTCGGCGCGGCGCTTCTGCGAGTGGATGAAGTCGGGGAACTTGATGGGGTCGCGGATGAAGAACACCGGGGTGTTGTTGCCGACGAGGTCGTAATTGCCCTCGGCGGTGTAGAACTTCACCGCGAAGCCGCGCGGGTCACGCCACGTGTCGGGCGAGCCGGTTTCGCCGGCGACCGAGGAGAAGCGGGCCAGGCTCTCGGTGCGCACACCGGGCTGGAACAGGGCGGCCTTCGTGAACTGGCTGACGTCTTCGGTGACCTCGAGGAACCCGTGCGCGCCGCCGCCCTTGGCGTGCACGACGCGTTCCGGCACGCGCTCCCGGTTGAACTGGGCGTTCTTTTCGATCAGGTAGTGGTCCTGGAGCAGGATCGGGCCGTTGGCGCCCGCCGTCAGCGAGTCGTTGTCGCTCGCGACGGGGATGCCCACGTTGTTCGTGGTCGGCAAACTCACCCAGTGCCTCCTGGTTCGTGGTGGTGGAGCGATCAGCTGCCTCCACTCTCCCGCGTAATCTGGAATCAGTCAAGAAAACTTTCAGGCCGGATGACCGAGACCGAGAAAAAAGTTGCAAACGCTCACTAAGTTACGTTCTCATCGGACGTATGGCCCTCGCTCCGTACCGTCGCGTGTTAGCCGTGCCCGGAGTTCCCAGCTCGATGCTGTTGATGTTCCTGGCCAGGCTCCCGATGACGGCCATGGGCGTGACGATGACGCTGTATGTGGTCGACGACCTCGGCCGCGGCTACGGCGCGGCCGGGCTGGTCGGTGCCGCCACCACGCTCGGCAGCGCGATCGGGGCACCGCTCGTCGGCCGGTACATCGACCGCTACGGGCTGCGGCCGGTGGTCGCGATCTGCGGGCTGGCCTCGTCGGCCTTCTGGATCAGCGCCCCGTATCTGCCGTATCAGGCGCTGCTGGCGGTCGCGCTCCCCGCGGGGGTGCTGTCGGTGCCCGCCGGAACGCTCGCGCGGCTGGTGCTCACCGCGCTCGTGCCGCTGGAGCAACGGCGGGCGGCCTACTCACTGGACACGATCCTGGTGGAAGCGTCGTTCATGATCGGACCGGCGGCGGGGATCATGGCGATCACGCAGCTGCCCGCAGTCTACGCCCTCACCGGCATCGGGATCTGCTTCGTGATTTCGGCGACGCTGATCTACCGGCAGAACCCGCCGATCCGCGCCGAAGCCGACACCGAGGTGCACACCGGGGAGCGGCCGACCGTGCGGAGCTGGCTCACCGGACGGCTCGTGATGGCGATGTTCATCGCCGCCGGCGCGCTGTTCTGCCTGATCGGCATGGAACTCGCCGCCTTGGCGACGCTGCGCGCGAGCGGCGACATCGGCTGGTCCGGGCTGCTGATCACGCTGATGTGCGTGGCGTCGGTGCTCGGCGGCGCGATCCACGGCGCGGTCCGGAGGTCGCTCTCGCAGGGCACGCTGATGCTGCTGCTCGCGGTGCTCACCCTGCCGGTCGGGCTGATCACCGAGCCGTGGTGGCTGCTGGCGATCGTGCTGTTCCCGAGCAACGTGCTGTGCGCGCCGACGCTCGCGGCGAGCACGGAGACGGTCAGCGCGGCGGCGCCGCCGCGGGTGCGCGGCGAGGCGATGGGCCTGCTGGACGCGGCCAGCCGGATCGGGCTGGCGATCGGGAGCCCGATCATCGGGTTCGTGATCGACCGATCCGGCCCCGGCTGGGGTTTCGCGGCCGCGGCGCTGGGCGCGCTGGCGATCGCTTCGGTCGGCTTGTTCTGGCGCCGCTCCCGCACCCCCGCCCGGGTGCCCGCGCTCACTTCCTCCTGACGCAATTCGGCACCTGGTTGCGGGAGTGAGGTCAGGCGCAGACCTTGCGGAGGGCGTCGACCCGGTCGATGTTGCGCTTGGTCCAGTCCGCGATCTTGCCCGCGTCCTGGATGTTCTCCTTCTGGACCTGCAGGTACGAGTCGGCCATGCCGGTGAGCGCACCCGCCACGTTCTGCTCGCCGACGCTGTTCGCCAGCTCACGCAGGCGCTTCTCCTTGTCCGCGGCCCGCTCCTTGATGGTCGCCGGGTCCGGGTTGAGGTCGACGAGGCTGAGCGCCTCGGCGCACGCGCCGACCTTCGTCGCGGCCTTGTTCGTCTGATCGACCGCGTTCGTGACCTCGCTGCAGCCCGCCAACGCGAGTCCGGCGGCCGCCAGGAGCGCCGCGAATCCCCACCTCTTCATGACTTCAATGTAGCCAGCCAGGCGAAGTTTGTCCGTTGAGGGCGGCGGCGGACGGGGTCCGGGGTAGCGAGGAACATGGGTGGTGTGCCGGGTTCCTCCGGCACACCACCCCGCTTCACCCCTTGACGCAGATGACCTGCTTCAGGTGCGCGACCACCTCGACGAGGTCGGTCTGCGCCTTGATCACCGTTTCGATGTCCTTGTACGCGGCCGGGATCTCGTCCACCACACCCGAGTCCTTGCGGCATTCCACCCCGGCGGTCTGCGCGGCGAGGTCTTCGGTGGTGAACAGCTTCTTGGCCTTGTTCCGCGACATCCGGCGGCCCGCGCCGTGCGACGCGGACTGGAAGGACGACGCGTTCCCGAGGCCGCGCACGATGTACGAACCGGTGCCCATGCTGCCCGGGATGATCCCGAGGTCACCCGAACCCGCGCGGATCGCGCCCTTGCGGGTCACCAGCAGGTCGACGCCGTCGTAGGTCTCTTCGGCGACGTAGTTGTGGTGGGTACAGAACCGCGCTGACCAGCACCGGAGCCCCGATTCTGGGGCAGATCTGGGGCAAAAATGCTCGCGTTCGACCTCTACCGGCCGCATATTCGGCCGGCCTTGGCTGTCGTCACCGACCCGCCGGTCGCCCGGTTCACGCGGGCGCCGTACGTGCACGCCGTCGCGGCCTATCTCGTCGTGCGGGTCCTCGGCGTGGCGATGCTCGCCGTGATGGCGGCGCCGCGCGACCTGCCGCTGCTCGAGCGGTTGAGCGCGTGGGATGGCTGGTGGTACCTGCAGATTGCCGAGAACAACTACACCGGCGTGCCCGGACCGCTCGACGCGGCGGGCGAGTTTTTCCCTGCCGCGCCAATGGGTTTCTTCCCGCTATACCCCGGCGCCATGCGGGTGCTCGGCGAGCTTGGCGTGCCGTTGTTGGCAGCCGGGCTGATCGTGTCGACGGTCGCCGGCGTCGTCGCCGCGTGCGGCCTGCAGCGCATCGGCGAACGGGTCGGTGGGCAGCGCGTGGGCCTGGTGCTCGTCGTGATGTGGGCGGGCGCGCCGATGTCGATCACGCAGTCGATGGTGTACACGGAAAGCCTATTCGTCGCGCTCGCCGCGTGGGCGTTGGTCGGGGTCCTCGAGCGCCGGTTCGGCATGGCCGCGGTATGCACGATGTTCGCCGGGCTGACCCGGTCGACCGCGGCCGTTCTGGTCGCCGTCGTCGTGGTCGCCGCGGTACTCGATGCCGTGCGCGGTCGCGGCCGCGGCCGGTGGCGGCTGCTTGGATGGGCGGCGATCGCGCCGTTGGGATTGGCCGGCTACTGGGGATTCGTCGCGGCGCGCACGGGCAGCCTGACCGGGTGGCAGGACATCGAACTACGCGGGTGGGGTGTTCGGTGGGACTGGGGTCGTGAAGCGGCCGAGTACACGGTGCAGCTGCTCACCCAGGAAGGCAGCCGGTTCGAGACGCTCGTGTTGGCCGTGACGGTCGCTGCGGTGGTCCTCGGCGTGGTCATGATCGCGCAGCGATTGCCGTGGCCGCTGGTCGCGTACGGGATCGGCGTCGCCGTCCTCGCGATCGGTACCGCCGGATTCCCTCAAATGCGGGGACGTTTCTTGCTGCCCGCGTTCGTGCTACTGCTGCCCATCGCCGTCGGCCTGGCGAAACGTCGCCCCTCGACGGCAGTAGCCGTGGCCGGGGCGTTCGTCCTGTTCGGCTGCTGGTACTCGGCGTACTCGCTCACCGCGTGGCAGTACGGCATCTAATCGAGTCTGTTCCTTGGAGGACGCTATGAAAATTCGTATCGAGGGCACCACGCACGAGACCGAGGCGGCCGCAGAGTTGCTGCGAGAGGTGTTCGACGTCCGCGAGGTCAGCCGGTTCTACCCGAACCGCGGCCGGTCGACCCTCGGCCGGGTCTATGTCGATGTCGAGTTCGCGCGCCCGATCTCGGTCCGAGCGACCGCGACGCGCGTCGAGTACTCCGACCAGCAGGTCACAGGGAAGCGACCGAAGCAGCTGCGGTGAGATATCGCGACTCTCTGTCACGATACTTGTGCAGTATCGTGGTGTTGTACCTCTTCGCGGAGGGAAGCCCCCGGCTGATCACCGGGGGCACGCGAAGGGGTCGACTCCGCGAATGAGGGATGCAGCATGTCCGACTCGACCAGATTTGACGGCCAGTCTGACGAACTCCGGCGGTTTGGCGCCCGAGTCCGAGAGATTCGAAAATGGCGTGACCTTAGTGTCCGCACGACTGCTGATCTTGCCGGGCTCTCCTATGGCTTTGTGGCCAAGGTAGAGCGTGGCGAGAAACCGGTGAACAACCGGCAAACGCTGGAGGCACTGGCCCTAGCGTTGCGGGTAGACCCCGGCGAATTCACCGGCGTTCCCGAGAAAGCAGGACGTGCGACAGTCGATTCGTACGATGCCGCGAACACGCTAGGCGACCTTCTTAGTGGCTGGTGGGTTGGCGAGGTTCCGGACGCTCCCGGTCGACCGTTGCCCGAGGTTCTATCCGGACTGATGGAATTTCACGCCTCGCGGAATCGTTCGGGAAAGTCTGGCGCTGGTGACTATCCAACCCAAGTCGCGAAGCTGGCACCGCTGATCCGTGATCTGCTCGCGATCGCGGCCGACCCGGTGGTCGGCCGCCAGGCTCTCGCGCCGCTGCTGACCGCGTACCACGTCGCGGGCTCTATCTCCGCGCGGCTTCGGGTGCCGAGTATGCCGTCGATGGCCGCGGAGCGTATGAAACAGGTAGCCGATCTCCTCGACGATCAGGTGTGGCAGTCGGTCGCGGCTTGGGGTCGAGCACATTTCATCTCGTCCACAGACCGGCCGCGACAGTACGCACTCGCCGTGTCGGCTGCTGATGCGGCACCGCCGGATCGGTTGGAGACGCGAGGAATGTCGAACCTCACCGCCGCTCTGGCCGCGGCCGCCCAGGGTAAGGGCGATCTCGCCGAGACTCATCTGTCGGAAGCTGCTGCGCTCGCTGAGCGAATCGAGCCGGACGTGTCGCCGTGGCCTGCAGGGATCATGCAGTTTGGCCGAACGAATGCCGGCATCTTCCATGTGTCGATCGGCGTCGAGCTAGGGTATGGCCCTCGTGTCGCTGAGATCGCGGCGACGGTACGCCCGGAGACCATCTCGGCCGCGCGGGCGTCGGCGTTCTGGACAGACTTCGGACGGGGTCTGATGGAGTCCCGTAAGCATCGAGATGCGGGAGTCGACGCGTTGCTGCGAGCCGAGTCGCTAGCGCCGTCGCAGGTGTACCGCAACCAGTTCGTGCGCGCGGCGGTATCGCACGCTCTGCCCACGGCGCATCGAGACGCGACCGGCCGAAATCTGCGAGGTTTGGCCTGGCGTATGGGGCTTGCCCCAACCGGGTGAAGTAGACCGTTTGTGTCCCAGCGGGACACAAACGGGCGCCATTCACTCTTAGTTTCTCCGCCGTGACTACACGGGGATGGCGAATCGAGCGGCCGCAGCAGATTAAGGACGTCAACGGACGACCTGCCGTGATCACGGTCGGTGTCGTGCGGGATCACTCCGACCATTTCCGGGTGGCTCTCGCACTGAACGACGGGCCAACGCTGCTCCTCAAGTCCGACCAGCGCGACGTGTTGGTCGGACACCTTGACGCTGCCCGCAACGCGGCGGATCGCCTCGAGCGGAACGACCGGTGAGCGTCAGCACGCAGCCCGCCATGAAGGGGCGGCGGCATCTTCGGGAGTTGGCCGGTGTCGGCCTGACCGGGCAGCGTGTCGACATCTTGACCGGTGTGGTTGAGACCCCGTCGTCGGGCCTGTCGCCCGCGCTGCTGGTCGGGGTGTGCGGGCTGGTCGTCGACGAGATGCTCGTCGAGGGCCTGGTGACTGCACTGCAGCAGGCGGCCGAGGACGCGCGCCACGGTGGTGAGCCGCTGTGGTGAGGCATTCCTTGGCGACGCGGCGCGGGCTGGTCGGTCGGCGACGTCGCGTCCCGACGCAGCACTCGGTGGAGGTCCCGTGTGTCGCGGATGAGTACGAGTGGCGGCAGTTCGCCGGAACGTCGCACCTGTACCTGACTGCACGACTCGCGGACGAATGGGCAACGACTGTGGTTGCGTGGTGCGAGCGGCGGCGGCCGTGGCCTGTCGGTCACGAGCGTGGCGAGGTCGGCCGTATGCGCCTCGACGCGCGGCACCGTGCCGTGGTGGGCAGCTGCGAGGACTGCGAGCACCTGCAGCGGTTGGCGCACATGGACGCGCGGCACCGCGCACGGGAGGCGCGTCGTGCACGAGCGTGACCTAAAGCTGCTCGCCGGGTTGGCGCACGTCAACGCGGAGATTGGGGATGTGACTATCGCCCTGCTCGTGACGCAGCCGGACGAGGCGGAGTATGCCGCGGCGCTTCGCCAAGTCGGTACCGACCTTGCTCGGGTAGGTGCGTCGTTGATGTACCGGGCGCACGAACTCGACGGCAGGCTGATCGATCCCGGCGACACCCTGACCGACCCTGCAGCGCAGGAAGGCAACCCGCCGTGACCGCGGTCGAGGTGGGCAGCTTCGAACACTTCCTCGCCGAGGTCGGCGCGGGGCGTGTGTGGGTTCTGGGGTTGGGCGCCGGCGCCGGGTCCGCCGAGATCCTCGTCAGCAAGGGTGGGATCAACGCGCCGGAATTCGAGGATCGCGGCTACCTGTACCGCGCCCTCGACGACGGCGACGTGCGAATACACGGCGGCCGTGTGGTCCTTGCTCGACCGGTGGCGGGCCGCGGCGAGATGTCCTCACCGGCTTGACCACCACCTGAAGAAACTCCCGGCGTCGCGCAAACCCTCGAGCGACGTCGGGCCGCCCGGTCAGTCTCCCTCCCCAAGGGCTATGGGCTGACCGGGCACCTAACGCCCCGTCGTTGGCCGTGTTCCTGACGGCGGGGGCCTGGTATCACCGGGCCGGCAACTGCCCGTCGCCACTTCCCAGGCATGTGATTCGGCGGCGGGCGCCGGGGGCGGGGCGGCAAGTGCCCCGCCCCCGGCAACCCCCACCGAAGGAACGAAAGGATGCATGTGGCTGACCGGGCAGAACAGGCGAAGGCGAACCTCAAGAAGGCGTTGGAAGAGGAGAACCTCGAAAAGATCATCGTCGCGGCGAACTTGAAGAAGTGGGCCGAAGAGGCTGAGGCAGAGAAGAAGAAGGCGGCCGAGAAGGACTAGCGAGACTCCGCGACGGACCGGGCCCGTACCTGATTGCCAGGTGCGGGCCCGTCGTCTGCGGTCGATCGACGAGGTCAGCCACCGGACACGGAAGAGTGGCCGCCCCCCGTGCCCGTCGGGGCGGGCACGGGGGGCGGCCGAGGGTGTATCAGGGGCGTGGCGGGGGCGGGTCGTCGAGGACGTTCTGCGGCCGGCCTGGCTCGTCGCCTTGGGCGGCGACGTGGGCCTGCAGGTCGCCGAGCCACTCGGCGAGGTCGGTCGTGTTCCGCGGTGCCCGCCACGTTCCGATGGCGGCGAGGACCAGGGCGATACCGGCCGCGCCTTGCGGGCCGACGTCGACCCCGACGGCGTCGAGGATGGACGCGACCCCGACCCCGGTAGCGCCACCGGCGACGGCGCCGATGAGTTTCCAGAACCGGCGGGCGGTCGCGGCGAGCCGGGCGCCGAGACCGGGTTCGTCGACCGGGCCGCCGTGCTGCGCGGTCACGCGATCGCCTGAATGAACACCGACACGGGCGAGGCACACGAGTACCGCAGGTGGACCTTGGTCGTGCCGCGCGGAATCGGGATCACCTCGCCTTCCTTGATCTCGGTACGCCACCGAACCGGGTCACCGCCGGTGCCCTGACCAGGAACGGCGCTCCAGTTGTAAATGTGACCGCCGTGGATCACGGACTTTGACGCGAGGATGAGACTCACGTCAGCGTTCGGCGGGACGGCGAGAACTTCCTCGGTCTCGCCCATCGCAGCGGGAAGGGTTGCCATGTTGTCCTCCGTCATCAGAATGCGGCCGGTGGGCCGGGGTGGTGTGGGCGGGTTCGGGGCGCCGGCGGCGCCGAGGTTCCACAACACGGTGGAGTCGGCGCGGGATCCGGCGACGACGGACACGTGCACGTGCGAGGTGTGCGGGTTCTGTCCGTTGTAGGGCCTCCATCCGCTGCCGGGTGTCCAGATGCGCCGGTTCCAGATCACGTACTTGAGCCGCGGGTCGGCGTGCGTGGTGAGCCGGTCGACGAGCCACTGCCCGTCAAGGTCGCCGGGATCGTGGGTGAAGTCCCGCGCGCACACCTGATACCGCCCGGCGCTGTTGCGGTAGTCGTTCGGGTTGTGGTCCGAGAGTCGGGCCGAGTGGTCAGCGTCGCCGATCGATCCGTCGGACGCGCGTGAGCGGTTCGGCGCGATGGCGTCGACCTGACCGAGCAGGATGTCGAGCCCGTAGGCGGGATACCAGGGTTTAGCCACAGGTCCTCACTTTCTGGAAATCGAGGGGAGCGACGGGGTCGTGCCGGGCGGCGGGGTGCTCGGATAGGTGGTCACGACGCAGGTGAAGACGTCCGCCGTGCCACCACCGCCGGTGGACACGGCCAGTTGCGCAAACGTTCCGCCGCGCGGACACAGCGCGTCCGGGTTGTCGCGCAGGTAGGCGGCGAACGCGGAGTGAATCTCCTCGGCGGTGGGTGGGCGGCCGGGGTCGCCCGGATCCCCTTTCTCGCCCTTCGCCCCCGGCGAACCGGGCTCACCGGCTTTCCCCGGTTGGCCTGGCTGCCCGGTCTCGCCTCGCGGACCGGCGGGGGGCGGGCTGGTGGCCAGATATCCAGCGACCGCGGTGGAGATCTGCAGCGGCGTCGGGCCCGGCGGACTCAGCGGGTTTGCCGCGAAATACCGGGCGATCGCACCACCGAGGTCAGCCGCGCTCGGACGGGTATCGGGCAGTGACGCCAACACCCGCGCGGTGGCGGCTCCGACGATCACGTCCGTGTCCGGGGCCTGCCCTGGTTGCGGGATCGCGACGGTCGCCTGCCCGCGCGCACGGAGTTCGGCATTGGCGCGGTCGCCGGCGGACTTCGCTTCGTTGGCCTGCGTGCGCAGAACCGACACCGCCGCATCCGTGCTCGCCTGGTAGTCGTACAGCCCCGTCAGGGCCCACACCGCACCGGCGGAGACCACCAGCGACAGCAGCGCTACCGCCACGGCCAGCCGCGGCCAAGAGTGGCGCCACACCTCACGCCGCGCGGTGACGGCGGCGGACTCGTCCGCGCCTTCACGCACAAGCGCCAAACCCTCGGCGAGCTTGTCGTCACGCTCCTGACGCGTCATGGCGCCAACCTCCCGTCCCAGCCCCGGCGGTGCAGCTCCGCCTCGAGTTGCCTAATCCGCTCCTGCAGTTGATCGATCCGCCCCAGTAGTAGGTCGTTCTTCTGTTCGGCCTCGTCCAAGTCGGCTTGGGTGGCGTCGCGCCACTCACGCAGGATGGATTCACCGGCCGAGGTCTTTTCCACGGTCGGCGGTGGATCGGGCGCTTTCCCGATCCGGCCTTTGGCCTTCTCGACCCACACGGGACTTTTCGCGGCGACGTAAGCGACCAGCAAGGTAACCAGGCTTGTCGCGGCATAGACCCACCACGGCAATCCCGGCGGGATCGCTTCAGCAGCAACGGACACCGCACCCCCTCGACCCGTAGATCATGTCACTGTCGCATGTAGACACTCTCGACTTGACAGAACGTGGCACCCGCGCCACCGGTATCGAGGGAGCACGTCAGATCCACGGTGACGTCGTTCTGATCAAGGAATGCCGAGATGTCGAATGGACCCTGCGTGTTCCCGGAGTAGCCGGTTTGCGTCCACGTCCCGACGGTGGTGTTGTTGAACTTGAGCCGATAGCGCGGAATATGTGTTGTTCCCGCCGCGCGCCCCCACACTCCGGTGATCTGCACGTACTTGTGCAACACGGACGCTTCGCCTCGCCACAGGATCTTTTCCGTGGCGATTTGGCTGTTGTCTAGCCACATGTCGTTGTAGGTGTAGCCGAGACCGGGGTCGGCCACGTCCTCTTGGTGGGTCACGAACCTGGCATACATCGGGATGGGCAGCCACGGGCGCGCCATCCCGCCGGAACCTGCGGCGTTGTCGGAAAACAAGATCACGTTGTTCTGGTCTCTCATCGCGAAGAACGGCTGACCCGCGAAGAAATTTGATTGCAGGACAACGGATCCGTTCTCACGGTTCAGGTTGAACACCTGTTTGCCGTCGCTGTTCGGCCCGATATAGAGGATCTGCGTTCCCTGGTCGTCGACTACCTTGAGAAAACTGTCGTCGAGCAAAGTGATGCCGCCTCGGCGGATGATCGCCGAGGTGAGGCCGGACAGTTTGCGGAACGCCTCGAGCGCGCGCTCGAGCTTGGATACCCGGTCGACCAGGTTCGACGGCTGATTGAGCTGCCCCACAGTGTTTCCCTTCGGTGTCAGGCGACGTCGTCGAGCAGCGGGCCGCAGGTGAGCCGCACGGTTTCCTTGTCCTCGCCGGGCGAGATGGACATGCCGATGATCCGCAGGCTGGTGTCGATCCCGGTGGGCACGAAATCGTCCTCGATGATCACGTGCGCGTCGTCGCCGAGTCCCCATTCGCCGACGATCGGTGACCGGTCGCCGCGCACCTCCAGTTGCGGCAGGACCACCGGCAGACGCGAGGCGAACAGGTCGGCATCGGCGTGCTGCTGCAGCGTGTCGACGTTCGACACGGTGGTGTAGGCGGTCTCCGATTCGATGAGGGGGAAACCGCCGGCGTAGCGGCTGGTGTCCTCGGCGACGGCGATCAGGGTTCCGTCGTCGGATCCCTCGCCGGTGGCGTAGCCGCGGGAGGCGTAGCGGGTCGCATCCGATGGCCACGTGTAGTCAACCAAGTTGGCGCCGAACTCCCACACCCACGGCGATCCTTGCTGTCCGAGCCACGGTGTTCCCTGCCGGAAAAGCCTTGTGGGCCTGCCGTTGGTGTCGGGCCCGCCGGAGTCGAACATCATGTCGGCGCCGCCCTCGACCGCGGCGAGCTGCCGCAGCGCCTCCCCCACCCACGGCAGTTCGTATCCGGCGTACTGGCGGGTTCGGTCGATCAGCGACAGCGACGTGTCGCCGACGATGCCGAGATCGCCGCCGGTGTGTACTTGTGCCGAGGCGACCAGTCCGCGGGCGATGTCGTTCTGATCGCCGCTGAACGTCAGCCGCAGTTCGGCGATGTCGTAGGCGGGCGCCACCGGAAAACTCAGCAGCGGCACCACCTTGCGGTGATCGAAGTACGTCCACCAGTCGCCGCACCCGATCTCGACCGTGCGCGAGGTCGAGTTGTATCGGCGGGTCCAGATGATCCCGCCCCACATCACCTTGTCGTCGCGGTAGACGTACAGGCACCGGCGGCCGGGCATCGTGAGGTCGTACGGGTCGCGCACCTTCCGGAACGGGTTCGTCCGTGACTCGACGGAGAATGCCCCGCGCGCCGCCCCGGAGTCGTTGAGCCGCTTGGAATACTCCACACCGGACAAGGGGAGTTCGGCGAGCGGGGCGTTGGTCAGCAGGTCGTGCACCATGTAGGTGTAGAGCGGCGCGGCCATCAGATACCGATGTCCTCGATGAGCAGTTCACGGACCCGGACCGAGTCCACGCTGCCGGTGCCGGAGTTGACGAACGACGAGACTCCGAACGTGACTTGCCCGGTAAAGGTCGCGATCCAGTACGACTCGCGGGTCACGGTCCGGAAGGAACCGGGTGGCGCGTCGGTGTGCAGCTGCAGTTGCGTCGAGCCCGCAAGGTCGATCGTGCCGCCCGCCTTGTACCGGTACTGCACGTTGAGGATGTTCGAGGCGCCCGCCTCGCTGCGCACGTGCGTGACCTTGTACCGGCGACCGTTCACTACGGTGCCGGTCGCGGTCTCGGACTGGATCAGGTTCGCCGTCGTGATGCTGCCCGCACCGGTGAACGTGCCGTAGGCGATCACACCGCGCGGGGCCGCGGCGTTGACGAGACTGATCGTGGCGTTCCACGCGGACCCGGTCCACCGGTACAGGACGTTGTCGGTGGTGAGGATCGCCAGTTGCCCGGCGAACGGGTGGGTGATGTCGGCGAGCGACCCGGTGGTCACGGTGCCCTGGCACTGCCACGTGCCGGTGGTCCCGTTGTAGACCTCGGTCCATCCCTTGTCGCGGCGGTAGATCGTGAGCCCCGGAACCGCCGGCAGTGCGGCGCGTTCGGTCACGTTCGCGACCGGGACGACACCGCCGAGTGCGACGACGCGCGCCGGGCGCAGGTCGTCGATGATCGCGCCGGTGATCGTGGTCGCCCCGGCGCCGATCCGGATCCGCGCCAACAACAGATAGTCCGGATACAGCCCGCCTTGAGTGGGGTCGGGGTCGACCGGGCTACCGGCCGCGGTGCCCTTGACCCGCATCACGGTGTACGCGGTGGAGCCGTCGGCGTAGTAGGTGTCGGTCTGCCGGGCGATGATCAGGTCGCGCCTGGCGTTGGACGGGTCGGCCGGGTCGGTGCCCAGCACGTTGAGGGTCTTGTCGGCGTCGAGCGTCGCGATGTACGGGCCCATGCCGCGGGTGGCCGGGATAGCGGCCTGGAACGCGGACACCTTGACGTTGACGTCCGGGGTCGGCGCGGTCGCGGCGACCAGTCCCGGAGTTCCGGCGGCGTTGATGATCCCGACGCTTTTCGCGGTCGCGGTCGCGCCGGGCTGCAGTAGCGCACCGAACGCCACGCGGGAATCCTCGGCGTCGACCACGCGGGTAGCGCCGTTCATGGTCGCCCAGCTATCACGCTCAGCCACGGCGGAACCTCCGTTCTCGTAACGCTCTGGGGTCGAGCGGGGATAGTTGGCTCATGGATCAAAGGTGGAAGCGCGCCGCACTCGTGGGTGCGGGCGTTCTCGTGCTTGTCGTCGCCACTGTTGTGACATGGGGCGTCCTGCAAGAAAAGAAAGCGGATTGGTTCTCCGCTTGGGCATCTGGAGCAAGCGCCATCGTTGCCACCTTTGCGTTACTCGCCGCAGGCGTGGCAGCCAACGCAACTATTGCAACGAACCGCAACCAGTCCGAACAACTAAGAAGACTGGAGGAAACAAATCAACGGGAGCTGGCATCTAAGTTCGGCGTCTGGATAGAGGATAGATATCCTAATTTCGGGTATGTCCACAGTTGGCGTCACCAAATTCATTACCACAACGCCGGACCTCTGCCTATGTTCGCCGTCGAGGTGCTCATTCATTTTGGAAATCAGACGCTCAAGATCACGCGCAATACTCTTGCGCCCACCAAGGAGGTAACGGAAATCCAGTCGGCCAGCAACTCAATGCGCGATTTCGTCACTGAAATAGCTGCAGAAAGACTGAAAGAGTTACGTCCTCAGGAAACTGAGCCCGACGAAATCAGTAGCGAGTGGCAGGATTGGTCCGAAAAAGTTGAGCATTTGAGGACCACTTTACTAAAGTGGACCGAACTTTCGTTGTCGGTAGAATTTTCCGATGGTGAGTACCGGTGGCGACGAGAAGCCAATGGATCACTTTCTCGTATCTCTTAAGAAGACTGCTCACGTCATCGGACTGCTTTTACTGGTAGGCGTCGTGCCAGGTGGCGCGAAGTTCGGCGGCCGGGTCGTAGACGCCGCCGGTGAACTGGATCCGGGTCGGCTCGCCGGGTTCGAGCGGTGTCCACTGCGCGACGAACAGCCGTTGCCGCACGCTCACGCCGTTGATCTCGACGGTGCGGGATCCGGGCGCGGTGTCGATCCGCAGTGTTTGCCCGTCGAGGACGGTCCACGCGGGATCGAACATCAGGATGCGGCCGCCGTAGATGATCTGTGGTCCGGGCACCGGGCCGTCGATCTCGAGCACCGGCCACGTGGGCACGTGCCCGCCGTTGGTGGCGATGGCCTGCCCGCCGGTGGTGCCGGGACCGAAGTCGAGCCCGCCCCCGCCGAAGTCGAGCCCGCCGAATCCGAAGTCGAGCCCGCCACCGGCAGGCACCGCGAGCCGCGTGGAGACCGTCTTCTCGGCCACGCTGTAGAGCCGCGGGTCGTTGGCCTCCCAGGAGACCGCACCGGCGACGTAGCCGACGTTGGCGTACTTGAGGTCAGTCGGGGTCGACCGGCGCTTGACGCGGGCGTTCACGAGCACGGGTAGCCCGTCGAGCTGGATCACCAACGGTTCGTTGCCGGGGTTCTCGCCCGGTGCGGTGATCCGGCGCAGGGTGTCCAGCGCGGCCGGTAGTCCGGGATGGTCGCCGCGGTAGATCCATTCCCACACGACCTCGCGGTCGGTGGAGAGCAGCTGACCGAGGTAGCTGCCGTGGTAGCCGGGCAGCGCGGTGTTTCCGCCGCGCTGCCCCGGCAGGTCCCACACACCCGCTATCCGGGTGGTGCCGAACACGGTGTCGCTGCCGAGCAGGGTGCCGCGCCACTCGAGCTGACCGTCGAGGGTCACCAGCTCGCCCGCCATCAGTAACCCCCGCTCTTGGAAAACCAGTCGAGATCGGCCGCGACCTCGCCGGGCGAGGCGTTCGCGGGCGGGTGGTAGTTCTCGATGTGGACCAGCGACCGGCCGCCGGATCCGCCGGCGGCCGCGGTCGCGCCGGGCGGGCCGCCACCGGCCGCGCCGTACCCGGCGCCGAGCGTCCCGCCGAGACCGCCCGCACTGGCGGCGATCGACGGGCCGATCGTGCGCACGAACCCCTGCACGAGACCGAAGTTCTCGACCAGGGATTCGTGAAAGCCGCGCATGATCGCCTCACCGGCGGGCTGCAGAATCGTCCGGTCATACGACAATGGGCCCTTGTGCGCGGCAATCCACGACGCGATGCCGCCCACGAAATCGGTCACGGCGCCCCACGCGTTCTTGAGACCCCGCAGGAAACCGTCGAGGATCGCACGTCCGGCACCGACCAGCAGTCCGCCGAGATCGCCGAGCGCGCCGACGATTCGTCCGGGGATGCTGGCCACAAAGCTGACCGCTTCATCCCATCGGATGCGGATCCAGCGGGTGACCTCGCCGAACCACCCGGAGATCTTGCCCGGCAAGGAACCGAACCAGGAGATGGCCGCGGCGATCCCGTCGATGGCGCGGGAGGTCAGCCCCTTGACGAATTCCCAGGCACCGCCGAAAACATCGACGACGAATTTCACGACGGCGCCGAGCAGTTGCAGGCTGAACGCGTGGAATTGCACGATGTGCCCGAGCAGGAACGTCAGCGCGGGCGCCAGGAGATTGATCAGGAACGCGGCGAGTTCGGCGACCAGGGTGATGATCGGCGTGAGCGCGAGGACCAGTTCGGCGATCGGCGGTAGCAGCTGCACCAGCGGTGGTAGCAGCTGCACAAAGGCGCCGATGAGCGCGCCGAGCACGGGCGATATCGCTTGCAGGATTTGGAGAATCGCTGTGCCGAGGGTGGACGCGAGCTGACCGAGAACCGGCAGGACCGGCATGATGGCGGCGGCGAGCTGCCGCAGGGTGTCGGCCGCGAACTGCGAGATCAGGGTCATGATCTGCGAGACGATCGGCACCAGCTGGACCAGGATCGGCGCGAGCGCGCTAGCGAACTGCGCGGCGATCTCGGCGATGGCAGGCACCAACGGCAGGATCGGCGCCAGCAGCGACAAGAACGCGGGCACCAACGGCGTGACGGCCTGCAGTACTTGCGTCAGCGCCGGGATCAGCGATCCGGTGAGCAGCCCGCCGAGCTGCGTAAAGATCTCGGTCACGGCCGGTCCGGCTGCCTCGAACACCCCGACCAGCGCGTCGGCGAGCGGGCCGAGGGCCGTAGCGACCTGGACAAAGACGGGGCCGAGCTGCTGAATGACCGGGATCAGCGCGCCCGCTAGCCCGTCCACGAGGGACACGATCACGGGCAGCAGCGCCTCAAGGATCGGGCCTCCTGCTTGGGCGAGGGTCGCGAGGACGGAACCGACCGTGGCGAGGATGTCGCCGAGCGCGGGGCCGAGCGCCGAGAACGCCTGTCCGACCGCGGAGGCGGCAGGAGCCAGATTCGCCGCGAACTGACCGACACCCGCGCCGAGTGAGGTCAGGAAGTTTGCCAGTCCGTCGAACACCGGTCCGGCCGAGGTGATCGCGGTCAGCAGCCCCGGCATGGCCTGCGACGCGAAACCGGTGATGCCGTCGGTGAGGGTGGTCAGGTAGGGGCCGACCGCCGAGAACGCCTGTCCGATCGACGGCGCCAGTTCGTCGAACGTCCCTCGCAGCTGCCCGGCGATCTCCGCGAAGTACGGAACCAACGGGGCCGCGAGGCTGGTCAGCTGCTGTTTGACGTGCGAGCCCAGCGAGCTGAACGCCTGCGCGACCACGGCGTTTTCCTTGAGCACCAGGGCGCCGAGACCGGCGAACGCGAGCGGTACCGCGGCGAGCGCACCACCGGCCACCAGCGCACTCGCCGAGGCGACCGCCCCGAATTTCACGAACGTCTGAGTGAGTCCGAGGATGCTCTGCGCGTTGCTCTGCGCCATGCCCGCGGTGTACTCACCCGCCGAGCGCATCACCCCCGCCGTGACGAGTGCCTCCCGCCGGATCTCCCGGAACACACTCGACACGCCGTCACGGCCGAGGATGTCGAACAGCAGGGACGTATCGGAGGCCATGACACCCCCTCTGCGCTATGTAGTTTTTTGTTGTGCCTCAATGATTTGGTCGATGTAGGCACATGCCGCGTGGAACTGCGAGACCGTCAACAGCCCCAGTTCCCACGGTCGGATGTGCAGCACCTCGGCGATTTTCAGGCAGTACTTACGGCCTTTTTCTTCGAGGGCGCTTTTCCCGCCGGGGCGGGCACCTCGTCCCCCTGGCCCTCGCCGTCGTCGCTCTTGTCAAGCTGCGCCTTGAACGCTGCGACCGCGGCACGCCGTTTGTCTTCCGACAGACCGGTCGCGGTCTGCGCGGCGGCGTGCAGCTTCTCCAGCAGCTCACGGCCGAGGATGACCTCGACCTCGCCCGCACGGAAATCGACGTCGTCGTAACGCAGCTCCTTGTGCTGCTGCCGCAGAACGTGCCACAGCGCTACCCGCTTCGCGCGGATGGATCCGGACATGAGCGCCTGCTGCAGCTCGTTGAGGCTGCCCTCGTACTTGCGCTCGAGATCCTCGGCCGCGGCGACCCGCAGGTCGTCCGGGTCGAAGTCGTACCGCTGCGCGGGCCCGTCGTCCGGGCTGTAGGCGATGACAAAACGCATGGGGTTCACACCTTTCGGGAGAGGCGACGCGCGGTGTCGTCCATCGCGTCGACCACGCGGCGGCGGGCGTCCATTGCCGCGCCGCGCATGGCGTCGTCGAACCAGTCGGGTTTGCCGATCTGGTGGGATTCGGTTCCGTGGTCCCAGTTCGGATGCGACCAACCGGCCGCGGAGTTCGTGCGCCGGGGCGCGTGGGTGAAGCCGCGGAGCTTGATGATTTTGGTGACGGCGCGGGCGCCGGCTGCTTTGCCGGACATCTTCGCGACGACTTGCACTTTCGAGGCGATCGCCGAGCGCAGCGACCGTCCGGGGTGCTTGGTCTGCGAGGGCATCGACCGGATGGCGGCGCGGGCCTGCTGCCGGGCCGGTTGCAGCGCGGTTCGCAAGTTCTTGGCGAGGTCCTTCCGTAGCTGCTTTCCGTCCTCTTCGGTGCGCAGGGCCCGCGCGATGTCGCGTAACCGCTTCTCCGGGCCCGACAGGTCCAGGTCGACCGGCATCTACGACACCGCGCGGGAGACCTGTCCCGACGTCGGCCATTCGATGTCCACTTCGGCCACGGATCCGACCTGTCCGGCGATCGGCGCCCACTTCTTGACCATCACCGTGCCGGTGTACTTGGGGTTGGACGGGCCGACCACGCCGTCGGACAGCCGCACCTCGAACGGCACGTTCGTGCCCAGCAGCGGCCACATGGTCGCGTCGAGCTCACCGGCGGCGATGTCCTGTTTGAACGTCGCCGACAAGCTGCCTTCCTTGAGCCCGCCGAGTACCTCTTTCCAGCCCAGCGACCGGAACGTCGTCGCGTCCTCGTCGGACACCTCGACACTGAGTTCGATTTTGCTCGAGTGTTCCGACACGTCGGTCGCGTTGATCGACAGGTACGACGCGAGCAGCACCATGTGCGGCATGGGGTTTTCTCCTTACAGGGTCAGGCGATGCCGAGGGCAACGACGAACAGGAACGACGGGGCGGTGCCGGTGATCGTCCATTGGGGACGGAACCACGTGTCGGTGATCGGGCCCGGTGCGCGGATGATCTGCCCGCCGAGCGCATCGGCGGCCGCGAACGACGCGACGTCGGCCGGGGAGGCGAACGTGTTGTCGACGTCGGACTCGATGCCGAGGGTGATCGACGGCGAGCCGGTGCCCGCGATCGACAGGACGTGAGCCGCGGCGTAGAGATGCTTTCCGGCGGGGACGGCGCCGACCTGGATCCCGGAACCGGTGCCGGTCGCGGTGCGGGCGGTGCCGGGCGGGTGTGCGACCTTGCCGCGGACCAGCGGCCACGACCCCTTGGCCTCGCCTTCCCACGGCGCGACCGCGCCGACCTGGTCGCCGAGCTTGTACTTGCCCGACATCGCCACCGTGAAGTAGGCGAGCGCGCCGAGGTCGGCCCGGTCCGGGCACGCCGTCCACGGGCCGAGCCCGCCGAGTTCGGACCACCGGGCATCGTCGACCCGTCCGGGGTCGCCCGCCTCCCACTGGCCCCCGCCGGACAACTCGGTCTCGGCGAGCCCGCCGATCACCTCTTTCCAGCCGCCCGAACCGAAGTTCGTCCGCGCCTCGTCGGACACCTCGGCGGACAGCTCGAGCTTGTTCGAGGATCCGGTGAGGTCGGCGCCGCCGGTGAACAACCGGCAGTTGAGCAGCACGAAATGCGACACGGTCAGTCCCCCCGCCCGATGATCAGCACGCGCCATTCGGCGCCGTAGAACTGAGTTGCGTTGTGCTCGTACAGCCCATAGCCCGAACAGCGCTGCACCCGCACGGCGTCGCACACCCCACCGAGCGACGGGTCGGCCTCGAGCGCCTGTTTGACCGAGAGCGGGCCCGCGCCGCGCAGGTAGCCGTCGAGCTGTTCCTGCCCGGTGCGGTCGGTCGCGTGCGACACCAGCAGGCGACACGTCAGGTAGACGGTGTCCATGCCGCGGCCGAATGTGGTGTCGTACTCGACCTCGACCTCGGCGACGAACCACGCGGGCGGGCTGATCGCGTCCGGGACGAACGGGAAACAGCGCAACCCCCCGATCGTGCCGACGGCGGCCGCGGCGGCGGTCTTCACTGCGGAGATATCCACCGATTCCCCCTATCCAAATCCGGGGAGCACGAACGGCGAGATCAGCGCGGCGACGTCCGGGTCGGTGCGGCTGACCCGGATGAGTCCCCACTCGGCCGACCCGCTGATCCCTTCCGGGCTGTCCTTGCGCCGATACAGGCGGGCGGCCTGCAGCAACGTGGCCTGCACGATGTCGTCGGGCACTTCCGGCCATCCCCACACCGCGGTGACCCGCACGCGCCCGGTCGCGCCGTGCGGCCACATCCGATCCGTGGCCACCCCGGTGTGCGGCCAACCGGGTTCCGGGGCGAGCGGGGACAACTCGAACTGCGTCACCGGCGTGAACGTCCCGTAGGCGTAGCCGTCCTCGACGACCACCCCGCCGGGTGTGGCGATGTCGCCGGTGAGCAGCAGGTTGCCCTCGGGGGCGAACAACGTCCGCCCCACGATCGGGAACGTCTTCGCGGTGGCGGTGTCGTCCCGGTAGAAGCGCCGGCCGCAGACCCGGTCGATCCCGCGCGACGCGGTCGCCAGATGCCGGGCGAGGTCGTCGTCTTCGCTGGTGTCGGTCGCCGGGATGTTGAGCGCCTTTTTGAGCGGCGCCAAGGTGGCGTAGACGGTCTCGGCCATCGCGGTTACCGGGTCTGCTGACGCTTCGCGGTGGCCGGCTTCGGATCCTTAGGCGCGTCGCCGCCCGGCGGGACCGGTGCGGCGGCCTCGGCCTCGGCCGGTGCCGTGTACCCGCGCAGCGCGAGTTGCTCGTCGACGGCCTTGACCCGGTCGGCCATGCCGCCCCGACCGGCGTAGGCGGCGCGTTCGCGCAGCAGCGCGGCGATCATCGCGTCGTCGGTCGCCGACGTGGCGTTGCCCGGCGCGGTGCCCTCCGGCGCGGCGACGGCGGGGGCCTGGTCCTCGTTGCTCATTCCGCTTTCCTTCCTGCGACAGGGTGAAACGCGCAACGGCGAGCACGGTCCGGTATGGACGGTGCTCGCCGCTGCAGGTGGACGGGGGGTGGATCAGACCCCGGTGAACGCGGGCGTGATCAGCCCGGTGCCGGAGATCTTGCGGGCGTGCGCGTAGCGGGTGTGGGTGAAGGCGTAGTAGCCGTAGACCACCAGGACGATGCCGAGGGATTCGGCCTTGGCCTGTTCCGCACGGATGAGCACCGGCGCGTCCGGGTCCTCCCACAGGTGGAACTCGTTCTTGTCGCCGATGTAGATCTCGTCTTCGTTCGTGCCCGCGCCGAGGTTGGTGGCGATGTTGTTGTCGACCAGCACCGGGGTGCCGTTGGGCAGCACGCCGCGGATGCCGCTGCCGTACCGTTCGGCGTAGTTCGCGCCGAGGGTCTTCTCGACGATGCCGGGCTGCGAGATGAGCGGCCACTTGGTGCTCATGGCGTTCTGCAGCCAGTACCAGCGGCGGGAGTGCATCACGGCGATGTTCTCGCCGGACGCGACGTCGAGCAGCGAACCCTCGACCCCGGCGAGCGCCTCGGGGATCTTCGGGTACAGCTCCTCGGCCGTCGGGGTGGCGTCGGTGTAGGTGACCGGCGTCGCGACCGCGGAGAGACCGACCGTGGCGAGGTTGATCGTTTTCGAGTCGACGTTCGCGTGATACCGCTTGTACAGGTCCTCGACGATCGTGTCGTCGACCCGCACGCCACGGTCGACACCCTGGCGCGACACGGTCTGACGGCCGGCCGCGGTGCGAACCGGGAACGTCAGCAGCGTGTCGTCGTAGTCGGTCTCGGACACGGCACTGTTCTCGGTGGCCTGGTCGTCCACGCTCGTGCCGGTGGTGCCGCGGCCGAGGCTCACGGTCATGCCGGTTTCCGGCAGGTCGTGGTGTCGGCAGGCGTCGGCGAACGGGCGGCCGGTGGTGGCCATCGGCGCGTACATGTCGATGAGGTACTGCGGGACCACCAGCCCGGAGAACGCGCCGGTACCGACGGCGCGTTTCTGCGCGCCCTCGAGCTGCGCGCCCCGTTCGACCTGTTCCTCGTTCATGTGGCGGGCGAGGCGGGCCTGCGCGCCGTAGTCGCCGATGAACGCGGCCGCGACGTCACGGGCGAAACCGGCGCCCTTGCGGTCCTCGTCGGCGCGGTAGGTGCGTTCCTCGGTGCCGACGCGCGCGGTCTGGTCGTAGGCGGGGCGCGGGGCGCCGGGGTTGGTCTCGCGCTGCAACCGGTCGGCTGCGTCGTCGCGGGCCTGTTCCGCCTCGAGGTCGGCGACCCGCGCCTGCAGGGCGTCGAGTTCGGTGTCGAGATCGTCCTTGGCCTTGCGAGCTTCGGTGACCTTGACCTCGTCGACCGTGTCCTGTGAACGCAGTTCGGCGAGCGTCGAGGCGAATCCGTTGCGCTGCTCCAGTTTGGCGGCCATCTGGCCCCGGAGCTGCGCGATGAGCTGAGCGAGCGTCATGTCGACGTCGTCCTCCCTCCCGCGTGGCGGGGATCGTTGTTCTGTCGGATGGCCCTGCGGGCAGCAGGCGGTGACACCCAGACCAGGCCACGCGGGCGCGGTGCGGGGTTCCTTACGCGAAGCAGCAGGGAAAGCGCGCCGTCTATAGGCGGCGCATCCTCGTGTCCTCGTCGGTGATGAGGACACGAGACGGTGCGGGGGTCGTGGTGAAACGGGCCTGCAGCGCGGCGAGCGCGGCGCGGGCCTGGTCGTCGTCGAGCGCGCGCAGCGCCTCGAGCGGATCCGCGGCGCGCATCCCGGCGCCGGCGGTGTGCGGGTTGGCGCCGTAGCCGACGATCGCGACGTCGCCGCGGTGCAGGTCGAACGCGTTGATCCGGTATTCGCTGTAGTCCGGCGACCACTGCCCGGACGTGATCCGGAACTTAAACGACATCTCGTCGACCAGCCCGGCGCGCAGCTTGGGCACGATGTAGGCCACGTCCTGGTCCTCGCGGTCGAGGTTCGGCGCGAGGACACGCAGCCCCTCGTCGGACTCGGTCAGCTGCAGCGACCCGTTGGTCGTGCGCGCGATGCGGCGCAAGTCCTGGTGCTGCAGCACGAGCGGCACGTCGAGGTCGGCGCGGGCAAGGCTTTCACTCGCCGCACCGGCGGACACCACTTCCGTGTAGGGACCGTAGTAGTCCCACATCTCATAGCCGCGGTCGTACACCGTGGCGAATCCGTCGAACTCGAGCCCGCCACCGGTCGCGGAGTCGCGCAGCTGCAGCCCGCGCAGCTGCGCCGACACGCGCGGCGGCGTGGTGTCGTGTTCGGCCGCGCGCCGCTGCGAGGGCCGGTCAGCCCGCGCGGCAACGGCGCGGCTGCGTTCGGCGGCCGCGGCCGCGCGAGACTCGGGGGTCATGTCGTCGCTCCTGACTCTGCAGTAGTGGGCTGCGTGCGGGGGTTGCCGAACAGCCGGTCGAACTCGGCGAGCTGCTCGTCGGTGAACGGCATCCGGTTTTCCAGCGCGCGGGCCTCGGACGGCGCGAGCTGCCGCGTGGCGATCTGCTTACCGATCACCTCGGCGCGGGTCTGCGGGTCCATCCGCAACAGCGCGTCGCTGTTGAGCTTCACGAACCGCGGCCGCGGCAACAGGTCCGACAGCGCGGACTCGCGACGGAAGATGGCCGGGCCGATATTCATGATGAGCAGCTGCAGGTTGCGTTGACTGATCGACGCGTACGTGATCGACCCGGTGGCGACCGCGCCGTCGATGACGTCGGCCGGACATCCGAAGAACCGGGCGATATCGACGATCCCGAACTGCTGCACCTGCAGGAAATTCGCGTCCGAGGCCATCGCCTGGATCGGCTGGTATTCCCAGTCCTTGCCGTGCACGAACAGGTCACGGTTGGCGACGGATGCTTTGAACCGCTGCTTAATCGCGGTCGCCTCCACCGGGCTGACCGTCTTCTCGGTGTTGCGAAGTTCGCCGGCGGGGATCGCGCCGTCGGTGAACCAGTCGAGCGCGAACTGCTGCGCCGAGAGGTACTGACCGATGCTCATGGCCGAGTAGGAGGTCGGCGACAGTCCGATCGGGAGACCGGCGACGGTGAACTGCTTTTCGTGCCAGATCTGGGCAGGCGTGTACTTCTGCCGACGGATCCGGTAGTGGTCGATCTGGCCGTCGATGATCCGCACGGTGACCTCGCCGAGGTCGACCAGCTCAATCCGCGCAGGAAGGCCAAGACCGTCGAACGCGGTGATGATGCCGAACGTGTTGCCCGCGCGGTCGAGGTCGACCTGCGTCGAGTACAGGAACTCGTGCAGCTTCATCCGCTCGCCGCCCGGCGCGACCAGCACGGGCGGTTTCTTCGTCTCGACCTGGATCCCGTCCACCATGCGGTAGGCGTCGACCGGCATCGTGGAAATCAGGTCGCCGCGCAGCCGCAGGCACGCCCATACCGCACTGTGCTGCATCGCGGTCTTGTTGGTGACCACGGCCGTACCGGTGCGGCCGGACACCGGCCGTGCGGGGATCTGCGAGTCGTCCACGGTGGACGCGCGAGAGAACAGGCTCACCGGCGACCACCCCCGCGAAACCTCTGCCACCACACGGGCGCGGCGGCCGGCGTGCCGATCCACACCGCGACCCGCGACCCGGCAAGCAGCAAGGCACCGACCGGGCCGAGCGTGGCCCACCCGATCAGCGGGAACAGCGCGGCACCGATCCCGGCGGCGACCAGCAACAGCCCGGCGAGGTCGAGCAGCGTCGTGACCAGCTCACGCGACATCCGAGATTCTCCTTTCACCACACCGAATCCAGCACGTCGTAGTCATCGATCACCAGGTGCGCGCGGCTCTCGTATGCCCACCGGGCAACGGTTCCGCCCACCAGCGGCGCGATATTCGAGTCGCTCGTGCGGCGGGCCCATGCCCACGCGTCGCCGAGCGGGCGAGTACGTGCGCCGGTCAACGCCTCGTTGAGCGGTCGCTGATTGAGATGACGCAGGCGGTCGTGCTCCACTGCATCGGCGAACGCGCCGCACGATGCGGCGAACTCCCTAGCCGTCGGGATCGCGAGCTGCCCGCGCCCCGGCTTCATCGGATCCTTCGGTGTCGTGAATCCGGCATTGTTGAGCGAAACAAGCAGCGACCCGGCGGGCCCTGCCACGTCGAGACCGACCGCGATGGGGTTGTGCCGGTCGCGCAGTTCGACCAGCCGCTCGACCACGCCGTCGGTGCCGTCGCGCAGCTCGCTCACCTCGACGTGCCCGCGGCCATCCGGGCGGTGCCCGTAGGCCATGATCGCGGTTTTCTGTCGGTCCGGTGTGATATCGACCGCGAGCGCCACGTCGGCCGCGGTCGATCGCGCGTCGTGCCGGTCCGCCCACCACTTGGTGGGCACGTTCGGGTCGTCGGCGACGACCACCACTTTCGTGACGTTGAGGTAGGCGCGGTCGAACTCGCCCGCCTCCATCTTGCCCCGCTCGCTGCGCACGGCGGCCTCGGCGACGGTATGGCCGAGCGCGGGCATACACGACCACCAGGTCGCCGGGTCGTCCCGGTCGTAGACGTCGCCGACGGTCCAGTCGAACACGGCGAACGTGGACGGCTCGCCCGCCTCGACGATCGCGCGGCCGCGCTTGCGCTTGCCGTTGAGGAAATGCGACTTCGCGAGCGTGCCCGCGGTGGACACCAACCACTGTTGCGGTTGCGGCCGCGTGATCATCGCCGGAGAGAACGCCTGTTCCAACCGGGAATCCTCGAGCGCGAACGCCTCGTCAATCGTGCCGTCGTCGAGCGTCTCGCCGTGGCCGGCGGTCTCGGTGTTCGAGGTGATCCCGTGCCGCGACCCGTTGCGCCACCGGATCGCCTCGTTGCCGTTGACCTTGCGCACGGTGTAGCGGCCCCGGAAACGCTGCGCAGCGTCGAGCGCGGCCACGTGTTCCTCTTCCCACTTCTTACGGGCCGAGAGACGGTTCTGCGCCGAATAGAGGATGTTCTGCCGCGGCCACGCGTTCGCCCGCCACACCATCTTGGCGAGCAACAGCGTGGTCTTGCCCGACTGCCGGGGCACCATCAGCAGGATGTCGCGGTAGGCCAGACGTCCGGTGACGGGGTCGACCTCGAGCGCGACGTCGGCGACGTAGCGCTGCCACGGCATGAACGGTGTCCCGAACGCCTCGGCGATCCGCGCCACCTTGGGCCCGTAGGTCTTCCGTGACGGGTCGCGCGGCGTTCCCCACCGGGGAACACACCGCAGCCCGTATAGGTCGAGCAGCTGCGCCCTCAGGGCTTCTGTTCGGTCCTCTTCGGACAGCGGCACGCGGGGACCTCCCCTCGTGAGCTACTCCGGGTCGCCGAGGTCGCCGAACTCGTCGTCGTCATCCGGCGCCGTGCGCACGGCTACGGCGTCGGTCAGCGCCTTGAGCGTCGCCCGTAGTTCCTTGGCGAGCGGCGGTATCGGGAATTCGTCGGCGCCGCGGTCGACCGCGGCCGCGAGGGCGTAGGCGAGTTCGGCGAGCGCCGGTTCGGTGTCGGCGAGGTCGCCGAGTGCGGCGATGTCCGCGCGCACCTGCCGCTCGAGCGTGCCCGTTTCCGCCGCGCAGCGCGGGCACTCCGGGGGCTCGTCGCCGCCGAGCAGCGCGGCGTGCTCGCCGAGCAGACCGAGCGGCGTCGTACCGGCCGCGGCGGCGATGAACCGCAGTTCGTCGACCGTGACCTCGCGCCGCCGGCGGCCGTCCTTGTCCGGGCGGCCGGTCTCGATGTAGCCGACCACGGCGGCCGAGAACGACTCCGGCGCGCCGCGCTCCCACGCGGCCGCGGCGAACTCGCCGCGCGTGAGCCCGGAGCGCTTGCGCGTCGCCCTGATCTCAGCGGCGATCACATCGCTCATCGTCGTGATCCGATCGGCCGTCAATATGATCACCCTCCGCCCATGTGTTTTATGCCGGGGAGAAATTCCGGGATGGTGGGCGCGGGGTCTCCCGTGCCCTCACGCCTAAAAAACCCAGGTCGGCGCGGTGCACATCGATGAGCGCGGCTGTGTCGCGTGTGGACAGTGGTCACCAGTCACGCGACGTCGCGAAGTGCTCGACCGGTTCCGGTTCCTCCGTGCTGGGCAGGTAGCGGGCGTACCACCGGTGGATGGCGGGCACGCTGCCCGGCGGCCGGCGGTCTGCTCGTGCGCGGCGTATGCACTCGTCGCGTCCGGGGTCGAGCAGGATCAATTCGGCGCGCAGCCGGTCGACCAGCGCGGCGCGCTGCGCCGCCACCGGCAGGGAGCGCACCACGTACACGATGCCCTCGCGGGCCTTGGCTATCCGGTCAAGCTCGAGCCGCATCACCTGTTCGGCCTGTCGGCTGTATGCCCTGCTGTGCAGCCACCGGCGCGGGCTACCAAGGGATCGGGCGATCTCGTCACGATCGAGCACGCGGCCGCCGTTCTTCTCGGCGAGCTTGTGCGCGAGCGTGGTCTTGCCCGCGCAGATCGGGCCCGCGATCACCACCACCTGCCGCACATGATCACCACCTACGTGAAGTTCTTGCGGAACTCGAACGGTCGCGCGGGCGAGGTGGTCTTGTGCACGGTCCAGACCGCGCCGCACGTCTCGCATTGCCATTGATCACCAGCGGTCGCGGTGTCCCGAAGCGCGGTGTTGAGGTTGTCCGGCGTCATGCACCGGTGCGGCCTCTGCTTCTGTCGTCTGACCCACGGCATGAACGGTCACCACTTCCGCGAAGTCGGCATCGGCGCCTCGTGCGCCCGGTTGCCGCGGCTCGAGTTGCAGGTGCGATGCGCCGGGCGCGCGTTGTCGAGGGTGTCCGGGCCGCCCCTGCTGCGCGGCACGATGTGGTCGGCGGTGAACGACATCTTGTGCCGGGCGGGCAGGTCCAGGTCGATCCGGTGCCCGCACAACCCGCACGCCGCACCGGAGGCTGCCGCGAGTTCGCGCAGCTGCGCCGTGACCCGGCGCCACGGGCGCCCGTTCGCCGAGGCCATCCACCCCACCCCGAAGAGTTGGGCGGGCCTCGGACACGTGGAGTCCGAACAGCGGCCCGGCGGCGACGGCGCACCCACATCAGCCATGACGTAGATCTCCTGAGGGCGGCGAAACGAGAGAAGCCCCGACCGGGTTCGGTCGGGGCTTCTTTTGGTGCCGAGTCCGGGCACACTTCGCCTAAGTGCCTCCAGTATGCAGAACGATCACGCCGTCTGTCGAACAGGGTTCGGTTACCGCGTGTCGCGCAGTGGCAGGTCGGTGCACGCCGCGGCGATCGCCTCGAGCGCGGTGAACGTCGGACGCCGGGCCGTCCACATTTGGTCCACAGTCCATGCACGGCATGGTGGAACGCTGGTCAACGACCGCGTCCGGCAGACCGGACCGCCAGGAAAGGAACGATGTGATCACCGCCGATAGCTTCCCCACTCCGCACCTCGCCCTACGCGACCCCGCCCAGGAGCAGCGGGTCCGACAGTTCGCCCAGCAACAGGCGAAATTCGCCGAGGCGATCCGTGTCCGTGTCGGCGCCGACTGGCGGGAACTGTCCCAGCCCCAGCGGATCGAGACCCTGCGCCGCACACGCCGGATCATCACCGAGTGGCGGTACGGCCTGGCGGCGGCCGCGCCGGGCCGACTCGGCGCCGGCAACCCGCTCGACCCCGAACGGTTCCGCACCCGGATCCGCGACGGGCAGCCGCGGATCGACCGGCTCGGCTACAGCGGGCGCCTCCGCCTCGGCGCGCAGTGGGACGAGGCCACCCGCACTTACGTGGGCGGTGAGACCACGCCCGCACACGAGATCATGCTGCGCTACGGCCAGGCCGCACACGAGCGGATGGACGCCGCCGGCGCCGGGGACGTCCTGGTCAACCAGGTGACGTTGCCGAACGGCCGCACGCTCGACGGCACCAGGCTGATGCGGGGCGAACAGGCACAGCGGATCGCCGCCGAACTGGTGGCCAGGTGCGCCGCCCGTGGCCGGGACGTGTCCCGGATGGAGACCGGCGGCGATCCGGTCTATCTGGTGACCGCGGACGAGCACGCCCGCGCGCTGATGGTCAACCACGCGCTGGCCCTGCTCGCGGCCGATCGGTCCCTCGACCCTGATCACGCCTTGCCTGCCGTGCAGGCGGCCTGCTATCTGCTGACTGAGGGACCGGAGATGTACAAGGGCGCCGACGCCTCTACCCGCGTGCCGGTCGTGGCGATCGGCGCGATACTCACCGGCCGCGCACTGATCCTGGAACAGGACATGGATCTTCGGTGCCTGGTCTACGGGCAGTCCGCGGCGACGGTGATGCCCGCTGACTTGAAATTGGCTTCGTCGAGGATGCCTCGGCGCGACGCAGATGGCGCGTAAGCACTACTCGACCACGTCGTCGGGCCGCCCGGTGTGGGTGACCGGGACTTCGGATCGGTGGCCGTTGCCCTCGACGCTGCTGCGCAGCCGTGGCCGCTGCGCCTGCTCCACGGTGAGCACGCCCTGCAGGAACTCGAGGTTTTCCGGCCCCCACACTTGCCCGCAGCCGAGGCAGGTGCAGCCGGTGCGCGCGTCGAGGGCGAGCGCCGGGGCCTGGACGAGTTCGCCGGTACTGGGGTCGAGGCGCCACACCATGCCCTGCCCGCACGCGGGGCACGCGGCGGCGATGTGCAGCCGCCGGGGCGGGTCGAGTAGTTCCTCGATCCGCTCGACCATGTATCGCAGCTCGAGCACAGCGGCCGCGACCTGGTGGACGTCGGCCCATCGCCCGGCGATGCCGGCGGCCGCCCGGATCCGGGACACGGCGTCAGCGTCCTGGACCAAGGTGTTGAAGTGCAGGGTTGCGGCCTCGCGGTCGAGGTGGCGCTGCAGGTCGGCCGCGGCGACCCGGATCGGGGCACCGGGCGAGCTGCCCGATGCCTTGCCGGTCTCGCCGCCGTGCGCGTGCGCCTGGCGCAGCTGCTCGAGCAACGACGGTTTGGTATGGGTGGTGGTGCTCATGTCGTCGCGGATCACCTTGAGAGTGATGGGGTCGGTGAGCTTGGCGGCAAGGGAGACGAGTTCGGTCTGCCACTGCCGCAGGGTCTTCGGGTCGGTCAGGTCGGTCACGGGCGGGTTCCCCTCGCGTTGATCGTGCGCGGCGGCCGAGGCTGCCGGGCGGGTCCGGTGTTGCGGGTACGGATGTGGTCGAGTGCGGCCGCGAACCGGTCGGCGGTGTCGAGGGCTGCGAGCGCGGGCACGGTGGCCTGCAGCGCCTCGGCGAGCGCGGCGAACGACTGGCCGATGCGGACGGCGGCGACCGCGACTCCGGGCACGATCGCGGCGAGCGTCGTCCGCGCGATCTCGTCGACCGTTCTCGCGTGGACGAACTGCGTCTCGGCGAAACGGCGCTGCCACGGCTCGAGGTCGACCACGGTCTCGATGACGTCGGCCGGGGCGGGGCGTTCGGGTTCGGTGCTCATTGAGGGTCACGCTTCTGTCGGTGGTGGTCGGCCGCCCGGATCCGTTTCCAGTGGGCGGGGGCACGCAGTGGTCGGTCGTCGGGGGTGAGGCACGGGCGGTCGGCGGGCTGCTGGCATTCGGGGCAGTCGACGGCGAGGGCGAGTTCGCGTTCCCGCTCGAGCAGTTCGCGCGCGGCGAGGTCGTCTAGCTCGCGGGCGTTGAACTGGCCTCGGTAGCGGGTCACCGGGGAATGTCCGGCGGTTGCGGGGGCGGGGGTGGTGTGGCGGTGCGGGTGTAGGGGTTGGGGGCTAGTTGGTCGCGGGGTGTGTCGGCGGGGCCCACGGTGGGGCGGTGGCCGTTGGGTCCTGCATCGCCTACGCGGTCCCGGTAGGTGGTGGGGCCTGTCTGGGGGGCTACCCCGTCCCGTCCCCTACCCGTCCCGGTAGTCATCGGGCCGGTGATTCCGTCGGTGATCATGGGGTTCTGTGGCTGGTTTTGGGCAGGGTCGGGCCTGGTGTTGGTGATGTTTTCCGCTGGTGGGACTTGGTTTCCGGCCGGGATGGTGTTCTGCGCGGGATCCGGGTCGGTTTCTGGTCGATCCGGTGATCGGTCGGTGATGGCCGGTTGATCCGGCGTTGATTCGGCGTTGATCGCGGCGAGGTTCGGCGGGGGCAGCAGGATGAGCCCGGCGGCCTCGGGGGTGCAGTCCTTTTTGCGTCCGTTGCAGCCGCGGCACGCGACGACCAGGTTGTCGGCACCGGCGGCGATCTTCGGGTCGACGTGGTCGAGCACGCCACCCGCGGGGGTCTTGCGGTCGGCCCACTTCACGGTGATGCCGCAGTACCGGCAGGCCATGCCGTCGCGGGCCTTGACCGCGGCCCGGAGTTCCTTGTCCTTGAGTTCGCGCGTCTTGGCGCGGTGCACGTCGTTCTCGGCGCGAGAGGGGTTCTCGTCGAGGAAGGCGTGCACCCAGTAGCCGCCGAGTTCGGCGTTCCACTTCTTTCCCTCGAGGCATCGGCACTCGTCGCCGGGCTGGTGGATCATCGGCGGGCCGTCGCCGAGACGGACGTTGGTCAACGCCTTGAGTTCGCGCCGTGTGGCGATCTGCCTCGCCTTGAGGGCGGGCAGCCACCCGTCGGTGCGCTGCGCGCTCGCGTACTGCTTGAGGCGCGTCAGGGCCCCGTACGCGCTATTGCCGACGGCGTGCACAAGAGGGTCGTCGTAGCCGACGTCGTTGAGCCTCAGCCACGGCATGAGGCACCGCCCGGAATACGCGCGGAAACCCGGCGCCGCGCGGGCGCCGGGTTGGCGGGGTCGTGCCGGTGGATCACGGGGTTTTCTCCTTGTCCCAGTTGGAAAGCGGGGCCGGGTCGCCGTAGCGACTCCGGCCCCGCCCGGTCAGCGACCGCCCGTGTCTGCAGGGCGGTCGCCGGGATCGGCGACGTCGTCGTCGGGATAGGGCACGCTGTCGATGTCCTCGCGCCACGTGCGCAGCAGCTCCACGGGGTCGGTCACGTCGCCGTCTCCGGTCCCCAGATGGCGTTGAGCCGGTAGACGTCGAGGAACGCGCGCAGGAGGTCGACTAGGCCCTCGAGCCCCTCGGCGGCCACGTGGCCGGTGACGACGTCCTGCGCGGCCTCGCCGTCGAGGTTCACCTGCGCCGTGATCGCCTTCATCGCGGTCAACTCGGTCGGGTCGGGGGTTTCCTCGGCCTCGAGCGCGACCGGGCCGGGAGGGTTCATCAACGCGCGCAGCGTCTCGCCGACCACGACCAGCCCGACCGAGATCAGCGACCACAACCGGCCGTAGCGCTCGATCGGGTCGCCGGCGCCGAGGTACTCGCCGACCACGACGTCGGCCGCCTCCGGTGAGTCGGCCGCGGCCGCGCGCAGGAACACGGCGGCCGTGTCGACCACGTCGTCGAGTTGGTTCTGCTGGTCGCTCATGCCGTCGGCCCCTCACGGTGCGGAGCGGGGTCGTCGGCGACGACGGCGAGGTCGGCCAATCCGTCGAGCACCACGTTGGCGCGGGGCACGCGCAGCGTGACCTCGGCGGGCTGCCCCGGCGACAGGGAGACCTCGACCCCGGAGATGACTCCGGAGATGTCGACGCCGTCGACCAGCACGCGGGCGGCGCGGTCAAGCGCGACAATGCGGACGCGTTTCCGGGCGGCCATCACGCGCCCCCCGCCGTGGCGGTGGGGTCGTAGGTGGCGACCACGGCACGCACGACCTCGGCGAGCAGCCGCGACCACGCGTCAACCGGGTCGGCCGCGTAGACGGCGGCGATAACGACTTCGATCGGGGCGGCCTGCCAGACCACCGGCCACACGGGGTGTCGGGAGTCGTCGAGGTCGAACCGTTCCGCAGGGCGGGCGAACGCCTCGCGCACGTGAGCGTCGGTGAGCCCGGCGTGCAGTCGTTTGGTGGCGCCGCGCGCAATGTCCTGCATGGCCTCGAGTTCGCGGTCGGTCGGCGGCCGGTAGGCGGCCTGCAGGGCGATCGCGTACCGGATCACGGCGTTGGCCGCGTTCGCCTCGGTGACGTTGAGTCCCATCAGGACACCGCCCACGACGCGCGCCACGCGCGCAACCGCGCGCCAAGTTCGTCGATCCGGCGCTGCGAGATCCAGCCGGTACGGCGGGCGGCCTCGCCGGGGTGGCCGCGCTCGCCGTTGGCGAGGTAGCCGAACAGCGTCTCGAGCAGCCCATCGGCGGCGAGCAACTGCGCCTGCGCGGCCTTGGTCTCGTCGGTGAGCTTCACCAGGGCGGTGACGGTCTCCGCCATGCTGTCGCCCCAGACGTCGACCGCGGCCGCGGCTGCGCCCCGGTACAGCTTCACCACGCGTTGCGGACCGTCGTTGACGATGTCGTCCCAGCGGGCGCCGGGCACGTTGCGCTCGTACATGGCGCGGGCGAACTTCTCGCGCAGTCCGCGCGAGCCGTCCAAACTGGACAGTCTCGGGGCGGTGGTCATGCTCGTGTCCTCTCGTCGAGTTCAGGGGTGGTCTGGCGGGATTGCTCGAGTTCGGCGACGGCGGTCTCGGCGGCGAGGGTCTGCGTTTTGAGCGCCTCGCCGAGGCGGGCGGTCTCGTCGGCCAACACGGCGTTATCGGCCTCGAGTTCGGCGATGTAGGTACGGCAGTCGGCGAACGTCGGGTCGATCACCCGGTGCTGCACGTTGTCGGCGAGGTAGGCCGCGAAGTCCGGCAGGGGCACCTCGGCGTCGTTGCGGCGGGCCCACTGCTCGGTGGCCTGCCGGATCACGGTGGTGAGGGTCTCGGCCGTGCGGGGCGCGCCGCTCACGGCTGATCCGGATCGGTCGCGTCGTTGTCGGCCTGGTCCTCGCCGGTGCGCGGGCCGCGGATCGCCTCGACGATCGCGGGCAGGTCGGCGGCCTCGGGGATCACCGGTGGCGTTTTGCTGCCCTCGGCCTCGCCGACCACGCCCCTGCGCCGCAGTTCGTCCATGAGGCGTTCCGCGGTCTCGCGTCCGACGCGCAACTTCCGGGCGAGCATGGACACCGACGCGAGGTTCGCCGTGATCACCAGGTTGGCGGCCTGGCAAATCAGGTCGACCTCTTCGGCGGTCTTGCTCTTGCCCGCACCGGGGAATGACATGACCACCCCGGCGCCGTCGCGCAGCAAGTCGCCGGCGGCGTTCGCCGGGGCAGTCTCGACCTTGTCGAACGGGATCGCCTGTTGCCCGGTGCGCTTCTCGTACGCCTCGCGCCACACCCGGCGAAGTGACTTCGCGTCCGCGCTCGAGCCGGGGAACGCCTCGCAGGCGACGATGCGCGCGGTTGGGATCACCTCGCCCGACTCGATGTCTTGCGTGACCTTCTGCGTGGTCACGATGGCGACGACCAGGTGCGTGGAGGTCGGGTCGTCCAGCAGGGCGGCGCCGATCATGCTGATGCCGTTCTTGTCGTCCTTGGGCAGCCGCCCGGACAGGCTCACACTCATGGCGTTCCCTTCGTGGTGTCGTGGTGCTCACCGGGCGGGAGCGCGGTGAACTCGGCTTCACGGGCCGAGGCCGGGGTGCCGCGAGGGTGGAGCGCGACCAGGTAGACCCACCCGACGGCCGTCCACTCGCGACGGGCGACGACACAGCGCAAGGTGCCGCGCAGCAACAACGGCTGCTCGACCTCGAACCGCGGCTCACTCGCCGGCCAGTCGGACGCGGCCGCAGCGCCTATTGGTGGTCGCCACCCGGCGGCGAGAATCGCGTCGGCGGTGGCCTCGATGTCTGCAGTCTCAAGACCGGTCAGGTCTTCCGGCAGGCTGCAGTCGATGAGACCGGCGAGACGCTGCCGCTCCTCGCCTGTAGCGGCCGTATCGGTGATGTGGCCGTAATAGTCGGCCGCGGCCTGCCACGTCAGGTGAACCGGGCAGAGTTTGACCTTGCGCCACGCGCACGCGGGGCAGCCGGTGGGATCCGGGTCGGGCTTGTACTGCAGCAGCGGGTTACGCGGGTAGTCGTAGCCCGACACGACTGTCGTGTCGGTCTTGCGGCGGCGGGCGGGACGGCGGTCGCCGTCGCCGCCCGCCACCGACAGGTGCGAACGCGTGCTCACGCCACGCCGTTCGCGATGCGGGCGAGTTCGGTGTCGACCGCGGCCTCGTCGACCGCGGCCGCCTCGGCGCCGAGCGGCACCAGCTGCTCGGTCACGTCGAGCACGTTGTCGATCTCGCTGTGATCGAACGAGAACAGCGACGACGAACAGTTCCGCTCACAGCCGCAGCGCACCGTGACCTCGACCCACTGCGACAACAACGGCTGCACGAACACGAAACCGTCGGCGCCGACGGGTTCGATCCGGCCGCGGTCGAGCAGCTCGCGCGCGAACCGGAACGCGTACGTAGTGCCGCTGATCTGCATCGTGATGGCCCACGGGTCAGTGCGGTCGTAGCGCCACTCGATGCCGATACGGCCGACCCTGGCGCGCGTGCCCTCGCCGAGCTTGCGCACGACCAGCCGCGCATAGGTGGGGTACGTGACCCCGTCAGCGTCGATCATGAGGACGTTCCTTCCTGGACAAGAGGGACCCACCCGGCGACCTGGTCGTCGCGGAGGGCCTGCAGGACATGAGCGAGGCGGAAACCGGGCGGCACGTAGACCACCGACCACGGGCTGCGCAGGCTGCTACGGCGGTCGCTCCGGATCGCGACCACGCCGTCGAAGGACTCGCGCACCTCCAGCCGCGGCGGAACCGGGACGGACTGCGGCGGCGACGGCGAGATGTCGAGGCGGACCGTCATCGCTGCACGCTCCGCTCGCCGTCGCCCCCGGCGGCGCGGTCGGCGCGGATCGCGGCGACCGTGCGATCGAGTTCGCCGAGCAACGTCCGCGTGCGTTCTTCGGGGTCTTCACCGAACTCGCCGCGCGTCAGGTTCCACAACAGCGACAGCGCCGACGAGAGACCGGCCACGCGGGCACCCTCACGCCACGCGCCGTCCTTCGCGGTCGCCTCGCCCTTATCGCGCTCCTGCTGCAGCACGGTCGTGAAGTCGGCGAGCGCCTTACGCAGCTGCGCCTCGGTCAACCGATCCGGGGCGGTCACGGGCACACCTCGAGACGGATCGGGCGCGTGAGGTCGATCCGTTCGACCAGGGCCTGCCTGACGGGGCCGTAGGGCTGCATCGCACAGCCGTGGCACACCTGGGCCACCTGCAGCGGGTTGTGCGGGTCGTGCGGATCCGGGGCGCCGTGCACCCGCACCGTGGTGATCCGGCGCGATCCGGGGCACCAACCGCACTCACGCGGCACGAACTCCGGGTCGAACCTGACCTCGACGTCGCCGAGCGCGCGCAACTGCATCACCCGCACGTCGGGGTGGTCGATCAGGTCACCGACGGCCGGGAAGATCCGGGTGGCCTCGGCCGTGGCGCCGTAAGCGCGACCGGTCACCCGGCGGAACCACGTCCGGAACGACGTCGCACACGAGCGGTGGCGGCCGCCGGTAGCGGTATCCTTCGCTGTGATCACGAGGGCACTTCCTCTTGGTCAGGGCCCCTCGGGGCCATGCCCGCCTCACGCCTGCGATGCGTGAGGCGGGCCTCTTTTTTCGGGGGAAGATCAGGAGGCGACGCGGAACCGGCGGATGCCGCGTGACGGCGGCTGCTTCTCCATCCAGCGATTGGCGTCGTCGATGTGCACGAACCGCTTGCCGTCCGGGCCGGACGGCTGCATGTTCTTGAGACCGCGTTTGCCGTCCGAGCGGTCGTACTCGAGGCATTTCTGCTGCACGGTCCGGACGTGCATCCGCAGATAGTCCGCGGTTTCCTGCAGCGTCATCCACGGTGATTCGGTCATGCCGCGACTCCGGCGTTGTTCCGGCGGGGTCCGGTGGCCGTCTTTGTGGAGGGTGCATCGGGCGGGGCGTTGGTCGCGAGGATGTCGTCGACGACGTCTCGAATGGAAGCGTCGTGAGGTCGCCGCAGTAACTGCGCGATGACGTAAATCCGGTCGAGGCGCATCGGGTCCCGTCCGGCAACGGCGTTACGCAGCGTTCCATAGGGGATGCCGGAGAGTGCGGCCAACTGCTTCGCGTCCCTGATGCCCAGTTCCGCCATGCGGTGCCGAACGCGCTCCGCGTGCAACTTGTTGGGCGTGGTGGTCATAAGCACACTCTGCATGGTTCTGCATCATCTTGTCAACGCAGAACAGCGCAAACTTGCATCACACCCTTGCTACTCTGCACAACTCTGCATTACTCTGCACCTTCATGAGGGGTACAGCAGAGACGTACCGAGGCAGACCAGGGAAAACCCGAGCAATCAGACAGGTAGCGCTCTACACCAGTCTGCGGCATTCTGCACAAGTGACCCGACGCAGACTGCGCACAGCTGACTACAGCGCGGAAGCACGTAAGCGACTCGGCGATGCAGTCGAAGTTGCGCGCAAATCCATCGGGTACAAGTTTCGGCCGGCTTTCGCCACATTCGCGGGCATATCAAAACGCAGCTTGGACGCAGTAGAGAACGGCGAACCTGGAGTCGGGGAGACGAACCTCCGCGCCATCGGCCGGGCGCTTCCCCACTGGAACGAGGACACTCCGCGCGTGATTCTCGAGGACGGGCCGATACCGCCGGCGCCCGAGCCGACCGCCACGACCAAGGTCGAACGACCACGGGCGCACGAGTGGTCGGCCGCCTTTCGGGCACGGGTCCTCGAGACGTCCGACGAAGATCATCTAAAAGAGGCGCGGCGGATCCGCATGGAGGACGGCCGGCTAGCTCAGCTGCGCTACCTGGAAGCCGTGTTCCAGATCAAGGCACAAGCCGCCGAGGCGGCCGCCGCCATCGAAAACGATCACTCCGCACCCTAAAATGGCTGGTCATCCTAGGTGCTTTGCATAGGCAAGCAAGCAAGTTTGTCAACATTTAACCTATGCACTACTCCGCATGGGTGGTCCCACTACGGATGGTTTACTCCGAACAGGTTGGTGTTTCGTCCTACGTCTAACAAGCGGGCATCGACGAGCGCTATTCCTTCTGCCAAACGGGTCATCCCCGTAAGCCGAAGGAGGGGGAAACCATGCACCACCACCCGATCCCAGAGCCTGCCACGGTGCCACTGCATCGCGTGCTGTTCTGGATTGCCGGGTTTTGCGCCGCGGAGCTGACCGCGCACGCGATCGCGGCCCATCTGCTGGGCTGGAGCGCGCCGCTGCTGATCTTGAACTGCTCCGCGGTCGCCGTCGTGTGGGTCGCGGCGATCTTGACCATGTGCACGCAGACAGTCGTGGTCGCACTGCGCCACGACCAGCTCGACCAAGTCGGCCACGAGGCCGGCGACGCGACCGATCTTGAAATCGCTCGACTGGAACGACGTTTCCGCGGTGCTTAGAGCCGGGGGAGAGCGGCGCCACGGTCGAGCCGCTCTCCCCCGGCTTTTGCAACGCAGAACACATAGGAGGTCGAGAAATGCCTTGGGCCGATCCGTACCCCGGAGGTGGTTTCCGTGGCGGTTACCGCGATAGCGCGGGTAAGAAGCAGTATGTAAAGGACCTCAACGGGAAGGCCGTTCGTTACGAGACCAAAACAAAGGCAAAGAATGCTGCGAACGAAAAGGAAGTCGACGCGCGCCGCAAGGCTGCACCTTCCGAAGTGCCGATCGCGGCGACGACCCCGTGGGGCGAATGGTGGGATCGCCTGGCAGAGAAGCGCACCTTTGACGACACGGACACCGCCTCTACCGAGGCGGGCATTGTCAAGAACTATCTTCTCCCCAAGTGGGGTGACGTCCCCCTAAACGCCATTTCCTTCAAGGCTGTTGACCTTTGGGTGCAAGAAGGGGATCTCAAGGTGCGCCCCGGCATGTCCCCCGGTTATGTGCACCGCATTTTCAGCGTGTTCAACGTGTCGATTAAGGCAGCGCTGAAAGCGGAGATCCTCATGGCATCGCCGCTCGCCGGAATTAAACTCCCGAAGAGACACAAGAAGGCCAAACCTTACCTTTCGACCAAGGCGAACACGGCCATGCGGACGCACCTTCGCGAGGACTACCGAGATGCCCTCGAGTTCGGGCTCGAAACCGGTCTGCGCCCCGGCGAGCTGTGCGGTCTGCACTCCGATCGCGTCGACCTGGACCGCGGATGGATGCTGGTCGCCGAGACGTTCGTCAAGCGGCGCGGGATCATCCGCCCGTACCCGAAGGACGGCGACGTGCGGTCGGTGCCGCTGACCGACCGGGCATGTGAGATCGCTGCACGTCGCATCGCCGCGCGCGACGAAAGCAAGGGATGCGGATTCGTCCATACCGACGGCTTGCCGTGCAGTGGCGTTCTGGTGTTCTTGACGGTGCGCGGGCGGATCATGCACCCGGACACGATGGGCTACCACATGAAGAACGCCGCAGAAAAGGCCAAGGTGTCCCGGCGCAGCCCGTACGCCGTCCGTCGAGGATGGGCTACGCGTGCCGCTGAGGGCGGGCTCGATGCGTTCCAGATTGCCGAGATCCTCGGACACTCCACCCTCGACATGGCACAGGAGTACGTGCAGCAGACGTCGGCCGCGCGGATGAAACTTACGACGGCGCTCGCCGCATACCCGCAACTCACCGTGCTTGCGGGCGGTCTGGGGCAGACCTCGAATGCTGGGGCAGAATCTGGGGCAGACGTCGACTCGCAGGCAATCGCACAAGATCGCAAACGGTCGCGTCAATCTGCCGGTTGACCAGGGGATACAGTCGCGTAATCTGACACAGACTCGCAGACGCTCGTAAACGTAAATCCGCTGGTCGGCGCGGTGTTGCTACCTAGTTGTGGTGACACGAGATCGCGTCGTCGAACGTCGTCCGCGGGACGACGTCCTTCAGCGCCTGCTTCACGAGCGCGACCATGGTGGCGCGGTTGCGCGCCGCGTAGTCCTGCGCCCAGAACAGGTCTCGCCGGTACGCCCGCATCTCCGGCGTGCCCGCGACGAACACGGCGAGGTCCGGATCCGGCAGGTCCGCGTTGTGCGGCAGCTTCCGCGCCACGGCCATGTGCCGTTCCGCGAGTTCCTTGCCGATGTTGCGCGAACCCGAGTGCAGCATCAGCCACACGCGGCCTTCGTCGTCGCCGCCCTGTTCGAGGCAGACCTCGATGAAGTGGTTGCCGCCGCCGAGGCTCCCGATCTGACGCGACGCGCGGTCGTGCAGGTCCTGGACGCCGGGATGCAGGTCGCCGAAGGACCGCCAAAACGCGTCCCAGCCACCGACCCCGTGCACCTTCGCCGGGTTCACCGGGGTCTTGTGCAGGCCGAAGCCGACCGGGACGGCCGATTCGATCCGGCGGCGGAGCTTCAGCAGGTCGTCGGGCAGATCGGCGGCGGTGAGCGAGGTCCGTACCGCGCTCATCCCGCAGCCGATGTCCACGCCGACGGCAGCCGGGGACACCGCGTCGCGCATCGCGATCACGCTGCCGACGGTCGCGCCCTTGCCGTAGTGGACGTCGGGCATGACCGCGACGCCGTGCACCCACGGCAGGTTGGCGACGTTGTGCAGCTGCCGCATGGCCTGGTCCTCGACCGACGTGGGGTCGGCCCACATCCGGATCGGCACCCGCGAGCCTTCGACCGCCGTGTACATGACTTTCCCTTCGTGGAGAACGTTTGCCGTCCTTGAGGATGCCCGGACCGGGTGAACCGGACAAGGCAATAACGATATCCACAGTGGACAGTCGTCGATCGTATTCGAAAAGTGCCCCGCGCTCACGGGTGCTTCGGGCACAATGGGCGCTCGGTGCCGGGGGTACGTGGGCGGGATCGTGGCGCTCGAGGTGCCGGCGCTGCGGCACGACGTCTTCGCGGCGGTGAAGCTCGGCCTCGTCACCGTCCCGGTCGGCTGGATCCCGCCGAAGACCCTGTTCACGGTCGAGCGCCCGGCCGAAGACGACCGACACCGCGCCGCTGCGCGCGCTGCTGACGGCCGCCGGACGTCACGCGGTGGACCTTCCGCTGGACGGCGCGGCACACATCTTCCCGAGTACGTGAAGGCCCCCTTCGCTGCGTCTAGCGCAAGGAAGGGGGCCTTCCTGTACTCGGATAAAGGCAGAGACGCTGGTATCGGGCCGGGTGGGCGTCAGGAGTCCGCCGCGACCAGTTCCGCGATCTGCACGGCGTTGAGCGCCGCACCCTTCCGCAGGTTGTCGCTCGACACGAACAGCACCAGGCCTCGGCCGCCCTCGACACCCGGGTCCGGCCGCAGCCGCCCGACGTACGACGGGTCCTGACCGGCGGCCTGCAACGGCGTCGGGATGTCCGACAGCTCCACGCCGGGCGCCCCGGTCAGCAGCTCGGTCGCGCGGGCGACCGAAAGCGGCTGCGAGAACTCGGCGTT
The DNA here is from genome assembly GCF_029369745.1 of Amycolatopsis sp. QT-25. Taxonomy (NCBI): domain Bacteria; kingdom Bacillati; phylum Actinomycetota; class Actinomycetes; order Pseudonocardiales; family Pseudonocardiaceae; genus Amycolatopsis; species Amycolatopsis sp. QT-25. The sequence continues at coordinate 7,542,639 of NZ_CP120210.1, forward strand.
GATCGAGAGCGAGTGCCCGGCGAACACCGGCACCCGCACACAGGTGCAGGAGACCCGGAGCTCCGGGATGCTCAGGATCTTGCGGCTCTCGTTGCGGAACTTCTTCTCCTCGTCCGTCTCGAATTCGCCATCGTCCACAATGGATCCGGCGAGCGGGAGGACGTTGTGCGCGATGGGGCGCGCGTACTTCTTCGGCTCGGGGAAGCTCACCGCCGCGCCGTCGAGGGTCAGCGCTCCCGCGTTCGCCACCGACGCGGCGAGCTGGCCTTCCAGCTCCTCGACACCGGCGAGACCGCTGCCGGAGACCGCCTGGTAGGTGCTGGCGATGAGCCGCACCAGGCCGGCTTCGGCGTGCAGCACCTTGAGCACCGGCATCGCGGCCATCGTGGTGCAGTTGGGGTTCGCGATGATCCCCTTGCGCGCTTCCTTGATCGCTTCCGGGTTGACCTCGCTGACGATCAGCGGGACGTCCGGGTCCATGCGCCACGCGGACGAGTTGTCGATCACCGTGGCGCCGGCCGCGGCGAACCGCTCCGCCTGCGCCTTCGAGGTCGAGCCACCGGCGGAGAACAGCGCGATGTCCACACCGGACGGATCCGCGATCGCCGCGTCCTCGACGACGATTTCCTCGTCCCGCCAAGGAAGCTTCGAGCCGGCGGACCGCGCCGAAGCGAAGTACCGCATCTCGGCGACCGGGAAATTCCGTTCGGCCAGCAGACGGCGCATGACGCCGCCGACCTGACCGGTCGCCCCGACGACCCCTACCCGCAGACCTTCCGGCATCAGCGACCACTCCCCGCGTAGACGACGGCTTCTTCGTCGCCGCCGAGTTCGAACGCCTCGTGGATCGCGCGCACCGCGTCGTCGAGCTGCGCGTCCCGGATCAGTACCGAGATCCGGATCTCCGAGGTGTTGATGATTTCGATGTTGACGCCCGACTGCGCGAGCGCCTCGCAGAACGTCGCCGTGACACCGGGGTGCGACCGCATCCCCGCGCCGACGAGCGACACCTTGCCGACGTGGTCGTCGTAGAGGACCGACTCGAAGCCGATGTCCGCCTTGATCTTCTCCAGCGACCGCACGGCCTTGGCGCCGTTGGCCTTCGACAGCGTGAAGGTGATGTCGGTGCGGCCCGAGACGGTGCTGGACACGTTCTGCAGCACCATGTCGATGTCGATCTCGTCGTCGGCGATCACCCGGAAGATCCTGGCGGCGGCGCCGGCGTGGTCCGGCACCCCGGTCACCGTGATCTTGGCTTCGGAGCGGTCGTGCGCCACACCGGTGATCAACGCTTGTTCCACGGGGATCTCCTCGATAGAACCGGTCACCGTGGTGCCCGGCTTGTCACTGTAGGAAGAACGGACTCGGATCGGGACGCCGTAGCGGCGCGCGTACTCCACCGAGCGCAGGTGCAGGATCTTCGACCCGCTCGCGGCCAGCTCCAGCATCTCCTCGTAGGCGATGGTGTCCAGCTTGCGGGCGTCGGGCACGACCCGGGGATCGGCGGTGTACACACCGTCCACATCGGAATAGATCTCGCAGACGTCGGCGTTCAGCGCCGCGGCCAGCGCGACGGCGGTGGTGTCCGAACCGCCGCGGCCGAGGGTGGTGATGTTCTTGGTGTCCTGCGACACGCCCTGGAAACCCGCCACCAGCGCGATGTAGCCCTGGTCGAGGGCCTCTGTCACGCGGCTGGGGCTGACGTCGATGATCCGCGCGTTGCCGTGCACCGACGTCGTCACCACACCGGCCTGCGAGCCGGTGAACGACCACGCCTCCGCGCCCTGTGCCGAAATCGCCATCGCCACCAGTGAGTTGGAGATGCGCTCACCCGCGGTGAGCAGCATGTCCATCTCGCGTTCCGGCGGCGCCGGGTTGACCTGCTGAGCCAGGTCGAGCAGCTCGTCCGTCGTGTCACCCATGGCGGAGCAGACGACGACCACGTCGTTGCCCGCCTTCTTGGTGGCGACGATGCGTTCCGCGACGCGTTTGATCCGGTCGGCGCTTTCCAGCGACGAACCGCCGTACTTCTGGACCACGAGGGCCACGCCCGAACCTCCTCGACGGGCCGGGCGTGCTCCTGGTGGGCACCGAGGAGCCCCCGCGTCCCTTATTTGAGCGAAGCCTACCGGGGCCGAGCACGCTCGCCACCCTCATAAGTGGTCCTGACCACCGCTTCGAGGACCCCGGGAAGTAAATCTTCCTTGACACCAACGGAATAGTCGGAGGGCTTTCACTTTAGTGACGGAGAGCACCTCTTGCTATCGTCCGGCCATGCGCAAACCCGCCGACACGAGTACCCCGATCGCGTCGATCCTGGCCCATCGCTGGAGCCCGCGTGCCTACGACGAGTCAGCGATCGTCACCGAAGACCAGCTCCGCGCGCTGCTCGAAGCGGCCCGCTGGGCGCCGTCGTTCGGCAACACCCAGCCCGCCCGTTACCTGGTCGGGCTACGCGGCACACCGTCGTACGACCGCATCCTCTCGACGCTCGACTCGGGAAACCGCGCGTGGGCCCAGCGCGCCGGGCTCCTGCTGATCGGCGTGATGGTGACCACGAACGAGAAGGGCGACGTCCCCTACGCCGAGTACGGGCTGGGGCTGTCGAGTGAGAACCTCGTGCTCCAGGCCGTCGACCTCGGCCTGATCGCGCACCAGATGGCGGGCTTCTCCCCCGAAGCGGCGAAGGACTTCTTCGGGCTGCCCGACGAGGTCGTCCCGAAGATCGCCATCGCCGTCGGCTCGCCCGCGGACCCCTCGGTACTCGAAGAGGACTGGCGGATCGAGCGCGAGAAGGCACCGCGTGAGCGAGTCCCGCTGGCCGATTTCGCCTACGCCGACGCCTGGGGCACAAGCGCTTTCCCCGAGTGAGGGAGCCATCGCAGGGCGAGCGTCCCTAGTCCGGCGTGCAGCAGGCTCAGCACGGCGACCGCGGCGTGCAGACCCGCGACGAACGCCTCCTTCGCGTCGACGACGATCGTGGACGCGATACCGGGAAGCTGGAGGGTTTCGCCGAGCGTGGGCGCGAGATCCGGGCCCGCCAGGCGGAACACCAGCGCGGCCAGCGAACCCATGAGCGCGATGCCCAGCGCGTTGCCGAGCTCGTTGCTCGTTTCGGCGATCGCGCTCGCCGCGCCCGCGCGCTCGGCGGGCACCGCGGCGACGGCCGTGTCGGCCACCACGCTGAACGAGATGCCGTAGCCGACACCGGCGACCACCGTCGAGGCGACGTACCAGCCCACTCCGCCGGTGACACCGGTCATGAGCAGCAGGGCGAGCCCGGCGGCGATGGAGAAATGGCAGACGGCCAGCGCCGCGCGTTTGCCGATCCGGTCGACCAGCGCGGGCGTGGCGACGCACATGATCGTGAGCACGGCCGCCCCGGGCAGGGCCGGCAGTGCCGCGTGCAGGACGGGCAGGCCGAGCACGGATTGCAGGTGGATGCCCGACAGGTACGCCGCCGCCGACCACGCCGCCAGCGGCAGCAGCCCGGTGACGATCGCGAGGGTGAAGACGCGGTCGCGAAACAGGGAGAAGTCGACCAGCGGGTGATCGAGGCCGCGCTGACGCCGGGCGAACCACACCAGCAGCACCGCTCCGGCGATCCCCGCGAAGACCGCGCCGACGGACGGACCGTCGGCGGCAGTGTGCTTGATCCCGTGGATCGCGAGCAAGAGACCGGCGGCGGAGAGCCCCACGCTCAGCACGTCGACACGTCCCTGCCCTGTGGCCCGCACCTCCCGCAGCAGCACCGGCGCGAGTACCAGGAACACCGCGATCACCGGCAGGTTGACCAGGAAGACCGATCCCCACGAGAACCGCTCCAGCAGGACCCCGCCGACGACCGGGCCGATCCCGAAACCGGCGGCGAACGCGGCGGCGAAGACCCCGATGGCCTGAGCCCGTCGCCGAGGATCGGTGAAGAGTTCGCTCAGCACGGCCAGCGCGGACGGCAGCAGCGTCGCGCCCGCGAGTCCCGTCAGGGCACGGAACACGATCAGCGTCTCCGGATTCGGGGCGAACGCGGCGCCCGCCGACCCGATGCCGAACACGGCCGCGCCGATCATCAGCAGCTTCAGACGGCCGTACCGGTCGCCGATGGCGCCGAAGGCGACCAGCAGCGAGCCGACCGCGAACCCGTAGACGTCCAGGATCCACAGCGCCTGATCGGCCGTCGGGGTGAGTGCCTGGCTGATCCTGGGCATCGCGAGGAACAGGATCGAGCCGTCTATGGAGACCAGGAAGACCGGGCAAAGGATCACCAGCAGGCCGAACCAGGCCCGGGAACGCTGTCGTGTCATGGCATCGACGGTGCGCGCGCGGCACCGCGGCAGCCATCCCCGTGGTGTGGGTACACCCGGCGGGTACACCCACGGCGCCGCCCCGGAAACCTAGGCTCGGGGTCATGGAAAGCCTTGGCGTGTACCTCAAGAGCCGTCGCGACCGGGTGACTCCCGCCGAACTCGGCCTGCGCACCTATGGCACTTCGCGTCGCGTGCCCGGCCTGCGCCGCGAGGAACTCGCCCAGCTCGCCGGGGTGAGTGCCGGGTACTACACGCGGCTGGAGCAGGGCCTGGCCGAAACCGCTTCACGGCAAGTGCTCGGCGCGCTCGCCCGCGCGCTCCGGCTCGACGACGTCGAGACCGGCCACCTGCACAACCTCGCCCGGCAGTCCCCGCTCCCGAAGCTGTCCGACCCCGGCCAGGAAGATCCGCATCCCCGGGTCCTCGCGCTGCTGGAGAATCTCGGCGAGGCCGTGCCCGCGCTCGTCTTCGGCCGTCGCGGCGACGTGCTCGCGTGGAACCACGCCGGGCACGCGCTCATGGCCGAACACCTCGACTTCGCCGCTCCGGCCGATCCGGAGCGGCGGCCTTCCCTGCCACGCATGTTCTTCCTCGACCCGCTCACCCGCGACCTGCACCGGAACCGGGCCGAACTCGCCCGCGTCCACGTCGCCTATCTGCGGCTGACCGCGGGCCGCCATCCCACCGACGCCCGGCTGGCCGCGCTCATCGGTGAACTTTCGATGCGCAGCGACGAGTTCGCGACCCTCTGGGCGACCGGCGACGTCGCCGACTGCACCGTCGGCGCCATGCATCTCCGGCATCCGACGGTGGGCACGGTGAGCGTCGACTACCAGGTGTGGGTCCAGCCCGACAGCCCCGACCACCGGCTGGAGATCTACACACCGAAGGATCCGGGCTCCTCCGACGCGCTGAAGATCCTGACGCGATTCGATCGGTAACCTGGGGACATGGGGGCTTTACGCAGTCTCGTCCGCAACGAATCACGCACGATGGCGGGCCTCTGGCTCTATCTGAGAGGTCGTAAGGACGGCGTCGGCGGAGACGCCGTCGCGGTGCCGTACGGCGGAAACGGCAAGCCGATCTTCATCGTCTTGGCCGTGGTGAGCGCCGTCGAAGCTGGCCTGTTCTGGCTGCTCGACTTCGGCCTGATCGTCGACCTGCTCCTGCTCGTCCTGGGCGTGTACTCGGCGCTGCTGATGTTCGGGGTCTACGCCGGCACCGTCGTCCGGCCGCACGTGTTCTCGTCTCGTGAGCTCCGGGTGCGCTACAGCTCGTTCTACGACGTGCGGATCCCGCGGGACAACGTCGTCGGCCTGCGGCAGGTGCAGGAGAGCCACGACCCCGCCAAGACGAAGGCGTTCCGCGACGAAACCTGGGTCAGCCACGACAACTTCTACGAGACGAACCTGGTCGTCGAACTACGCGAACCGATCACGGTGACCCGGCCGCTCGGCGCGACCGAGACCGTCCGCGTCGTGAAGTTCCAGGCTGACGACCCGAAAGCCGCTGTCGAGGCCTACGAGCGGCTCGGCGTCGGCTAGCTCGTGCCGCCGACGCGACGGATGATCTTCGCGAGGATCCCCGTGACGACCATCCAGAAGATCGCGGCGACGCCGTAGTTGATCAGCACGCGGAGCTTGGCGTCTTCGGGCATGAAGAGGTCCTTGAAGCCCAGCAGGAGCCCGTCGGCCCAGCCGCGGACGAACGACACGATGCCGTTGTCGGGATTCGCCTCGCCGATCACGAAGACGACGTGCAGCACCAGGATGGCCGCGAAGATCAACCCGACCCAGCGGACGACGCTCGCCAGTATCCCGGCCGCGCGCCCGCCCCCGGCGCGCCAGTCGATCTTGCGCAGGGTCTTCTGATCAGCGGTTTCCTTCTCTTCAGCGTGCTCGCCCATGCCGGGCAGTGTGGCACGCCTCCTGGTCCGATTGCTACCCGCGAGTAACCCGAATGGGCGCCCCGGTGGTCACGGTTCGATCGCGGCCCGGGTTTCCTTTCGGGAGATCTCGCGGTTAAGGTGACGTCGTGGCTCGAGCTCTCCTGCTTCGCTGCCGCGACGGGGCCTGATCGGACCGGCTCCCCGTCGCGGGGCTTCGTGGTGCCGGTCGTCGCACCCGATTCTTCAGGAGAACCTCCGCTCATGAGCATCCGCAAGCCCACGCGCCCGGCCCCTTCCGAACAGGCCGCGTGGAACACCCAGCGCGGCACTTCCATGCCCGTACACCGCTATCGCCCTTGGTACGACGTGGTCGAGGACATCTCGCTGCCCGACCGCACCTGGCCGGACAAGCGCATCGACACCGCGCCGCTGTGGTGCGCGGTCGACCTGCGTGACGGCAACCAGGCCCTGATCGACCCGATGTCGCCCGCGCGCAAACGCAAGTTCTTCGACCTGCTGGTCCGCATGGGCTACAAGGAGATCGAGGTCGGCTTCCCGGCGGCGTCGCAGACGGACTTCGACTTCGTCCGCGAGATCATCGAAGAAGGCGCCATCCCGGAGGACGTCAGCATCCAGGTGCTGACCCAGTGCCGTCCCGAGCTGATCGAGCGTACGTTCAAGTCGCTCGAAGGGGCGCCGCGCGCGATCGTCCACATCTACAACTCGACGTCGATCCTGCAGCGCCGCGTGGTGTTCCGTGAAGAGCGCATCGGTATCACGAAGATCGCTTCGCAGGCCGCCGAACTGGTCGTCGATTACGCCGCGAAGCAGCCGGACACCGACTTCCGCTTCCAGTACTCGCCGGAGTCCTACACCGGCACCGAGCTGTCGTACGCGCTCGAGGTCTGCAACACCATCACGGAGATCTGGCAGCCCACGCCGGAGAAACCGGTCATCCTGAACCTGCCCGCCACCGTCGAGATGGCGTCGCCGAACGTCTACGCCGACTCGATCGAGTGGATGCACCGCAGCCTGGAGCGCCGCGATTCGGTGATCCTGTCGCTGCACCCGCACAACGACCGCGGCACCGGCATCGCCGCCGCCGAACTGGGTTTCCAGGCGGGTGCGGACCGGATCGAAGGCTGCCTGTTCGGCAACGGCGAGCGCACCGGCAACGTCGACCTGGTCGCGCTGGGCATGAACCTGTACAGCCAGGGGGTCGACCCGCAGATCGACTTCTCCGACATGGACGAGATCAAGCGGACCGTCGAATACTGCAACCAGCTGCCGGTGCACGAACGCAGCCCTTGGGCGGGCGACCTGGTGTTCACCGCCTTCTCCGGCAGCCACCAGGACGCGATCAACAAGGGCCTGGACGCGATGAAGGCCGCCGCCGACAAGGCGGGGACGCCGGTCGACGAGCACCCGTGGGAGGTCCCGTACCTGCCGATCGACCCGAAGGACATCGGCCGCAACTACGAGGCCGTCATCCGGGTGAATTCGCAGTCCGGCAAGGGCGGCGTCGCCTACATCATGAAGGCCGAGCACCAGCTCGACCTGCCCCGGCGCCTGCAGATCGAGTTCTCCAAGGTCGTCCAGCGTCACACCGACACCGAGGGCGGCGAGGTCGACCCGGCCACGATGTGGAACGCGTTCTCGGCCGAGTACCTGGAGCTGAAGACGCCGCTGGAGCTGGTCCGCCAGCACGTCAGGGACAACGGCGACGGCGAGTACGACATCACCGCCACCGTCCGGGTCGAAGGCGACGAACACGAGGTCACCGGCCGAGGGAACGGCCCGATCGCGGCGTTCTTCGACGCGCTGTCGACGGTCGGGTTCGACCTGCGGCTGCTGGACTACAGCGAGCACACGCTCTCACCGGGCGACGACGCGCGCGCGGCGTCGTACATCGAGTGCGCGATCTCCGACCGGGTCTACTGGGGCATCGGGATCGACCCGTCGATCGTGACCGCCTCCCTGCGGGCCGTCGTCTCGGCCGTGAACCGGGCGAACCGCTAGCTTCTTCGCCCTCGTCGCGACACGACGCCTCGAGTACATGAAGGCCCCCTTCCTTGCGCCCAGGTACAGGAAGGGGGCCTTCATGTACTTCTAAAGCGCCTTCACGGCGGCCAGGATGTCGGCCGGGGCGGTACGGGTGGTGTAGTCCGGGTGCACGTCGATGTAGCGGATGACGCCTTCGCCGTCCACGACCAGGACGGTCGGGTACGGCAGTTCCCAGTCCGCCGCGCCGTTGATCTTCTCGACGTCGCCGATGAGCGTGTCGAAGGCCGGCTTCGTCTCCGGCGCCAGGCGAAACGTGATGCCGAGCGCGCGCCCCAGTCTGTTGTCCACATCGGACAGTACGGCGAACTCGAGATCCTTGGTGGACAGTGAGTCGTCCGGAAGCTGCGGGCTGACCGCGACCAGCTTCACGCCCAGATTCTCCAGCTCCGGCACCAGTTCCCGCTGATACGCGCGCAAGGCCAGGTTGCAGTACGGACACCACGCGCCGCGATAGAACACGACGACCGCGGGCCCGTCCGCGACCCGGACCTGATCGCCGCCGGCGTCCGGCAGCATGAGATCCGGCATGGCCGCTCCCGGCTTCGCGGCCGCTTCGACGACCATCCCGACGAAGGTTTCGCGGTCGGCCTTGAGTACTTCGGCCATCTCCGCCGGAACGTGGCTCGTGACCGAGCCGCGCAGCTCGGCCAACTCGGTGTCGAGATCCCCCATAATCGGCTCCCTAGGTTGTACTGATCGGTACAGTGCAGCCGACTGTACTATTCGGTACATGAGTGGTCAACCGGCGAAGACCCCGCGAGGGCGGCTGACGCGGGACGCGATCGTCGACGCGGCCGCCGAACTGATGTACGTCAACGGCGTGGCCGGAACGAGCGTCGACAAGGTGCTCGCGGCCAGCGGCGCCGGGAAATCGCAGATGTACCACTACTTCAAGAACAAGGACGAACTCGTCGAGGCGGTCATCGCCCGCTTTCTCGAGAAGATCCTCGGCAACCAGCCGACCATCTTCGAGCTGGAAGACTGGGCCGATTTCGACCAGTGGGCGAGTGAGATCCTGGCCGTCCAGACCACGCCCCAGGGGCCGATAGCCTGCCCGCTCGGCAACCTGACCGGCGAACTCGGTGACGACCCCAAGATGGCGCCACTGCTCGACAAGGCCTACCGGGAGTGGGAATCACATCTCGAACGCGGACTGAAAACCCTGCGAGAAAGGGGAAAACTCGCCGACGACGCCGACCCTGGCAGGCTCGCGCAGGCGGCGATGGCCTGCGTCCAGGGCGGCCTGCTGATGGCCAACGTCCGGCACGACATCACGCCGATCGCCGACGCGCTCGAGATCGCGCTGGAGCACCTGAAGAGGCACGCTCGCCCGTGAGCACCGCGACCTCTTCGGCGAGCGCGTCGAGCACCTTCGCCACCGCCGGCCGCGAAGACGCACCGAGCCGGTAGACCGCCTCCACGTGCCGCGCCGCCTTGATCCCGGCGAGCGGACGGCAGACGAGCCCGCTGCCGCGTCGAGTGTCCATCGTGTACCGAGGCAGCAGCGCGATCCCGTGCCCGGCGGCGACGAGCCGTTCGGTGATGCGGAAATCGTTGATGCGCTGGACGACCTGCGGGCGCACCCCGGTGCGGATGATCAGCGACTGGAGGATGTCGTCGACCGGGAACCCGGCGTTGACGCTGATCCAGCGTTCGTCGGCCAGTTCGGCGAGCTCGATGCGGCGGCGTTTCGCGAGCCGATGCCCCGCCGGGAGCGCGACGTCGAGCGGTTCACGCAGCAGATGCCGGGTCTCCAGCCGGTCCGAGCCCAGTGACGGCGCGTGCTCGTCCCGGTGCGCCACCACGATGTCGTAGTCCGCGACGAGCGCGGGAACGTCCGGCGGCGTTATGTCGATGTCGCGCACGATGATGTCCAGTCCGTCGAACTCCGCCGTCCGACGCAGCAGTCCGGGCAGCAGCATCAGCCCGGCCGATTGGAAGATCGCCACCCGGACGCGGCCGCGCGGAGCACTGCGGTAAGTGTCCAATTCGGACTCCGCCCGCTCGAGGGCGGCGAGCACGTCGTCCGCGCGGGCGACCAGCGCACGGCCCGCGTCGGTCAGCCGCAGCCCTCTGCCGGCGGGTTCCGTGAGCGCGAGACCGACGTCGCCCTGCAAGGCGCGCAGTTGCTGGGAAACCGCGGACGGGGTGCAGTGCAACGCCTTCGCGGCGGCCGTCACGCTGCCGCGGTCGGCGAACTCCCGCAGGGTCCGCAACCGGCCGATGTCCATGCCGCCAGCATATGTGAAGCCGAACTGAACGGTCGCTGCAAGTATTCTCGCTGGTCCTAAAGGGTCTGCCCACGTAAGAGTGAGGACATGCCCGCCCGTGATCGCCTGCTCGCCCTGCTCGTCGCCGTCCTCTGGGGCTGCAACTTCCTCGCCATCCACGCCACCCTCGGCCAGTTCCCGCCCGTCTTCGCCGGCGGGCTGCGCTTCGCGGTCATCGCGATCCCGACCATCCTGTTCGTGCCGTGGCCGAAGGTGAAGATCCGCCACCTGCTCGGCTACGGGCTCGGCTTCGGCACCGGGCAGTTCGTGTTCCTCTTCATCGCGATGGACACCGGCATGCCGACCGGTCTCGCGTCGCTGGTGCTGCAGGCTTCGGCCCCGTTCACCGTCCTGCTCGGCGCCGTCTTCCTGCGGGAACGGGTGTCCGGACGGCAGCTCGCCGGGATCCTGCTCGCCGTCGCCGGGATGGCGACGATCGCCTGGCAGCAGGCCGGGAACGCCGCCCTGCTGCCGGTGATCCTGACCCTGCTCGGCGCGCTGAGCTGGGCGTTCGGCAACCTGAGCACCCGGCAGGCGGCACCGGACAACCCGCTGAACTTCGTCCTCTGGATGTCGGTGGTGCCGCCGCTGCCGATGTTCGCGCTGTCGCTGGTCATGGAGGGCCCCGCCGAGATCGGGCACTCGCTGAGCACACTCGGCACCCCGACCGGACTGCTCGGCCTCGGCGGGCTCGCCTACGTGGTGCTGTTCGGCACGATCGTCGGCGCCGGGATCTGGACGTCGCTGATGCGCCGCAATCCGGCGGGTGTGGTCGCGCCGTTCTCCCTGCTGGTGCCGGTGGTCGGGTTGTCGATGGCGTTCCTGGTGCTGGACGAGCGGCCGTCGCCGCTGGAGATCGTCGCGGCGGCCGTGGTCATCGGCGGGGTCCTGTTCGGTTCGACGAAGCGCCGCGTGCGCGAGGCGGACTTCCTCGCCGAAGCCGAAACACCTCAGCCCACTGGAGTGCGGTGAGGTTCTTGGGCAGGACCCCCGGTGCGATCTCCCGCCCGCGACCGGTGAACACCCGTCGTACGAAGTCCTGATAGCGCTCACGATCCGCGTCGTCGACGAGCGGGCGCTCGCGGCGGATCATGGTGAGCAGACCGCCGTCGACACCGGGCTTCGGGCGGAACGCCGTGGCGGGTACCCGGCCTGCCAGCCGGAAGTCGAACCACGGCCACCACTGCGCGGTCATCATGGTCGCGCCACCGACCCCGGCCCGGCGGCGCGCCACCTCCCACTGCACGAGCAGCACGGCGTCCGTCCAGGCGGGAGCGGCGAGGACGTGGCGCAACGTCGCGGTCGTCAGGTGGAACGGCAGATTGCCGACCAGTACGCAGGGCGTCTCCGGCAGGGGGAACCGCAGGAAGTCCGCGGTGACGATCCGCGTCGGCGGCCGGACGACGCCTGCCAGCCGGGCAGCGCGGCGGTCGTCGATTTCGACGCCGGTCAGTGGCCTGCCGAGCCGTTCCAGGGGCAGGGTCAGAGCGCCGTCGCCCGTGCCGAATTCGATGATCGGCCCGCTGGTTCCGGCGACGAGCCGCACGACGGTCTCGATGGTGTTCCGGTCGATGAGGAAGTTCTGGCCGAGTTCATGACGGCCAGGGCGTGGTGTGCGCAAGGGATCTCCGCGGCTTCGAGGGGAGCCGGGCAGCACGAGGCCGGCCCGGCGACGACTCGCTCGGGCGGCGGTTCCTTGCTGGACGCTGGGGATCCGCCGCTAGGCGCGGCGGGTCCGGGTGAACGCGGGAGCACACATGGCGGTGAAGCTACCTCGGGCCGGCGTACTCCCGCGAACGGTTTTACGCGGCGATCCGGCTCGTGCCGAGGTGCTCGACCGGTCCGGACGACGCGGGCCTTGACCCGGCGCGCGACGTCGTCGGCGAGCACTTCGGTCTCGCCCTTTCGAGCCCGTCGACGACTTGCCGCGCGACGTCGCGCGGGTCGTTCTTCGGGACGTCGAGTCCCTGGGTCGGGTCGGTGTCGGTGTAGCCGAGGTGGACGCCGACGACGTGGGTGCCCCGCTGGGCGAACTCGATCCGGAGCGAGTTGGTGAGCGACCAAAAGGCCGCCTTCGACGCGCCGTAGGCACCCGAGCCCGCCGCCCACGACAGGACGGAATGCACGTTGACCAGCGCCTTGCCCAGACCGCGCTGCCCACCGGTGGCCAGGACGACGGCGCCTTCGATGGCGGTCACGACTTGCTCCTTTGACAGAAGTGTCTGACTTTTGCCTCTGTGGTCAGGATGAGGACGCGGCGTGACAGAGTCAAGTACGCTTGATCTATGTCATGGACCGCGACCGACCGTTACCGGTTACGCACCGCCCCTTCGGGGCTGGCGCTCGTTCAGGACTTTCTCAACACGAAGGCGATCAAGACGCACGGCCTCGACCTGCTCAGCGACGCCGACCTGGCGCGGCCCTGGGCAGCCGAAGCGCTGGCGGAGTGGTCGCGGACCCGGGACGCCGACGTGCCCGAGATCATGGTGGGTCCGAGCGATCTTCGCTCGCTTCGAGAGCTTCGGGAGTCGTTCGTTTCACTCCTGGACGGCGACGACGTGGCCGTCGAGAAGCCGATCAAGGCGGATCTGGCCCTCCGGGACGGCGTCGTCCGGCTGTTCCCGTCCGGCACCGGACGGCAGTGGCTCACTTCGGCGCTGTGGACGGAGACGCTGCTCGCGCAGCAGGCCGGGATCTGGTCACGGCTGAAACTGTGCCGTCTCGACGGCTGCCGTTCGGCCTTCTATGACGTCTCGCGCAACAACAGCGGGGTCTGGCACGACGTACGGACCTGCGGGAACGTCGCGAATCTGCGGGCGGCGCGGGAGCGGAAGAAGGCGCTCAGCTGAAGGAGGCCAGCGCCGACGGGATGGGGATCTCCCCGCCGATGACGTCGAACCCCTGCTTCTCGGTGAGCGGCTCTTCCAGCGTGGCGACCAGAACAGCGGCGACGTCCGCGCGGGAGACGCGGCCGGGTTCGAGATGACCGGCGACCTTGACGTGCCCGGTGGGATGGTCGTCGGTGAGCGTGCCGGGCCGGACGATCGTCCAGTTCAGGCTCGAACGGCGGAGGACACTGTCTGAGATCTGCTTCGCCATCAGGATCGACCGCACCAGCCGATCGCCCTGATCCGGCGCGTCCGCGAACTGCGCGGAAAGCTGCACGAACCGCGAGACACCCGCCTTCTCGGCCGCGCGGATCGCGGTGATCACGCCGTCGCGGTCGACGAGATCGACCGAGGCCTGATCCGGATCGGGCGCGCCGATCGCGCTGATCACCACCTCGGAGCCGGCGAGCGCCTCGACGAGGTCGTCCGCGTCGGCGGTGACGTCCGCGACCACGGTTTCGGCGCCGAGACCGGCGACCTCCTCCGCGCGGCGACGGCTGCGCAGCCCCGCTCGCACCTGATGTCCCCGCCCCCGCAGGAGCCGGACCACGTGGATCCCCGTCCGCCCCGACGCACCCAGCACTGTGACCCGCATGACACCGAGTCTGCCCGAAGGCGGCGGCCCGTGCCCGCCCACGCAACCAGTCGCCTACTTGCGGCGGCCGGGATAGCGCGAAAGCCACCTTCGGGGAGTCAGCTGCCCCGAAGGTGGCTTTCGCGATACGGCCACTCCCGACTCTTCCACGCAACCAGTCGCCTACTTGCGGAGGAGATGGCGCTAGAGGATCTCCGCCGCGGAGCCGACGTCCGGCAGGCCGCCGACGTCGGGGTTCAGCTCTCCGGCACCGACGAGTTCCACCTCGACCTCGTGCGGTTTGATCCGCCCGTCGCGGATGTCCTCCGCGTAGTGGCAGGCGACCCGGTGCCCGGCACCGATCTCCCGCAGCTGCGGGCGGTCGGTGTCGCACAGGCTCTGCTGCTTCCACGGGCACCGCGTGTGGAACCGGCAGCCGGACGGCGGACGCGCAGGCGAGGGCAGGTCGCCGGCGAGCAGGATCTGCTCCCGGTTGTCCTCCACGGTCGGGTCCGGCACGGGGATCGCCGAGAGCAGCGCCCGCGTGTACGGGTGCAGCGGGTTCTCGTACAGCGCGTCGGCGTCGGCCTCTTCGACCAGCGAGCCGAGGTACATCACGCCGATGCGGTCGGAGATGTGCCGCACCACCGCGAGGTCGTGCGCGATCACCAGGTAGGTGAGCCCGAGCTTCTCCTGCAGATCCTCCAGGAGGTTGACCACCTGCGCCTGCACCGAGACGTCCAGCGCGGACACCGGTTCGTCGGCGACGATCAGGTCCGGCTCGACCGCGAGCGCCCGCGCGATGCCGATGCGCTGACGCTGCCCGCCCGAGAACTCGTGCGGGTACTTCCGCAGCGAGGACTCCGGAAGACCCACCGCGGCGAGGAGTTCGCGCAGCCGCTTGGCGGTCGCTTCCTTCTCCTTGGCGAGTCCGTGCGCCTTCATGCCTTCGGTCAGGATGGATTCCACCGACTGCCGAGGGTCCAAAGAGGACATCGGGTCCTGGAAGACCATCTGCATCCGGCGGCGCGCCTTGCGCAGGGCCTCGCCCTTGAGCACGGCCACGTCGGTGCCGTCGAAGACGACGTTGCCGTTCGTCAGCTCGGTCAGCCGGAGGATCGCCCTGCCCAAAGTGGACTTCCCGCAGCCGGATTCCCCAACCAGACCGTAGGTTTCCCCCTTGCGGATGGCCAGATCGACACCGTCCACGGCATACACGTATCCGACCGTCCGGTCGACCACGATGCCGCGTTTGATCGGGAAGTGCACCTTCAGGTCGTTGACCTCGAGCAGTACTTCCTGCTCCGGTACCGCGTGTGTCATCGGGCCCCTCCTCGTGCGGCCACGGCCGGGATCACCGGGTTGTGGCAGCGCAGCAGTCCACCGTGATCGGGGGTCAGCTGCGGTGAAACCTCCCGGCACACGCCGAGAGCGTTCGGGCAGCGGGGCGCGAACGCGCAGCCGCCGTCCCACGGGATGTTGTCGGCGACGGAGCCCTTGATGGGGATCAGTTTCTCGCCACGGCCCGCGTCGAGCCGCGGGATCGAGGCGAGCAGGCCGTGCGTGTACGGGTGCCGAGGCTCGGCGAACAGCGCGTGCCGTTCCGCCCGCTCGACGATCTTGCCGCCGTAGAGCACGTTGACCTGGTCGCAGAGTCCGGCGACGACACCGAGGTCGTGCGTGATCATGATCAGCGCGGTCCCGGTGTCCTGCACCAGTTCCCGCAGCAGCGCGAGGATCTGCGCCTGGATCGTCACGTCGAGCGCGGTGGTCGGCTCGTCGGCGATGAGCAGCCGGGGACGGCAGGCGAGCGCGATCGCGATCAGCGCGCGCTGCCGCATCCCGCCGGAAAGCTGGTGCGGGTACTCGGAAAGCCGCCGTGCCGGATCGGGGATGCCGACCTTGTCCAGCAGTTCCGCCGCCTCCACCGACGCCACCTTGCGCGACATCCCGCGATGCCGCTCCAGCACCTCGGTGATCTGCAGGCCGATCGGGATGACCGGGTTCAGCGAGGACAGCGGGTCCTGGAACACCATGCCGAGGTCACGGCCGCGGCGGTCCCGCATTTCCTTGTCCGACAAGCGAAGCAGATCCGTGCCTTCGAACGACACCGAACCGCTGACCTGGTTGCCGCGTTTCGCGAGCAACCGCATGATCGCCAGCGAGGTCACGGACTTGCCGCAACCGGACTCACCGACGAGGCCGACCGTCTGGCCGGGTTCGACGTCGAAACTGACCTCGTCCACCGCGGTGAACGGCTTCTCACCGCGCCGCTGGAAAACGACCTTGAGGTCGCGTACTTCGAGGAGTGCCATCTTCACATCACCGCCTGTTCTTCGGATCGAGGGCTTCCCGCAGGGACTCGCCGAGCAGCGTGAACCCGAGCGCGACGATGATGATCGCGATCGCCGGGTAATACGCCAGCTCGGGGCGGATGTCGAGGAACTGCCGAGCGCTGCGGCTCAGCATGATGCCCCATTCCGCCCGGTTCGGGTCCGGGTCGCCGAGACCGAGGAACGACAGCGCGGCCGCCTCGAGGATGGCGGTGGCCAGGGTCAGCGTGGCCTGCACGATGACCGGGCCGAGCGAGTTGGGCAGCATGTGCCGCAACACGATCGCCCCGCGTTTGACGCCGAGCGACGTCGCCGCGAGCACGTGGTCGCTGTTTCTCTGCGCGAGCATCGAACCGCGCAGCAACCGCGCGAAGATCGGCACGCTGACCATCGAGACCGCGACGATCACCGTCCACTGGCTCGGCTTCTGGAACAGCGCCGCGACCGAGATCGCCAGCAGCAGCGACGGCACCGACAGCATGACGTCGACGAGCCGCATCAGCACGGTGTCGACCCAGCCGCCGAAGGCACCGGCGAGGCCACCGATGAGCATGCCGACCACGACGCCGATGATCGTCGCGAGCACACCGACCAGCAGCGTGTTCTGCGCGCCGACCAGCAGCCGCGAAAGGTAGTCGCGGCCGAAGTCGTCGACACCGAGCGGGAAACCGGGCTGAGCGCCCGGAATGATGCCCTGACCGAGGATGACCTGGCTCTGCAGGTACCGCTCGTAGGGGTCCTTCGGCGCCAGGAGCGGCGCGAAGATCGCCACGAGCAGGAACAGGCCGGTGATCACCGCGCCGGTGATGGCCACCGGGCTCCGCAGCATCCGGCGCAGCGCCTCGCCACCGAGGCTGTGCCCCTTCGCCGACGAAGCCGCGAGCTTGTCGATCGGCTCCTTCTTCTTGTTCAGCAAGGTGTTCATCGGACACGCACCCTCGGGTCGATGAGCCCGTACGAGACGTCGACCAGCATGTTCACCAGCACGTAGACCAGCGCGCCGAACAGCAGCAGCGCTTGCAGACGCGGGTAGTCACGCCGTTCGATGCCTTCGGCGAGCAGGAAGCCGAGGCCACGGAAGTTGAACACCCGCTCGGTCAGCACGGCGCCGCCGAGGAGCGCGCCGGTCTGGAGACCGATGACGGTGACCACGGGCAGCAGGCCGTTGCGGAGCACGTGACGGCGCCGGACGATCGGCTGGGTCAGGCCCTTCGAGTTGGCCGTGCGGATGAAGTCCTCGTTCAGCACGTCCAGCACCGAAGCGCGGGTGATCCGCACGATGACCGCGAGCGGGATCGTGGCCAGCGCGAACGCCGGGAGGATCAAGTGGGTGAGCGCGTCCCAGGCGGCGTCCCATTCCTGGGTGATGATGCCGTCGAGGACCGCGAACCCGGTCACCGTGGTGGCGTCGAGGCCCGCCATCTGACGGCCCTGCGAAGGAAGTCCCAGCGGGGCGGCCAGCAGATCCTGCATCATGTAGCCGAGGAAGAACACCGGCACGGCGACGCCGACCAGGCTGAGCACGATGATGACGTTGTCGACGGCCCCGCCGCGGAAGCGGGCGGACAGGTAGCCGAACGGGATGCCGAGACCCACCGCGATGAGCATCGCGCAGAAGCCGAGCTCGATCGTGGCGGGCAGGAAATTCCCGATCTCCGACATGACCGGCTGGGCGGAGACCAGCGAGTTGCCGAAGTCGCCGGTGATCGCCCGGCCGAGGAACTTGAAGTACTGGACGAAAATCGGATCGTCGAGGCCGAGGAGCTTGTTCAGGTCGGCGATCTTCTCCGGGGTCGCCTTGTCACCCAGGAGGGCGCCGGCGGGGCCACCGGGAAGGGACCGGAGCCAGGCGAAGATCAAAATGGACAGGATCAAGAGCGTCGGTATCGCTTGTAGCAGCCGACGCACGAGAAAACGGAGCACGTGCGTTCCTTTGTTGCCAGCCCGGGAATGGACTTCAGGGGGCGAGCGCGGTAGCGCCCACCCCCTGAGCCACTAGTGGTCGAGGATCAGTTGACCGTGACGGTGTAGAAGCGCTCGTCGGTCAGCGGGCTGGCCACCAGGCCCTTCACCTTCGGGCCCACGACGATCGCCGGGGGGCCGTAGGAGATCGGGATGGCGGGCAGGTAATCCATGATCTGCTTGTTGACTTCCTGGTACGCCTTGGTGTGCGCCTCACCGGCGGGTGCGGCGTCCGCGGCGGCGAGGGCGCTGAACAGCTCGGCGTTGGCGAAACCGAACTCCGCCTTCTCGCGGCCGAAGAACGTGCCGACGAAGTTACCGGCGTCGTTGTAGTCACCGGTCCAGCCGAGCAGGTGCACGTCTTGCTTGCCCGCCTTCTGGACGTCGTCCTTGTAGCCACCGTTCCACGGCTTGGCGATCGGCTCGACCTTGATGCCCATCGCCTTCATGTCCTCGGACAGCGAGGTGAAGATGTCGGCCGGGTTCGGCATGTACGGCCGGGTGACCTCGGTCGGGTAGTAGAACTTGAGGGTCATGCCCTCGGCGCCGGCCTCCTTCAGCAGGTCTTTCGCCTTCTGAAGGTTGTAGTCGTACTTGGTGACGTTCTCGTTGTAGCCGTCGATCGCCTTCGGCACGAACTGCGTCGCGGTTTCGGCGCCCTCGGGGAGCTTCGACTTCACGAACTGCTCACGGTTGAGGCCGTAGGCCAGCGCCTGGCGGACCTTGAGGTCCTTCAGCTTCGGGTTGTTCTTCTGGTTGATGCCCAGGTACAGGATGTTGAACGAGGGGCGGATGAGCACCTGCTCACCGTCGTTGCGCAGCAGGCCGTAGTCCGCGGGCGACGGGTAGTCGTAGCCCTGGATGTCGCCGGCCTTGAGCGCCTGCTTGCGGGCGTTCTCGTCCGGGATGACCTTGAAGACCAGCTTGTCCAGCTTGGCCGTCTGGGTCGGCGAGTCGGTGGCCTTGACCAGCGTGATCTCACCCTTGGCCTGGTCCCAGCTCTCGAACTTGAACGGGCCGGTGCCGGTCGGGTGCTTCAGCGCGTACTCCGGGTAGGAGAACGAGTCACCGCTCTGGGTGACGGCGTCGGCGTTGTACTTCTTCAGCGCGTCCGGGCTCTGCATGGACAGCGACGGAAGGGTGAAGGCCGCCGGGAAGGCGCCCTTGGCCTTGTTCAGGTTCAGGACGGCGGTGGACTCGTCCTTGGCCTGGCAATCCTTGTAGACCGGGTCGCCGGAAGCGTCGCCCTCGTTCTTGGCGAAGCCCTCGAAGACGTCGCCGTAGTAGATCATCTGGCTCTGGGCGGCGGCGCCCTTCATGTTGAACATGCGGTTGAAGTTGAAGCAGACCGCTTCGGCGTTGAACGGGGTGCCGTCGTGGAACTTCACGCCCTTCTTCAGGGTGAAGGTCCAGGTCTTGCCGTCGTTGCTGCCTTCCCACTTCTCCGCCAGGCCCGGCTCGAGGTCCGCGGTCCCCGGCTTGTTCATGATCAGCGTGTCCATCATCTGGCGGATGATGCGGAAGGTCTCACCGTCGTCGTTGAAGAGCGGGTCGAACGTCTTCGGGTTACCGGCGGCCCCGAAGACCATGGTGCCTCCCGAGCCACCCCCTGCGCCTTCTTCACGCTTCGAATCGGCACAGGCGGAAATGGAGACCGCGAGTGCGCCGGCAAGCCCGATCAGGGCCACACGGCGTGCTCGGGTCACCCGCAGTTGCTGCATCTGGCACCCCTTGAGGAGATATTCGGTGTTAGGCACCGTCGGCGTCGATCGGTCGAAACTCGAACTTCGCGGACGATCGGTGTGCCCGCCGACACTAGCGGGAACTCGGCCCGCACTTAAGCACGCGAGGTTACGATCGCGCTACACGACGGCCAATACGACCGCAAAGTGTCCGCAATTCTGGACGGAGTGTAATCAATTCCGGACCACTAACGCGCAGAGTGCCGGGTCACTGACTCAACTGGGTGCTTACCGCTACGTCCAATGGGTCACTGACGAAACAGGACATCCGTGGGTATCGGGTCGCGGTTCGTGAGTGGTACGGCTGTCCGGCCGGAGACACTTTCGTGAGTGGTAAAACTTGCCGCTTCAGTACATGAAGGCCCCTTCCTTGCGCCTAGGTACAGGAAGGGGGCCTTCATGTACTTCGGCAGGGGTGGGGGCGGGCTTTGGCGGCTGCGCCGGTGCGCCTGGAGCGGGCGTGGGGTCACGCGAAACCGCTCCCTCACACCCCACCGGTATGACCTACCACTCGTGAGAAGTGAGCACTCGGTCCGCCGCGGCCCTGGTCCCGTCCACGGCGAACCAGCCCCGCTCGAACAGTTGCCAACGCCGCAGGTGCGCACGGGAGTCCTCGCCGTCCCGGCCCGTCGCGCGGTCGAGGCGTTCGGCCTCGCTGCCGCCGTCGAGCCAGGTCAGCAGCGACAACGACGGCCGGATCCGCGCGCGGCCACTGGAAACACCTTCCAGCACCGCGACGTCGGGGACCGGGATTTCGATTTCTTCACCCGGTCGTGGGGTGCCGCCGGCCCAGTCCACCCGCCGGTAGCGGCCGGGCCTGCCCGCGCGCAACGGTTCCAGTACGCCGGTTTCCAGCCGAGGCCACCACGAAACGGGTTCGTCCCAGGTGGCGAACTCGTCGGTGCTCACCAGCACCACGCGGATCCCGCGGCCGCCGAGTTCGGCCACGATCTTCCCGGCCAGTGTGGACTTCCCGGAGCCGGACGGGCCGTCGACGGCGAGCACGCGGACGCCGCCCAACCTCGGCGAGGCGGCGAGAAGGGCGTCGATCAGCGTGCGCGTGCGGGGCTCACTTCGGGGAGCCCTTTGACGTTGTCGGGCGCGGCCGTCTTCGCTTCGAGCGCGGCGACGCGTTCTTCCAGATCACGCTGGGCGTCGGCGAGTTCGCAGCGGAGCAGCGCGATCTCCTCGACGGAGGTCCGGACCTCCTCTTCGAGATGCCCGACCTCGGTCGACAGATGCAGCGCGACCAGTGCGAGCACCACACCGGCCAAGAGGAAGACGAAGTTCGACGGCGTCTGCACGCCGGTCACCCTGGCCAGGAAGTCGGCGGCCTGCGGAACGAGGGCGAGCACCACCACGCCGACGGCGACGACGAGCCAGACACCCGCGTACTTTTCCCGCAGTTTCCGCCGTCGCATCATCTCGAGGACGACGAACAGCACGAGACAGGCGACGACGATGCTGAGAATGCGCCAGCCAGCCATGATCAGCTCCTTTTACGCCGAATCCGACGAGTCGACGGCGGGGCGGCGGCGCACCAGCGCCAGCAGCAGGGCGAGTCCGGCGCGGCCGAGATAAACGGCCGACTTGACCGGCGAATGGCTCGGCGTTCCGGCCGCCCGTTCGCGCATGATCACCGGGATTTCCTTGATCTTCAGTTCGGCCCGGATCGCCATCACCAGCGATTCGACCGTGTCACCGAGGTATTCGGCCGGATAGTACCCCGCGAACAGTTTGATCGCCTTCGGACCCATCGCCTTGAACCCGGAGGTCACGTCGGTGAGCTTGGTCTTCCCGAGCCGGGAGAAAACGATCGAGAGCGCGACCATCGCGTATTTCCGCGGGCCGCTCGCCTTGTACGAACCCTTGCCCGCGAACCGCGAGCCGATCGCGATGTCGGCGTCGTCGAGCGCGTCCAGCAGGGCGGCGACCTCTTCGGGATCGTGCTGACCGTCCGCGTCCACCTGCACGACGACGTCGTAGCCGCGAGCGGCCGCGTACCGGAAACCGGTGCGCATCGCCCCGCCGACGCCGAGGTTCACCGCCAGGCGGGCCACCTCCGCGCCCGCCGCACGGGCGAGCTTGGCCGTTTCGTCGGACGAGCCGTCGTCGACGACCAGCACGTCCATACCCGGCAAGGACTGCTTGACCTGGGAAATGACCGCGGCGACACTGGCCTGCTCGTTCAACGCCGGCATCACGATGAGTACGCGGCGGGTGGTCACGGACGTACTGGACACTGGATCACTCTATCTTCTTACTGGCCGTGAGCGGTGTCGGACCCGGCGGGTGCGCCGGCGGCGACCACACCTTGCTGACCTTCGATTTCGTAAACCGACGCGTCGGGGTTCTGGAAGACGCGTTTGAAACCCGGTGTGATGTCGAGCCGCTGGAGGCCCACCGCGGACTGCGCGTTGACAGCCACCTTGCCCTTGCCGACGAGCACGTAGCGCACCTTGAGGTCGGTGAGCGCCTCGCGGACGCGCGGCTCGCGGTTGATGTCGTTCAGGAAGACGCTGAGCCAGCCCGCCTTCGTGGTGAACTCGGCGCCGTAGTTGGTCCACTCGACCGGCTGAACCCCCGAAAGGGCGTACATCCACACCGAGCCGTCGGCCCTGTCGTTCATCACGCGCTCGCCCGGCACGACGTGCTTGCCCAGCCAGGCGTAGGCCTCTTCCTCGCCCTTGCTGACCGAGGGACCTTCGCCGTAGTTCATCGCGAGCCGCGCGGAGTTTCGGCCGATGTAGCCGCCCCTGCTCAGCACCGTGACGACCAGGCCGACCACCAGTGCGCCCGCGATGGCCGCGGTGAACGGGTTCAGACCGGGTTTGCGCTCGCCGAGCTTCTCGGCGATCTTGCCCGACATGGTGTGCACGAACTCGCCGAACGCGACCGCGCCGGCCAGCGGCACGAGCGCGCCGATCCGCCAATGGTCGTTGTAGAACACGCCGGTCAGGGTGTGGATGAGCGGGGACTCCATCGAGATCGTCGCGGCGAACAAGCCGCCGAGTACGACGTACGCGCCGACCATCCAGAGCATCCGCCGGTGCTTGACCAGGAAGAACACGCCGATGATCGCCGGGATGCCGATCCACCACTGCGGGAACGAAGCCATCGGCGAGAACGTGATGGTCTGCCCGAACGCGCCGGACACACTGGTCTCCGACGCCCAGAACGCGCTCGTCACGC
Source organism: Amycolatopsis sp. QT-25 (assembly GCF_029369745.1). Taxonomy (NCBI): domain Bacteria; kingdom Bacillati; phylum Actinomycetota; class Actinomycetes; order Pseudonocardiales; family Pseudonocardiaceae; genus Amycolatopsis; species Amycolatopsis sp. QT-25. Next base: position 7,565,856 of record NZ_CP120210.1, read on the forward strand.
CGCCCGCGTTGTAGAGCGCGGGAAGAACTTGAGGCACGCCGAGCACGACAGCCAGCCCGATCGTGGCCACCAGCGAAGTGGCGCTTCGGCGCCAGCTGATCTTCTCGAAGCGGAACAGCACCGCGAGCAGGATCAGCAGGAAGTAGACCATGATCACGAAGATCAGGCTGGTGTGCAGGCCGGCCAGCCCGGCGACACCGACGCCGATCGCGACCGGTCCGGCCACGCCGTTCGGCTTGAGCAGCAGGCGGGCGAGCGCGAGCATCGCGGGCACGAGCGCCACCCCGGCGACGTACGGCCACAGGGGGCCGCGCCACAGCGAGTCGTACGGGAACGCGGTGAACCAGGTGGACACGGCCGCGGCGGCGGCGGTCGCGAGGACCGGCATGCGCCAGGCGCGGCACATCGCCGCCACCCCGACCGGGACGGTCAGCACGACCGTGAGCGCCGCCAGGTTCAGCGTCGGCATCATCGTCAGGCCGCCCTTGCCGAAGATCAGGGCGAGCAGCGCGTGATAGGTGTCCGGGTAGAAGTAATCGTGCTGGTTCGGCAGGTTCGCGATGGTGCCGACGGTCGACGCGCGCGCGTCGCCGTGCTCGGCGATCCAGCGCACCAGGTTGCCGTGGAACGGGGCGTCCCAGCCCTGCTGGACGTTCTCCAGGCTGTGCGAACCACGCAGGAAGGTGACCAGGCCGACGCCGAGGCCGACCACGACACCGGCACCGATCAACAGGTGGTCACGCGGGCCGCGCTTCGTCTCGTCGTCGTCTTCGCCCTCGGCCCATTCAGGGTGCCGCTTCGCGGTGAAGCGGAGCACGAGGAACGAAAGACCGAAGCCCACGAGGGACAGCAACAGCACCCACATGCCGACGTTCGGCAGGGTCCAGCGGATGCCGAGGCGGCCGAGGATCGGGATGCCGATGGCGACGAGGCCGAATGTCAGCAGCGGGGCCGCGGCGGCGAGGGTCCAGCCGCGCAGCCTGATCGCGGCGCCGAAGACGAGCCCCGGCAGCCAGAACGCCAGCAAGACCAAAAGAACGTTCATCGAATTCGCTGTCCAACCCTATTCGGCGTCAGGAACGCCACCGAAGTTCGCGGCGCGCGATGGCGCGGCCACACTATCGAGACGCTTCGGAAGGCCGCTCGTTGCCCGTCCCGGGCGTGCCGCGGACCACGAACGCCATGACGACCAGCAGCCCGACGGTCGGGCCGGCGGCGAGGCCGACGACGGCGCGCACGACGGTGTCGCCCGGGAAGAACAGCAGGACCAGCACGGTCGCGGCGACGACCGCGGCCCACGTGATCAGCACCTTCGTGGCCTTGGCCTGCGCGACGAGGACGGCGGCGAGCAACTGCATCGCCGCCAGCAGCACCGAGGACCACACCAGCCCGGCCATCCACCAGGCCTCGGGGTCGTTCTTGGCGTCGTAGACCAGGCGCACCACCCACGGGCCGATCAACCAGCCGATCAGCGCGCCGAGTGCCGCGAGCGCCAGCGCGCCCACCGAGCCGAGCGCGAGCAGCCTGCGCAGCCGGTGCTTGCCCTCGTCGGTGCTGGACAGGCGAACCACGGTCGGAACGGCGAGGGCCTGGACCGGCGCCATCAGCGTGAGCGGTGTCCTGGCCACGAACAGGGCGAGGAAGAGCACACCGAGCTCGTCCTTGTCGCCGCCGGGGGCGAGCAGGCTGACCAGCGCGGGATAGCCGGTGATGACGCTCGCGGTGAGCCCTGCGCCCGCGAGGAGCATCAGCATGTTCTTGACGATCGGCTTGGCGGGCACGTCGGCTTCGAGCTTGGGATCGACCAGCCGGGCGGCACCACGGGCGAAGAGCAGCCAGGCGAACGAGCCGGTCGCGGCGGCGACGGCGAACCAGTACACCTGGGTGAGTCCGGCGACCACCAGCGCGGCGACCACGAGGATCCGCACGGCGGCCTCGACCAGGATCAGCCACGAGTAGGACCGGACGTGGTCCTGGCCGATCAGCAGGCCGCGCGCGGCGAACTGGAAGGCGAACGAAAGCCCGCCCGCGAGCACGATCACGGCGAGCGCGAATTGGCCACCGTAGATTTTGTCGGTGATCGGCGGCAGCAGCGTGACCAGTCCGACGAGCACCACGGCGACCGCGCTGGTGGCGAACGCGAGCACCGCCGGGCGACCGGCCTTGCGGCCGTCGAGCGCGGCGTGCGCGGACTGGCGCGAGATCTCCTGCTCCAGCGGGGACAGGGCGGCGCCCAGTCCCATCAACATGCCCCAGAAGGAGAGCAGGACGGCGTTGTCGGCCTTCGACAGCGTCCGGCCCCAGACGACGGTGAGGAGGTAGCCGAGCGCGATCGCGATCAGCAGGTAGACGCCGATCCGCCCGGCGGATTTCCCGGTGTCCTTCGCCAGTTTCTCGCTGCTCACCGTGCTGTTCATCGCCGCAGCCGGGCCCGCAGCGCCATGAGGATGCCGCGGAGCGCTCCGGCGCCGAAGCCGGCGGCGAACACCGGGGTGAGCCGGGCGACCGCCTTGGCCTCGGCCTTGGTCGCGCCGAACTTCGTCACCGCGAACCCGGCGGTCGTCGAACCCGCGGCGGCCAGCGCGACAGCGGTCTTCGGACGCTTCGCGGCGACGCCGAGCCCGAGTACTCCGACCGCCATGGCGGCGAACAGTCCGTTGCGCGCGGGACCGGGCGACGCGAGATACGAATCGACGAACGTGGTGCCGCGGAAATACGAGTGGCCGATGAACTTCTTGAACGAATCCCGGCCGTGGTAGGTCGCGGAGAAGTCGGGCGCGAGGAAGATGCGGTGACGTTCGGCGATCCAGCGCAGAACACCCGTGTCGTCACTGGCGAAACGGACGTCTTCGAAGAGCGACTCGAACGCGTTGGACGAATCCTCGAGAACGTCCTTCGGCGCGGAAAAGAATCCCGTGCCTTTAGGGAAGACGTCGAACTCTTCGATACCGAAGGACATCAACCGCGGGTTCGCGCAATAACGGCGCCACGGGATCTTGACCAGCCCCGCCATGAATCCCGCGTACGGATTGTGTTCGGACGCGACGTTGACGTGACCGTTCCACACCGTACGTTCGGGATGGTCCACGAGCTGGTCGCGGAGGAAGGTGAGCGAGCCGGAGTCCACGATCACGCGGCTGTCGAGCAGCAGGATCTGCCGCCCGGAGGCCTTCGCGATTCCCGCCCGCCGTGCCTCGAACCGGCCGCTGTTCGGCTGGGTGAGCACGGTGATGCCGTACAGTTCCCGCAGCTCCGCGAGCTTGTCGCCGGTGCCGTCGGTGCTGCCGTCGTCGACCACGACGACCTCGACCGGCCAGTTCGCCGCCTGTGCCGACGCGATCAGCGCACCCACACTGCGGTCGATCCAGTTCTGCTCGTTGTAGACCGGGATCACGACGGACAGGGCCGGGAGGAGCGAATTCGCACTCACCCCGGCGAGGCTACCTTGCGCGGCGCACCAGTATCCTTCGGGCACCGCAGACCCCGACAGAATGGCTCTTCCGGTGATTTCCTTCATTCTCGGCACCACGGCGGAACTGATCAAAATCGCGCCGGTCTACCACGGCATCCTCGAACGCGGGGTCCGGCCGAAGATCTGGTTCACCGCCCAGCACGTCGACGAGGTCTCGGACGTTCTCGCCGATCTGAACCTCCCCGAGCCCGACGTCTGGCTGGTGCCGAAGGAGAGGGCGCACAACCTGGAGTCGCCCGCGCAGGTGCCGGGCTGGGCCGCGCAGGTGCTGCGCACCGCGTGGAGCCGCCGCGCCGAACTGAAGGCCGCGCTGGTCGAGGACGGCCGTCCGCCGCTGGTGCTGGTGCACGGCGACACGTTCACCACGCCGTACGGCTCGCTCATCGGGAAGCGGATCCTCAAGTCGCGGGTCGGGCACGTCGAGGCGGGCGCGCGATCGGGCAGCATCATGTCGCCGCTGCCGGAGGAGCTGAACCGGAAGATCGCCGCGAAGATCGTCGACATGCACTTCGCGCCGAGCGCGCGTGAAGTGAACAACCTCCGCAACGCGCGCGGCGTCGTCGTCGACACCGAGGCGAACACCGCGATCGACGCGATGCGGATGGCCATCAACGGGCCGCTCGACGTCGAGGGCCTGCCGGAGAAGTTCGGCCTCGCCACCCTGCACCGCTTCGAACTGGTCTCGCGCGCGGAGAAGTACCGCGAGGCGCTGGAGATCCTGCGCGAGCAGAGCAAGCAGATGCCGATCCTCTACATGGCGGGCGCGCCCGAGCGCGAGAAGATCCGCTCGCTCGGCCTGGCGAACCTCTTCGACGAGAAGAACTTCATCATCCAGCCGAAGATGCGGTACCTGAAGTTCCTGCCGCTGGTCGCGCGCGCCGAATACGTCGTCACCGACTCGGGCGGCCTGTCGGCCGAGTGCTACTACCTCGGCCTGCCGTGCGCCGTGCACCGCGAGCGCACCGAGACGCCGCAGCACCTCGGCGAGACCGTCGTGCTGACCGAGATGCGCGGGGACAAGCTGCAGAACTTCCTCGACACCTACCAGAACCGCCGCGGTGAGTCCTGGGTCGACAAGTTCCACCCGTCGGAGATCATCGTCGACACGCTGGCTCGCCTGGGCTACTGCTGAGGCTTCGCGCGGCTTCACGGACTGACCTGAAAAGGTCGTTCAGGACAGGGAACGTCTTGAACGACCTTTTCATGACACCGGGGCGGTCTCTCGCACCTGATGCGCGTAAGGGCCCCTCCACGCGCTATGAAAGGTCCTTTACTTGCGAATTTTGCAAGTAAAGGACCTTTCATAGCGTTTCGTGGGCGGCTTCAGGGGCCGCAGGGGCTCCTCGCGGGTCCGTCAAGCGTGCGGGTAGCTAGAGCGCCCGCCTGCCCGAAAGCGCCCGGCCCAGCGTCAGCTCGTCCGCGAACTCCAGGTCACCGCCCATCGGCAGCCCCGACGCCAGCCGCGTCACGCTCAGGCCGGGGAAGTCGCGAAGCATCCGCACGAGGTACGTGGCGGTCGCCTCGCCTTCGGTGTTCGGGTCGGTCGCGATGATGATCTCGCTGATCTCCGCGCCGCCGATCCGCGCGAGCAGCTCACGCATGCGCAGTTGCTCCGGACCGATGCCGGACAACGGGTCCAGCGCGCCGCCGAGCACGTGGTAACGGCCCTTGAACTCGCGCGTCCGTTCGACGGCGAGGACGTCCTTCGGCTCCTCGACCACGCAGATGACCGTGAGGTCGCGGCGGGTGTCGCGGCAGATCCGGCAGGTCTCCTGCTCCGAGACGTTGCCGCAGACCTCGCAGAACTGCACGCCTTCCTTGACCTTGCCGAGCACTTCCTGCAAGCGCGCGATATCCGCGGGATCGGCCGCCAGCAGGTGGAAGGCGATCCGCTGCGCGCTCTTGGGACCGACGCCGGGCAGCCGCCCGAGCTCGTCGATCAGATCCTGGACGACACCCTCGTACAAGCTAGCCGCCGAGCCCGGGGAAGCCGCCGAGGTCCGGCATCCCGCCGCCGAGGCCGCCGGCGAGCGGGCCGAGTTTCTGTTCGGTGAGCTTCTGCGCGTTGGCGGAGGCGTCCCGCACAGCCGCGACGACCAGGTCGGACAGGGTCTCGACGTCGTCGGGATCGACCACCTTGGGGTCGATGGCCAGCGCTTTGAGCTGGCTGTCGCCGGACACGGTCGCGGTGACCAGGCCGCCGCCGGAAGTGCCGGTCACCTCCGTGTTGGCCAGCTCTTCCTGGGCCTCGACCAGCTTCTGCTGCATCTGCTGGGCCTGCTGCATGATCTGCGACAGGTCGAAGCCGCCACCGGGTTGCACCATGATCCGATCGGTCCTCTCCTGGGATATCCCGTGCCGCCTCCCAGCCTAGCCGTCACCCGTGTGGCACCGTGGGCGCCGTGCGACGACGGATGGGCTTTGTGGTGGCGATCGGCTTGACGCTGTTCACGGCGTGCGGCGTGGAGACCCCCGCGTCGTCGCCGCCGAGTCCGCCCGCTCCGGGGACCACCACGGTCTTCACCACACTGCCGCAGCCGAGTTCCGCGTCGAGCACGCCGCCGTCGAGCGCGTCTCAGCCGCCTCCGAGCACACAGCGGCCGAAGACGGGCAAGGTCGTCGTGCTCGATCCCGGCCACAACGGCGGGAACGCCGGCGAGCCCGGGCAGATCGCCAAGCAGGTCCCGGCGGGGCGCGGCAAGACGAAACCGTGCAACACCACCGGAACCTCGACGAATTCCGGCTATCCCGAGCACGCGTTCACTTGGGACGTGTCGCAGCGGATCTCGCAGGCCTTGGCGGCCAAGGGAATCCGCGTCATCCTCACCCGGCAGAACGACACCGGCGTCGGGCCGTGCGTCAACGAACGCGCCGCGATCGGGAACGACGCCGAAGCGGACGCCGTCGTGTCGATCCACGCGGACGGCTCGAATTCCGCCGGAGCGCACGGCTTTCACATCGCCTATTCCGCCCCGCCCCTGAACGCTCAGCAGGGCGAGCCCTCGGTGAAACTCGCGACGGCGTTGCGGGACGGGATCCGCGCGGGCGGCTTCCCGACGTCGACGTACCTCGGTTCGAACGGGCTCGCCCCGCGTGCCGACCTCGGTGGTCTCAACCTTTCGACCCGCCCTGCCGCGCTCGTCGAATGCGGGAACATGCGCAACGCCGCCGAGGCGGCGGCGATGGCGAGCGAAGAAGGACGTCAGCAGTACGCCGCCGTCATCGCGAAGGCCATCGAGGACTACCTAGCGGGATGAGGACCGCCCGCGTTTCGTCCTCCGGATGCGGTCCTTGCGCGGGCAAAGACCGCATCCAGGGGACTACTTGCGTTCGTCGAGCGGGCGGGCGTTGAGGTGGTCGGCGAGCAGTTTCCGGGCGATCTCTTCCGGATCCTTCTCGGGCGGGAGCGGCGGAGGCGGCGGCGCGGGGCTCGCGTCCTCGTTGTAGAGGTCTTCGTCCTCTTCGGCCGGCTCGGGCGGGAGCGGGATGTCGGGCTCGGTGGTCGCCACCTTCGGCCGCTGGGGCTCCGGCTTCGGCGCGGGAGGCGCGGGAGGCGCCGGAGCAGCACCGGGGGCTTCGGCGGACCGGCGGGTGAAGGACCGCTCGGGCGCGGACGGCGGTGGCGCGGCCTTGGGCGCGGCGGCCTGCCGGGGCTGCGCGGCACCGTGGACGCACCGGATCTGCCAGTCGCCGCCGAAGACCTCCTTGAACGCGGCCGCGATGCGCTCCGCGTGCTGCGGCTCGGAAAGCCTCAGCACCACCGGTTTGGTGTTGTGGGTGAGCGTGACGTCGGTGCCCTCGACACTCACCACGCTCGCCTGCGTGAGCATCGCCCCCGTGACGGTAGCGCCGGGGATCTGGCGGATCGCGGCGAGCACGTGCGGCCAGCGGGCGCGGATCCCGTCCGCGTCCGTCGCCCCACCCGGAGCCGCGGCGGGCTCCGGCGCGGCCGGAGGCGGGGTGGGTGCGGCCGGAGGCGGGGTGGGTGCGGCCGGACGTTGCGGAACGGGCCGTTCGGCGACCGGCTCAGGCCGCGCGACGGGCTGGGGAGCGGCTTGGGGAGCCGGTGCCGCCTGCGGGGGTGCGGCCTGCGGTGACGGCGCGGCGGCCTGTCGCGCGGGCGCGGCGGTCCGTTGCGACGGCCGTTGGAACTCGCGGACGGGCTCACCCGAAAAGGCGGCCGGGGCGGGCGCGGACTGCGCCACCGGGGCCGCCTGAACGGCTTGTGCGCCTTGCGCGGCCGGAGCCGGACCACCGGCGACGGGCGCCGGAGCCGAAGCGGCACGGCGCTCCAGTCGTTCCAGCCGGGCGAGCAACGCGTCGGTGCCCTCGGCGACCGAAGGCAGCAGCATCCGCGCCGTCAGCAGTTCCAGCACCAGCCGCGGCGAGGTCGCGCCCCGCATCTCCAAGAGTCCATTGTGGACGATGTCGGCGTAACGCGAGAGCGTGGCCGGCTCCAGTTTGCCCGCCTGCTCCTTCATCTTCTTGAGTTCGTCGTCCGGCGCGGCGACCAGCCCGCGCTCACCCGCGTCCGGCACCGAACGCAGCATCACCAGATCGCGCAGGCGGTCGAGCAGGTCGGTGGCGAACCGGCGCGGGTCGTGCCCGGCCTCGGCGAGGCTCTCGACGGTACCGAAGACGGCCGCCGCGTCGTCCGCGGCCAGCGCGTCGACCATGCCGTCGATGAGCGCGACGTCGGTGACACCCAGCAGCGACACCGCGCGCGAGTAGTCGACGCCGTCCGGCCCGGCCCCCGCCAGCAACTGGTCCAGCACGGATTGCGTGTCCCGCGCCGAACCCCCGCCCGCGCGGATGACCAGCGGATACACCGCGGGCTCGACCTTCGCGCCCTCGGCGGCGACGTTGCGTTCCAGCAGATCACGCATGGAGCTGGGCGGGATCAGCCGGAAGGGGTAGTGGTGCGTCCGCGACCGGATGGTGGGCAGCACCTTGTCCGGTTCGGTGGTCGCGAAGATGAAGATCAGGTGCTCCGGCGGCTCCTCCACGATCTTCAGCAGGGCGTTGAAGCCCTGCGTGGTGACCATGTGGGCCTCGTCGATGATGAAGACGCGGTAGCGCGAGTCCGCCGGGGCGTAGAAGGCCCTGTCCCGCAGCTCGCGGGCGTCGTCGACGCCACCGTGGCTGGCGGCGTCGAGTTCGGTGACGTCGACGCTGCCGGGACCTTCGGGCGCGAGGTTGCGGCACGAGTTGCACTCACCGCACGGATCCGGCGTCGGGCCCTTCGCGCAGTTCAGTGACCGCGCCATGATGCGGGCGCTCGACGTCTTGCCGCAGCCGCGCGGGCCGGAGAAGAGGTAGGCGTGGTTGATGCGCCCGGCGGCCAGCGCCGTACGCAGCGGATCGGTCACATGCTCCTGCCCGACGACCTCGGCGAAGGTAGCCGGACGGTACTTTCGGTACAGCGCTAATGCCACGCGTTGAATCTAACAGTGGCACGTAGCGTCTCCTTTGAGGGCGGCGGCGGGGGGCAGGGATGGATACCGGGAAGGTCCGACGGTGAGACCGGCACCGACCCCAGGCAAGTATCCGGTCCGCTTCGGCACGGCCGAGCTGCTCCGGGACGCCGACCGCCCGAACGCCTGGATGATCTCGGTGGACGGCGTCGCCCAGTCGCACGTCGACCTCGACGACCCCACGGATCTCGAGTTCGACTACATCCGCCGTATCGCCGACGTCGTCGACTGCCTCGGCGACGGGCCGCTCGACGTGCTGCACGTCGGCGGGGCGGCCTGCACGCTCCCCCGCTACATCGCCGCGGCGCGGCCGCGCTCGCGGCAACTGGTCTTCGACGCCGACGGCGAGCTCGTCGCGCTCGTCCGCGAGCAGCTGGGCCTGAAGGGACTGAAGGTCCGTGTCGGCGACGGCCGCGAAGGCGTCTCCGGCAGGTACGACGCTTCGGCCGACCTGGTCATCGTGGACGCTTTCGAACGCGGAGTCCTGGCAGGCGGGCTCGCGACCGTCGAGTTCACGAACGAGGTCGCGCGCGTCCTCCGGCCGGCCGGAACCTACCTCGCCAACATCTCCGACGGCCCGAACCTGCCGTTCCTCCGCCGGTTCCTGGCGACACTGGCGACGTCGTTCCCGCACCTCGCGCTGCTCGCGGAACCGGGTGTCCTGCGGGGCCGCCGGTTCGGGAACATCGTGGTCGCCGCTTCCCGCGTCGAACTGCCGGTGACCGGGATGACCCGGCGGGCCGCGTCGTCCGCCTACCCGGCTCGCTGCGTCGCCGGCGAAGACCTCCGCGACCTGCGAGGCAAGGCGAAACCCGTCACCGACGCGGAAGCCCTGCCGTCACCGGTGCCGCCGAAAGACGTCTTCGGGATCTTCTGACCCCGGAAATCGAAGGGGACCCCGCGCACCCGTCAGAGCTTGCTTATCCTTGCTGCCTTCCGGCCCTGGGGAGGTTCACAAGATGGACGCCGCGCGGGGTCCGGGGACCAGTGTAGTCACTCCCGTCCCGGCATGGGGGACAGTGGGGGGTATGAACACTCCGACCTGGGAAGACGTCCTCAAGGCCGCCGAAGCCGTCCGCCCGTTCGTGCGACACACGCCGCTGCTGCGCGCCGAGGTCGACGGGCGGCCGCTGGTGCTCAAGCTGGAGCAGCTGCAGCGGAGCGGGTCGTTCAAACTGCGGGGCGCGGTGAACGCGCTGCTGAGCGGACCGGCGCCAGAGCGCGTGCTGACGGCGTCCGGCGGCAACCACGGGCTGGGCTTGGCGATGGCGGCTTCGCTGCTGAACCTGCCCGCGACGGTGTACGTGCCGGAGTCGGCTCCGCGGGCGAAGACGGCCCGGATCGAAGCGGCGGGTGCCAAGCTCATCCGCCACGGAGCGACGTACGCCGAGGCGGCCGCGAAGGCGCTCGAGGCCGCGTCTGAGCCGGGCACCCGGTACCTGCACGCCTACGACGACCCCATCGTCGTCGCCGGTCAGGGCACCGTGGCGGCCGAAGTGGTCCAGGACGCGCCGGACGTCGACGCGTTCTCGGTCGCGGTCGGCGGTGGCGGGCTCGCCGCGGGTACGTCGCTGGCCGGGTTGCCGACGTACGCCGTCGAGCCGGAGCGATGCCGCGCGCTCGACGCGGCGTTGGCGGCGGGCGAGCCGGTGGACGTGGAGATCGACTCGGTGGCGGCGTCGGCGCTGGGCGCGACCAGGATCGGGAGCGTCCCGTTCGCCGTGCTCCGGGATCGGGTGACGTCCGTGCTGGTCAGCGACGCGGAACTGCTCGCCGCGCGGGACCGGCTCTGGGAGGAGTTCCGCCTCGCCGTCGAACCGGCCGCGGCGGTCCCGTTCGCCGCGTGGCTGGCCGGGCGGACCGAGGGCGAGCTGCCCTGCGTCATCCTGTGCGGCGCTAACAGTGACTGGACGCCCTGAGCACGACCCGGAACTCCGTCCGCCCCGGACGGCTGGCGACCCCGACCTGCCCGCCGTGCGCGGCGACGACGGCCGCGACGATGGCCAGGCCGAGGCCGGTGCTGCCCGCCGCCCGCGACCGCGAGTCGTCGCCGCGGGCGAAGCGTTCGAAGACGTCAGGGAGGATCTTCGGCGAAATACCCGGCCCACCATCGACGATGGACAGTGTCACCGTTGTGTCCACTATGGACAAGGAAGTGGCGACCTCGGTACCCGCCGGGGTGTGCGTGCGCGCGTTGCCCAGCAGGTTGATCACCACCTGGTGCAGCTGATCCGCGTCGCCGAGGACGGTGATCGGCTCCGGTGGCACCTCCAGCAGCCACTTGTGCGCCGGCCCGGCGACGTGCGCGTCGGCGACGGCGTCCGCGACCAGCCGGGACAGATCGACCGGCCGGCGCACCACCGGACGGCCGGAGTCGAGCCGCGCGAGCAGCAGCAGATCCTCGACCAGGCCGGTCATCCGCGTCGATTCCGACTCGACCCTGCTCATCGCGAACGCGATGTCCGGCGGTACCGCGGAGCCGGACCGCCGGGTGAGTTCGGCGTAACCGCGGATGGCCGCGAGCGGGGTCCGCAGTTCGTGGCTGGCGTCCGCGACGAACCGGCGCACCCGGCTCTCACTGGCCTGGCGGGCGGACAACGCGCTCGCGATGTGGCCGAGCATGCGGTTGAGCGCGAAACCGACCTTGCCGACCTCGGTGCGCGGATCGGTGTCCACTTCGGACACCCGCTCGAACAGCGCGACCTCGCCGCGGTCCAACGGGAGTTCGGCGACCCTGGTCGCGGTGGCGGCCAGGCGGTCGAGGGGTTTCATGGTGCGCCGCACGGTCACCGCACCGAGCGCGCCCGCCAGCAGGATGCCGCCGGCGGCCACCCCGCCGAAGATGAAACCGAGGTTCCACAACGTGTCCGTGACGTCCTTCGTGGGCAGTCCGGTGATCGCGACGCTGCCGTTGGCCACCGGTTCGGCCACCACGCGGTACTCCCCGAGCGCCCCGAGGTCCACGTCGGCGGGCTTGTCGGTCGGCGCCGACCGCAGCAGGGCGGACAGCGGGGCCGGGCCGATCGGGTCGTGCGGGAACGGATCGGCGATCTTCGCGTCGTAGCTGGACCGCAGCACCGCCGCGATCACACTCCCGTCCGGGAGGATGGTCACGAACAGCGAACCGGTGCTCTGCCCGTACGCGCGCAGGCCCTCGGGGACCCGTTCCCCGCCGGGACGGCCCGGTGGCGGCGGACGGCCGGCGCGTTCACTCGTCTCGGCGAGCCGGGCGTCGAGCTGGTCGAACAGGAAATCACGCAACGCCAGTTCGGTCACCACGCCGACCGCCAGGCAGACCAGCGCCAGCAATCCCGCGACCTGCGCGATCAACCGCCGTCGCAGGGACCACGGCCGTCTACCCCGCCGGTTTGAGCACATACCCGGCGCCGCGCATCGTGTGGATCATCGGTTCCCGGTCGGCGTCGATCTTCTTGCGGAGGTAGGAGATGTACAGCTCGACGATGTTGGCCTGGCCACCGAAGTCGTAGCTCCACACCCGGTCGAGGATCTGCGTCTTCGACAACACCCGCTTGGGGTTTCGCATGAGGTAACGCAGCAGTTCGAACTCGGTCGCGGTCAACGGCACCAGATCGCCGCCGCGGCGCACTTCGCGGCTGTCCTCGTCCAGGGTCAGGTCTCCGACGACGAGCGTCGAACCGCTCGGCCCGGCCATCCCGCCCGCGCGCCGGAGCAGCGCGCGCAGCCGCAACGCGACCTCCTCCAGGCTGAACGGTTTGGTGACGTAGTCGTCGCCGCCCGCGGTGAGCCCGGCGATCCGGTCCTCCACCGCGTCCTTCGCGGTCAGGAACAGCACCGGCAGGTCCGGCACCTCGGAACGCAGGCGCCGCAACACGTCCAGGCCGCTCATATCCGGCAGCATGACGTCCAGCACCACCGCGTCCGGCCGGAACTCCCTGGCGACGCGGACCGCCTCGACGCCGTCGGCGGCGGTGCGCACGTCCCAGCCCTCCATGCGCAGCGCCATCGACACGAGCTCGGACAGGGTCGCCTCGTCGTCCACGACCAGCACCCGCACGGGGCTGCCGTCGGCACGGCGCAGAGCGGCCTTGCCGGAGCCGGACGAAGGGACGTTCACACCGGTCATGCTGCCATCCTGGGCGGCCCCGATGAGGCTTCTCTGTGTCCCGCCTGTGTGTTTCCTGTGAACGATCACCCAGGGAGCGAACACAGCGCGGGCCCACCGACGGCACAGCTTCCGCACAGCGACGGCGCCGGCCGTGGCCGCGACCGACCACCCGGAGGCGACCGGACGACCGAACCGACCCACCCCGCCGGACTCCCGCGGCCGAGACCGCCACCTGGGGTGCGCCTGCCCCCGGCAGGTGAACCGAAGAAGACCTGGTCGGGCCGCGAGACCGCGATCGCGGCCGTGGTGGCGGCGGTGATCGCCGCCGGCGGCGGGGCCGCGGCCGGAACCGTCGCGAACGGCGCCGACCGGAGCGGGATGACGGGCGGCCCCGGGTGATCGCCGGCCCTGGCGAGGGCATGCCCCGCGACACGCCGCACGGCGACTTCGTCGTCTCCGGCGGCAACGGCGGCTACCGCACCGAACGGACGCGGACCGGCGCGATCACCGCGATCAGCGCGACGTCCGTCAGCCTGACCGGCAAGGACGGCTACAAGCAGGTTTACGCGATCGACGCGTCGACGAAGAAGACCGGTGATCCCCGGGCCGGCCAGACGGTGACGGTGAACGCCAAGGTCACCGGCGGCACCGCGACGGCGACGGTCATCGGCGAACCGGGGCGGAATCGGCGCGGCGGGCCACCCGGTCAGGGCCGACAGGGCCGGGGTGGCCCGCAGCGCTACTGAGCCATGACGGCGAGCAGCGCGGCGGCCGTCTCGGCGGGTTCCTGCCCGGAGGTGTCCAGGACGACGCGGCCGGTGCGGGCCTGCCGCATCCGGGCCGCCTCGGTGACCGCGCGGGCGGCCACCCGGTCCCGCACGGCGGGTGGCACGCCGCGTAGTTCGTCGCCCGCCAGCAGCGCGGATTCGCCTTCGGCGCGGCGCCCGACGCGTTCGGTGAGCGTCGGGGCGTCCGCGTCGAGGTGGACGACGGCGACCTCCTCGAAGACCCGCCGGTGCTCCGGGCGGAACTCCCTCGCGACGACGATCAGCCGTTTCGCTCCGGCTTCGCGGTAGCCGCGCCAGACGGCCGCGAGGTTCGCCGCCTCCAGCGCCGGATCCGGGCCGGGGTGCACGAACCCGAGTTGGGCGAGATCCACGTAGGCGACGGGCATCTCGCGCGCCCAGAGGGTGCGCAACGCGCTGAAGGCGGCTGTCGATTTGCCGACCGCCGTCGGTCCGGTCACCACGGTCACCGGACCGGGCAGCGGCTCGACGACACCCGGCGCCCGGACCGGTTCGTCACCCACGACACAACGCGGGAACAGCGCTTCCACGGTCTCCTCGTGCCGTTGCCCGGTCGTGTCCATCGCCTCGCCGAAACCGGTGCGGTCGTAGGCGTCCGCCACCGCGAAGAGGTCGGGCAGGGCCGCGGCGGGTGAACCCCGGCCGAGGAACCTGCTCCGGAGTTCGTCGCGATCGCACGTCAGCCGGATGAGCGTGAGGTCGAAGTCGCGGCCTTCGAACTGCCGCTCGACCCCGTTTTCGGGGTCCACCACGCCGGACACGACGAGCTGCCCGGCCCCCCGGGAACGCAGGATCTCCAGCACCCGCAGCAGATTGGCCGCCTTGATCGCGTGTGCGGCTTCGCCACCGCCCGGAGGCGGGCCGATCAGTCCGAGTTGGTCGATGTCGACGTATGCCACCTTGCCGCCCGTTTCCGCGATGCGCGTGTACAAACCCCAAGCGGTGGTGGATTTACCGGCTCCCGGTGCTCCGGTCGTCCAGAGCACGGGAGTCTTCGTGGTCCCCATGGCTTCCGAGCTTAAGAACTTTGTCGAGCGAAATAGGGCAGAGTTGAGCGTGTGCGGGACATCAGTGGTTCGCTGGCGAGACAGGCGTGCGCGGTCGCGGCCGTCTGCCTGGTCGCCGACGCGGGGCTGTACCTCATCGGCGGACCGCCGCTCTCGCTCGGCTGGCAGGCGTGGGTGGTGTTACTGGGCGGAATCCTCGCCAACGCCGCGCTCGCCGGGCCTTCGCGGTACTCCGGCTGGGTTTCCGCCGCACACGCCGTGCTGCTCACCGCCGCGCCGCTCCTGCTGTTCCCGTACGACCACTACCTGCAGGCCACGAACGCGGGCGTGCTGATCGCGGGCTACCGAGCGGGCGCCTGGCTCGCGACGAAACCCGCGCTGGCCGCACTCGCCGCGATGCTCGCCGGTCTCGTCGCCTGCAACCTCATCCCGGTGGACCGGGGCGACCGGGACTGGCGGCTGCTGCTCATCGACGTCGGCGTGAGCGGGCTGCTGCCGTGGATGGTCGGCCGCTACACGACCGCGCGGCGCGCGTACATCGCCGATCTTCAGCGCGCGGAGGAACAACGGCGGCAGCACGAAGCCGAGGCCGTCCGCCGCGCCGTCGTCGAAGAACGCACGACGATCGCCCGTGACCTGCACGACGTGATCTCCCACCACGTCAGCGCGATCGGCGTGCACGCCGGGGCCGCACGACTCGGGCTCCCGAAGGGGGAACCCGCCGTGCGGCGTTCGCTCTCGGCCGTCGAATCGTCGAGCCGGGCCGCGATGGCCGATCTGCGGCGTCTGCTGGATCTCTTGCACGGCAAGGAGAACGGCGACGCGCAACGCCAGCCGGGGTTGGACAACCTCGACGAGCTGCTGGACAACCTCCGCACCGCCGGGCTGCCCGCGCGGCTGACCAGTCACGGCGGCCCGCGGGAACTGCCGGGCTCGGTGGACATCGCGTTGTACCGCATCGCGCAGGAGGCGCTGACGAACGCGTTGCGGCACGGTCGTGGCGGGATCGTCGAGATCGACCTCGCCTACCGGCAGACGGAGGTCGTCCTGGCGATCACGAACGAGGTGGGCCGCCCGAATCTGTCGGCCGAGTCGACGAAACGCGGCCTCGCCGGGATCAGGCAACGGGTCGCGTTGTTCGGCGGGCAGGCGGAATGCGGGCCGCTCGACGACGGGCGGCACTGGCGGGTTCGAGTCGGTTTTCCTTTGGAGGCACGGTGATCCGGGTTCTGCTGGCGGACGACCACGCGATGTTCCGGTCCGGCATGCGCGCGGTGCTGGACACCCAGGCGGATTTCGAATGCGTCGGCGAGGCGGCGGACGGACGCGAAGCCGTCACGCAGGCCGCCAAGCTGCGCCCGGACGTCGCCGTGCTCGACGTCCGGATGCCCAAATTGGACGGCCTGGCCGCGACCGAGGCGATCATGTCCGCGCCGGGTAACGACACCCGTGTCCTCGTGCTGACGACGTACGACTCCGACGAGTACGTGTATCGCGCGCTGCACGCCGGCGCGAGCGGGTTCCTGTTGAAAAGTCTCGCACCCGAGGAACTCGTCTCGGCCATGCGCGTCGCCGCGCGCGGAGACGCGCTGATCGACCCGACGGTGACCCGGCGGCTCGTCTCGACCTTCGCCACCAGCATCGCCCCCGCGGCCGCCGAACCGGCGGAACTGGAACGGCTCACCTCACGCGAACGGGAAGTCCTCATGCTCGTCGCCGACGCCTCCAGCAACGCGGAAATCGCCGCGCATCTGCACGTGGGCGAAGAGACGGTGAAGACACACGTTTCCCGCATCCTCGCCAAACTCGGGTTGCGCGACCGGGTGCACGCCGTCGTCTACGCGTTCCGGAACGGTCTGGTCGGCAGACGGTGATCGGTTCGCCCCAGGGGGCTCCCGGTGCCAGAATCTCGGCAAGGCATGTCGAGGCGGGGAGCGATGGATGAAACGCTGGGTCACGCTCACGATCGGACTGGTCCTGCTGCTGGTCGGTGGCGTCTGGGTGCTCCAGGGCATCGGCGTGCTGACCGGCAGCTTCATGACCGGGCAGAAGCTGTGGTTCCTGATCGGGCTCGTCGCGTTCCTGATCGGGGTGGTGCTGGTGGCGGCCACCGTCCGCCGATCGCGTCGGGCCCCCGCTGAGGATTAGACCGCGCCTTTCGACCAGCGCTTTCGCCATCCGCTGTCCGATGGACGACACGCGTGCGGGGAGGGACGACAAGCGTGTCCAGACGGCCGACACGACCGTGAGATCCCGGCGGCACGCGTGTCGTCCATGCAGCCACGCGTGCCGTCCATGCAGTCACGCGCGTCGGCCATGCAGCCACGCGTGAAGGGGGCCGGATCACGCGGCCTCAGGCGATCTTGAAGATCGGGTAGCCGGGCGCGATCTCCAACAGCTTTTCGTCGGAGGCCTTCGCGTCGACGCCGTCGAAGAACACACCGACCTCGAACTTCCAGCGCTTGAGGTACGCGCGCAGGATCTCCGGCTTCTCGTCGTCGGCGAGTTCGGTGCAAGTGAACGTCTCGGTCCGGCGCCCGACGCTGAGCTGTCCTTCGCCCGAGACGCGCAGGTTACGCACCCACTGCGTGACACCCCGAGGAGCGACCAGGTAACGCTCGCCGTCCAGCTTCAGCAGGTTGACCGGGACCGAGCGCGGTTCGCCGCTCTTCCGGCCGCGGACCGAGAGCACCTGGCTGCCCAGAACGGAGACGCCCAGCTTCGTCAGCTTGAGCACGAACTCGTTGAACGCGTTGGTCGCCTTGGCCGGCTTGACGTAGCGGGTGACCGCGGCACTGGTATTAGCGACAGCCTTGGTGTCGGGGACGGCAGAGGTGTCGTCGGTGGGGATCCCGACGGTAGGGATACCGGCGGGGGCGGAAGTGGCGGTCATCTCGGCTCCTCGAAGTCTTCGAGAGCAGTGCTCTCCGTTAAGAGCAGTGAACACCAGAGCGCCGCGCCACGTCAAGAGCAGTGCTCTTGTTTAAGTGCAATGCTCTACAGTGAGCGCATGGCCGCCACCCAGACCGCGCGCGAACGTGCCCGAGCCGAGCTCACCCGCGAGATCAAGGACGAAGCCCGTCGCCAGCTCGCCGAAGTCGGCGCGCTCGGCCTCTCGCTTCGTGCGGTCGCGCGGGAGCTGGGCATGGTCTCGTCGGCGCTCTACCGGTACTTCCCCAGTCGGGAACAGCTGCTGACCGCGCTGATCGTCGACGCCTACAACGCCGTCGGCGAAGCCGCGGAGGCGGCCGACGACCCTGCAAAGTCCTCGCCGGCACGGTGGGAGTCGATCTGGCACGCGGTCCGCGCCTGGGCGAAGGCGCACCCGCACGAATACGCGCTGATCTACGGCTCGCCGATCCCCGGCTACCAGGCCCCGCAGGACACCGTCGCACCCGCGGGCCGGGTGGCGTTCGCACTGGTCGCGGTCCTGCGCGACGCGAACCTCCGGGTGGAAACCGAGGTCGGCGAGATGCCCGTCGAGCTACTGCGCCAGCTCGACGCCGTCACGGAAATCCTCAAGATCAACCTCGCGCCCGAGACGGCCTCCCGGCTGATCATGGCCTGGACCCAGCTGTTCGGGATGCTCAACTTCGAGCTGTTCGGCCAGTACGTCGGCTCCGTCGACCCGTCGGACGCCTTCTTCACGCACGGGGTCCGTCAGATGGCCGAGTTCACCGGGATCAAGATGACCGGCTGAGCGCGGTCCAAGACCGCATCAGCAGCTGGACGGCGTCCACCACGTCCTCGTCGCCGGTCCCCTCGGGGCTGAGGAAACGCTGCAGCAGGAGACCGTCCTCGAGCGCGTGCAGGATCAACGCGAGGAACGCCGGGTCCGCGGGCGGTTCCGCGCCCCGCGCGGCGAGTTCGGTGCGGATCGAGGTCTCCAGCAGTGCCCTTGTCGACTTCTCGCCTTCGCCGACGAGCGGGCGTGCCTCGGGATTCCGCAACGCGTAAAGGGCCAGCTCGGTGCGCAGGGTGAGCCAGCCGGCGAGGTGTTCGGCGCGTTCGACGTTCCACGCGCGCAGCCGGTCCATCAACTCCGCGAAGGAGCCGACGCCCTCGCGCAACGCGGAGACCTCTTCGGCCTCGCGTTGGGTCCGGCGGCGCAGCAGTTCGACGACCAGCTCGTGCTTGCCGTCGAAGTTGCCGTAGAAGGCCCCTCGGGTGAATCCGGCCCGTTCGGCGATCTGCTCGACGGACGTGCCGTTGACCCCTCGTTCGGAGAACAGCTCGGCGGCCGCCGCGAGCAGGCGCTGCCTGGTCTGCTCGCGGCTTTCTTCCCGCGTCAAGCGTTTCGCCGTCACACGGCGATCTTAGAGCGGTGCCGAATCAGCTCTCCGCGGGAAAACGCACTTCGAGCTCCCGGCTGTTCTTCCGGCCGGTCAGCCACACCCCGGCCGCGAGGACGGCGGCGGCGACCACGACGGCCACCGCGGTGAGCGGCCACCACGCCTGGCTCGCCAGGAGCGCGGCGACGGCGCCGAAGAGAACGGCGACGAGGAGCAACGGCGTGGTCCGGACGACTGTGGCGGCGGGGATGGTGGTCATGGGAGGTTTCCCTTCGGAGCGGGGCGCGGAACACTCGGTTTTCGCGGAGGAGACCGCGCCGGCTCGGTGGCCTTACGCCGAGCGGGGCACGGATCACCCTTCCGGGCGAGATACCGGCGTGGCGGCTAGCGTCACGCCGGAGACGACTCAAGGAAAGGCGGCTCGCGGTGGAGAAGTGGGCGGAGCAGGTCGGCAGGATCCGGGTCATCGGAACCGGGGTGATGGGCCGGGGCATCGTCCAGCTCGCCGTGACGGCGGGGCTCGAGGTCGAGCTCGCCGACGCCCGGCCCGACGCCGTCGGCGAAGCCGTCGACCACGTCGGCGCGATGCTCGGCAAGCTCGCCTCGAAGGGCAAGATCACCGAAGAAGCCGCCACGGCCGCGAGAGGCAGGCTGATCGCCGCCGAAGACCCGCTCGCCCCCGCCGACGGCGTCGACCTCGTCATCGAAGCGGTCCGCGAGGACTTGGAGAGCAAACGCGCGCTGTTCGCCGAACTGGAACGGGTCTGCGGCCCGGACACCGTGTTCGCCACCAACACCAGTTCGCTTTCGGTCACCGAGATCGGTGCCGCGCTGACCGAGCCGGGCCGCTTGCTCGGCCTGCACTTCTTCAATCCGGTCCCGCTGATGCGACTGGTCGAGGTCGTGCCCGGCGCGCGGACCGCCGCATGGCTGCCGCCCGCCGTGACCGAACTCGTCCGCGGCTGGGGGCACGAACCCGTCCTCGCCCGCGACGCACCGGGCTTCCTGGTCAACCACGCCGGCCGCGGGCTGGGCACCGAGGCGCTGCAGATCCTCGCCGAAGGGATCGCGACCCCGGCGGAGGTGGACCGCGTCGCGCGTGACGTGCTCGGTCTGAAACTCGGCCCGTTCGAACTGCTGGACCTCACCGGTCTCGACGTCTCGCACGCCGTGCTCGAAAGCATCTGGAGCGGCTTCCACGGTGAACCGCGGTTGCGGCCGTCGTGGCTGACGCGTCCCCGCGTCGCCGCCGGGCTGTTCGGACGCAAGACCGGCGAGGGCTTCTACCGCCATGTCGACGGGCACCAGCAGGTCGAGCCGGAGGCGGCCGCACCGGAAGCCCCCACCACTCCGGTGTGGGTCGACGACGAACGGCTCGGCACACTGCTCTCGGCGGCGGGGATCCAGGTCGTGCACTCCGCCTACCCGGACACGGTCCTGATCGTCAGCCCGATCGGGGCGTCCACTGTAGACACGGCAGTGGCCGCGGGTCTCCCGGCGGAACGGGTCGTCGGCGTCGACCCCCTCGGCGGCTACGGGAAACGGCTGACGCTTTCGGTCCATCCCGCGCTCGATCCGGCCGCCGGCCGCACCGCCTGGGGCGCGCTCGCCGCGACCGGGCTGCCGGTGACCGTGGTCCGCGACGGCCCCGCGCCGATCGCGCAGCGGCTGCTGGCGTCGATCGTCAACACCGCCTGCTTCATCGCCGGACAGTGGCTCGCCACGCCGGAGGACATCGACACCGCCGTCCGGCTCGGCCTCGGCTACCCACGCGGCCCGCTGACCTGGGGTGACGAAGCGGGTGCGGACCTCGTACTGCGGGTCCTGCGCGGCCTGGTCGCGAGCACCGGCGACCAGCGTTACCGGCCGAGCGCCTGGCTGACCGAACGGGTCGCGCTCGGCCTGCCGCTCACCTCGACGGGCACCGTCCCTGCCGACCTCCTGCGCTGACCATCGATACCGGGCGCAGTCCTCGCTGAAGTCACTGAAACCCCTGAAGCCCCTGAAGCCCCTGAAGCCCCTGAAGCCCCTGAAACCACTGTGGGCGACCTGACCGGAAAGCCAGAAGGCCTCCTCCCCCCGGCTGAGCCGGGGGAAGGAGGCCTTCACGCCTGACCGGTGCCTACCAGGGGCGGTCGGTCACCGCACCGTTGGAGGCGTTCCAGAACACGTAGCCGCCCTGGAAGTTGTTCTGCCTTCCGCCGGTGACGACGATTTCGTCGGTGGTCGGGTAACGCAGGTAAGAACGTTCCCAGCCGAGCGCCGCCCAACGCTTGCGGATCTCGCCCCACACGCCGTGCGCGTCGGTCGCCATCGACCAGTAGATGGAACCGGCCTTGGTGAAGTGGGTGTACCGGCCGACACCGTCCGGGGTCGCCGCCTCGTCGGTGGCCGGGTAGCCCATGGGCCCGGCTTCCCAGCCGAGTGCCTCCCAGCGGACCCGGATCCGGCCGTGGATCGCCCTCGCGTCAGTCTGGGCGGTGTAGTAGATCGAAGCGGCCTTGCTGAAGTGGTTGTAGCGGCCGAGTCCGTCCGGAGTACCCGCCTCGTCGGTGCTCGGGTAACCCAGCGGTCCCCGCTCCCAGTCGAGCGACGCCCACTTCTGCCGGATCCTGCCGTAGATCGGGTGGGCTCCGGTGTTCACGGTGTAGTAGATCGACGCCTGCAGCACGCCCGGCCAGACCGGGAAGTGGTTGTACCGGGCGACACCGTCCGGAGTGGCCTGTTCGTCGGTGGCGGGCGGACCGAACTTCACGTGCCCACCGGCGGCGAGGTACTTCTTGAGGATCTCGCCTTCGATCTGCTTGACGCCCGTCTCCTTCGACCAGTACAGCCGCCCGCGCTCGTAGGTGCGGAAGCGGACCGTGCCGTCGACGGCTTCGGGTGCGGTCGGCGCGCCGAGCCGCTGCGCCAGCGCGGGTTCGTCGCGGTAGCGCTTGTCGATCGGCGTGATGTAGTTCGCCGTGATCGTCTGGTCGGTGGTGCCCATGGTGATGTTCGTCAGCCGCCCGGTGGCCCCGTTCGACCAACCGGTGAAGGTCGACGAACCGTCGGAAGCGACCTCGGCCGCCTGGATCTCGACGGTCGCGCCTTCGACCACCATCGCCGAGATGGCCCCGCCCTCCGGCGTGATGCCGAGCGCCGCGGCGACGTTGCTGGTCAGGGTCAGCCGGTGCTCGCGCGGCTTCGCGACGTAGGTCTTCGAAACCGTGACACCGGCGCTGTCGGTCGCCGTCGCGGTGAACTCCAGGTTGGAGTCCGTGTGGTCGGTGAACGGCATGGTGAACTCGGGGCCGGTGCCGCCGCGGTCCGGATGCGCGTGGCAGACCGCGTTCTCCGGGCAGTGCCGGACCAGCGTGGTCCAGGTGACCGGGAGGGCGCCGTCCTCGGTGTCGGTGATGGTCGCGCCGACCTTGACCTCCTCGCCGACCGCGAACAGGCGGTCACCGGGGTCGGTCATGAGCAGTTTCGGCGAGTGGTTTCCGGGCGCCACGGCGATGTCCGTGCTCCCGGACGCCCGCAGGCCGTCCTTCACCGTCAGTTTCGCGGTGAACTTCTCGGTCCCGGCCGCGTAGGTGTGGCTGACCTTCGCACCGGTGCCGGTGGTGCCGTCACCGAAGTCCCACTCGTAGGTCAGCGGGTCGTTGTCGAAGTCGTAGGAACCGCTGCCGTCGAAGGAGACCGTGCGGGTTTCGGGGTTCGTCTCCGAAGTGGCCACCGCGACGGGCGCCTTGTTCCCCGTGGTGTAGCTGAGCCGTCGCAGCAGACCGGTGTAGATGTCGGCGTAGACGATGTCGCCGTTGGCCGCGGCCAGGAACTTGACCGGACCGCCGATACCGGTGAACTTCGGCGGCGTCTCCTGCGGCCGGACGACCCGGCCCTGCGTGTCGTACTTGGCCGTCCACAGCTTCTGAGTGGCGTAGTCGCCGAAGAAGTACGCGCCCCGGTATTCCTCCGGGTACGACTCTCCATTGTAGACAATGCCGGCGGTGATGCTGTTGCCGTTGTCGATGCCCTGCCCGTGGCGGACCGCCAGCATCGGCGGGGTGTTCACGGCCGAAGCGCACTGCGGCATCGCGGAGAAACCGTCGGCGGGCTGGTTGCCCTCGAAGCACGGCCAGCCGTGGTTCGCGCCCTTCTGGACGAAATTGATCTCTTCCCAGGTGCCCCAGCCGACGTCGCCGACCACCGGGAGGCCGGTGCTGGCGTCGAGGCTGAACCGGAACGGGCTGCGGAAGCCGCTCGCGAACACCTTGGAACGCAGCGAGTTCGGGTTCGCCGCGGTGTAGTACGGGTTGTCCGGCACGCCGGCGCCGTCCGCGGTGAGGTGGAAGATCTTGCCGAAGATCTTGTCGAGGTCGTACACGTTGAGCGCGAACGGGTCGGCCGCGCCCTGGAAACGGGAGCTGTCGCCGGTCGAGACCCACACCGTGCCGTCGGGGGCGGCCACGACACCGGTGATGCCGTGGATGTCGGTGTTGGCGGCGCCCTCGATGAGCACCTTCTCCCCGGTCAGCCCGGTCGGCCGGTCGGTGCCGGAGACAGTCCAGCGCGAGGCGCGCAGGGCGATCCCGCCGCCGGCGACGTCGATCGCGCGGGCCGTGTAGATCGCGCGGGAGGTGGCGTAGTCGGGTGCGATCGCGATGCCGACCAGCCCGAGGTCGCCGGTGCTGCGAACGGGCAGGGTGGCGATGCTCTGCGCCTGCCCGGTGGCGGACACCCAGGCGACGTTGCCCTGCTTGCCGGTGGTCAGCATGGAGCCGTCGGGCAGGTACGCGAAGTCGGTCAGATCGTATGGAGCCTGCCCGCTCTGCTGGTCACGCAGGACGAAGCCGGGCGGCA
Source organism: Amycolatopsis sp. QT-25 (assembly GCF_029369745.1). NCBI lineage: Bacteria > Bacillati > Actinomycetota > Actinomycetes > Pseudonocardiales > Pseudonocardiaceae > Amycolatopsis > Amycolatopsis sp. QT-25. The sequence goes on from NZ_CP120210.1 coordinate 7,589,836, forward strand.
GAACGGGTGCGGCGGACGCGGAAGTCGACGTCAGCGGTACCAGCAAGGTCACTATCAGCAACGTCACGACGGCGTGACACAGCACACGGAATTTCGAAGGCATGCAAGGGCCCCTTCCCCAGTCGAACGTCTCATCGACGGGACCTAGGTGGGTATTTCACACTTTCGAGTGCCTTTATCGAATTGTGATCACCACCGGCGGTCGCCGTGGAGCGACGTCTTCTGGAGACGGTCAGGCCACGACCTGCACCACGTCGCCGCTCTGCAGAGTCGTGAAGTACTTCTGCGAAGCCGCCGCGGCCAGGTGGATGCAGCCGTGCGAGTACACCGAGAGGCTGCCGGTGTGGAACGCGATGCCCGGCAGGAAGAACACCGAGTTCGGCATCGGCGCGTCGAACTCCTTCGAATGGTAGTTCTTGACCTTGGCCGAAACGTGGAAGACACCGGTCGGCGTGGCGTGCCCCTTCTTGCCGGGCAGCTGCTTGACCGGGCCATAGACGACCTTGCCGTCCTGCAGCAGCCAGGTCTTCAACGCGGAGAGGTCCACGCAGGCGCTCACGCCCGGTGAGGCCAGGGCGGCCTTGCAGGGGACGTCGGCGGCGTTCGCGGCGGGCTTGGCCGCCGGTTTCGGCGTGGGTTTCGGCGTCGGCTTGGCCTTCGAAGACGTCGGCTTCGGCTTGGAACTGGAGCTGCTCGGCGTCGGCGACGGCGTCGTCGATGAGGACGTGGCGGGGGCCGAAGACGGTGCCGACGTGGTCGTGGTCCCGCCCGCCGGGTCGCCCTGCGCGACGGCGCCGCCGGCGGGCGCGCTGCCGCCGGCGTTGCCGGAACACGCGGTCAGCACCAGCGCCGTGGCCAATGCGCCCACCCCCACCAGGAACTTCTTCACGACCGGTACCCCCGTTGCCCGTATTCCTGCTGACATGGATAAAGACGGCGGTCCCCCGTCCCGGGTTGTTGATCGAAAGGTCACGATCGCGTCTCAGGGCACGCGGCCCACGACCCGCGCGTACATCCGGCCCGGATTGGCGCCTTCGTCGAGATAGCCGGGCAGCGGCGGCAGGTCGCGCGCGAACACGGCCAGCCGCCCGAACAGCTCGTCCGCGTCGGGCGGACGCCGTTCCGGGTCCTTCTCCAGGAGATCCGCGAGCAGCACCTTGAGTCCAACGGGGATGCCGTCCACTTCGGCGGGGCTCTCCTTGACCTGCTTCTCGAAGACCGCGTACGCCGTCGGGCCGGTGAAGAGCTGCCTGCCGGTCAGCATCTCGTGCAGGACGCAGCCCAGCGCGTACAGATCGCTGCGCGGACCGGCGATCCCGCGCTGGATCTGCTCGGGCGCCATGTACGCGGGAGTGCCCAGGATCTGCCCGGCGCGGGTGAACTGGGCGACGTCGGTCTCGCGCAGCATCGCGAGCCCGAAGTCGAGCACCTTCACGCTGCCGTCGGGGCACAACATCAGGTTGGTGGGCTTGAGATCGCGATGGCAGATGGACAACGCGTGCGCGGCGGACAGCACGGCGCACGCCTGCGCCGCGATCGCGGCCGCCCACGGCACCGGCAGCGGCCCGTGTTCGGCGGCGAGATCGGCGACGGTCACCCCCTCGATGAACTGCATGACCTGGTACAGCCGCTCGTCGTAGGTGCCGAAGTCGTAGAGCGTCGGCGCGCCCGCGTGTTCCAGGGTCGCGAGGATCCGCGCCTCGCGGATGAACCGCTGCTCGAGTTCGGCGTCCGGACCGCCGGGAAGCCCGAGGAACTTCACCGCCACGCGGCGGCCGAGATGCCGGTCGTGGCCCGCGTAGACCGCGCCCATCCCACCCCGGCCGAGCGGCAGCTCGTCGAGTTCGTAGCGATCGGCGATCAGCAACCTCGTCCCCTCCACCACCACCCTCGACGGAGAAGCTTCGCTTCCGGCAACTATCCGTTCCCCGGCCTCAGTTGCCCTTCCGTCAGCCCGGCCAAGCCTAGCCGCACCAGCTCCAGGCCCGATTCCGCCGCCTCACGCAGGGCGGCCTCGAAGGCGGCGAGCCGGGTGAACGCCGCCCCGTAGGCCCGCTGTGTCTCGATGGGCAGGCGCGGGATCCGGGTGCGCCTGAGGTCGATCCTCGTCGACGACGTCGGCGCGACCTGCCCGGCCGCGCGCAGGCAACCGGCGAGGAACGCGGCGTCCAGCCGTTCGGGATCGGTGCGGTACCTCGACATCGTCGGCTCGACCACTACCGTCTCTCCATTGTGGACATATGCGGGCGCGGCGGGCGACGCGACGACATCCCCCTCCTCCACCGATTCCGGCACGGTGAGCACCCCGGACTTCAGCAGCTCGCCGATCGTGGTGAACGTCGGCTTCTCGTCGGAAATCCTCAGCGACGGCGGTTCCGGCCGGATCCCGTCGAACTGCCTTCGGGCTTCCAGGAATGCCTCGCCCACGTGTTCGTCCCGCGCCTGATGCCGCCCCGGGGAAAGGTCGATCTCCTCGTCGAGCAGGTCGATGATCCGGACCGCCCCCGGCACCTCGGCGCCGCGCAGATGCGCCCACCACTGTTCCTCCACGGTGGACGGATCGGCCAGCAGGAGCAGCCGGGACGGCGGCCGCTCGCCCGGTTCCGGGCGCCGCAACAGCCAGAGATCCGCTCCGCCGACGGTCACCACCGCGCACAAAGCCCCGGCCCGCAGCAGGTTCCCGCGGATCCGCCGACCGGTGCGGCGTCCGGCGGCGGCGGGCGGCATGCGGATCACGACCAGCCCGCCGGGCTTCACATGCGCGAGACAGTGCTGCACCCACGCCAGTTCCGGTTCGCCGCGCGGCGGCTGGCCGTACTCCCAGCGCGGGTCGCCGACGAGGTCGTCGTAGCCCCATTCGCGTTCGTTGAACGGCGGATCGCAGACGACGGCGTCCGCGAGAACCCCTTCGTAGGAGTCCATCGACAGCGCGTCGGCGCCGTACATCTCCATGTCGGCCCCCGCGAGCAGCAGCCGGTGCGCGGCGATGCACGAGGTCGCCGGATCGTCGACCTGCCCGAGCAGCCGGGTCCCGCCGGAGGCGAGCAGCAGCGTCCCGAGTCCGCACGCGGGGTCGAGCACGACGCCGGGTTCGGGACCGATGAGGCGGGCCATCAGCGTGGCCACCGGTTCCGGGGTGACGGACAACTGCCGCGAGTGCGCCTCGACGTAGCGCTCACACAGGAACTCGTAGGCCTCGCGCACGCCTCGCTCGTCGGCGAAGCGGTCCAGCAGGCCAAGCAGTTCGGCGTCGTCGTAACGGGCCGAAAAGGTCCACTCGCCTCGCCGGGTCAGGTACGACCCCACCCGGCCGACCCGCAGGCCCAGTGACAGGTCGTCCCCGAGGTTGCGCAGCCGCTGCCAGACCCGGTCGCCCAGCGAGATCTCGACGGGTTTGCCGCGCTCACGCAGCCAGTGTTCGACGTGGACCAGCGAAAAGAGGGGGCTCGACGCCGTCCCGCCGACGGGCGGCGGAAAATCGCCGTAACGTCGACGCCAGTTGCTCACCGCGGCGCGGCCGACGCCGGCGATCCGCGCGATGTCCGCCGCATTGACGGTGGCTTGCTCCTCCATCGACGTATCGTAACCGACAGGTGAGCATTCCAACCCCTCGTTTGTGAACTCAGTACACAAGTGCTTTACTGGGGTCCATGAGGTACACCCTTCGGTACGCCGCCGGTTCGGACGTCGGACGGCGCCGCCAGGTCAACCAGGATTCGGTCCACGCCAGCGCCAGGATGCTGGCCGTCGCCGACGGCATCGGCGGCCAGCCCCACGGCGAGGTGGCCAGCGCCGAGGCGATCGGTGTCCTGTCCCGGCTCGACGCGGACCTCCGCGGTTTCGACCTCGCGGAAGTCGATCTGGCCGAGGTGCTTTCCGGCGGCCTGCGCACCATCGACGAACGGCTCGCCGCGACGGCCGAGCAGGAGCCGGAGACGCGGGGCATGGGCACCACCTTGACGGCGTTGCTGTTCGACGGCCGGCACTTCACGGCCGCCCACATCGGCGATTCCAAGGGATACCTCCTCCGCGGAGGAGTCCTGCAGCGCTTCACCCGCGACCACACCCTCGCGCAAGCCCTCGCGGACGACGGCCGAATCGACCCGTCGGAGGTCGAGGGACACCCTCGCGGCTCGCTCCTGATGAAGGCACTCCTGAGCACCGGGAGCGGCGAAGCGGACATCTGGGCCTTCGACGCCGCCCCCGGAGACCGACTTCTCCTGTGCTCCGACGGATTGACGGCAACGGTTGTCGAAACCGTTATCAAGGACGTCCTGGGCGCCTTCCGAGCCCCCGCCGAGACCGTCCCGAAGCTGATCGACCTGGCCAACGAAGGCGGCGGTCCGGACAACATCACCTGCGTCGTCGCCGACGTCGTCGACGCCACCGCACCCGCGCCCGCCTGAGCCCCCGAAACCGCGAACGCAGGTCAGACCCGCCTTCGCGGGGCCGAAAGGGCATCCGGTAATGTTCTCCACGGAGGATTGGCCGAGCGGCCTAAGGCGCACGCTTGGAAAGCGTGTTGGGTTCACGCCCTCGCAGGTTCGAATCCTGTATCCTCCGCCGTCAGCAAGGCCCCGGACGTTCCGACGTCCGGGGCCTTGTTGATTAGTTAGCGATACCTTCACTTAACAGAGTCAGTTGATCACGCTAAGTTTAACCGTGGTCGTTCCAGCCCCCGACGTCCCAAGGAGTCCGCCAAAATGGCCGGAGTCGAAGAGATCCGCGCTGGTATCGCGCTCGCGAACGAGAAGGCATCCGCGAGCATCGCCGCACTTCAGCAGGCCGCGCAGTCTCTCGAAGAAGCACAGCTTTCGCTTTCCCAGGCCACCCAGGGCAGCACCCAGCACGAGGTGAGCCAGGCGCACGGGCTTCTCGCCGAGGCCCTGCAGGGCATCACCGGTATGCAGAGCACCATCCAGGCGGGCATCTCGTCGGCCGAGTCCTACTCGACCCGCCTCTAGCGCATGCACCTCGAGGAACTGCATCAGCTGCTGACGGCCGTCCGATCCGGCCTCGTCGACGGACGTGCCCATGCCGAGCGGGCCAGGAGCCTGCTCGAGGAATCCCGGCGCGCCCTGGTGGAACCACAGGCCCAAGCCGTTCCTTGGGTGCCGTCGCAGCTGGCGCAGGCCGACGAGGGGATCGAAAACCTCCTGACGCGCCTTTCCGCCGCTGACGACCTGGTCAGCGGTTACCAATCACGCCTCTGAGATCGGCGAGCCGGTATGGGCAGCAAAGCGAGTGAACAGCGCAATCGTGTCGTTACGGCGCTGGAGCGGGTCCGGCACCAGATCGGGCTCGTCCTCGGCGCCGCCGCCGGCGCCCGCCAGTCCGCCGAGGCGGAACTGGCCAAACTGCAACTGGAACAGCACATAGTCCGGGTGGGGATGAACAACTCCACCTCGGAGCAGTACGCCGAATGGTCGCGGCACCCCGCCGCGAAGGAGGTGTTCGGCCTGCTCGGCAATGTGCGTGGCCAGTTCTACGCGGATTGGGAAGCGGGCCCGAACGAGTTGCGCGAACTCGTCGCGCACAACGCGCCGGGTCCCGCGAGCCAGCCGCCGGGCAACTGGCTCGGCCGCGTCGGCGGGAATCCCGGCATCACCACGCCGGGTCTGTGGCGGGTCGGCTCGGCGACCGTGCCGGGCAGGGACGTCCCCCGCACCTTCGACGTCGCGGTGCCCCTGCTCGACGAGTCGCATCTGTCCATCACCTCGGCGCCGAAGACCCGGGCCGCGGTGGACGGCATCGTGCAGAACCTGCTGATGCGCATCCTGAGCACGTTCGAACCCGGCGCCGTGCGCGTCCATCTGTGGGACGTCGGGCAGCTGACCGCGATCCTGCCCGACCTGTACCCGCTGAGCCGCACGAGCGCGCTCACCCTGTACGACCCCGGACGGCTCGAAGACCTCCTCGACGAGCTGGCCGGGCACATCCGTCGCATCCACGCGACCGGGATGCAGGCGGGGCACACGTCGCTGCGGGAGATCCGGCGGGCGAGCGGGCAGCGCGTCGAGCCCTTCCGCGTCGCGGTGCTCTACGGCAACGGCGAAACCCTCGAGCCGGAGCGCGCCCGCGAGCTGAAACGAGTCGCCACCGGGGCACTCGCGGCCGGGATCTGCCTGATTTTGATCGACGTGCCGACCATGCTGTCGACGTCGGTCGAATCGCTGAGCCTGCACGACGACCGGCACGCGATGAGCAGCATGACCGGCCGCGACCTGATCGTCGACCTCGACCCGCCGATGCCGTCCGGGCAGGTCATCCGCGCCGCCGGGCGGATCGCCGAGGCGCTCATCGCCAAACAGGGCGGGCCCCGCGCGTTCGCCGATCTGCTGCCCACCGAACTGGGCAAGGAGAGTTCGGCACGGGAACTGCGGGCGCCGGTCGGGTTCTTCGAGGGCGAACCGGTGGAGGTCGTCATCGGCGACGCCAGCCCGCACGTCCTCATCGGCGGGCCGAGCGGTTCGGGGAAGACGAACTTCCTGTACTCGCTGCTCGGCAGTCTCGCGGCACGGTACTCGCCGGACGAACTGGCGCTGTACCTGCTGGACTTCAAGGAAGGCGTGTCGTTCGCCGGGCTCGCGCCGGGGCGGCGGGACGCCAGCTGGCTGCCGCACGCCAAACTCATCGGGGTCAACGTCAACACCGACCGCGAGTTCGGCCTGGCGCTGCTGCGGTTCCTCGCCGACGAGCTGCGGCGCCGGTCCGCCGCGGCGAAACTGCACGAAGTCACCAACCTCGCGGACCTGCGCGAACAGGACCCCGGCGGGCATTGGCCGCGGATCGTCGCGGTGATCGACGAATTCCAGTACCTTTTCGCCGGCCGCGACGGCGTGACGGCGACCGCGACCCAGCTGCTGGAGGACATCGCGCGGCGAGGCCGGTCGCAGGGAATCCACCTGGTGCTGGCGAGTCAGGACGTCGCCGGGATCGAGGCTTTCTGGGGCAAACCGGCGGTGTTCGAGCAGTGCACGCTGCGGATCGCGATGCCGAAGGCGCGGCGCGTGCTGTCCGAGACCAACAACGCGGCGGTCTCGGCGCCGAAGTGGCACGCGGTGATCAACCACGATTCCGGTGTGGCGCACGGGAACCAGCTCGCCCACGTACCGGACGCGAGCAGCAAGGACGTCTTCAACGAACTGCAGCACCGGCTTTGGGAACGGTACGCGGAGTCGTTCAAGCGGCCCCGGCTGTTCGACGGCGCGCATTCCCCGGTGCTGGAACAGTTCCCGGCGTTCAGCGAGCTGAAGCCGACGGACAAGCCGCGCGCCCTGCTCGGCCAGTCGATCGACGTCGACGAGGCCCCCTGCGGGGTCGACCTGCCGAAAGCGCCGGGCCGGAACGTCGCCGTCCTGGGCGCGGCCACGGCGGAGGCACTGTCCATCATGGACTCCGCCGCTCGTTCGCTGGCTCGCCAGTATGACGGCGAGTCGGTGGAGTTCGTGCTCTCGTGCCCCATCGAAGCCTCTGTCCCCGCGGTGAACGAACTGGCCGGGCGGTTGCGAGCGGAGGGACACAAGGCAACCCTGGTGGACGATTTGCCCGCCCGGGTAATCGATATCGCGGAGAATCTGTCCTCTTTGGACAAAGCGCACGTACTGTTGCTGTACGGCGTCGACGCCTCGATCCCCGCGCTGGAGGCGAAGGCGCCCGGACAGCTCAAGAGCGGTCTGGATCAGCTGCGGGTGCTGCTGAAGCAGGGCCCGACGCACGGCGTCCACACCATCGGCTGGTGGCGCAGCATCGCCCGGTTGAAGGACACCCTCGGTTTCGCGGGCACCGACGACATCGGCACCTGGGCGGCGCTGGACGTCCAGGGCAACGAACTGTCACCGTTCGCCGCGGGACAGGTCGTGCACTGGTCGCCGCGACCGGGCCGGGCGCTGTTCTTCGACCGCACCACCCATGGCGCGCCTGAGGTGATCATCCCGTTCCAGCGTCCGGAAGGGCTTCTCGATGGATGACGGCATCACCGCGGCCATGCGGTACAAGGAGATCGTCGGCCGCGCGCGCACTTCGGCGGAGAACCTGCGCAACTGGGAGATCGGCCGCGCGGACGAACTGGAGGCCCGGCTCGCCGAGGCGCACCAGACCGTCGCGGACGCCGCCGAACGCGAGCAGCGCGCCGTCGACCGGTGCACCCGCTGGTGGAAGATGGCGCAGCACAACGTCGAAGGGCTTTCGTGGCTGCCCGACGACGAGGACCCGAGGCCGGTGCCGACCGCGCGGCCCGGCTACCTGGAGAAGTACCTGGAAGAGGTCAAACCGAGCTACCAGGAACTCGTGCAGGCCGTGCTTTCGCTGGGCTGGCGCGCCAAGCGCTCCTGATCACGCGAGTCACACCCCCAAACACGCGAGTGCGCCCCCTGATCACGCGAGTCACACCCGGGGCACGGACGGCACAGCGGCTTTCGCGACAGCCGCGCCCCACTCACGACTACCACGCCCCGCCGCGTAGTCGCGGTGCCCGACACGTACATGAAGGCCCCCTTCCTGTACCTAGGCGCAAGGAAGGGGGCCTTCATGTACCTCGGCGGGAAGTTACGGCTTCGGCAGGTAAGGGCCGAGGACGCGCTCCAGGTAGTCCGCCAGGTCGTGGAACGCGTCCAGGACCGGGTTGCCGGTGCTCGGCCGGAACCGCAGCACCTGCGGATCGTGGTCGCTCGCCTGCTCAGCGAACTCCGCGTTCAGGTGGACGACGTCGTAGTCGAGCCCGCGCGGGGCCTTCGACGCCAGGATGTGGTCCAGTACCTGCGACTGCCCCTCGAAGACGTAGCTGTACCGCTCGTTCTCGGGCAGCGAAGCGATGACGTCCTTCAGCGCGCCGCCGGCGGTCAGCGTCTGCACCGCGGGCGAGAACGGGTAGTCGTTGATGTCACCGGCGACCACGATGTTCGCGTTCTTGTCCGACGCGAGCAGCTTGTCGACGAAACCGCGGAGCACGGTCGCCTGCTTGACGCGCTGCACCTCGGAACTGCGGACCGGCGGCTGGTTGCGGCCGTGCGTCGGCTGGTCGCCGCCCTTGGAGTTGAAGTGGTTCGCGATGACGAACACGGTGCGGCCCTGGAAGACGAACTCACCGGCGAGGGGCTTGCGGCTGGCCTCCCACGCTTCGTTGGCCGGGTCGACGCGGCCGGGTGAGACGGTCAGGTGAGTCTTGCCGCGTTCCTTGACCACGTCGACCGGGGTGGTCGCGTCGCCACCCTTACGGTCCACGAAGGACACACGAGCCGGGTTGAACAGGAAACCGACGCGGATGTTGCCGCCCGGCTGGCCGCCGTCCTTGCCGTTCACCGGGTCGATCTGGCGCCAGTCGTAACGCGGTCCACCGGCGGCGACGATCGCGTCGACGAACTTCTGCAACGTCTGGCCGGCGGCGACGGTGCCGTCGTTGGCAGGCCCGTTGTTGTCCTGGATCTCTTCCAGGTTCAGGATGTCCGGCTTCGCCAGGTTGGTGGCGATCGCCTTGGCCAGCTCGCCGAACTTTTCCGCACCGTCCAAAGCGGACAGGTTCTCGACGTTGTAGGTGGCCACCGAGAGTTCACCACCGCGCTGCGCGCGGGTGCTCTCGCGCCGCAACCCGTTGTCCTTGGCGGCGCCCAGTTTCGTCGCGAACAGCGTGTAGCCGCCGAAGTTGCTGTACTCGACCGGGCCGGAGGTCTCACCGGTGAGCACGTCGCCGGTGTTGACCTTCGGGAACGGCTGTTCGGCGAACGGGATGAGCGACGCGACCTTGAGCACGCCGGTGTTGAGCCGGTCGTAGGCCAGGTACACCGCGCCACCGCGGACGCTCGGGTTCTGCTTCGGTTTGGTGGTCACGTAAAGCTCGTTGAACGACGACGTCGGGCCGACGACGCGAGCGTCGGAGACGCTGACGATCTCGCTCTCGTGCGTCTCCCAGAAGTCCAGCGAATACTTCGCCGGCTCCAGCGGCAACGGCTCGATGTTGCCGCCCGGTGCGGGGGCGACGGTGTCCGGGACCGTGTCCGGCGTGACGACGGTCGCGGCGGGCAGGGGGTTCCCGCTCGAAGCGACCGTCCACTGTGCACTCGTCAGCTCGGTGAGCGACTGGTACGGCGAGGTCGCGGGCGCGTCCGGGTAGAACTCGCGAACGGTGCCGGTGGCGGTCACCGCGTCACCGACGGCCACCGCGGGGGTGGTCGAGCCGGTGAAGACGAACAGGCCCTCGCTGGTGCGCGGGTCGGCGTCGGGAGCGGTGTCGGTGAGCCAGAACCCGCGGGCCGAACCGAAGCCCCGGATCGCGGTGACCACACCGGTGACCCCGGCGACCTTGCGGTCCTTGAACGGCGACATCCGGGTGGTGCCCTGGATCTCGTGGATCTTGGCGGGCACCGGCGGCGGGCCGGTCTCACCCGGCGTCTCACCCTTGCCATTGGCCGGGGTGGGCGCCCCGGAGGTGAAGTCCGCGGCGTTGTCGTCGGTGTCCGCGAGCGTCGTCCCCCTGGCGACGGACGTGGTGTTGGACGGCGCGGGCGCCGCGCCACCTTCGCGAATGGTGGCTGTCGAGCCGAAGCCGACGAGGTCCTTGATCCGGGTGTCGGCCGCGCAATCGGCGGCCGTCTTGCAGGTCAGCGCCGCGGTGCCCTGGACGAGCGCGATGGTGCCGGCGGTCGCGGACAGGGCCAGCGACCCGGTGGCGTCCGGCGTCGGCAACGCGACGGTGCCACCCGCGCCCTTCGCCTGCGCCACGAGGTACCGCGCCCCCGGCGCGACACCGCCGGTCAACGGCGTGACCTGCCAGCTGTTCCCCGACGCGGGCGCGTACTGGACGCTGAAGCCGTCGAGGCTCACGGCCGCGGCGCCGCGGTTGGCGAGTTCGACGAAGTCGTTGGTCAGCGTGGCGCCCGAGTTGCCGCCACCGCCGTAGACCTCGGCGATCACGGCGTCGGCACTGGGCGCGGCGAGCGCCGCCGGAGCGGTGACACCGCTCACGACGAGCCCGGAGGCGACTGCCACGGTCAGGGCTCTGCTCCGGGCGGCACGTCGGGATATGGTCACGCTGAGTCCCCTTTTCGCAAGATCGGTCGAGGAATACTCCCCCGGACAAGTGAAATGAGGAAGACGACCAGACAACGATTCGTGACAGCCAGCCGTTCGGCCCCTGATTTTGCCGTCTTCTCACGTGGGAAGACCGACTCGCCGCCTGTCACACCGCAGAAGGCGTCCTCATGGGCAGAGGCGCGTGACGTCTTCGTGGCCGACGGTGACATTCAGGTCGCGGGAGCCCGGTACAAATAGCCCATTGGGGTTCCCCTGCCTTAAATGAACCTCAAGTTCGGGTACACCCGGCCATTTCCGGCGTTACCTTGGATCCCGTGAGCGAGGACACATTCTCCCGCTCAGGGGAGTCGAGGGGGTGTCGGATGGGAGTGCTCATCGCAGGCATGGTCGTCGGAACGCTGCCGGCCGTCGCCCTGACCGTCGATCTTCACGACCTGAAGCGCGTCGGCTCGCGGGAAATTCGCCGGAACGCTCACCGGGGAGGGTGAGCAGGGGGAACTGGGGGCGCACCGCCGGTGCACGGGACCCGTCGGGGGAGGACGGAGCCCGTACACCGGCGGTGTGTCATTTCAGCCGTCCTTGCCACTCGCGAGTTCCTGCCGGTCCTTGTACTTCCCGATGTGCGACTTCGCTCCGGCGAGATCGGGTCGTCGGCGGCGATGTGGTGGTGCGCGCCTTCCTGACAGACCATGTCGAGCTTTTCGCGGGCCTGAAGGATTTGAACCACCGGAGGGTCACAGCCGTATCACAGGACGGGAGGGCCGATTTCCCCTGACCAAGGAGGTATCGATGCGACGGCGACTGCCGATGGCACTGTTCGGGCTGGTCGTGTGGGTGCTCGCGGGCTGCTCGGCGGCCACGGGCGGCGCACCCTCGACGCCGGGCGCCAACCAGGCCGACATCACCTTCTCCCAGCAGATGGTCCCGCATCACCAGCAGTCGATCCAGGTCGGCAACCTCGCCGCGGAACGGTCCGCTTCCGAGTACGTGAAGGCCACCGCGGCCAAGATCGTCAAGGCCGAGTCGGCCGAGGTCCAGACGATGATCGGCTGGCTGCGATCGTGGGACGCGGCCGTGCTGCCCGCGGCGGGCCACGCCGGGCACGCGATGCCGGGGATGATCACCGCCGGGCAGGTCGCCTCGCTGCAGAACCTGACCGGCGCCGGGTTCGACGAGACCTGGCTCCCGCTGATGGCCGAGCACCTGCGCAACGGCGTCGAGATGGCGAAAACCGTGCTGTCGTCGGGACAACACGCCGAGACCAAGGCACTCGCACAGGAGATCGTCGAAAACCAGACGGCGGCGATCGCCGAGATCACCGCACAGCTTTCTTGACCCCCTGAAGACCCCGGAAGGCCCTCCGGTATTGTTCTCGGCGGTGGCGTGTCCGAGCGGCCGAAGGAGCACGACTCGAAATCGTGTGACGGCTGATAACCGTCCGTGGGTTCAAATCCCACCGCCACCGCAGCGAAGAGCCGGTCTCCACGGAGACCGGCTCTTCTGCGTGTGCGGACTACTTGTTGAACTTGTCCTTGAGGTCCTGCACGCCACCCTCGGCGCGGTCGCGCAGGTCGTGCCCGGTCTCCTTGACCTGACCTTCGGTCTGGTCGGCCCGGCCCGAGTTCGCGACGTCCTGGTTGCCCGTCTTCTCGCCGAGCTTCTCCTTGGCGGCGCCGATGGCCTGCTCGGCCTTGTCCTTCGCCTTGTCGAAAACGCTCATGGCGGACGTTCCTCCTTCGACTGCGGTCGCCGTTTGCGGCCGCCTGCTTGAGGGATACCCAGGACGCGGGATCCGACACATCCGTCACCCGGTGCGGTTACCCCGTTGCCCGTGGAAGAAGTCTTCGAGCAGGGCCGCGCATTCGATCTCCAGGACGCCGCCGACGACTTCGGCGCGGTGGCTGAGCCGCCGGTCGCGGACGACGTCCCACAGCGACCCCACGGCCCCGGTCTTGGGCTCCCAGGCACCGAAGACGACCTTCGCGACCCGGGCCATCACGAGGGCGCCGGCGCACATCGTGCACGGCTCCAGTGTCACGGCGAGCGTGCAGCCTTCGAGCCGCCAGCCGTCGCCGTAGCGCTTGGACGCGGCCCGCAGCGCGAGGATCTCCGCGTGCGCAGTGGGGTCGCCGAGTTCTTCGCGGGCGTTGCGCGCCGAGGCGAGCGGGGTTCCGTCCGGGGAGAGGACGACGGCCCCGATCGGCACGTCGTCGCCCGCACCTCGCGCCGCGCCGATCGCCGCCCGGACGGCGGCGATGTCGGCGGCGGAGGCGGCGGGGCTCAGATCTCGTCCAGGATCTTGGTGAACTCGGCGGCGAATCCGCACCGCTGCGCGACCATCTGGAGTTGTTCGTCCGGATAGAGGTCGACCTCGCCGACGATCACCTGGAGTTCGGCCCCCGGCAGTCCGAGATCGGACAGGATCTCCAGATCGCCTTCCGGCCAGACCGCGTCGTCGTCCTCGTCCGGCGGGTCGACTCTCAGCACGTCGAGGACGTCGGCGGCGATGTCGTAGTCGAGCGCCGCGGCGGCGTCGGACAGCAGCAGCGACGGCCCTCTCGGACTCGGCCGGACGATCACGAAGAACTCGTCGTCGACCGCGAGCAGCCCGAAGGCGGCCCCGGTCGAACGCAGTTTTCCGAGCTCGGTGATCGCAGCGTCGAGTTCGGCGAGCGCCCCGGGATCAAGGGAGCTGCACCGCCATCGACCGTCCTCCCGCACCACGGCCACCGCGAACCCCGTGATCGGCTCTTGCACCGCCATGCGCACACCGTATTCCGCCCGCTTTCGGAACGCACGCACGGTGCGCCCGAAGCGCCGCATGCGCCACTATCGAGACATGACCGGACCCACCGACCTGCCCACCCTCCCCGATGCGCGCTTCGCCGGATTGCTGGAGGAAGCCCGCGCGCTCCAGACGAAAACCGTAGAGCTCCGCCGGGAGATCCACCGGAATCCGGAGCTCGGTCTCCACTTGCCGAAAACCCAGGCCTCGATCAAGGCCGCCCTCGAAGGCCTGCCGCTGGAGATCACCGAGGGCAGATCGACCACCTCGCTGACCGCCGTCCTCCGCGGCGGGAAGCCCGGTCCGGCGATCCTGCTCCGCGGTGACATGGACGCGTTGCCGCTGCAGGAGGACACCGGCGTCGACTTCACCTCCGACGAAGACGGCGTGATGCACGCGTGCGGGCACGACACCCATGTCGCGATGCTGGCGTCGGCCGCGCGGCTGCTCAGCGAGCACGTCGACGAGCTGGCCGGCTCGGTGGTGTTCATGTTCCAGCCCGGCGAGGAAGGCGAGCACGGCGCCCGCCACATGATCCACGAGGGCGTGCTCGACGCCGCGGGCGAGCGCGTCGAAAAGGCGTTCGGCCTCCACATCTTCACCTCGGCCGCGTCCGGTGTCGTGCAGACGCGGCCCGGCCCGATCATGGCGTCGGCGAACAGCTTCCACGTGAAGGTCACCGGCAGGGGCGGGCACGGCTCGGCACCGCATCAGGCGATCGACCCGGTGCCCGCGGCGGCCGCGATGGTGAGCGCGCTGCAGACGATGGTGACCCGCAAGGTGAGCGTGTTCGACCCGGCGGTGGTCTCGGTCACCCGCATCGAGGCCGGGACGACGACGAACATCATCCCGGAGACGGCGTTCCTGGAGGGCACGATCCGCACGCTGTCCGACCGGACGCAAGCGTACGTGCGCGAGGAACTGCCGAAGGTCTGTGAAGCGGTCGGAGCCGCGCACGGCGTGCGGGTGAGCGCCGAAGTCGTCGCCGGCTACCCGGTCACGGTGAACGATCCACTGGTCGCGGCGCGCGTGCTGGAGCTGGCGGCCGAGGTGCTCGGCGCCCGCAACGCCGAGGCCATGGAGAACCCGGTGATGGGTGCGGAGGACTTCTCCTACGTCCTGCAGCGAGTTCCGGGCGCGTTCGCGTTCCTCGGCGCCCGCCCGGCCGGTGTCGAGGAGGACAAGGCGGAGGCGAACCACTCGAACCGCGTGATCTTCGACGAGGACGCGATGGCCAGCGGCGTCGCGATGTACGCCGCCTTCGCCTTGGACGCGCTGCGATAGCCTTTATACAACAGTGTTGATTTAATAGGTGCCATGAGCGATGACATCCTGGCCGTGCTGGCCGCGCAGGAGGAGCGCCTGGTCTTCCGCCGGTTCGACAACGAGACCGCGCTGGAGCTGGGCGCCCACCTGCTCGCGGCGGCACGGGACCGTGCCCTCCCGGTGACGATCTCCGTGCGCCGCGGTGGGCAGCGGCTGTTCCACGCGGCCCTGCCGGGGACCTCGGCCGACAACGACGCGTGGATCGACCGCAAGAGCCGCGTCGTCGACCGGTACGGGCACAGCTCGTTCCTCGTCGGCGAACGATTCCGCGCGAAGGGCACGACGTTCGAGGCCGGCTCCCGGCTGGACCCGGATCGGTACGCCGCACACGGCGGCGTGTTCCCGGTGCTCGTCGAGGGCGTGGGCCAGGTCGGCACCGTCGGCGTCTCGGGGCTGCCCCAAGCCGACGATCACTCGTTCGTCGTCGAGCAGCTGGAAGCCTTCCTCGCCACACTGTCCTAAGTAGACCGTCCACGGGTTGTTCACGGGTGGACGACTCCGCGCGCGCCCGTCGTGAAGGAAACGTTGGCACAGCGGGGTTTGCCTGCCCGCTGTCCGCCCGCTGACGCACGGCGAAAGCGGTAAAGGCGCCGGGCTGCTCAAAGTGGGCCAACGCCAACGGTTTTCGAACCGTGTCCACGCCCGCCGAGGGTGGGCGTGGACACGGTGACAGGTCAGAGGTCTGGCCATCGACGATCGCGGCGTGGCCCTGATGGGCGCCTCGGGGCGCGCTGACGCGCGGCGGGCGGCTGCTCACCGGACGAAGCCGGCGGGACCATGAGCGCGAAAAACGATGTCTGGCCGGTGCTCCTGTCTCCGATCGAAAGCTCTCGACCGGATGGAACCGGGGGAAATTTCCCTCGATGTCTCCGACTGTACGCCAGATCATGCTGCTTCGGTGAATTGCTTCCGCTCCGCCGCCGTGGGACGCTGGGGGAAGACCACGGATCGACCGTGGCGTGTTGTGGTACCAGTGCCCTTTCTCGGCCTAACCAGACCCCTCCGGTTTTCTGAGCCCGTTGCTGGATCGCCCACTTTCACGAGACCAGAACGGTGTGATTCCCATGACCTCCACACAGACGAGGCAGGGCAGCGACTTCGCTGACCTGTCCGCCCTCGTCAAGGACGTCGGTCTCCTCGACCGGCGGCACAAGTACTACGCGATGAAGATCGCCTTGAACCTGCTCGCTTTCGCGGGCGGCTGGGTCGCCTTCGCGCATCTCGGCGACTCCTGGTGGCAACTGTTCCTCGCCGCGTTCTTCGCGATGATGTTCACGCAGCTGTCCTTCATCGGCCACGACGCGGGACACAAGCAGATCTTCCGCGGCCGCAAGGCGAACGACATCACCGGTTTCGTCCACGGTGGACTGACCGGGCTCAGCTACGGCTGGTGGATCGGCACGCACACCCGTCACCACGCCAATCCCAACCACGAGGACGAGGATCCGGACGTCAACCTCGCCGCGCTGATCTTCACCAAGGCCCAAGGCACCGAACGGCGTGGTTTCCTGCGCTGGATGGCGAAATACCAGGCGTTCCTGTTCTTCCCGCTGCTGTTGCTGGAAGGCCTGAACCTGCACGTCTCGAGCGTGACGGCGATCTTCCAGCGCGGCTTCAAGCGGCGGAAGCTCGAAGCCGCGCTGATGCTGGCCCACGTCGCCGCCTACCTGACAGCCGTGTTCGTGGTCCTCTCGCCCGGTGTCGGCTTCGCTTTCATCGCCGTGCACCAGTGCCTTTGGGGCGTGTACATGGGCTGCTCGTTCGCCCCGAACCACAAGGGCATGCCGACGCTGTCGGCCGGGCACAAGCTCGACTTCCTGCGCAAACAGGTGCTCACCTCGCGCAACGTACGCGGTGGCCCGGTCGTGGACTTCGCGCTCGGCGGGCTCAACTACCAGATCGAGCACCACCTCTTCCCGAGCATGGCGCGGCCGAACCTCAAGCACGCGCAGGTGATCGTGCGGGAGTTCTGCGCGAAGCACGGCATCGACTACGCGCAGTGTGGCTGGGCGGCGTCCTACGGGTACGTCCTCCGGCATCTGCACGAGGTAGGGGCGCCGTTGCGCGGTCACCCGGTGGCGGCACGATGACCTCCGTCCGCTCCCTCGGCGACGTGGCCGAGCCCGCCGCCGACGACCGGTGCCCGAACTGCCCGCATCCGCTGTCCGCCCACGACGCGATCGCCCGCCGCTTCTGCACCGCGACCGCGGCCGGCGGATTCAGCCGCGGCTGCACCTGTGCCACGAAACCCGAAACAACCGAATAGAGGATCACCATGAACGCCGACACCACCCCCGTTTCCCGGTACGAGATCCGGGTCGACACCGTGAAGAAGATCGTGAACGAACACACCGACCTCGACAACGAGGCCGCGTTCGCCCTGGCCGTGCACATGGTGCGGGCGCTCGACACCGTTCCGGAGCCCGTCCGCTAGCGGTGTGGCGCCGGTTACCCGCGCGTTAACAAGGCGTCAGCGAGCCCCCGGAACGCGTCAGGGACACGTTGGCGGCGCGGCCGGGCCGGGTCGATCGGAGTTGTGCTGATGAGGCACTGACCGATCGACGCGGAGGTAACCGTGACGCTCAGCGAGCTCCTGCCCAGCCTCGGCTGCGAGGCCGCCGACCATCTCGAACCCGGGGTCTGGCCACGGAGCACCCGGCTCGGGGACGGCGGGGAACTGCTGTTCGCCGGCGCGCCGGTGTCCCACCTCGCCGCGAGGTTCGGGACACCGGCGTACCTGCTCGACGAGGACGAAGTCCGCCAGAACGCCCGCGCGTACCGCCGGGCGCTGCCCGACGCCGAAGTGGCGTACGCGAGCAAGGCGCTGTGCACCCGCGCCGTGCTGCGCTGGATCGCCGAAGAAGGACTCTCCCTCGACACCTGCTCGGCGGGCGAGATCGCGGTGGCTCGGTCGGTCGGCTTCCCCGCCGAGCGGATCCTGCTGCACGGCAACGCGAAGACCCCCGAAGACCTCAAGGCGGCGCTGTCCTACGGCGTCCGCCGCATCGTGGTGGACTCGCTCGACGAGATCGAGCAGCTCGGCGCGCTGACCACCGGCGCGCAGCAGGTGCTGATCCGTGTGACCCCCGACGTCGCGGCGGGGACGCACGCGGCGATCACCACCGGCACCGAAGGCCAGAAGTTCGGCTTCTCGCTGCGAGAGGAGGTCCGCGACAATCTGGGCCGGGCCGTCTCCGCGGTGCTCGCGCAACCAGGGCTCCGCCTGGCCGGTCTGCACTGCCACCTCGGTTCGCAGGTGTCACGGGTCGATTTCTACGAACTGGCCGCCCGCAAAATGATCGGGGTGCTGGCCGCGCTCCGCGAAACCCACGGCGTCACTCTGCGGGAACTGGATCTCGGCGGCGGGCACGCCGTGCGTTATCTGCCCGGCGACACGGGTTTCGACATCGACGGATATGTGCGCCGTCTGCGTGTCGCGCTCGCTTACGAATGCTCTTCGCACGCTTTCCCGTCGCCGAAACTGACGATCGAGCCGGGCCGCGCGATCGTCGGCCCGGCGGGGATCACCGTGTACCGGGTTTGCGCGGTGAAACGCGGTTCGCGCACCTTCGTCGCCGTCGACGGCGGGATGAGCGACAACGCGCGGCCCGCGCTCTACGGGGCGGCGTACACCGCGCGCCTGATCGGCAGGCGCAGCCGGGCGGCACGGCGGCCGATGACGGTGGTCGGACGGCACTGCGAATCGGGCGACGTCCTCGCCGACGGGCTCTCGCTCCCCGACGACGTCCACCCCGGCGATCTGCTCGCCGTTCCGTGCACCGGGGCCTATCACCACTCGCTCGCGTCGAATTACAACCTCGTCGGCAGGCCGCCGGTCGTCGGCGTCTCCCGCGGTACCGCGACCCTGCTCGTCCGCCGGGAAACCGAGGAAGACCTGCTGAAACGCGACCTCGGCTGAAGTGCCGTCCGAAAACCTCGGCACTTGGCCGGTCGTGCGACAGAATCCTCGGCTCGAAGGCATCGGAAAAGAGAATCGCGACAAACAACTTAACGGCGGTAGCATTCTGGACATTGATCGATACGCTGCGCGACAAGAATCACATGCCGAAACAAAGGGAGGGACGGCATGGGTGACGAACCACGCGCGCAGATGGAGCAGCGCACACCTAGAGGTTTGGACAATACCGATCGGACGTTGATCGCTTTACTGCAAGTCGACGGGCGGGCCTCGTTCACGGCCTTGGCCAAGGCCGTCGGACTGTCGGAGGGCGCCGTGCGGCAGCGGGTCCAGCGGCTGCTGCGGGACGAGACGATGCAGATCGTCGCGGTCACGGATCCGGCGAACGTCGGGCTCGGCCGTCAGGCGATGGTCGGGATCAGGGTCCACGGCGATCCACGAGCGGTCTCCGACCAGCTCTCCGGATTGCCGGACGTCCATTACGTCGTGCTGACCGCGGGAGGCTACGACCTGCTCGCCGAGGTCGCCTGCCGGGACGACGAACACCTCTTGAGTGTGCTGAACGACGACATCCGGCCCATCCCGGGTGTCGTCAGCACCGAAACCTTGGTCTACCTGAAACTGGCAAAACAGACATATGCCTGGGGCAACCTGACCCGATGAACGCGCCAACCGCGCCATGAGCGGTCCGTTCCCCGCGAATTTCGCGAGAACGGACCGGTCATGGCACGCGGGTGGGAGTCAGACACAGCGCAGGTACGCGTCCGGGGTCCGCCGCCGGGTGTCGAGCCCGCGCAGCACGGCGGGCAGCGTCCCGCTGTACAAGACCCCGAGCCGCTGCGTCGCCCGTGTCAGCGCGACGTACAGTTCCGCCTCACCGCTCGGACCGTCCGCGAGGATCCGCTCCGGCTCCACCACCAGGACCGCGTCGTATTCCAGCCCCTTGGTGGCGGACGCCGGCACCGTGCCCGGCACGCCCGGCGGCCCGATCACGACCGAAGTCCCTTCACGCGCCGATTCCTCGCGGATGAACTCGGTGACGGCCGCTTCCCTGTCCCCAGTGTCCACTCCGGACAGTCGACGGGCCCACGGCCGCACTCCGCTCGACCGCACCGAGTCCGGCGGAACGGCACCGGGCGCGAAACTCGCCAGCAGCGAGGCCGCCACCGCCATGATCTCCGACGGCGTCCGGTAGTTGACGGTCAGTTTCCGGTGGACCCACCGGTCGGCGACGTACCGGGAGAGCATCGCGTCCCACGACCGCGCGCCGGACGGCGACCGCCGCTGCGCGAGATCCCCGACGACGGTGAACGACCGGCTGGGACAACGCCGCATCAGCACCCGCCAGTCCATTTCGGACAGTTCCTGTGCTTCGTCGACCACGACGTGGCCATAGGTCCATTCCCGGTCGGCGGCGGCGCGTTCGGCCAGCTCCCGGTCGTCGCGTTCGGCGAACCGGTCCGCCAGCTCCTCCGCCATCAGCAAGTCCGTCGGCCGGAGCGCGAATTCGTAATCGTCGTGGTCGTCCTCGACCTCGACGATTTCCAGCACCCGCTCGGCGTATTCCTTCCGTGCCAGCCGCTCCCGTTCCGCCGCCCGGCGTTCGGCGGTGCGGTCCCGGCCGAGCAGTTCGACGGCCTCGTCCAGCAACGGCACGTCGGACACCGTCCACGCGTCGGCGTCCTCGCGGAACAGCGCCGGATCGGCCCCCGCCGCCCGCAATCGCTCCGGCGAGGCGTAGAGGTCGGCGAGCAGCCGCTGCGGCGTCAGCACCGGCCAGAGGCGGTCGAGTACCGTGCGGAGCTTCCCGCTGGCTTCCAAGTCGCGCCGCGCGTTCTTCACCATCTCCGGGCGCGTGTGCTCGTCGTCGCGCGGCAGCCAGCCCGCGCCGAGCCGATCGACCGCGCGCTTGGCGAGCGCGGCGATCACCTCCCGCTCGAAGACGGGCCGCGCCTCGTTGTGCAGCAGGCCGCTCTCCCTTGCCACCGCCCGCGCGGCGGCCACGATCTCGGCGTCCAGCGGCACGGTGACGTCGTCGAGTTCGATCGGCTCGGCCTCGGCCGGTAGTTCCTGCCGGTCCGCCACCGCCGCCGAAAGCACGTCCAGGATCGCCAACGAGCCCTTGAGCCGCTGGACCGGTGGCGGGTCCTCGCGTTCGGTGCGCAGCCCGGCGACGAGGTCACCGGTCGTCGCGAAGACGACGCTGGTCTCACCGAGCGACGGCAGGACCCGGCCGATGTGGTCGAGGAAGCCGCTGCTGGGCCCGACCACGAGCACGCCGCGGCGTTCCATGCGCTCCCGTTTCGTGTACAGCAGGTACGCCACCCGGTGCAGCGCCACCGCCGTCTTCCCGGTGCCGGGGCCGCCCTCCACGACCACGACGCCCGCGTGGGCCAGCCGGATGATCTCGTCCTGCTCGGCCTGGATCGTCGCGACGATGTCCCGCATCCCCTCGCCACGTGGCGCGTTGACCGCGGCCAGCAGCGCGACGTCACCCCGTTCCCCCGTCGATTCCGGACGGCCGAAGACCTCGTCGGTGAAGTCGAGCACGTCACGCCCGAGGGTGCGGAATTGGCGGCGCCGGGACATTCCTTCCGGGGACGCGCCCGTCGCGCAGTAGAACGCGCGCGACGCCGGCGCCCGCCAGTCCAGCACCAACGGTTCGTAGTCGTTCTCCTCGTCGAAAAGGCCGATCCGGCCGACATACCTCCGCTCTCCCGAAAGGGCGTCCAACCGGCCGAAACAAAGGCCCTCGTCGGCGATCTTCAGCCTGGCCATCTCATGCGCCTTGGCGCCGACCGAGACCTCACGGTCGGAAAGCGCGAGGCCTTCTCCCCGCAGCGCACCGGCATACGCCTCCTTCACCCGCGCGCGTTCGGCGTCCAGCCGCCCGTAGAGCGACGCGACATACTGCCGTTCGGACCGCAATTCCTCGTCGTACTGCTGGTTTGACAAGTTCCCCTCACAGCGGTTAGACTGACAACACATTCGGCGTACTGATCAGTGATTCTGGTTCAGGCGCCGATTTTCCATTGTCCACCACTTGTCAAGAGGGGCCGGTATTCCGCCGGAAACGGCGGTGCGCGACAATGGTGACAATGGTGACGAGGATCCACCATTACCGCGCACCGTCCGGAGCATTCAGCCGAGCATGAACTCGCGCGGGTCCAGCGCCCTTCCCACCACCCGGACGTCACCGAGCCAGCCGTGGAACGCCTGCTCGACGATCGAGTCGTAGGCGTAGGCGCCGATCAGCCAAGAGCCGCCGGGGTTCGCGATGCCGGTGGCGGGCGTCTTCGGATTTCGCAGCACCGGGCAGCCGTCGACGTAGAGCGTCGTCCGCCTGCCGTCGTTGACGGCCGCGACGTGGATCCACTCCTGCAACGCCAGTTCGTGCCCCCAGCAGGTGGAGATCCCGTTCTGGTTCACCGGGAACACCGCCCATTGGACCGCGGCACCGTCCGAAAAGGACAGTGTGGCCGACGGTTCTCCCGGGTCGTCACCGGTTTTGCCCGCCTTGCCGCCGTCACCCTGCCTGCCGAAGATCGCGGCCCAGGAATGCTTGCCGTCCTTGAAATCCGCGGGCAGTTTCACGAACGCCTCGACGGTGTAACCGCGGGCGAAGGTCTCCGCGTTCATCGGCGCGGAGTCCACCGTCCGCAGATAGCCACCGCGAGCCGGTTTCTTGCCGCCGTCGAACCGGAGGCTCGACCTCGACGGCTGCCGCCGGGAGAACTCACCGGAGAACCGCAGCGTCTCGGGCGCGCTGCCGGGCAGGGTCACCCGGACCAGGTCGTTGCCCCGGCCCGAAAGGTCGCGGACACCGCCTACAGCGCTGACAGGCGCGCCGTCTCGGCCTTCGAACCGCCAGTAGGCCACGGTCCCGCGGATCAGCTGCCGTTCGGCAGGCCGCGCGGGCGGGATCGGGACCGGCGCGAAAGCGGCGAACCTCGACTCGAAGTCGATCTCCAGGCTGAAGTAGTCCGCCGGGCCGGTGCGTTCGATCTCCCGCCGTTGCAGCTCGTTCAGCCGCGGCGCCTGGTCCGCCAGCCACGGCGAGAACGTGCGGACGTCGATCACGTTCCGCGCCAGGTCGAACCGGTAGAGCCGGATCATCGCGCTGCCACCGTAGTAGCGGTCCTGGTAGTTGGTGATGTGCAGGTGGACGTCGTTGCCCGCGTTGTTCCGCTTCACCGCGCGGCCCGGCGGCCAGAAGTGCCCGTTGAGGGTCAGGAAGATCTGGTCGTTCCCGGTGATCAGTTCGTCCCACACCTTCTGCCCGAACTCCGAGAACCGAGCCTGTCCGGCCTCGTCGGCCCATACCAATTCATGGATGGTCAGGATGGCCGGAAGCCGCGGATTCCGCGCGAGCACCGACCGTGCCCACTCCAGCCCGCGCGCCGACGGCCGCCAGTCGAGCGCGAGCAGCAGCCACTCACGCCCGCCCGCACGGAAGACGTGCTGACTGTGGTAGCCGTCGGGGCTGGCACCGCGGAAGGTCCGCGATCCCCGTTGCCGCTGCGGTCCGAACGCGTCCAGATACGGTGTGCGGCCGCGCTGGTCGTCGGTCGAGGAGTTGACGTCGTGGTTGCCGGCCAGCGTGCTGTATGGGAACCGGCGCCGGTCCAGGTGCTGGAACGACCGGCTGATCTGGTCGAACTCGCCAGGCTGCCCGTTTTCGGTGAGGTCGCCGAGATGCGCCAGGAAGACGATGTTCTCGTCGCCACCGGTGACGTACCGCAGGGTGGCGTCCAACGGCGCGGGGTCACCGCGGTCGGCGTCGAAGAGATACTGGGTGTCGGGCAGGACCGCGAGGGTGAAGCGGCCGTCTTCGGCGTCCGGGCCGTGGTGGCCGAAGGTCGCCGAAGCCGCGGGGGCATCGAGTGCCGGCAACGCGGACACCGCCGCACCCGCGCCGAGCAGGCCCGCACCGCGCAGGAAGGTCCGTCTGGAGGAATCGTTCACGGCCGCAACCTACGGTCGGGGAGGCAACGCGTCCCGAACCGCGGATGAACACTCGCCCCGCTCGGTGCTCAGTCGCCGTTGCGATCGATCTTCTTCGGTACCACGAACCACATGGCGAAGAAGAGCACCGCCGACACCGCGCCGAGAATCGTCATCGAAATCGGGCCGTAGACGACCTTGGCGATGAGCGCGACCGTGGTGACGATGGCGGCCGCGAGGAAGCCGAGCCCGGCCAGGACGGAACGGTTGCCCACGGTGAGGATCCGCTCACGGTTGCCGGTACGGAAAAGCAGCCGGTGCCACGCGGCGGGCGCCGTCAGCAGCACCGTCGAACACACCGTGAGCAGGACCGCGGTGAGATGGATGGCTTTCTCGAACCCGCTCGCCTCGTGGAACTCGTCGGTGAACACCACCGTGAGCAGGAAACCGAAGAGGATCTGGACGCCCGCCTGCGCGACTCGCAGCTCCTGCAGGAGCTCACTGACGTTGCGGGTCAGGCGTTCGTTCTTCGTCTCGCCGGTGTGCTCGACCATTCAGCGGCTCCAAGACCATCGGTTGACGCCTGACCTTTTCGTGCCAGCCGAGCGACGTCACTGACGCGACCACCACGGCAAGGCCCAGCCACTGGGTACCCGACAAATCGGCGTTCAAGCACAATACGCCGATAACGGCGGCCGTGACGGGGAACGCCAGCTCGGCCAACGTCGCCCTGGCGGCGGGTGTCGACCGCAGGCCGACGTAGTACAGGCTCAGCGCCAGCAGACCGGGGACCAGCGCGAGCAGGGCGAGGCCGAGCGCGTTGTCCCAGCCGACCGCGAACTCGCCGCCCTGATAGGCCACGATCCCGGCCGCCACCGGGAGGCCGACGGTGAACCGCAAGGTGGTCACCTCCTTCGGCGCCAGCTCGGTGGACAGCAGCCGTCCGAGCACCGTTCCCGCCGCCCACAACGCGGCCGCGCCGATCGCCAGCAGTGCCGCCTTCGCCGCGGCGAGCTGGATGTTCAGCGGATCCTTGAACGCCAGCAGCCAAGCACCCAGCAGTGCCGGGATCGCGAAGAAGGCGTATCCCGGGCGGACCCGCTCACGGAGTACGAAATACGCCGCCAGAACGGCGAAGACCGGCTGGAGCTTCTGCAGTACCAACGGCGTCACCGGGTCGCCCAGTTTGAAGGCCGCGGTGAACATCGCCGTCGCCAGCGCGGAAGAGCCGCCGCCGATGGCGAGCACGGCCAGCCATTCGCGCGGACCGCAGCGGCGCAACGCCCGGAAGGCGCCGGGGATGAACGGGCTCAACACGAGCACCACGAGCAGGTGCTCCCAGAAGACGACCGTGGCCGCCGGGAGCGCCTCGGCCAGCGGAAGCCGCAGAAGCCCGTCGGTACCCCAAAGAGCGGCGGCGACCGCGACCAGCCAAGTGCGATCCGGAGGATTGGTACTCACATTGCCTTCCATCCCTGCCCGCGCGGCGAAGCGCGGTGTCTACGCGCGCACTCTGCTCATAGTTTGAAAATGATCGCCCAACGGGGTGACCGCTCTGGCGTGTCCGATTCGTGCGGACTAGGCAGGGGGCATGCGCCCCATCCCCACCCTCGCCCTCGTCCTGTCCTCGGCCGCACTGGCCCTGACCGCCGGCGCCGGCCCGGCCACCGCCGTCCCCGGCTCCCGCGTCCACGTGATCACCGCCAAGAGCGGCCTCACGAGCTACAAACCGGAACTGGTGCCGCCCGGTGCCCGCGCGCACGTCTTCGGGCTGACCTCCAAGGCACACGGCACCTCGACCGCGGTCCTGGTGACCGGGCTGCTCCCCAACCGCGAATACGGCGCCCACGCGCACACGAAGCCGTGCGGTGCCACCGGGGACCTCGCCGGACCGCACTACCAGAACGTCGAAGACCCGGTGAAGCCGTCGGTGGACCCGGCCTACGCCAACCCCCGCAACGAGATCTGGCTCGACCTCACCACCGACGCCACCGGTCGCGGCGCCGCCGTGTCCAAAGTGGACTGGACATTCACCGACCGGCGCGCGAACTCCATCGTGATCCACGAAACGCATACGCACACCCACCCCGGTCACGCCGGCACCGCGGGCGCGCGGCTGGCCTGTGTGACCGTCGGTTTCTAGAAGCCCCAAACGCGCTCGGGCCGGATCCTGATCCGGACGTGGTACTCCCGATCGAATTTCGGGACGTCGTAGTCGATGGCGGGGTAGTGCTTCTCGTACTTGTCGAGGAAACCCGGCTGCTCCGACGCGAGACCGTCCGGCAGGATTTCGGCCTTGCCGCCGATCACCAGGATCGAGCCGCCGTGCTCGTCGCTGTTGAAGTGGAGGCTGACCTCGGGATTGGCCTCGATGTGCCGGGTCTTCGCCGTGTCCGGCCTGCTGAAGACGATGACGTCGTCACCGTCGAGGACGAACCACACCGGACGGGGCGAAGGGCGTCCCTTCGGGCTGATCGTGGTCAGCCAGGCGACGTTCTCCTTCGCCCGCTCGGCGAGCCGCGGGTCGGGTCGGTAGCTCATGCACCGACCAACCACGACCCGGCGGCATTTCTTCCTCGTCCGCTCAGCGGGACGCGACGAGTTTCGCGTAGCGCGTCCCGGCACCGAGCAACACCAGCCCGGCGAGCAGGAACGCGGCGACCCTGGCGAGACCGTCGAGCGCGGAGAGGTCGAACAGCACCAGCTTCAGCACCGCCGCCCCGACCAGTACGAACCCGATCACCCGCAGGCTGACCGCGGAGATGCCGCGGATGAGCAGCACCAGCGCGGCGACCGTCCAGGACACCGTGATCACGACGTGGCCCACCAGGAAACCCGGGCGGCCGGGAACGGCCAGCAACGCGCCGCACAGCACCAGCGCGCCCGCCCCGTAGAGCCCGCAGACCCCGGCGAAGAGCCACGGCACCACGTTCTCCGACGCGGCTTTGAACAGCCCGAGCCGGTGCGCGACCCACGGAAGCGTGATCGAGACGGCCAAAATCGCGGCGGCCACGAGCAAAGCGGCGGCGAGGTCGGCGTCCGAACGGTTCCGGATCAGGAAGAAGAGCGTCGGCGGGACGTCGAAGGCCAGCGCGATCATGCCACCGATGACGGTGAAACCCAGCCCGCCGAAGAACGCCACGTGTTTCTTCGTCCACAACGCGACCAGAGCAAGCAGAACGCCTTCGCCGATGAGGAGCGCCGACCGGGCACTGCCGTCGAACAGCGTCATCGTCGTCTGCAGGGCCGCGAGGAGCCCGGCGGCACCCGCGAGGTCACCTGTCCAGCCGTCGAGCCATTGCCCGGCCGCCCACACCGCGAGCAGCACCAGCGCCACCGACGCGGTGACGAGCACGGCCGGGGTTTTCGGCAGGAACAACGCGGCGAGCAACGACGGCGCCGGCGCGACGGCCAGCAGGGCGAGCGCGGCGGCGTCCCCCGACCGCTTGGCCGTGACGATCAGGGCCAGCGCGAGCCCGACGCCGCCCGCGGCCAGCGCGGCGGCGCTGTTGGCCGTGCTGCCACCGAAACCGGTGAACGCCGTGCTGAAGACCGACGCGACCAGCGGCGGGATGCCGGCCGTGACCGCGACCGACGGCCACGACTGACGCAGCTGCACCGGCGTGGAAGCGACCTGGACCACCACCAGGAACGCGACCAGTTGCGGGGTGAAACCCTGCGTGATGATCGGCGCGCAGACCACACAGCCGAGCACGACGGCCGTCGCGAGCAGCGAAGACTTCCACCGCACGGCCAGCAGCAACCCGCCGACCGCGATCAGGAGCCCGATCGCGAGACCGGCGTAGGCCGGGAGGTACTCGTACATCGTCGTCGCGGCGATGGCGTCGAGGTACAACGCCCCGATCCCGGTCGCGGCGAGCGCGAACGCACCCGTGCGGCCCGCCGGCGTGCGGTGCAGGCGCAGCCCGATCCCGACCAGCGCCGCGCCGAGCACGGCACCGCCGAGCACCCGAGGCAACGGGCCGAACCAGCCACGCTGGATCGCGAGTACGAGGAACAGCACGACCCCGAGCAGCGTGACCGCGCCACCGATCCAGGCCAGCAGCCTGCTGCCGGCGCCTTCCTTGCTCAGCTTCTCGCCGAGCGTGACCTTCGGTACCGGCTGATACGGGCGGTAGGGCTGCTGCGGCGGGTGCGGCTGCCGGTACTGCTGCTGCCACTGCGCGTACTGGGCCTGCTGGTAGTGCTGCTGGTAGTGGGCGTGCTGCTGATACTGGGGGTGGGGGTACGGCTGCTGCGGCACCTGCGGCTGCGGCGCCTGCTGGGGCTGCGGCGGTACATGGGGTACGGAGTGCTCGGCCTGTGGCTGCTGGACCTGGGGCGGCGTCTGTCGCGCGGACTGCTCGGTTTGCGGCTGCTGGGCCTGGGTTGACGCCTGTTGCGCGGACTGCCCGGTTTGCGGTTCCTGCTGCTCGGCCTGCTCTCGGGACCCCTGCTCGGGCGTCTCTTCGGCCTTCGGCTCCACTTCGGACCGGACGGTCCGCAGCTCCGTACCGACCCGCGCGAGGCGGGCCCCAAGGTCGTCGATCTCCCCGGCGAGCCTGAGGAGCACATCCCCATCGGTGGTCATGGCGATCAGCATGCGGCCTGAGCCCCGCAGACGGATCCGTAGCACTACTCAATCGTGATGACGATGTGGTCGCGACCTGCAAGATCATCGCGATCGAGCCCACCTCCGGAGCGCTCGCAGAAGGTCGATGTACCGGGAGCCCGGCCAGTCGGCATGTAGAAGTACAGCTGGAAATCCCCCGCCTGCCAAAGCAGGAATCCGGACAGCCGAACCTGGCCGCTGGTCTGGATGATCAGGTCCGGATCAGGACTGCCGACCGTGTACAGACGCGCGGAAGGGCGTTCACGGAAACGGATTCCGCCACCTTCACAAGGGACTTGCCGTCCGCGGCCTGTTCGGCCTGCTCCAACACGTCGGCCGTGGACGACGGCAGCACGTCGAGACGCGTCACAGGCGCCACGCGCCAGTTCGCGCCGGGCGCGGTGAGCCGCTCACGGACGACGTCCTCGATCACCTGCATCACGAGGGCCATCTCCGACAACGCGCGCTTCCTCAGGTTGTCGACCGAGGCGGATACACCGTCACGTGCCCGATGTCATGCCTTCGCACCACGTCGTCAACCGGGCGAGGTGCCGGGCGCCGCGCGATGGCCCCTCGCGGACGTCCTCGAACCCCATCTGGCGAGCGCAACGGTGGTTGCCTCAGGGAATCGAAGCCACCGTGGTCGGGTGCCTCGCAGTGACCAAGTGTTGGTCACTGCGGATGAGTAGTCCACAGCGCGCTGATCGGCAGGCACGCGAGGTTCTCTCCGAACGGAAGCTGTTGGTCGCCACAGTAGAGAACGAAACCGGCACAAAAGCGGTCGCCCAGGCGTCGTTGCAGGACCCGGATCGAGCGAAAGTCATCGGTCCGGACGGTTTCAGCGGCCTTCACCTCGATAGCGACCACACGGCCGGCGTTGTCCTCCAAGATGGCGTCGACCTCGTAGCCGTCGCGATCCCGATAGTGGTGCAGACGAGGCATCGTCTGACCCCACGTGATCTGGCGCGCGAGTTCGCCGATGACGAACGTCTCCATGAGTCCGCCTGTCGTGGCGTCGTTGGTGACACCGGCGACCAGGTGCCCGGCCAGACCCACGTCGTTGAACACCAGCTTCGGTGTGGCCACCGCCCGCGTCGTCGCGTTCGCCGACCACCCCGGGATGAGCCGGATCAGGTAGACCAGTTCGAGAAGTCCGATGTAATCGCGCACAGTCGACGCGGGGAGAGCCAGATCCGAGGAGAGCCGACTGTAGTTGAGCAAGCCACCGGACTGTGCCGCGAGTGTCCCGATAAGACGCCGCATATCGGAGATGCGTTGGATATCCGCGACTTGATGCACATCCCGGCTCATGATGTCGTCGAGGTAGGACCTGAAGAACTGAGCACGTCGCCGTGGAGTTCCGCGACGAACGGCTTCCGGATATCCACCGCGCGCGGCGAGAGCCAGGTAGTCACGACGACGCAATGTCGAAGCTGCTGCTCGCAATCGGCTGCCGTGCACGAATGCGGCATCGACGAAACCGTCAGGATCGCCAGTGATTTCCCCTTGCGACAAGGGAAACAGCTCGATCGTCTCCGATCGCCCTGGCAGGGAATCGGGCAGCTGACTCAATCCGAGAAGCCGGGCTGAGCCGGTCAGCAGAAATCGCCCCGGACGAGGATCCCGGTCCACTGTGTGTTTGATGGTCAGCCAAAGGTCCGGGACCCGCTGAACCTCATCGATGAGCATGATTCCGGGCGCGTCCAGGAATGCCACCGGATCCGCGGCGGCAGAAGCCCTGGTCCGCGGATCGTCGAGATAGCGCCGCACACTGTCCGGGTGATCGCGCAAACACAGCTCGGCGAGCGTGCTCTTACCGGTTTGCCGGGCACCGTTGAGGATGACGACACGCGTGTCATCGAGAGCCTCCGCAACCATGACAGCGGCCCTGCGCGGAAGATAGTCATCAGCTCTGTGCACGCCCCCACGGTAGCAGCCTCCGTGGATCTGCCGACGTTGCAGCCGCTGATTTGCCGACGCTTACTCCGCTGATCTGCCGAAACCGGCCCCGCTCTTCTGCCGATCACCCGCCCGTGGATCCGCCGACCTCAAAGGTGCACAGCGGCAATAAGTGAGCCGTCTTCATCCATCTCGGTAGGGGACCGCTGTCGCCGCCGCACGGCAACGCCCGGCGTGGATCCTGGATCGCGAAGGCGTCCTCGGAAAGGACGGTGGAGGAGGTGAAGACCTACCACGCCGAAGTCACTCGCGTTGGAAGGTTCTGGCTGGTCCGGCAGCCGTGGGATCGACCGCTCGACCCGGCTTTGCCCAGCAAGCAGACCGCAACCGCCGCCGAACACTGTGCGACGGTTCAGGAAACTGATCACACTCGGTGTTTCACAACGCGAAGCGGGCGAAGTGCTAGGCATGTCTTCCAGCGAGTCAGCCAATTGGCGAAGTCGTCCTGACGATCCGAACGGCCATCAAACTTCTGCATACTGGCCGGATGAACCCCGGTGAAACGCTGCTCAGCACGTCCCGCACCTTCCGGTTGTGGCGATACGGCGCCGGACACTCGCAGTTGATCCTCCGGTCCGGGTTCAGGCCGGAAACCGGCCCTGTCGAACTTCTCTTCGAAGGTGTCCGATCAGTGCGCTTCGACCACCTTCACTTTCCCGAGCTGACCGTGTGGAGAGACGAAGACGAAGTCATCGAAAACGAGAAGTACCGCATGTACGACCTGCGGATCGAGCTGAGGTCCCCGAAGCACACGGGCGTGATCACCGCCGGTCGCTTGAGCTACATCGACGGGACCTACTCCGACGGCACGATCGAATGGTGCGTGACGGCCCCTCGCGGCGAAGCGATCGGCGCCGGAGACCGGCCCACCTGCGAGTGACAGACACCACAGGCGACAATGGAGGACGTGACAGCCACCCTGAGCAAGCCCAGCCTGAAGATCGGCCCCTACGAGGTCGATCCGCCGGTCGTGCTCGCTCCCATGGCGGGCATCACCAATGTCGCGTTCCGGCAGCTGTGCCAGGAGTACGGCGCGGGCATCTACGTCTGCGAGATGATCACCGCCCGCGCGGTGGTCGAACGCCACCCCGGCACCATGCACATGATGACCTTCGGCGAGCACGAAAAGCCCAGGTCCATGCAGCTGTACGGGGTCGACCCCAAGACCATGGCCGAGGCCGTCCGCATCATCACCGGGGAGGGGCTCGCCGACCACATCGACAGCAACTTCGGCTGCCCGGTGGCGAAGGTGACGCGCAAGGGCGGCGGCGCGGCGTTGCCGTTCAAGCGCAAGCTGTTCGCCGACATCGTGCGGGAGTCGGCGAAGGCGGCGGCCGAGGCGGGAGTGCCGTTCACGGTCAAGTTCCGGGTGGGCATCGACGACGACCACCTCACGTACCTCGACGCCGGGCGGATCGCCGAGGCGGAGGGCGCGGCGGCGGTCAGCCTGCACGCGCGCACCGCCGCGCAGCGCTACTCCGGCCAGGCCGACTGGACGAAGATCGCGGCGCTCAAGGAAGCCGTCACCACTGTCCCGGTGCTCGGCAACGGCGACATCTTCTCCGCCGAGGACGCGCTGCGCATGGTCGACGAGACCGGCTGCGACGGTGTCGTGGTCGGACGCGGCTGCCTGGGCAGGCCGTGGTTGTTCGGCGAACTGGAAGCCGCCTTCGCCGGGCGTCCGCAGCCGACGCCGCCGAATCTCGGCGGGGTGGCGAAGGTGCTGCGCCGCCACACGGAACTGCTCGTCGAACACGACGGCCACGACAAGGCGATGCGTGACATCCGGAAGCACATGGCTTGGTACTTCATGGGTTTTCCGGTCGGCTCCGAACTTCGCCGCGGCTTCGCCATGCTGTCCAGCATGGACGAACTCGACGATCTCATCGCCAAGCTCGACCACGACGCCCCGTTCCCCAGCGCCGCCACCGGGCCGCGCGGGCGGCAGGGTTCGCCGGGCAAGGTCACGCTGCCGCACGGCTGGCTCGACGATCCGGACGACGACTGCGTCCCCGAAGCCGAGGACATGCACTCGGGCGGCTGACCGTCCCCGTAAAGTCGGCGTCGTGATCGAGCAGCTGACCATTCCCACCGACGCCGGTTCCTTCGACGCCATCGCGGCGGGCCCCGAAGACGGTCGCCCCGTCCTGTTGCTGCACGGGTTCCCCGAGGCCGCGGTGGAATGGGAGCACCAGGTCGCGACGCTCGGTGTGCTCGGCTATCGCGCGGTGGCACCGGATCAGCGCGGTTACTCACCGGGCGTCCGGCCGGAACAGGCGTCCGAGTACACCATCGACTGCCTCGTCGGTGACGTCATCGCGATCGCGGATCGCTTGGGGTGGAACGAATTCGATCTCGTCGGGCACGATTGGGGCGGCGCTGTCGCGTGGTGGACGGCCGACGCGCATCCCGGCAGGCTCCGCAGTCTCGCCGTGCTTTCGACACCGCATCCGGCGGCGCTGGCGGAGGCCATGAAGACCGACGAGGACCAGCACCTCCGCTCGGGGTACATGACCGAATGGCGGCAGACCCGCGTCACCGAACGACGGATGCTCGAGAACGACGCCGACGCGCTGCGCCGCATGTTCGACTGGAAGGTGCCGCCGAGCAAGGTCGACGAGTACGTCCGGCGACTGTCCGAACCGGGCGCGCTGACCGCCGCGCTCAATTGGTACCGCGCCGGCCGTCCCGGCGGGAAGATCGGGCCGATCGAGGTTCCGACGCTCTACCTCTGGAGCACCGAGGACGCCGCCTTCGGGTCGACGGCCGCGCTCGACACCGCGAACCGCGTCACCGGCCCGTATCGCTTCGAGATGATCGAGGACGTCTCCCACTGGGTGGTGGAAGAGGCACCCGAGGCCGTCACTTCTTTGCTCGTGGAGCACCTCTCGTCCCACTAACAGGGGTAACTCTGGTCGCGGTACCGGTTACAGCGAGCCTGCTGGTTCAGTGGGTCCGGTGAACCGAATGACCGAAGTGGACACCGAACGCATCGTCTACGTCACCGAGGACGGCGAACCGACCGGCGAGACCGCGCCCAAACTGGCCGCACACCACGAGCACACCCGGCTGCACCTGGCGTTCTCCTGTTATCTGTTGCGCAGCGGCGACCAGGCCCTGCTGATCACCAGCCGCGCCGCCACCAAGAAGGTGTGGCCCCGGGTCTGGACCAACAGTGTCTGCGGGCATCCCGCACCGGGTGAGCCGATCGAGGAGGCCGTCCGGCGCCGTGCCGCCTTCGAGCTCGGCTTGCCCCGACTGAAGGGGCTTCGCTGCGTCCTGCCCGCATACCGCTACTCGACGCCACCATTCGAAGGAGTGGTCGAGAACGAGTTCTGCCCGGTCTTCGTCGCCTGGGTCGACGACGATCCGGAACCGCATCCGGACGAGGTCGGCGACTGGCGCTGGGTGAGCTGGAATGACTACGCACTGTTGCTGAATGACGATGTGGCTGACGTGAGTTACTGGGCGAAAGATCAGTTCACGCAGCTCAAGGACGCCGAGCCGTTTTCGGCCTTACAAAACGGCACTTCGGTGCGTGACAATGGTGCGCGACCGTCGTCCTCTTGAGCGATATTCGCTTTGCACCGTACTCACACCTCAAGAGATCCCTCCTATACGACGAAAACCAATTCGTGGCGGAGGTGAGCGTGGCAGCCGACGACGAGGCCGCGTTCCCATCGGGCGCGCCGACCACCGATCTGCTCAGCATCCACGAGTCGATCGCCGGGGTGCTCGCCACCCAGGGCGACTGGCGCCGTGCCTACCATCACCTCAAATCCGCCTTCGACCTCGCCCGGGCCGGCAGCCTGCGGGACACGCTGACGTCCAGTTACAACCGCCGCTACCTCGACCAGTGGCTGCACGGCCCGGCGGCCGACCATCGCGGACCGCCCGGCATCGCGATCGCGCTGGTCGACCTCGACCTGTTCAAGGGCGTCAACGACACTTTCGGGCATCTGGTCGGTGACCGGGTGCTGCGCGAAGTGGCCGACCTGCTGCAGCAGGGGTTGCCGCCCGAGGCGTTCTGCGCCCGCTACGGCGGCGAGGAGTTCGCGCTCGTCATCCCGGACGTCGACGCCGCTCGCGCCGTACGCATCGCGGACACCGCCCGGATCCGGGTCGCCCGCCATCCCTGGCGCCGGATCCGGCCCGGTCTGTCGGTGACGATCAGCGTGGGACTCTCGCACGAGAGCCGGGCGGAACCGAATCTCGCGGTGGAACCGGAACGACAGTTGCGCAGTGCCGACGCTTTGTTGTATACGGCGAAACGGGCAGGACGGAACAAAGTCGCCTATCACGACGAGGAATCTTCGCGGACGATTCCGCATCCGATCAACGCCGCGGACTCGGCCGGTGGCTAGGCCACTCACTCGGCCAACCCTCGCACTCTGCGTAGCGGTTTCGTCCCTTTTGACGCGGCTTTGACCGCGACCGCTCACCCGATGGCATGGACCGTTCGGCGCTTCTCGGTACCTTGGGTGAAGAAAATTCCGGGATGGTTGTCGTCACGAACCCGAGGTGTCCGTACGATAACGAAAGAGCTTCACCCGATTCGTGAAAGGAGACCGAGTGCCCGACGAGCACCACAACCCGGGGACCGGTCGCCACAGCCAAACGGAAGAAAGTGCCGGCGAGCGCGGTCGCAGGGCTCGACGCCGCTCGATGGACACCCACGGCGGGATCAGCGTCTCCGACGTCGTCGCACGTCACACCGGTGAGCGCCCCATCTTCGACCCCGCCGCCGAGGCGCCCGCTCCGCGTCGTCTCCGGCAGAGCGAGCCGCCTTCCGAGCCGCCGAGACCCGGTGCGCGTGCCGCCGGGGTGGAGCCGCCCGCGCCGCGTCGGCCTCGTCCGGCCGCTCCCGCCGAAAGCCCGGCGCCCGCACCTCGCGCGGCCACTCCCGCCGTGCCGCCGACACCGACACCGCCGCCCGCCGAGAACCCGCGCCCGCCGCGCGCACGCCAGCCGCGCCGCACCTCACAGGCCGCGCCCAGCCCCGAAGCGCCGACGCAGCGCCGTCCGCCGGTGGTGAACCCGGGCGCGCAGCAGCAGCCCGCGGTCCCGGCACCCCCGCGCCGTCCCCGTCGCCCGCCGCAGCGGCCGGTGCAGCGGCCCCCGGTCGCCCCGGTCCCGCAGCCGCCGTCCCTGTCGCCCGGCGTCCCGCCGCGGTCCGAGATGGACCGGCTCACGATGACCGACGAGCTCGAAGCGATCGACGACGCGACGATCACCAAGCGCAAGATCGACCATACGCTCGCCCGGTTCTCCGCCGCGCACGACGAACTCGAGGCCGAAGAAGCCAAGAAGCGCGAGCGCCGCGAGCGGCTCGCCTCCCGTCCCGCCGCGCTGCTGGAGCAGACCCGCACGGCACTGCAGCGCGTGGTCACCACCACGGATTCCGAGCCTGCCGAGGCCGCCGGGGAGTCGTCGCCGCAGACCCGGCTGCAGGAGAAGAAGGAACGCAAGACCCAGCAGACGGCCAAGGCGGGACGGATCACGGCCGCCGTCGCCGCCGCGCTCGTGTTCCTCTCCATCGGTTCGGCTTGGGGTGCCCAGACCTGGTTCGACGCGAAGTTCAACAACGTCGCCTCGCTCGACGAAGACTCGGCCGACATCCAGGACGCCGCCGGCCAGACCGGTGACGAGAACTTCCTGATGGTCGGCTCCGACACCCGTGACGGCGCGGCCGCCGAAGACGGGGTCGGCGACGCGGACGGCACCCCGGGCGCCCGTTCGGACACGGTGATGATCGCGCACGTCCCCGCCGACCGGCAGCGCGTCGTCATGGTCTCGTTCCCGCGCGACCTCGAAATCAACCGCCCCGAATGCAAGCGCTGGGACCCGGCGACGTCGTCGTACAAGGACGAGACCTCGCCGGCGCAGAAGATCGCGAAGCTGAACACGGCCTACGCGGTCGGCGGCCCGCAGTGCGTCACGAAGGTCATCCAGCAGATCACCGGCATGAAGATCAACCACTTCGTCGGGATCGACTTCAACGGCTTCAAATCCATGGTCGACGCCGTGCAGGGCGTCACCGTGTACAACGACAAGCCGATCGACGACACCACGCTCGGCATGATCATTCCGCAGGCCGGCGAGGTCCGGATCTCCGGCGACCAGGCGCTCAACTACGTCCGGGCACGGCACGTCAAGGGCGACCGGACCTCGGACTACGGCCGGATCAAACGCCAGCAGGCCTTCCTCGGCGCGCTGCTGAAGACCGTGATGTCGAAGGACGTCATCCTGGACACCGGCAAGCTCAGCGGCTTCATCGACGCGTTCGCCAAAGCCACCTTCGGCGAGAACCTCGGCATCAAGCAGATGATGACGCTGGCGAAGTCGATGCGCGGCATGGGCTCGGACAAGGTCAAGTTCCTCACCGTGCCCACCACCGAAGAAGCGAACAAACGCGGCAACGAGGTGTTGGTGCAGAGCAGGGCGAAGGCCGTCTTCGACGCGCTGATCAACAACACCCCGCTGGAAGAGAAGGCGCCGACGCCTCCCGCGAGCGACACGGCGGCCCCTCCGACCAGCTCCGCCAAGTCCGGCGGCGCCAAGAAGAGCACCAGCTCGGGTTGAGGATCATTCGTTAGTCCGGGTTCACGCCGGGTTCACTCTGGGATGCGGCTTTTGCTGCCTGTTCCCCGTAGGGTTGGGCCATGCGTGAGGCTTACCATGTCGAACTCGAACAGCTCGCCGAGAACCTAGCGAGCATGTCCCTCCAGGTCGCCGACGCGATGGAGCGGGCGACCCGGGCGTTGCTCGAGGTCGATCTCGGACTCGCCGAGCAGGTGATCAGCGACGACGCGAAGGTCGACGACGCGCGCGCCGAATGCGAGGAGCAGGCGTACGCGCTGCTGGCGCTGCAGGCACCCGTCGCGACCGACCTGCGGACCGTCCTCGCCGCGATCCACGCGGCGGAGAGCCTGGAACGAATGGGCGATCTGGCGCTGCACGTGGCCAAGGCCGCGCGCCGCCGTCACCCGGACCCGGTCCTGCCCGAAGAGGTGAAGGCCGACTTCGCCAAGATGGGCGAGGTCGGGGTGAGCCTGGCCCGCCAGGTCGAGCAGGTCATCAAGTCCAAGGACGTCGAGGCCGCCCGCACGATCGAGTCGGACGACGACGAGGTCGACGAGATCCACAAGCACCTGTTCACCGTCATCATGGACCGGAACTGGGACCACGGCGTCGCCGCGGCCGTGGACGTCACCCTGCTGGGCCGCTTCTACGAGCGCTTCGCCGACCACGCCGTCTCGGTGGCGCGCCGGATGATCTTCGTGGTGACCGGCAAGATGCCCGGGTACGGACCGGACGAGCTGTAGGGACTACCCATAGAGGACGTGAGGAAGGGGCCCTTCACCGCATGTGGCGCGGTGAAGGGCCCCTTCCTCATGTCAGCTCCCCCCTGCTCACGACCGCCCTGCGCGCATGTTGCCTCGGAAGCACGGGCCGACCTCGCGTGGGTCGTGAGTGGCAAAGAGGGTTGTTGAGAAGCAAGTCGAACCTGTCGTGTCGCGGGCTTGTGGTCGCTCTGTGCAGGCGGTTCGCGGGTCGCGAAGGCCTCCTTGCCACTCTCAAGGTAGGGAAGGAGACTTTAGCTTCCTTCAGATGTGATTCCTGGTGACAGGGGGACGGCTGTGACGCCAGCCCCGGATCTCCAAGTCCGTGAAGGCCTCCTTGAAGGACCCTAGGTCCCTCAAGGAGGCCTTCACGGACTTGTCCCCACCCGGCGGCCGCCCTTCGCTCCAAACCCCAAGCGCGCAAAGGCCCCTTCCCGCGGCTGAGCCGAGGAAAGGGGGCCGATGCCGAGGGAGACTCAGCCGAAGCGGCCCGAGATGTAGTCCTCGGTCGCCTTCTCGTCCGGGTTCGAGAAGATCTTCTCGGTGTCGTTCAGCTCCACCAGGCGCCCCGGCTGGCCGACGCCCGCCAGGTTGAAGAACGCGGTCTGGTCCGAGACCCGCGCCGCCTGCTGCATGTTGTGGGTCACGATGACGATCGTGTACTCCTTCTTGAGCTCACCGATCAGGTCCTCGATGGCCAGCGTCGAGATCGGGTCGAGCGCGGAGCACGGTTCGTCCATCAGCAGCACGTCGGGCCGCACGGCGATCGCCCGCGCGATGCAGAGCCGCTGCTGCTGACCGCCGGAGAGGCCGCCGCCCGGCTTGTTCAGCCGGTCCTTGACCTCGTTCCACAGGTTCGCGCCGCGCAGCGCGCGCTCGGCGACCTCGTCGAGTTCCTTCTTGCCCTTGGCACCGCCGAGGCGGAGGCCCGCCACGACGTTGTCGCGGATCGACATCGTCGGGAACGGGTTGGGCCGCTGGAACACCATGCCGATGGTGCGGCGGACCTGCACCGGGTCGACGCCGGCGCCGTAGATGTCCTCGCCGTCGAGCAGCACCTCGCCCTCGACGCGGGCG
The DNA here is from genome assembly GCF_029369745.1 of Amycolatopsis sp. QT-25. NCBI lineage: Bacteria > Bacillati > Actinomycetota > Actinomycetes > Pseudonocardiales > Pseudonocardiaceae > Amycolatopsis > Amycolatopsis sp. QT-25. The sequence continues at coordinate 7,628,829 of NZ_CP120210.1, forward strand.
CCGGGGATGACTTCGTGCATACGGTTCAGCGTGCGCAGCACCGTCGACTTGCCGCAGCCCGAAGGGCCGATGAACGCGGTGACGTTCCGCGGCGGCACCGAGAGGGTGACGCCGTCCACGGCGTGGAATTTGCCGTAGTAGATGTCCACGTCTTTGACGTCGATTCGTTTGGCCATCTCAAACAGCTCACTTCTTCTTCGGGGCGACAAGACGGGCAAAGAGCATGGCGAGGAGGTTCACGATCGCGATGATCAGCACGAGGGTGAGCGCGGCACCCCAGATCCTGTCGAACGCGACGGTGCCTTCGTCGAACGGGTTGCTGACCCGTTCGTTGTTCATCAGAAGCGGCAGAGCGGCCTGCTCGCCCCCGAAGATGTCCCAGTTCACGTAGGCCGAGTAGCCCACGAGGACCAGCAGCGGCGCGGTCTCGCCCATGACCCGGGCGAGCGCCATCATGATGCCGCCGATGATGCCGGACAGCGCGGTCGGCAGGACGATCTTCATGATCGTCTTCCACTTCGGCACGCCGAGCGCGTAGGAGGCTTCACGCAGGTCGTCGGGGACGATCCGCAGCATCTCCTCCGAGGAGCGCACGACCACCGGGATCATCAGCAGCACCAGGGCAAGCGACACGGCGAAACCGCTGCGCGGGAGACCGAACGTGGTGATCCACAGCGCGTAGATGAACAGCGCCGCCACGATCGAGGGGACACCGGAGAGGATGTCCACCATGAACGTCGTGACCTTCGCGAGCCTGCCGCGGCCGTACTCGACCAGGTAGATCGCGACCAGCATGCCGATCGGGACCGCGATGATCGCGCAGACCACACCCTGCAGCACCGAACCGATGACGGCGTGGGCCACGCCGCCGCCGACCTCGTCCGACAACACCGAGCCGAAGTCCTCGGTCCACCAGTTGCTGTAGGGGATCCGCTTGACGCCGTTGACGACCACCGTGGCGAGCAGCCACACCAGCGGCACGACGGCGATGAGGAACGACAGCCAGATCAGGACCGTGGCGAGGCCGTTCTTGGTCTTCCTCGCGAGGCTGACCTGCTGGAAGGCGGGGGTGGTGGCGGGGGTCTTCTCGAGCGTGGTGGACATGCTCAGTCCCCCTTCTTGGCGATGATGGATCGCGCGGCGAAGTTGACGACGAACGTCAGCAGGAACAGCACGAGACCGGCCGCGATGTAGGCACCCGCCGAGATCTCGTTGTTGAGTTCCGCGTAGTCCGCCGCGATCTTCGAGGCGAACGTGGCGCCGCCGTCGAAGAGGCTCCAGGTGAACTCGCGGCCCACCGCGCCGGTCAGGATGATCGCGAGCGCGATCGTCTCGCCGAGCGCGCGGCCGAGGCCGAGCATGGAGGCGCCGATGTACCCCGCCTTGCCGAACGGCAGCACCGTGGTGCGGATGACCTCCCAGCGGGTGGCGCCCAGCGCCAGCGCGCCTTCGATGTGCGGGGTCGGCGTCCGCTCGAACACCTCACGCGACAGCGAGGTGATGATCGGCAGGATCATCACGGCGAGCACGATGCCCGCGGTGAAGATCGTGCCGCGCATGTCCGGCGAGACGTTGCCCGCCGCGAAGATCGGGATCCACGAGAAGGTGTCGTTGACCCACTGGGAGAAGGGCTCGATCGTCGGCGCGAAGACCATCAGGCCCCACAGGCCGTAGATGATCGAGGGGACCGCGGCGAGCAGGTCGATCACGTAGGCGAACGGCCGCGCCAGCCGCTTCGGCGCGTATTGGGTCAGGAAGAGGGCGATGCCGAGCGAGATCGGCATCGCGATGACCAGCGCCAGCAGCGACGAATAGACCGTGACCAGCAGCAGGCCCATGATGCCGAACCGCAGGTCGCCCGGATCGGTCTGCCAGACCTGGCTGGTCAGGAAGCTCGCGTTGTCGGCCTGGAGCGCCGGAATGGCCTGCACCAGCAGGAACAGCCCGATCAGGCCGATCAGTGCGACGACGAAGACGCCGGCACCGGTGGTCAGGAACTGGAAGATGCGGTCACCGGGTCGCACCGTCCTGGAATTGGGGCTCGCGAGCGGCACCGAGGACTTCTCGGGCGGTGACGCGGCAGGTTGCTCCGAAATCGGGTCCTCCGTGAAGGTCTCGCGGACGCCAGAACGCCCACCGGGGTCGCCGGTGGGCGTTCTGGGCGAAGAGGAATCGCTCATCGACTACTTCTGTCCAGCCTGTCTTTGCTGATCAACCTGAAGGTTGGCGAACAGGGTCAGGCGATGGCCTTGACAGCGGTCAGGACCTTGTCCTGCAGGCTCTGCGGGATCGGCACGTAACCCTTGTCCGCGAGCGGCTTCTGGCCGTCCGTCGCGGCGACGGTCAGGAAGGCCTTGACGGCCTTGGCGACCTCGGCGTCGGCGTACTTCGAGCAGACGATCTCGTAGGTGGCGAGGATGACCGGGTACGCGCCGGCGACGTTGCTGCCGTAGATCGCGTCGAGGTCGAGGGCGAGGTCGTTGGTGCCCTCCTTCTTGAACTTCGCCGCGTCGAGGGACTTGGCGACGTTCGCCGCGCTGAGCTCGACACCGCCGGAGCCGCTGTCGATCAGGGCGGCGTTGAGGCCGTCCTTCGCGAAGGCGGACTCGACGTAGGTGATGGCACCGTCGGTGGCCTTGACCGCGCTGGCCACACCGTTGGACTTCTCGGCACCGTTACCGACGCCACCGTTGAACTTCTTGCCGTCGCCCTGGGTCCAGGCGCCCTTCGAGGCGACCTTCAGGTACTTCTGGAAGTTGTCGGTGGTGCCCGACTCGTCGGTGCGGGAGATGACCTGGATCGGCTTGTCCGGCAGGTTGACGCTCTCGTTGCCCTTGACCGCCTTGATGGCCGGGTCGTTCCACTTGGTGATGCCGCCGTTGAAGATCTTGGCGGTGACCTCCGGGGTAAGGGTCAGCTTGTCGACCCCGGAAACCTTGTAGGCGACCGCGACCGGGCCGATGACGAGCGGGAGGTTCCAGGCGTCGGAGGCGCACCGGGCCTTGGCCTTGTCGGCTTCCTCACCGGACTTGAGCGGCGAGTCGGATCCGGCGAAGTCGACCTGGTTGCCGTTGAACTGCTTGACGCCGGCGCCCGAACCGCTGGGGTTGTAGTTCACCTTCTGGCCGGAGCACTTGGCGGCGTAGGCCTGCACGAAGATGTCGATCGCGGTCTTCTGCGCGGACGAGCCCTCGGCCGAAAGCGGGTTCTTGCCGCCGCATTCGACGTCGGCCGTGCCGCTGGGAGCGGCGGCGGCACCGGTGTTACCGGGCTTGGTCGTCGCCGGGTCGGATCCACAGGCGCCGAGCACGAGGGCGGCGGTGGCCACGATGCCGATCGCGCCCGCGGGCCGCATGATCTTCACTGCATTTCCTCCACTGGGAGACTTTCGCCGGATCGGTGGAACGGGAGCGTTCCTTCCGGACCCGGACATTAAGCACCGACAGTGGACAGGCGGCCGTCACAGGGTGAACGGCAAGTGAACAAGGCGGCCGATGTGAGCAGCGCGACTACTCCGAAAGGGGTCCGTGTCCCGGCCGTGACCTGCGCGTCTGCTCTCCGTGACCGGTCAAGTGCCGCACGTGGGAAGGCGGTTACCGAGCGTATTGAACGTCGACCTCGTATCGAGTGAAGCCCAGCTTCGAATAAACGGCGAGCGCGGGGGCGTTGTCGCCTTCGACGTACAAGATCACTTGGCCCAGTCCGCGATCGCGGAGATACCGCAGTCCGGCGAGCGTGAGTGCCTTGCCGAGGCCGCCGCCTTGCGCGTCCGGATCGATGCCCACGACGTAGACCTCGCCGGCGGGCTCGCCGCCGAACCGGCCGGGAACGGCTTCGTGCACCTTCGTCCAGTGGAAGCCGACGACCTCACCGTTCTCCTCGGCGAGGAAGAAGCCTTCGGGGTCGAACCAGGCCTCGGTCTCGGTCGCGCGGACCTCGTCGGCGGTCAGGGCGCCCTGCTCGGGATGCCAGTCGAAGGCACGCGCGTTGACGCGGACCATCGCTTCCTCGTCCTGGCCGGGAACGAAGGTGCGCAGGGTGACGCCTTCGCGCGTCACGGGTTCCGGCCAGTCCGCGGCTTCGGCGTCGGCGTGCAGGATCAGCAGTTCCCGAGCGCGTTCGAAGCCTTCGGTCCCGGCGAGGTGGACGGCGGCGGGGTGATCGCCGTGCGCCCAGACCCGCAGCGGCTTCCCCGCGACGTGTTCGACGAGCGCCTTGGTCAGCGCTCTGCCGTGCCCGGAACGGCGATGCGCGGGGTGGACGAACAGTTCGGCGACCTGGTTTCCGTGCGAGTCGCCTTCGGTGTCGAGGTGCGCGTACGCGACCAGTTCGCCGTCGAGATGTCCCAGAAGATGCTGTCCACCGGCGAAACCGGTGTCCAAGGGATCCCCGTCGGCCTCGCGCACGGCGAGCAGGAAGTCGCGGATCTCTTCCGGTTCCGGTTCACCGGTCCACAGCAGTTCGAGCATGAAACCGACCCTACCGGGGAACCCTCCGGCCGCCCGGGCGTCTTGTCAGGCAGGAGGAGAGGGGGCTCAGTGCGCGGACTCGTAGACGCTCGCGTCCGGGGCCACGGCCTGCTGCTTGGCCGCGGCGGCGGTGCCCTTGGCGGGCCGCTCGAACTTGTAACCGACGTTGCGCACGGTCCCGATCATCTGCTCGTGCTCCGGCCCCAGCTTCGCGCGCAGGCGCCGGACGTGGACGTCGACCGTGCGCGTGCCGCCGAAGAAGTCGTAACCCCAGACCTCCTGCAGCAACTGGGCGCGGGTGAACACCCGGCCGGCGTGCTGCGCGAGGTACTTGAGGAGTTCGAACTCCTTGTAGGTGAGTTCGAGAGTGCGCTTACGCAGCTTCGCGGTGTACGTCGCCTCGTCGATGACCAGTTCGCCGACCCGGAGTTCGGCGTCGACCTGCGCGGCCGCGCCCTCGCGGGTGGTGACCAGCCGCAGGCGGGCGTCGACTTCGGCGGGACCCGCGGTCGGAAGGAGGATGTCGTCGGTGCGCCATTCCGCGCTGACCGCGACCAGCCCGCCTTCGCCGACGACGGCGATGACCGGCGTGGAGGTCTCCTCCTCACCGGCGCCCTTGAGCAGACGGCAGAGACTCTTCGCGGAGGCGAGATCGCTGCGGGCGTCGAGGACGATGACGTCGCGGTGGCCCGCGTCGAGCAGCGCGGTCACTTCCGGAGCACGGACGCGTACGGTGTGGGGCAGCAGATCCAGGGCGGGCAGCACCGTGGTGGCATCCGCTTCCGGGGTCAGTACCAGAAGGTCCAGGCTCATCGCCGCACCGCCTTCAGTCGTGGTCGCCTCGAACGTGGCCACCGCCGGTGCTTGGTGAGAATAGCGGGTGAACAGCCGAGGACCTACCCCGTGCTGGATCGATCACACCTGGCCGAAGAGGGTTACGAAGGAGATTCGAAGCAATGGTGAGCAGGCCCGTGGCGCATGACGACCGACCGTCCCCCGGCCGGCCCGCCAAGCGAGGAAAGCGCCGTGGCCGGGGCTGGCTCATCGCCCTTGCCGTGCTGGTGGTGCTGCTGGTCGGAGCCGATTTCGGAGCGGCCGCGTTCGCCGAGCACACGATCTCCCAGAAGACCCGCGAACAGCTGGCGATCCCCAACGATCCGGCCGTCACGGTGCACGGTTTCCCGTTCCTGACGCAGGCTCTCTCCGGTGACTACGGTCACATCACCATCAACGCCCAGGGCGTCGCGGTCCCGCCGAGGCTGCGGGACGTGGACTTCAACGCGGACATGACCGACGTCACGGCGCCGCTGTCGGACCTGACTTCCGGCAACACGAAGTCGATCGTCATCGGCACGCTCAAAGGCGAAGTGACCGTCAAGGCCTCCGACATCGCGAAGCAGGCCCCGCTCGACAAGATCGAGAACCTCAGGATCGAGCCGGTCACCGAGGACTACGTCCGCAACGGCGAGAACGGTCAGGGCGAGACGACCCCGCCCACCACCAACGCCCAGGGCGAACCGATCGACAGCTCCAGCGCGGGCATCCGGCTGTCGGGCAACGTGCAGATCGCCGGGCAGAAGGTGGAGATCTTCTGTTTCGCGATGATCGAACTGAAGGGTCAGAAGATCAGCATCGAGCCGAAGCGACTGCAATTCGGGAACGACAAGGAGACCACCGTCGTTCCCCAAGCGGTACAGAACGTGCTGCTGCCGAACTTCAACGCGACCATCGACACCGGTGCGATGCCGTTCTCGGTGACGCCGACGTCGGTCCGCGTGAACAGCGGTTCGGTGACCATCAAGGGTGAAGGCAAGAACGTGGCCTTCAACGGGGCGAAGCCGCAAGGGTGATTCGACGCAAGGGATTCGACACAGAGGTGATTCCGGATGACCGGGGTGTGGGTGCTGCTGGGCGTCCTGGTGCTAGGCGGTGTGGCGGGCGCGCTGCTGCGAGCACGCAACGGCCGCATCAGGGCCGCCAAGGCTTCTGACGTGGCCAAGCTGCCGGAGCGCGTCTCCGCCGCCCTCGCGCCCGAAGGCGTCACCCTGGTCCAGATCTCCACGACGTTCTGCGCGCCGTGCCGCCACACCCGCGTCATCCTGTCTGCTCTCGCGGACAAGACCGACGGCCTCACGCATGTCGATCTGGACGTCACCGAGACCCCCGAAGTCGCCAAGGCGCTTTCGATCTTGCGGACTCCGACGACGCTGGCCTTGACTCCGGACGGCCGGGAGGTTTTCCGCGTCGGCGGCGTTCCCCGAGGTCAGGAGCTTCTGGAAGCTCTGAAACCCCACCTCGCGAACGCCTGATCCCGAATTTCGGGAAGCGTCCCAAGGTGTGAACACGGTTCCCAACCTGAGGGAGCACTGCGTACCCTCGTGCCCGTGAACAGGCTGCCCCGAACCTTGCTGACCCAGCGCCGCGCAGTGGACCTGTGCCGCGTTCGCAGCAGCCTGTGTCCGGCTCGCTGAGCGCGCCCTGATGCCTGCGCGTGCCCGTCCGGCACGCACCTTTCCCTCTCGTTCGCAGGAGGAACCATGTCCGCAGGACCGGCCGTCGACCCCCGTGGTCCGCGTTTCGCCGCCATCCTGACGACGATCGTGCTCGCGGTCGTGCTCATCACCCAGTGGTGGCCACTGCTCGCGGCGCAGGCGGTGGTGTTCGCGATCGGGGCCTTCGTCGGGCTCAAGCCGGCGCCGTACTCCCTCCTCTACCGCTACCTGGTCGCACCGCGGCTCGGCCCGGCGACCGAACGCGAGGACGCCGCCCCGCTGCGGTTCGCGCAGGCCGTCGGGTTCGTCTTCGCCGTCGTCGGCACCGTCGGCTTCGCCGCCGGGTGGACCGCGCTGGGCTTCGTCGCGACGGCGTTCGCGCTGTTCGCGGCCTTCCTCAACGCGGCGTTCGACTTCTGTCTCGGTTGCGAAATGTACCTGCTCATCAAACGTTTCAGCCCCAGCCCTCGCGCGTCCTAACCCAGAAAGAGAGTCAGCTCCATGAGTCGTGAAGACGTCCTGGTCACCACCCAGTGGGCCGAGGAGAACCTGGACACCCCGGGTGTCGTGTTCATCGAGGTCGACGAGGACACGACCGCGTACGACAACGGACACATCCGCGGTGCGGTGAAGTTCGACTGGCGCAAGGACCTGCAGGACGGCGTCCGCCGCGACTTCGTCGACAAGGAGGGCTTCGAGAAGCTGCTGTCCGAGCGGGGCATCTCGAACGACGACCGCGTGATCCTCTACGGCGGCAACAACAACTGGTTCGCCGCGTACGCGTACTGGTACTTCAAGCTCTACGGTCACGAGAAGGTGCAGCTGCTCGACGGCGGCCGCAAGAAGTGGGAACTCGACGGCCGCGAGCTGAGCTCCGAGGACGTCAAGCGCGAGCCTGCCCGGTACCAGGCCAAGGAGCAGGACCTCTCGATCCGCGCGTTCCGCGACGAGGTCGTCCAGGCCATCGGTTCCAGCAACTTCGTCGACGTGCGTTCGCCCGACGAGTTCTCCGGCAAGCTGCTCGCCCCGGCGCACCTGCCGCAGGAGCAGTCCCAGGTTCCCGGCCACATCCCGGGCGCGCTGAACGTCCCGTGGGCGAAGGTCGCCAACGAGGACGGCACCTTCAAGACCGAGGAAGAGATCAAGGAGCTGTACTCCGACGAGGGCCTCGACGAGTCGAAGTCCACGATCGCGTACTGCCGGATCGGTGAGCGTTCGTCCATCGCGTGGTTCGCGCTGCACGAGCTCCTCGGCTACGACCAGGTGAAGAACTACGACGGTTCGTGGACGGAATACGGCTCGCTCGTCGGCGTGCCGGTCGAGTTGGGAGCCAAGTGATGGCTGACGACAGCTGCGGCGCACCGGCCCAGGAGGCCACGCCCGCCGATTACGACACCCGCGGCCAGGTCGTGCTGGCGGGCAAGGTGACCGGTGCGGAAGGGCCCGTCGGCGGCGCCTTCGTGCGGCTGCTGGACGGCGGCGGTGACTTCACCGGCGAGGTGGTCTCGTCGGCCGACGGCGACTTCCGCTTCTACGCCGCCCCCGGCGACTGGACGGTGCGCGCGCTGCACCGTTCCGGCAACGGCGAAGCCTCGGTGACCGCCCAGGGTCCGGGCGTGCACCAGCTGGCGATCTCGGTCGCCTGACGACTCAAGTACATGAAGGCCCCCTTCCGTGCGCCTGGGTGCGGGAAGGGGGCCTTCATGTACGTGTGGGCACGGCCACGTGACCTCGGCAGGCCCGTCCGGGCAGGCAGCGACTAAAGTGCGGGACGTGGAGATCCTGTTTACGACCCTGCTGGTGCTCGCCGGCATCGCGATCACCTGGTTCGCCGTGTACGTCGTTTACCGGCTTTACGCGGACCAGCGCTGACCCATGACGGCTAGTGGCGACGAGGCCATCCAGGCCGCGGAGAAGCGCGCGGAGAACACGCGCGACCGGAACCTTCCGCAGTTAGACGACATGCCCATCCCGGGTGACACCGCGAACCTGCGCGAAGGTGCGAACCTCAACGACGCCTGCCTGGCGCTTCTGCCGCTCGTCGGCGTCTGGCGCGGCGAGGGCGAGGTCGACTACCCGACCATCGACGGCCCGTACCGGTTCGGCATGCAGCTGACCATCGCGCACGACGGCCGCCCGTTCCTCACGCACGAGGCCCGCGCGTGGCTACTCGACGAGGACGGCAAGGTCATCCGTCCGGCGGCACGCGAATCCGGCTTCTGGCGTCCACAGGCCGACGACACGATCGAACTGCTGCTGACCCACAACACCGGTATCATCGAGCTCTTCTACGGCAAACCGCGTGGCAAGGCGTCGGTTCCCGCCTGGGAGCTGGGCACCGACGCGGTCGTCCGCACGTCGACGGCCAAGGACGTCACGGCGTCGCAGCGGCTCTACGGCATCGTGAACGGTGAACTCGGCTACGTCGAGGAGCGCGCCATGATGGGCCAGGAACTCCAGCCGCACACGTCGGCGCTGCTGCGTCGCGTCGTGGGCTGACCTTTCCCGTGCGGTGGCGTGCCTACGGCGAGCACGCCGCCCTGCTGGACTGCGATTCCCCGGCACAGACGATCGCGGCACACGCGACGATTTCGTTCGCGCGCCCGCCTGGGATCGCCGAGCTCGTCCCCGGCGCCCGCAGCCTGCTCGTGGTGGAAATCCCGGGCTCCGGTGCCCTCGCGGCCGCCCGTGACCTGCTGGCGGACGCCGACCTCGCACATCCGCCCGAAGGCGAACCACGGGAGATCACGCTCGACGTCACCTACGACGGCGAGGATCTCGAACTCGTCGCGCGGGACGCCGGAGTGTCCATCGAGGACGTCGTCCGGCTGCACACCGGCGCCGTGTACACCGTGGCCTTCACCGGGTTCGCACCCGGATTCGGCTACCTGAGAGGGCTTCCCGAACCGCTCCGGCAGCCGCGGCTGGCGACTCCGCGCACTCGCGTGCCGCCGGGTTCGGTCGGGATCGCGGGCGAGTTCACCGGCGTGTACCCGCGGGTCTCACCCGGTGGCTGGCGGCTGATCGGCCACACCCGGACCGTCCTGTTCGATCCGCGCGCCGACCCGCCCGCGCTGCTGTCGCCCGGTGACCGGGTGCGGTTCCGGAGCGCCGGATGAGGGCGCTCGAAGTGGTCGGGACCGGCCCGCTCGCGCTGATCCAGGACCTCGGCAGGCCCGGTTACGCGCATCTCGGCGTCCCGCCGTCCGGCGCGCTGGACGTCCCGGCGCTGAAACTGGCCAACCGGCTCGTCGGCAACGCCGAGGACGCCGCGGGCGTCGAGTGCCTGCTCGGTGGACTGCGACTGCGCGCCACGACGTCCTGCACGATCGCGGTGACCGGCCCGGCCGTCACCGTCGAGGTCGACGGCCGCGCCGTCGGCTCGCACGCGCCGGTGTGGCTGGCGGCGGGCCAGGTCGTGGCGATCGGCGCACCCGCCACCGGGTTGCGGTGCTACCTGGCGGCCTCCGGCGGGATCACCGTCGAGGCGGAACTCGGCAGCCGGTCGCGGGACGTCCTTTCGGAGATCGGACCCGCGCCGCTGAAGGCGGGCGACGTCCTCCCTCTCGGCGCGCCTTCTGTGTCCGAAGGCGCCGACGTCGTCTTGCCCGCGGTGGCTCCGGCGGAACTGGTCGTACCGGTCGATCCGGGGCCGCGGGCGCACTGGTTCGAAGATCTGGCGCCCGGACTCGCGAAGACCTGGACGGTGACGGCCGAATCCAACCGCGTCGGACTCCGGCTCGACGGGCCCGCGCTGACCCGCCGGGACGAATACGCGACGCGGGAACTGCCGAGCGAAGGCCTGCTGACCGGCGCCGTTCAGGTGCCGCCGGACGGATTGCCGGTGGTGTTCTTGGCGGATCATCCAACTACCGGTGGTTATCCGGTGGCGGCCGTGGTGAGACGGGCGTCACTCCCGGCCCTCGCGCAGGCCCGACCCGGAACCCTTCTCCGCTTTCACTCGTCCACGAAGATGTGGAACAGGTAACGGTCGACGGTGGCACAGGTGTCATCGACACAACTTCGGTCCCCGTCCAACCCGAACTCCCGCAGTCGCTGCGGATCGCGCTGGCCACCGGTCAGATGCGGCGTCCGCTCGGCGACACGCTTCGCCCGCTTCTCGATCTCTTCGCCGACGGCGAATACCAGGTCACCGGACCCGAACGGCTCGATCAGGACCGCTACCTGACCCCGAGCGCCGACTGGCCGCCCGCCGACGAGTCCCGGGTCGGCTACTACCGGACGGCGATCAAGAGCGGGTACCGGCCGGTCGCGGTCGTACTGGAGACCACCGACGCGGCGGTGATCCTCGACGGGCACCACAAGATCGCGGCCTACCGCGCAGAAGCGATCCTGCCGCACCTGCTGATCATCAGCCCGCTCGGCTGATCGCATACTCGCTCTCGTACGCGGCGGCCAGTTCGGCGTGGATCGCGCTGGAGTCGGTGAGCGCGACGCCGTCGAGCGTGTGCACCCTGGTCAGCTTGCGGACCGACGAGGCGAGGAACAGCCCCTCGCCACCGGTCAGGTCCGAGACCTTGAGCGATTCGACCTCGACCGACCAGCCCGCCCGCTCGGCGCCCCGGAACAGCGCCGCCTGTGTCGTGCCGGGCAGGATGCCGATGGTCGCCGGCGGCGTGTAGAGCGTCCTGTCCTTCGCGAGGACGACCGTCGACGTCGGCCCTTCGAAGACCGAACCGTCGGCGGCGGTGAAAATCACATCGCTCGCCCCGCGGCGGCCCGCCTCCCGCAGCGCGGCCATGTTGACGCCGTACGAAATCGACTTCGCGCCCAGCAGCAGCCACGGCGCGCGCTCGGCGAGTTCGGGTTCGATACCGCGCTCGAGGGTGATCGCCGCGACGCCTTCGACACGGGCCCGCTGGACCTTCTCGTCGATCTCCACACCGAGCGCGAACCCGAACGGCTTCGCTTCCGGATCGCCGTCGATTCCCCTGGTGTACACCAGTTTCAGCGCGATTTCGGCGGGGCCGGACCAATTGTCGATGACGGTCCGCGCGGCGCGCTCCCAGTCCGCGAGGTCCGGCTCCGGCAGGTCGAGCATGGCTGCCGAACGAGCCAGCCGCTCGAGATGCGGGCGGAGCTCACGAGGGCGTCCGTCGACGACGAGGATCGTCTCGAACACGCCGTCACCGCGAAGCAACCCGAGATCGTCTACCCGCAGATGAGCGGCTTCGGGGTCGGCCAGGGTCCCGTCGAGAAAGGCAAGCACGCGCATGGGGACACGGTACTCACTAGCATGGGTTTCATGCCCTACCGCTCCCCTCTGCTCGACCTTCCCGGACCGATCGCGGCTCCCGACGGGCATCCCGAAGAGGGTGTCCCGTGGCATTGGGGAGATCCTTTCGCCGAGCAGCGGACGGCCGCGCGCGGCGCGGTCGTGATCGACCGTTCGCACCGCGAGATCCTGGCCGTGACCGGGGAAGAACGGTTGTCCTGGCTGCATTTGGTGATCTCGCAGCACGTCACCGGCCTCGCCGAGGGCACCGGCACCGAGGCGCTCGTCCTGGACAGCCACGGCCGCGTCGACACCCACATGGTCGTCGCGCACGCGGACGGCACGGTGTGGCTGGACAGCGACCGGGGCGCGACGGCCACCAGCGCGCTGCCGTCCGGCGGCAAGCAGACCCTGCGCGACTACCTCGAAGCGATGAAGTTCTGGTCCAAAGTGGACATCCGCGATGTCTCGGGTGAACTGGCGCTGCTGACCGTCCTCGGTCCCGAAGCGGACCGCGTGCTGGCCTCCGTGGGCGTTTCGGTGAGCTCGGATCCGTACTCGGTCGTGCCGATCCCCGGTGGTTTCGCGCGGCGGATGCCCTGGCCCGGCCGGCACAGCGTCGACCTCGCCGTGCCCCGCGCCGAACTCGCCGACTGGTGGCGCCGCCTGACCGACGCGGGTGCGCGCCCTGCGGGCAGCTGGGCGTTCGACGCGCTGCGGGTCGAATCCCTGCGGCCGCGACTGGGCCTCGACACCGACGATCGCACGATCCCGCACGAAGTGAACTGGGTCGACTCCGCGGCGCACGTGGCGAAGGGCTGTTACCGCGGGCAGGAGACCGTCGCGAAGGTCCACAACGTCGGGCGTCCGCCGAGATACATGGTGCTGCTGCACCTGGACGGTTCGCCGGAGATCACCCCGGAAACCGGCGACCCGGTGCTGCTGGGCGAGCGGACGATCGGCCGCGTCGGCAGCGTGGTGCAGCACCACGAACTGGGTCCGATCGCGCTGGCGCTGGTCAAACGCTCCACGCAGCCGGGCGCGGAACTGCTGGTCGGTGCCGAGGATCGCGTCGTGCAGGCGGCCATCGACCCGGACTCCGTGCCGGGCGAGGCTCCGGCTCCTGGCCGGGAAGCGGCACAGCGACTGCGAGGTTGAGCGGGCTCCGGCTGTCCTGGCGCGTTCCGGTGCGCTTCCTTGCCTACCTTGAAGGTAAGGAAGACGCCCTTCACTACTTTGTGCCTTTGGTGGCATGGTCCGTGAAGGCCTCCTTGAGGGACTCTGGGTCCCTCAAGGAGGCCTTCACGGACTTGGGGCGCGTCACCTGGACCTCACCAATCACAGTGGTCCCACTGGTCACACGACTGCGGGTGAGGGACTCCCTGAACGCTTGAATCTCGCCCATCACTCGCGGCCCAAGTACGTGAAGGCCCCCTTCCTTGCGCTAGACGCAATAAAGGGAGCCTTCATGTACTCCCCGGCCGCACTCGCCCTCACCTATCCACAAGTTGTCCACAACACCATCCACCTGTGGACAACTTCGCCCACCAGCACTTTTCCGCCTCCACCCCCGGTAGACTGGACCAGGGGCCGCCCCCGGGACGGGTGGGGGGCGCGCTCTGGAAGGAACCGAAAGAGCGGCGCCGGCATCGGAGGGGCTCGGGAGGGACGGAGCCGCTTGTGGTATCGCTCCCTGCGGAACATTTTCGCTGGAGCGCGATAAGCTGAGCGCGTGATCGAAGTCCGGCCCGGTGGTCGCCGTCGTATCGACCGCGTGCTCGGCCCTGGGTATCTCAGCGACCTCGGCGAGCTGACCCTTTCCGTGCTGCGCGAGCGCCGTGACGAGGCCGCGCAGGAGGAGACCGACCTGTCGTATCTGCGGCGGCTGCTGCACGCGCGGATCGACATCGTGCGGGCCGAGCAGCGGCGCCGGACTTCGGGTGGTGACGAAAGCAGCGTCGTCGAGCGGCTGGCCGCGATCCTGGCGGACAACGCGATCGGCCCGGCCACGGGTTCGGGCAGGCATCAGCGGCTGGAGCCCTCGCGCGCCGGGGAGCATCGGCGGTTCGCCGAGGCGCTCATCGGGGACACGGATCTTTCCGACGTCAGCACGCTGTCGGACGAGAAGCTGATCAACGCCCTCAACCGGTACGCCGACGAAGAGGTTTCCGTCTCTTCGTACCGTCGCGAGGTGCAAGAGGTGATGGACACGATCAACGCCGAGATCGCGACCCGGTACCGCAAGGGCACGGCCTCGGTCGACGACCTGCTCGACACCGAACGCGGCGGGTCCGAGTGACGAATCCCGTCCTGGTCGAGGTCGTCCGGTCCGATTTCGTGGAGAGCACGCACCGCGGCGCGCTCGTCGTCACCGCACCTGACGGGTCGGTGCGGTTCGCCGCGGGCGACGTCGAGCGGCCGGTCTATCCGCGCTCGTCCAACAAACCCCTGCAGGCCGTCGGGATGCTCCGCGCCGGCCTCACGATCGGCGACGAGGAACTGGCGCTGGGCTGCGGATCGCACAACGGCGAGCCCGGCCACGTCGAAGGCGTCTTGTCGATGCTTTCCCGCGCGGGGCTGACGGAGGACGCGCTGGCCTGCCCGCCCGCGTTCCCACTGCACGAGCCGAGCATGCTGGCCGCGGCCGGGAAACGCCGCGCCGCCATGAACTGCTCCGGCAAACACGCCGCCATGCTCATGACCTGCGTGCAGCTCGGCTGGCCGACCGAGGACTACGCGGCCGCGACCCATCCACTGCAGGAGGTCGTCCGGGCAACGGTCGCCGACCTCACCAGCGAGACGATCGAAACGGTCGGTGTCGACGGCTGCGGCGCCCCGCTGTTCGCGTTCTCCCTCACCGGCCTCGCCCGGTCCTTCGGCAGGCTGGTCACCGCGATGGGCGGGCCGGACCGCCGTGTCGCCGACGCCGTCCGCGCGCATCCGTGGCGAGTCGCCGGCACCGGCCGCGAGGACACCGTGCTGATGCGGAACATCGAGGGCCTGCTCGTGAAGGGCGGCGCCGAGGGCGTGCACGCGTTCGCCCTGCCGGACGGCACGGCGCTGGCGGTGAAGATCGACGACGGTGCCGCTCGCGCCCGGATTCCGCTGCTGCTCGCGACCCTGCGTCACCTCGGCATCGACCCTGGCGACGAAGCCGCGGACCTCGCGCGTGACGCCGTTCTGGGTGGCGGGAAACGGGTCGGTGAGCTGAGGGTCGTCGGCGGCCTCTTCGGCTAGTTCGCGCGTTCCCGCTCGGCCAGGTCGCCCCAAAAGTCCCGCAGGTCGGCGAACAGTTCCGCCAGCTCGTCGACATTGCCGGTGCGAAGCGCGTCGAGGATGTCATGTACTTCTTCGGCGGTGGTGTCGGCCTGGAGGATCGAGTCGGCGAAAAGCTGCACGAGACCGCCGTAGTCGAGTTCGACCGCGGAGCCGGGGTGGAAGCTGTCGAGCCAGCGTCGCGTTTCGAGCAGCACGCGTCCGGGCCCCGAGTCGCCGAAGGTCGCTTCCAGCAGGTCTCCGATTTCGCGGGCGCGATGCCGCGCGTCGGCGATGGACGCCCGCCACGACACTTCGCGCTCGGGGTCGTCGCGCCCCTTTCCCAGTTCGACCCGGCGCATCCCGGGGTCGAACAGCACGAACCACGGGAGCGGGACGGTCCACGTCGTCGAGAGCGTGTGCGAAGCCGAAGCGGACAGGTCGCCGATGGCGGACTTCGCCCGCGAGCGGATCGTGTCCAGTGACGCGCCGGCCGCGTCGAGCACCGCGTTCTGCAGCGCCGGATGCGCGTCGCCGAGGAAGGTCACCAGCGCCGCGGCCGAACGGGCGCGGATCTCCATCGGGCAGATCAGCGGTCCCGGGCCCGCGTCGCCGTGCTCGCCCTCGGGCACGTCTTCGGGATCCAGGACGAGGACGTCGGTGACGAGACTGGGCGCGGGCCTGCCGTCCGCGAGTTCGGCGGGCAGCAACCGTCCGACGTGCTGTGACTTGAGCCACAGTGCCTGCTCGCGCTCGCCCGCGGCCGAACGATCGAGCCGAGCCGCTTCGACGGCTTCGAGCAGGCGTTCGTCCGGTGAATCCCCCAGCGCGAGCAGGGGCTCATAGACGCGGAGATAAGCCGCGAACGGACGGGGCACACGAGCATCGTGGCACGCCGACCTGCGACTATCGCCACCGACCGGCCGGTAACCGGCGTTCCGTGAACACTGTCGCCACCGGCACACCGTGCCACGTCGCATCCAACCCCCCGGACACGGTACGGTGTCAGCAGGAAATAATTGTCGAGACGATGCGGGGCCGCCGATTCCCCCGGCCGCCCCGCCCCTGTGCGAGGGGGTCGAGCCATGGGGCGCGGCCGGGCTAAGGCCAAGCAGACGAAGGTGGCGCGTGAGCTCAAGTACAGCTCGCACGAAACCGACTTCGATGCTTTGCAGCGCGAGCTGTCCAGTAGTTCCTCGGAAGACAGGCACGAGGACGACAAGCGGTATGACGACGACCCGTACGACGGGTACGACGAATACCGCCGCTGAGCAACGCGTGACACGCGAGGGTGGATCCGGGCTTGCCCCGGTGATCACCCTCGCGTGTCGCGTGCTGCCCAAAAACGAGGAGGTGCCATGTCCGACGTAGAACGAGTAGGCGTCATCGGAGCCGGTCTCATGGGCTCCGGAATCGCCGAGGTGCACGCGCGGGCCGGTCTGGACGTGATCGTCACCGAGGTGAACCAGCCGGCGCTGGACTCCGGGCGAGCGCGGATCGAGAAGTCGCTGCTCCGCGGCGTCAAGAACGGGAAGCTCTCGCAGGAAGACGCCGACGCGGCGTTCGGACGGCTCCGCTTCACCACCGAGATCGGTGAGTTCGCCGATCGGGACCTCGTCATCGAGGCCATCCTGGAACAGGAGCAGGCCAAGGTCGAGGTGTTCCGGTCGCTGGACAAGATCGTCGAGCGCGAGGACGCGGTGTTCGCGTCCAACACCTCGTCGATCCCGATCATGAAACTCGGGATGGCCACCGGCCGCCCGCAGCAGGTGATCGGCATCCACTTCTTCAACCCGGTTCCGGTGCTGCCGCTCGTCGAGCTGGTGCCCTCGCTGCTGACCGGCGACGACACCGCCCGCCGCGCGGAGGAGCACGCGACCACGGCGTTGCACAAGACGGTGATCCGGTCGCAGGACCGCGCCGGGTTCATCGTGAACTCGCTGCTCGTGCCGTATCTGCTTTCGGCGATCCGGATGATCGAGTCGGGTTTCGCGTCGGCGGAGGACATCGACCGCGGCATGGAGCTGGGCACCGCGCACCCGATGGGCCCGCTGCGGCTTTCGGACCTGATCGGCCTGGACACCATCAAGGCGATCGCGGACTCGATGTACGCCGAGTTCAAGGAGCCGCTGTACTCTTCGCCGCCGCTGTTGCTGCGCATGGTCGACGCCGGCCTGCTCGGCAAGAAGACCGGCCGCGGGTTCTACAGCTACTCTTGACCGCCCACTCCCCTTCGCAATTGGTCACCTAATTTGCGCGGGCGAGACGGGCGAGCACCGCAAGCAGGTGACTGATTGCGGGGTCCTAGACTCGGGGTCGTGGGACAGGGACAGTTGCGCGTGGGTTTGGTCGGTGCCGGTCCGTGGGCGAGGACGGTGCACGCGCCGGGCCTCGCCGATCACCCCGGAGTCACGTTGCGCGCGGTCTGGGCCAGGCGTCCTGAAGCCGCGAAGGAGCTGGCCGAGGCACATGGCGCGCAGGCCGCCGTCAGTTTCGAGGAGCTGCTCGACCAGGTGGACGCGGTCGCGTTCGCGGTGCCGCCCGCCGTTCAGGCGGAGCTGGCGGTCAAGGCGGCCGAGGCGGGCAAACACCTGATCCTGGAGAAGCCGATCGCCGCGGATCTCGACGGTGCGCGGCGGCTCGCGGACGCGGTGGAGGCCGCCGGGGTGGCCGCGCTCGTGGTCCTGATCCTGCGTTTCTCGCCGATGACCCGCGAGTGGCTCGACGGCATCAAGGAGGCGGGCGGCTGGCGGGGCGGTGGCGCGCGGTGGCTTTCGGGCGCGCTGCTCGGCGGTCAGTATCAGTCGTCGGCGTGGCGGCACGACTCCGGCGCGCTCGCCGACATCGGTCCCCACGCTTTCGACCTGCTGGACGCGGCGCTCGGCGAGGTCACCGACGTGCTCGCCGCGCACCGGACCGAGGACGACCTGTGGCAAGTGCTGTTGGCCCACGAGGGTGGGGCGACCAGTACGGCGACCCTGTCGCTGCGGTTGCCGATCCAGCCGACGGTCGTCGAAGTGGTCGTTTACGGCGAGCACGGTTATCGCGCTTTGGGCCGCAAGCCGGGCGCGGCGGGCGAGGCGTACACCGCGCTCCTGGACGATTTCGCCGCCATGGCCGCGAGTGGGACGACGTCGCACCCGTGTGACGTGCGTCGCGGTCTGCATCTGCAGAAACTGCTCGAACACGCGCGGCAGCTCGCCGGACACGGCAAGTAGTACACAGGTCACCCACAAGGCTTTACCTTGTGCGATAACGGCTTCCTCCGGTTTCGGGCAAATCATCCACAGGTTGTCCACAGGGCTCCTTCGTGAACGTTCCAGCACGGAAAGGTCACCTGGAGCGGTATTCGGCATCGCGCGTCCGCAGCCACGACAAGGGGTTGACCGTCGTGCGAGAGTGATCGTGAGAGCCCTACGTATGGAGAAAGAGGGATGCCTCATGCCTGACGCCTTCGATGGCGTCGGCACGAGCTAGCCGGCGCACCCGCCAGCTCCACCGCGCACGCGAGTCCTCCCGTGCGTCTCTTTCTTCTGCCCGAAAGGCCTTCCTCCAGTGCTTTCCGAGACGATTCGTGCTTTGCAGTCCTACATTCGCCTCACCGCGGCGAAGTTCCGGGAGACCGAGCGGATCGGGCCGTTCCTGGCCACGTACTACCGCGAGGCCGACAGCCCCTTCCTCAACTACGCGATCCCCGATGACGGTGCCGTCCCCACCGTGGCCGACGTCGCCGCACTCACCGAGGCGTTCCGCGAACGCGGGCTCGTGCCGCGCCTGGAGTTCCTCACCGAAGCGGTTCCGGCCGCCGAGGCCGTGCTCGTCGAGTGCGGGTACACGCTCGAGCGGCGGGTCCCGCTGATGATCTGCACTCCGGGGCAGGTCGTCGAACAGCCGAGACCGGCCGGGATCGGCCTGGTCACCCCGAAGACCGAAGGCGAACTCCGGCAGATGATCCGGGCGCAGAACGTGGCCTTCGGGGAGACCGACCCCGATCAGCACCTCGACCCGTCGCCGGACCAGCTGAGCGGCGAGACCCTCTCGGTGATGGCCGTCGCCGAGACCGGCGAGGTCGTCGGTGGCGGGGTCGCGACCGCGATCCTCGACGGCGCGACGGAGGTGGCCGGAATCGGGGTGCTCGAGGAGTACCGGAGCCGCGGGATCGCCGCGGCGATGACGGAGTACCTGACGCGGGAAGCCCACGCGCGCGGCGGCCGGTCGGTGTTCCTGACGCCGGGCGCCGGGCAGGCGGAACGCGTCTACGGCCGGGTCGGCTTCGAGACCGCGGCCGAGTGCGTGCACCTGTCAGTCGTCTGAGTAGCCGCCGCGGCGTGACTTCTTGACCTCGCCGCGACGTTTCTTCGAGGCCAGGCGGCGTTCCTTCGAACCTCGTGACGGTTTGGTGGGACGCCGCTTGGCGGCCGGGGGCGCCGCCGCGTCCAGCAGCAGCATCACCAGCCGGGCACGTGCGGCTTCCCGGTTCATCAGCTGCGAGCGGTGTTCGGACGCGGCGATCGTGACGACCCCGTCGACCAGCCGCGACGAAAGCCGGTCCAGCATCCGGGCCCGGAGATGTTCCGGGACCGACGCCGAACCGGCCACGTCGAAGGACAGTTCGACCCGCGAATCGGTGGTGTTCACGCCCTGCCCACCCGGACCCGAAGACCGGGAGAACCGTTCACTCAATTCGGCACCCGGGATCACGAACCGGGTACCGACCACCACGTCCTCAGCCACGGGTCCAGTGTTCCACCGGGACCAAGGGAATATTCAGAAGCGCGGGTGGTCACCGGAGAGCACGGCGCGCGGGCCGTCCGGGTCCTCCGCGGGCTGCACGTCGCCGAGGATCCACGCCGGCACGTGCCGCGCGGTCAGCATCGCCAGCGCCCGGTCGACGTCGTCGGCGCCGACGATCGCGACCATGCCGACGCCCATGTTGAACGTCTTCTCCAGCTCGGCGCGTTCGACCTTGCCGCGATGGCCGATCAGCGCGAACACCGGCGCCGGGGTCCAGGTGCCGCGTTCGAGCCGGGCGACCAGGCCGCGCGGCATGACCCGGGCGAGGTTCTGCTCCAGGCCGCCGCCGGTGACGTGGGCGAACGTGCGGACGTCGGCTTCGGCCGCCAGCGCGAGGCAGTCCTTCGCGTAGATCCTGGTCGGCTCCAGCATCTCCTCGCCCAGTGAGCGGCCGAACTCCTCGACGTGCCCGTCGAGCGGCATGCGCGCGATGTCCAGCAGCACGTGCCGGGCGAGCGAGTAACCGTTGGAGTGCAGGCCGGACGAGCCGAGCGCGAGGACGACGTCACCGGGGCGGACCCGCTCCGGGCCGAGCACCTTCGACGCTTCGACGACGCCGATGCCGGTGCCCGAGAGGTCGTAGTCGTGCTCGCCCATCAGGCCGGGGTGCTCCGCGGTCTCGCCGCCGAGCAGCGCGCAGCCCGCCTGGACACAGCCTTCGGCGATGCCGCCGACCAGTGCCGCGATCTTCTCCGGCACGACCTTGCCGACGGCGATGTAGTCCTGCATGAACAGCGGCTCGGCGCCGGTGACGACCAGGTCGTCGACGACCATCGCGACCAGGTCGATGCCGACGGTGTCGTGTTTGTCGAGCGCCTGCGCGACGGCGATCTTGGTGCCGACCCCGTCGGTCGACGAGGCCAGCACCGGCTCTTTCCACTTGTCCAGCTTCAGGGAGAACAGCCCGGCGAAACCGCCGACCCCGCCCATCACCTCGGGCCTCGTGGCCCTCGCGGCGTGCGGTTTGAGCAGCTCGACGGCTTTGTCACCGGCGTCGATGCTGACGCCGGCGGCGGCGTACGTGGCGCTCGTGGACTCGCTCACGGAAGCGGACTCCAACTCTGGAAGAGAGGGCTAGGGACGCCGGATGGCGTCCTCAGCACCGTACCCGGCGGGGCTGACGGGCTTCGCCGCGCCATTGACCGAGTCCATGCTCTCCAGCAGGTGCTTTCCGATCAGCGCGTCTTCGGGGAGCGCGATCGGGTACTCGCCGGAGAAGCACGCGGTGCACAACCGCGACTTCGGCTGCTCCGAAGCCGCGACCAGCCCGTCCAGGGAGATGTAGCCCAGGGTGTCCGCGCCGATGGAGCGGCGGATGCCGTCGAGATCGACGCCGTTGGCCACCAGTTCGGCACGCGAGGCGAAGTCGATCCCGTAGAAACACGGCCAGCGGACGGGCGGCGACGCGATCCGGACGTGCACCTCGAGCGCGCCCGCCTCCCGCAGCATGCGGACCAGCGCGCGCTGGGTGTTGCCGCGGACGATGGAGTCGTCGACCACGACGAGCCGCTTGCCGCGGATGACGTCGCGCAGCGGGTTCAGCTTCAAGCGGATGCCGAGCTGGCGGATGGTCTGCGACGGCTGGATGAAGGTGCGGCCGACGTAGGCGTTCTTCACCAGACCGGTGCCGTAGGGAATGCCGGAGCCCTGGGCGTAGCCGATCGCGGCCGGGGTGCCGGATTCGGGTACCGGCATCACCAAATCGGCGTCGGCCGGATGCTCGGCGGCGAGTTTGCGGCCGATTTCGACGCGGGTGGCGTGCACGCTGCGGCCGGCGATCGAGGTGTCGGGGCGCGCGAGGTAGACGTACTCGAAGACACAGCCCTTGGGCTCGGGCGTCGCGAACCGCGAGGAGCGCAGGCCTTCGGCGTCGATGGCGATCAGCTCACCGGGCTCGACCTCGCGGACGAACGACGCGCCGCAGATGTCCAGCGCGGCCGTCTCGCTCGCGACCACCCAGCCGCGTTCGAGCCTGCCCAGCACCAGCGGGCGCACGCCGTGCGCGTCGCGGGCGGCGTACAGGGTGGACTCGTCGGCGAAGACCAGGCAGAAAGCGCCCTTGAGGGTGGGCAGCAAGTCCATCGCGGCGGCTTCGATGCCCTTGTCGGCGGCATTGGCCGCGAGCAGCCCGCACACCAGGTCGGAGTCGCTGGACGAGCCGGTCAGGCCCGCGTGCGGTTTGAGCCCGGCTTCCACCGTGCGATCCCGCAGTTCCGCGGTGTTGACCAGGTTTCCGTTGTGCGCGAAGGACAGGCCACTGCCGGTGGCGGTGGTGCGGAAGATCGGCTGCGCGTTCTCCCAGATGGTCGCGCCGGTGGTCGAGTAGCGGCAGTGGCCGACGGCGATATGTCCTTGCAGCGACTGCAGGACCTGTTCGTCGAACACCTGGCTGACCAGGCCGAGATCCTTGAAGACGACGATCTGCGAACCGTCGGAGACCGAGATGCCGGCCGCCTCCTGGCCGCGGTGCTGAAGTGCGTAGAGCCCGTAGTAGGTCAGCTTCGCGACCTCTTCTCCGGGCGCCCAGACACCGAAGACGCCGCATTCCTCGCGGGGTTCCGGATCGGGCTGGTCGGTCACGGGCTGTCCGGCGAGGGACGGGTCGGAAACCACCGAGGTGCTCCCAGGGAGAAGAGGGCAGGCCACCACCAGTGTAAACGGTGGGCCAGAGATCAACGCGGCGCGAGACGTGGCACTGGACACGCTTCGAGCGATGACCGTGAGTGACGAGCGGGTGTCAAGGCCCGGCACTCACGACCCCCGACCAGCCGACCGCTCCCCCTCGACAGAGGCGATCGACTGTGCTTAGGAGTCGAAGGGCGAAGCGGTATGTCCACCACCTGGACCGAAATTCAGCCTGCGGCGAGCCATTTGGAAGTACCGCCGCGGCCGGGAACCCAGCAGCCCTTGGCCGCGGTCTCCGGGAGGAACAGTGAGCCGGGGGTCCGCTCGTCCGGGAGCGCGAGTAGTGCCGTCAGCACCGTCGCCGCGTCGCCGGCGGACCGCCACAGCCAGACCTCGGGCTCGAGGATGTCCTCCTCGGTACCGGGCATGCGGGTCGCGACGACGTCGTCCTCGGCGTTGAGCCGGACCACGTCGACCACGTTGTCGTGAACTCGCACGCCGACCACGGCCAAGACCTCGCCGTTCGCGTCGCACGGGTGCACGAACTGGTACCCGCGGTGGATCAGTTCCTGCAGACCGCTTTCGATGTCGGTGATTTCCGCGGTGATGGTGTCACCTGAGAACGTCATCGAATTCGCCGTCCTTGGCACCCGCGAGGAACGCGGCCATCTCGGCCTGGGTGTAGATCAGGGCAGGCCCGGCCGGGAAGCGCGAATTGCGCATCGCGATCTCGCCGGACGCGAGCGGTGCCACCTCGACGCAGTTGCCGATCGCGTTGCTGTAGCTGGCTTTGCGCCATTGGGCACCGGTAAGACGATCGGCCGGGATGCCGTTGTCGAACTGTTCAGCCATTGTCCCCACCTTCCCCGACAGAAGACTTGGGCGATGCATCTGCATGTGCATTTGCCTGTGATCTCGAAGTTAGCACGTGTGACTGCAGCGGTAAATGCACGTGCAGAAGTTTTTGCAGAATTCGCATGCAGTGAGGAGTCGGGGCCCTGGCCGTCCCACTGAAGAGTGACGAGCGCAGGTGCCGGCGGGTGAACAACTACCGCTGGTGGCCGAACTTTCGGCTACGGGCAAGGAAATCCGGCCGTCTCCGCGACGGCTGGAGAACACCACGACGATGAATGGCCTAGATTTCGGCGCGGCGCTTCATCAGCATCTGGCGGCTGCGGTCCGGGGTCTCCGCGTCGACCGCGAGCATGTCCAGCGCCCGGCTGTACCGCTCGATCTCCTCGCGCTTGTCGATGTAGTGCGCGCCGGTCAGGTACTCGGTGTAGGCGATGTTCGGCAATTCCTCTTCGGCGAACCTGAGCAGCGAGAACGCGCTGTCGGCGGAGTAGCCGCTTCGGTCGTACGGGAGGACCTGTACCGAGATGTTCGGCTGCTGGATCATCTCCAGCAGATGGTCGATCTGCGCCTTCAGCACCTCACGGTCGCCGATCGGCCGGTAGAGCACCGACTCGTCGAGCACCAGCCACAACCGCGGCGCGTCCGGCCGGGAGAGCATCTTCTGCCGCCGCATCCGCAGCGCGACCCGGCGGTCGATCTGCTCGTTGACCATGTCCTTGCGGCCGTGGCTCATGATCGCTCGCGCGTAGTCCTCGGTCTGCAGCAGACCCGTGACGTACAGCGGCTCCCACACCTGGATGCGGGCCGCGGCTTCTTCGAGCCCGACGAGGTCGTTGAACCAGCTCGGCATCAGGTCGCCGTAGCGGCGCCACCAACCCGGCTCGTTCGACTCCTTGACCATGTCGAGGAACTGCTGCCGCTCACCGGGGTCGGTCATCCCGTACATGGTCAGCAGATCGGCGACGTCGCGTTCCTTGAAGCCGACGCGGCCGAGCTCGAGCCGGCTGATCTTCGACTCGGAACCGCGGATGCTGTAGCCGGCCTCCTGGCGCGTGATGCCCGCGTCCTCGCGCATCCGGCGAAGCTGAGAGCCGAGGATCATCCGCCGCGCGGTGGGACCCAGGGACTGCTCACCGCCGGGCGGGGTGACCGCGTTCATCGACCGGGGACCTTTCGTAAGACGACACTCACCGGGGATCAAGCCGATTACTGAAAGTACACGTTTGGACCTCGACACGACAGGGATGGCTCGGTTTACCGGTCGCGTACCTGGTCCTACTCTACGTAGAGCCCGAGACTTCCGACACAGTTTTGTGAGGTTCAAGATGCCCGACGCCCCCACCCGGACGGAACGAGTGCCCGTGGGTGTCGACCCGACCCGCGCCAGCATCGCCCGGGTGTACGACGCCTTCCTGCTCGGCAAGGACAACTACGAGATCGACCGGGAGGTACTGCGCAAGGTCCAGCAGGCGGCCCCCGAGGCGCAGGACCTGGCGACCGAGAACCGCGGCTTCCTGATCCGCGCGTGCCGCTTCCTCGCCAGCCAGACGGGCATCACCCAGTTCCTCGACCTCGGCTCCGGCCTCCCGACTGCGGAGAACACCCACCAGGTCGTGCAGCGGATCAACCCGGAGATCAAGGTCGTCTACGTCGACAACGACCCCGTCGTCCTCGCCCACGGGCGCGCGCTGCTCGAGGAGAACGAGAACACGCGCTTCGTCTCGGACGACATCTTCGAGCCGGCGCGGATCCTCGAGAACCCGGACATCCGGCGGCACATCGACTTCACGCAGCCGATCGCGTTGCTGCAGCTCGGGACCCTGCACCACTACAACGGGCCGCACGATCAGCCCGCCAAGATCATGAAGCAGTACATCGACGCGCTGCCGCCGGGTTCGTACGTGGCGATCTCGCACTTCTCCGATCCGCAGGACGACCTGTCCGAGGTCGCCCGCAAGATGGAGGACTTCTTCCTCCACAGCCCGATGGGCTCGGGCACCTTCCGCACCAAGGCCGAGATCGAAGAGCTGTTCCACGACCTCGAGATGATCGAGCCGGGTGTCCGGCTGTGCGCCGACTGGTGGCCGGACGGCCCGCGGATCAAGGAGCTGAACACCGCTCAGCGGACGATCTCGGGCGGTATCGGCCGTAAGGTTTGAGACCGCCCCCGTTGGCTGCTTCGACCGGTCCGTTCCTGGCGAATTTCGCCAGGAACGGACCGGTTCTCGCGGCCGGGAGCGGGTTCAGAGGCGGACCAGCGGCAGCCAGCGCGCCAGATCGGCCCTGCTCCCGGAGGCGGTGACCCGCCCCGCCGCGACGGCGTCGGCCCAGCCGAGCAGCCCGGTCGCCAGCTCCAGCCACGTGCGCGGATCCGTTTCGACGACGTTGGGCGGCGTCCCGCGGGTATGGCGCAATCCTTCGACACACTGCACGGCCGCGAACGGCGGCACCCGCACCTCGACACTCTTCCCCGGAGCGTCCCCGGCCAGCGTCCGCAGGCTCAGCCGTACCGCCGCGGCCAGCTCCGGACGAGCCGGTTCCGGACCGGATCCGCTCAACCAGGGGGAAATCACCGTGAGCGCGGCTCGTAACTCAGCGGGGTCGACCGAACGCGAAGAGGCCATGCGAGAACAGTAGAGTGAGCGCGGACAAACCTTCAGGCACCCGGAACGTGGGGATGGCGATGGCGCAGCGGGACGAGGCGGATCGGTTGGCGTCGAGCCCGGCGGGCAAGCGGAAACAGGCCAAGCCGAAGATCACCGAAGAGATGCGCGCCAACGCCAAGGCCAATCCGAACAGCTGGCTCTACGTCATCGACGAGGCTTTCGATCCCGACGGCCCCGTGCCGTCCTGGGCGGTCGTCGGCGCGTATCCGGTGAACGGGGCGGGCGAGATCGTCGAGGACTTCCACCCCAACGACCGCTATCGACCCTCGCCCACGGCGCTCGGCTTCCCGGAGCCGCGCAACGAACTCGAACAGCTGCTCCAGCTCGTGCGGGCGAACCACCGCCCGGCCGCCGATCTGCCGCGGGTCGTCCTCGACTCGACGCTGTTCGTCTACGCCCTTTCCCCGGTGCAGCGCACGGTGATCGGCTTCCACAACACCGACGGCAAGGTGCTCGTGCCGGCCTACACGGCGAAAGCGCTGGTCCCGCGCGAATGGCCGCACGCCCGCGGGGTACTGGGCCGTGACATCGTCCCGCTGCTCGCCGGGCACCCCGTGACGATCAATCCGCACGAGCGGCTCACCGCGATCATCCCCTCGGAGCACCTCGTCAAAGCCCTTTCGGACGAGCGTCGTTGAGGTCTCGTTAGCCCACTCGGCCCAATTTAATCGCCGAAAAAGCTACTCTTTCGGGTGATGTTCGAGTCGCTGATTTCCTTTCCGCAGGGGATCGTGGCGACGTGAAGAGTCGCAGAGTGTGTTCGAAAAGCTGGGGGGCCGCCCTCGCGGCGGGGGCTCTCCTGCTCGCGCAGACCCCCGCCGTCGCACGGGAAAGCGGGCCCAGATACGACGGGGCGGAGGAGCACTACGCCGGTTCGCAGATCGCGCTGCACGAAGGCGTCACCGTGTCGGTCGGACCGCTGTACGGCGGCGAAACGCAGACGCTCGGCCACGACGTCAGTGGTCATCAGGGGGAAGTCGACTGGCCTGGCGCCGCCAAGACCGGCGCGAAGTTCGTCTACGTGAAGGCGACCGAAGGCACCGGCTTCGTCAATCCGCGGTTTTCCCAGCAGTACGACGGTTCCCACGGTGTCGGCCTGATCCGCGGCGCGTACCACTTCGGCCGCCCCGACATCTCGGACGGCGCCGCACAGGCGCACTACTTCGTCGACCACGGCGGTGGCTGGTCGGGCGACGGCAAGACGCTGCCGGGCGCGCTCGACGTCGAGTACAACCCCTACGGTGAAACCTGTTACGGCAAGACACCCGCACAGATGGTCGCGTGGATGGCGTCGTTCGCGGAGACCTATCTGTGGCGGACCGGGCGGCATCCGGCGATCTACACGTCGACGAGCTGGTGGAAGCTCTGCACCGGTAACAGCACCGCGTTCTGGCAGAACCCGTTGTGGCTCGCGCGCTACCACACGGAGATCGGCGAGTTGCCCGCGAGCTGGAAACACCAGACCGTCTGGCAGTTCTCGAACAAGGGCAGCCTGCCCGGCGACCAGAACTGGTTCAACGGCACGATCGACCACGTACGCGCGCTGGCCATCGGCTGAGCGTCCACCCGAGTGGCGTTACAAGATCACACAACCCGACCTAATTGGAAATGAAAATCACCCACGCGTAGTACCAATTTCACGGAAGTTAGTGACAAACCCGGCACTCGTCGTCAACAATCGTGCCCGGACCGCTACCACCTGCAAGGTCGCCGTCCTCAGCGAGGGTTATCCGTGAAGGGACTGTCGTAATGCGCACTTCCCGAAGAATCGCCATCGCCGCCTGCTCCGCGCTGCTCCTGCTCGGCAGCACGGTCCAGGCGTCGGCCGCCCCGTCCCCCGAGATCACGTCGATCGAACAGGATCTCCAGCGGAACGACCACACGATCGGATCGCAGATCCGGCGCGTGGAAGGTGACACCTCCACCCCCGAGTCGAAGGCCAAGGCCGCACGACCCCAGCCCGAGGCCGGGGTGCTCGCCACCGTCGCGGGCATGGACGTGGCCAGCTACCAGAAGAACGTCGACTGGGCCTACTGGTGGGGTCAGGGCAAACGCTTCGTGTGGACGAAGGCCACCGAAGGCACGAGTTACAAGAACCCGTACTTCGCCCAGCAGTACAACGGTTCCTACAGTCAGGGCTTCATCCGCGGCGCGTACCACTTCGCCCTGCCGAACGTCTCGGGCGGCGCGGCGCAGGCGGACTTCTTCATCAACAACGGTGGCGGCTGGTCCCAGGACGGCAAGACCCTGCCGGGTGCGCTGGACATGGAGTACAACCCGTACGGCGCCACCTGCTACGGCTTGAGCCAGGCTTCGATGGGGGCATGGATCCGCGCGTTCCACGACCGGTACAAGGCACGCACCGGCCGCTGGCCCGTCATCTACACCTCGACGAGCTGGTGGAGCACCTGCGTCGGCACCTCACAGAACTTCGGCGGCACCGTCCCGCTGTGGATCGCGCGGTACGCGTCCACCGTGGGCTCGCTGCCCTACGGCTGGAGCTTCTACACCGTGTGGCAGTACACCTCCAGTCCCCTCGACCAGAACACCTTCAACGGCGCCTACGACCGTTTGCAGGCGCTGGCCAACGGCTGAGCTGCGCATTTCGTGAATAAGCGGCTCCCGCTTCGGCCGGGAGCCGCTTTTTCCCGCCGCTTCCACCCGCACGGTACCTTCCGAGCAGAAACCCCCTGGCATGGGCGGATCCGGAACCAGCGCTGACCGCCGGTCGTCTGATCTCCAGCCTCAGGCCCAGTACGGAAGGCGAGACCGATGACCTACCCACCCCAGCCAGGCCAGCCCTACGGCCAGGACCCCCAGGGACACCAACCGCAGCCGGGTGGCTGGGACCAGACCCAGCAATACGGTCAGCCTCAGCAGTACGGTCAGCCTCAAGGCTGGGACCAGACGCAGCAGTACCAGCAGCAATACCAGCAGCAGCCCCAGCAGGGCTGGGATCAGACCCAGCAGTACCAGCAGCAGGGCTGGGACCCGAACAACCAGGGCTACCCGCAGGGTCACGGCGGCCCGCCGCCGCGGAAGAGCAAGACCGGGCTGATCATCGGGATCGTGATCGGTGTGGTCGTGCTGATCGCCTTCGGTGTCACCGGTTTCGTCGCGCCGGGCTTCCTGTTGAGCAAGGACGACGGGAACAACACCGCCGCTCCGCCCGCGTCGTCGTCCGAGCCCGCGCCGACCTCGGCGCCGAAGAGCAGCCCGAAGTCGAGCACGACCAGGCCCCCGCGGAGCTCGGAGAACGGTGGTGGTGCCGGCGATCCTCAGGGTGTCCGGGTCATCACGGACTTCCTCGCCAAGATCTCCGGCGGAGACAAGACCGGCGCGGTCGCCCTGGCCTGTGAGAACCGGCGGGCGAACATGGGCAGCATGATCGACCTCTTCCTGCCGGCGGGCTCCACGGCCGAGATCAAGAGGACCCAAGGCACCACCAGCATCGTCATGGCCGAGATCACCGGAACGGTCGAGGGTGCCGACGCCAAGGGAACCGTGATCGCGCAGAGCCAATCGGGCAGCGCCTACTGCGTCTCTTCCCTGTTGGTCTCCAAGGTCCGATGAGGCGGTTGCTCCGCTCCCCGCTGCTCTGGACGTTCGTCGTCTCGCTCGTCCTGCTGCTCGCGGTCGGCGGGTGGTTGCTGACGGATCCGGCGACCAGCCGCAGCGAGGCGCTGAAGACCGGCGGCATCGCCGGAGGCGCCATCGTCGCGCTGTATGCGTTGTGGCTCAACGACAGGCGGCGCCGCGTCGAGGAGCGGCGACAGGAAATCGAGCGACAGCGGCAAGAACTGGAACTGCGGCGGGCCGATCAGGACCGCGACCGGATCGCGGACGAACGGTTCGCGAAGGCCGTCGAACTGCTCGGGCACGACGCCGACCAGGTGCGGGTCGGGGCCCTGCACGCACTGGCGGGACTGGCCCGCGGCAGGGAGATCTACACGCAGACCGTGCTCGACATCCTGTGCTCGTACCTACGGCGGCCGTTCGACCATCCGCAATACGACGAAGAGGAGGCGAAACGCCCCTCGAACAAGCAGCCCCCGTCTGGCAAAGCTGAGCAGGATCAAGAGCTCCAGGTACGGCAAACCGCCCAGCGGCTCATCGGGGAACTGCTCCCGGCCGCGGATTCCGAAGGCACTCCCGGATACGACCTCGACCTGACCGGCGCGGTGCTGGAGTACTTCGACCTGTCGGAGCGGAAGATCGGCAAGCTGCTGCTCCGCTACGGTGGTCTGTACAGCAGCACCAATCTGTCCGGTTGCGTGTTCCTCGGGCCGGTGTACCTGACCGGCGCGGGAACGGCCGCGAAAAAGCTGATCGGCTTCTTCCGGTGCAACTACGCCAAATTCGAACAGCGGGCGTGGTTCAGCGGGGTCCACTTCTCCGAGGACGCCGAGTTCCGCGGCACCGTGTTCGCGGGCGAGACCTCCTTCAAGGACAGCGTCTTCGCGAAGGACGCCGTCTTCGCCGGCTCCCGATTCACGGGAACGCTGGATCTGCGCCGCGCCCGGTTCCACGGCTTCGCGGATCTGAATTTCGGCGAGCCGCCCGGCACGGTTTCGCTGTACGACACGACGGTGGAACCCGCGCGGGACCACGAACTCCCGGACGGCTGGTTCGTCGAGCCCCTGCCGGACGGCCGAGCCCGGCTCACGGAGAAGGACCGATGAAGCGCCTGTTCAAGTCACCGCTGCTGTGGACGTTGCTGTCCTCGGTCGTGGTGCTCGTCGGAGTCACCGCCTGGCTGCTCACGGATCGCGCGACCAGTCGCGGCGACGCGCTCAAGACCGGCGCCCTCGCCGGCGGGGCGATCGCCGCGCTCTACGGGCTCTGGCTCAACGACCGGCGAAGGCGGACCGAAGAGGACCGGCACGAGATCGAGCGCAGCCGGATCTCCGACGAGCGCTTCGCCAAGTCGATCGAACTGCTGGGCCACGAGGCCGATCAGGTCCGCGTCGGGGCGATGCATTCGCTCGCCGGGCTGGCCAGGACACGGCCGGAGTACCGGCAGACGGTGCTCGACGTGCTGTGCGCCTATCTGCGGCGGCCGTTCGAGCATCCGAGTTTCGCGATCGCGGCGGGCAAGAAAGACGACTGGAGCGACGAAGACCAGGCGGCCGCGGAACGGGAACGGCTGGTCCGGCGCGCGGCCGAACGGCTGATCCGCGACATCCTCCCCCACGCCGGGAGCACCGGGCCGACGTTTTCGCTCAACCTCAGCGACGCGCGGCTCGACAAGCTGGGCCTGCTCGGCAGGCGGGTCGGCTGGTTCGGCGCGGATCGTTGCGAGGTGCTGACCTACCTCGACCTCACCGACGCTCAGCTGTCCGGGAAGTTCCTGCTCGAGAACGCGACGATCCACGGCGGGTTCGAACTCACGCGGGCGAGCTTCGAACGCAGGGTGTCGCTGAACGACCTCGTCGTCAAGGCACCTGTCGACTTCAGCGTGGCCACCTTCGCGGAGCCGCCTTCGCTGGAGGGCGCGAAGTTCCCCGCCGGCTCGACCTTGCCGTCGCCCGGGCAGCCGACGGCGAGTGCGGACCGTTCCCCGAGTACGTGAAGGCCCCCCTCCTTGCGCTGGGCGCAAGGGGGGGCCTTCACGTACTTCCGGCGGGCGAACGCGCGCCCAGACCTCTCAGTCGAAAAGGGCGGGAAGCGTGCGCTCCCAGGGCTCCCGCAGCTCGTCCAGGGTGAACTCCGTGATGTCCTGGAGTTCGAGCGAGCCCGACTCCGGGTCCACCACACCGGTCTTGCGCCACGGCAGGCCGCGCGCGGTCAGCATTTCGGTGAACCGCAGTTCCTCGGTGCGCGGCAC
The DNA here is from genome assembly GCF_029369745.1 of Amycolatopsis sp. QT-25. NCBI lineage: Bacteria > Bacillati > Actinomycetota > Actinomycetes > Pseudonocardiales > Pseudonocardiaceae > Amycolatopsis > Amycolatopsis sp. QT-25. The sequence goes on from NZ_CP120210.1 coordinate 7,661,048, forward strand.
GGCGACCAGCACCCGGCCCGCGGACTCGGAGAACAGCTGCACGAACGGGTCCTGCTCCGCGTCGAGGAAGACACGGGCGCCGCACTGTCCGATGAGGACGGTCTCGACGAGCGTCTGGATCAGGCCGCCGTCGGAGATGTCGTGCGCGGCGGAGATCATGCCGTCGCGCGAACCGGCGATGAGGATGTCGGCGAGCAGTTTCTCGCGCGCCAGATCCACGCGAGGCGGGCGGCCGCCGAGGTGGCCGTGCAGTTCGCGCGCCCAGGCGGAACCGTCCAGCTCGTCGTGCGTTTCGCCGAGCAGCAGCAGGGCTTCCCCGGCCTCGGCGCCGATTCCGGTGGGGATGCGGCGGGTGACGTCGTCGAGCACGCCGAGCACGCCGACCACCGGGGTCGGCAGGATGGCCACGTCACCGGTCTGGTTGAAGAAGCTGACGTTGCCGCCGGTGACCGGGATGCCGAGTTCGACACAGCCGTCGGCGAGACCGTGCACGGCCCGCTCGAACTGCCACATCACGCCCGGGTCGGTCGGCGCGCCGAAGTTCAGGCAATCCGACACCGCGACCGGCTTCGCGCCGCTGGTGGCGACGTTGCGGTACGCCTCGGCCAGCGCGAGCTTGGCGCCCTCGTACGGGTCGAGGTAGACGAACTTGCTGTTGCAGTCGGTCGACACGGCGACCCCGCGGCCGGTCGACTCGTCGATCCGGATGACGCCGGAGTCCGACGGCTGCGCGGACACGGTGTTGCCGCGCACGTAGCGGTCGTACTGGGAGGTCACCCATTCTTTCGACGCTTGGTTCGGCGACGAAATCAGCTTGAGGATGTCGGCGCGCAGTTCGTCCGAAGTGGACGGACGCGGCAGCTTGGCCGAGGTGTCGGCCTGCAGTGCGTCCTGGGTGGACGGACGCTGGATCGGGCGGTCGTACACCGGGCCCTGGTGCGCCACGGTGTGTGCCGGGACGTCGACGACGACCTCGTCGTTCCAGGTGATGACCAGGTGTTCGCCGTCGGTGACCTCGCCGATGTCGGTGGCGATGACGTCCCACTTCTCGCAGACCTTCATGAACGCCTCGACGTTCTCCGGCGAGACGACCGCGCACATGCGCTCCTGCGACTCGCTGGAGAGCACCTCCGCCGGGGTCATCCCGGTGGCACGCAACGGAACCCGGTCGAGGTGGATGTGCATGCCGCCGTCACCGGCGGCCGCCAGCTCCGACGTCGCGCAGGAGAGCCCGGCGCCGCCGAGGTCCTGGATGCCGACGACGAGCTTCTGGGCGAACAGTTCGAGACAGCACTCGATGAGCACCTTCTCGGTGAAGGGGTCACCGACCTGCACGCTCGGGAGCTTCTTGCGGCCGCCTGAGCTTTCGTCACCCGAGAAGGTGTCGCTGGCCAGGACGGACACGCCGCCGATGCCGTCGAGGCCGGTGCGCGCGCCGAACAGGATGATCTTGTTGCCCTTGCCCGAGGCGAACGCCAGGTGCAGGTCCTCGACCCGCATCGCGCCGACGCACAGGGCGTTGACCAGCGGGTTGCCCGCGTAGCTCTGGTCGAACACCAGCTCGCCGCCGATGTTCGGCAGGCCGAGGCAGTTGCCGTAGCCGCCGACACCGGCGACCACACCGGGCAGCACCCGGCGGGTGTCGGGGGCGTCCGCCGGGCCGAAGCGCAGCGCGTCCGCCACCGCGAGCGGGCGCGCGCCCATCGCCATGATGTCGCGCACGATGCCGCCGACGCCGGTCGCGGCGCCCTGGTACGGCTCGACGTAGGACGGGTGGTTGTGGCTCTCGACCTTGAAGGTGACCGCCCAGCCCTCGCCGATGTCGACGACGCCCGCGTTCTCGCCGATGCCGGCGAGCATCTTCTCCTTCATTTCGGGAGTGGCGGTCTCACCGAAGTAGCGCAGGTGCTTTTTCGAGGACTTGTACGAGCAGTGCTCGCTCCACATCACCGAGTACATCGCCAGTTCGGCGTCGGTCGGACGGCGGCCGAGGATTTCCCGGATCCGGGTGTACTCGTCGTCGGCGAGGCCGAGTTCGACGTACGGCTGGGTCTGTTCCGGGGTCGCCTCGGCGCGTGCGGTGGTGTCGACGTCGGTGCTGGTCACGGTGTCCACATCAGGGTTCGCCACAGCCGCCAGAATAAGGGAGAGGGTTGTTCACCTCGCCGTCGCCCACGGATAAATCGGTCGCGCTGACACCTGCGATCCGCTTACCGTCGACAATCGTGCTTTCCGCCACCTATCCCCTTCCGCGACTACGCCTGCCCGCCAAGCCGCCCGCCTGGCGGTACCTGGTCAGGATGATGCTCGCGCGCCCGGGACTGCTCGCCGTCTCGGCGATCAGCGGTGCGCTGTGGTCACTGCCGATCGCCCTGCTCCCGGTCGCGATCGGCCGCGGCATCGACGCGATCGGCCGCGGTGACGGCGATTCCGTCTGGCTGTGGGGCCTCGCGGCCGCCGGGCTCGGGATCGCGCAGACGCTCGCGGGCACGGTGCAGCACTTCGCGTCCTACGGCTGCTGGATCCACGGCGCCGGGGTGACGCAGCGGCTGGCCACCGAGCACGCGGCGAAGCTGGGCGCGAACCTGCGGGACACGACCACCACCGGCGACGTGGTGGCGATCACCACCAGCGACATCAACCCCATCGGCGACTCCTTCGAGGTGCTCGGGCGGGCCTTCGGTTCGCTGATCGCGTTCATCGTCTGCGCGACGGCACTGCTGTCGACGTCTCCGCTGCTGGGGGTGGTCGCGCTGGTCGGTGTCCCGCTGGCGGTGGTCGGCATCGGCCCGCTGCTGAAGCCGCTGGAAAGGCGCCAGACGAAGCAGCGCGAGGAGAAGACGGAGGTCAACGCGCTGGCTGCGGATATCGTCTCCGGCCTGCGGATCCTTCGTGGCGTCGGCGGTGAACGGCAGTTCCTCGACCGCTTCCGGCGCTCCTCCCAGCGGGTCCGGGCGGCCGGTGTCCAGGTGGGGCGCAGCGAGGCGTGGCTCGCGGCCGCGGAGATCGCGCTGCCCGGCCTGGTCACGGTGGCCATCACCTGGCTGGGCGCGCAGGCGACGATGAACGGCACCATCCGCGTCGGCGAGTTGATCACGTTCTACGGCATCTCGGTGTTCCTGGTGATCCCGGTGACGACGGCGACCGAGTTCGCGGGGGTGCTGAGCGCCGCGCTGGTTTCGGCGCGGAAGGTGTGCAAACTGCTGTCCACCGACCGCACGCTCGCCGAGCCGGAGCACCCGGTGCCGCTGCCGGAAGGCCCGCTGGGCCTGTACGACGAGACGTCCGGAATCAGGGTCGAGGCCGGGAAGCTGACCGTCATCGACGTCGGAGCCGATGCCGAAGCGGTGGCTTCACGGATGGCACGGTTCACCGATCCGAGTGAACCTGCCCTCGTCGGCGGGGTTCCGGTGAACCAGGTCGCCCTCGGCGAGCTGCGGCGGCGGGTCGTGTTCGCGCACAACCAGGACATCTGGTTCTCCGGGGTGCTGCGCGAGCAGGTCACCCCCGCCGAGCCCGGCGAGGTCGAGATCACCGAAGCGCTGTACGCGGCGGACGCCGACGACATCGTGGAGGCGATGCCCAACGGCGTCGACGAGGTCATCGGCGAACGCGGACGTGAGGTTTCCGGCGGTCAGCGGCAGCGGCTGAACCTGGCCCGCGCGCTGGCGACCGACGCCGACGTCCTGCTGCTCGACGAGCCGACCTCGGCCGTCGACGCGCACACCGAAGCCCGCATAACCGAACGCGTCGCGAAGCTGCGACGCGGCAAGACCACCGTCGTGTTCAGTCAGAGTCCACTGTGGGCACATGTGGCCGATGTGGTCGTGAGTACGAAAGTACCGGCATGAAAAAGCTGCCTTTGGCAGACAAGAAAGACGTTCGACGATGGATCAGGGAGACCGCGCGGGACAACAGGCGCGAGTTCTCCGTGATGCTCGGCCTGTTCTGCGTCGCGACCGCGATCGGGCTGGCCGGCCCGCAACTGCTGGGCGCGCTGGTGGACGAGGTCGTCGAGGGAACGACGACGACCACGATCACCTGGCTCGCGGTCGCGTTCGTGGTGGTGCTGGGCGCGCAGGCGTGGTTCAAGGGTCTGGCCCGGTTTCGCGCGCGGGTGTTCGGTGAGCGGATCCTGGCGAGCAACCGCGAGCAGTTCGTCGGGAACGCACTGAACCTGCCGCTCGGGACGGTCGAGGCGGCGGGCACCGGTGATCTGCTCAGCCGGGCGACCACCGACGTCAGCCGCATCGACCACGCGGTGCGGTTCGGCGCGCCGGAGATCCTGATCGCCGCCGTCACGGTGGTGTTCACCGTGGTGGCGATGGTGCTCACGTCACCGTTCCTGGCGCTGGGCCTGCTGGTCGCGCTGCCGCTGCTGGTGCCGGTGAACATCTGGTATCAGCGCCGGATCCCGGACGTGATGCGGCGGATGCTGGACAAGTGGTCCGAGTTGCAGTCCACGACGCACGAGACCGCGGAGGGCGCGCGGACGGCGGAGGCACTGAGCACGACGGGCCGCCGTATCCGCGCCGGGCACGACGGGCTCGACGCGTCGATGCTGGGCGAGCGCGAGATCCGGGCACTGCAGATGCGGTGGATCCCGTCGCTGGAGATCAGCTACGTGCTGCCGGTGCCGGTGATGCTCGGGCTGGGACTGCTCGCCTATTCGAACGGCTGGGAAGGGCTCGGCACGATCACCGCGATGCTGCTGTATTCGCAGGTCATGACCGGTCCGCTGAACGAGGCGCTGTTCTGGCTCGCGGACATGCAGGTCGCCGGTGCCTCGCTGCGCCGGCTGCTGGGCGTGCGACCGCCTTCGTCGGTTGCCTCTGCTTCGGAGGCTCCGCGCGGCCAAGACATCGAGGTGCGCGACGTGCGCTTCGGCTACAACGCGGACCGCGAAGTGCTGCACGGGATCGACCTGCGGGTGCCCGCCGGTGAACGGCTGGCGATCGTCGGCCCGTCCGGTGCGGGCAAGTCGACCCTGGGACGGCTGCTGGCCGGGATGTCGGCGCCGACGTCGGGCTCCGTGCGGATCGGCGGCGCCGAGGTGTCGACGTTGCCGGACGACGTCCTGCGCGGCGAGGTCCTGCTGCTGACCCAGGAGCAGCACGTGTTCGCGGGGACGCTGCGCGACAACCTCACGCTGCCCGCCGGGGACTGGTCCGACGACCGGCTGCTGGCCGCGCTGGCCTCGGTCGGGGCTTCGGAGTGGGTGGCGAGCCTGCCGGACGGGCTGGACACGAAGGTCGGGGCCGGGGCGGTCGCGGTCCCGGCGGCGATGGCGCAGCAGCTGGCGCTGGCGCGGGTGGTGCTGGCCGACCCGCACACGCTGGTGCTGGACGAGGCGACGTCGCTGCTGGACACGGGTTCGGCGCGGGAGCTGGAGCGGTCGCTGAGCGCGGTGCTCGAAGGGCGCACGGTGATCGCGATCGCGCATCGGCTGCACACGGCGGCCGCGGCGGACCGGGTCGCGGTCATCGAGGGCGGCCGGGTGACCGAGCTGGGCTCGCACGCGGAACTGCTTGCCGCCGGCGGGCCTTACGCGGCGCTGGTGGCCGCCGCCTCCTGACGCAATTCGGCACCTGGTTGCGGTGGTTGCGCGTGCAAGTACCGCAAGCAGGTGCCGAATTGCGAAGGGTCGGGCAGGCGGAACTTACGTCAGCGCGCGACCGAGGACAGGGCGTCCACGGCGCTGTAGAAAATGCCGAGCCCGTCGTCGGAAGGCCCGGTGAGGGCGTCGATGGCGTGCTCCGGATGCGGCATGAGCCCGACCACGCGGCCGTTCTCGCTGCGGATCCCGGCGATGTCGTTGCGCGAGCCGTTCGGGTTGCCGCCGACGTAGCGGAACACCACGCGGCCCTCACCCTCCAGCTCGTCGAGCGTGTCCTGCTCGGCGACGAAGCAGCCGTCGATGTTCTTCATCGGAATGAGGATCTCGGCGTCCTTGTCGTACCGGGTGGTCCACGCGGTGTCGTTGTTCTCGACGCGCAGCCACTGGTCACGGCAGATGAAGTGCAGGCCCGCGTTGCGGATCATCGCGCCCGGCAGCAGTCCGGCCTCGCACAGGATCTGGAAGCCGTTGCAGATGCCCAGCACCGGCATGCCCTGGTGGGCGGCCTCGATCACCGAAGACATCACCGGCGCGAACCGGGCGATGACACCGGCGCGCAGGTAGTCGCCATAGGAGAAGCCACCGGGGATGACGACGGCGTCGACGCCCTTGAGGTCCTCGTCGGCGTGCCACAGGGGCACGGCCTCGGCGTCGGCGTAGCGGACGGCGCGGGCGGCGTCACCGTCGTCGAGCGTGCCGGGGAAGGTGACGACCCCGATGCGGGCGCTCACGCGTCCACCCGCTTGATGGTCCACTGCTCGATGACCGGGTTCGCGAGGAATCCTTCGGCGATCTTTTCGAGCGTCGCGTCGTCGACGGAGTCGTCGACCTCGATCTCGAAGTGCTTGCCCTGACGGATCCCGGCGATCCCGGTGAAGCCGAGACGACCGGCGGCGCCGAGCGCGGCCTGCCCCTGCGGGTCGAGGATTTCGGGCTTGGGCATGACGTCGACAACGACTCGGGCCACGGCAGGCTGCTCCTTATTCACGCAGGTCGTGGGTACCGCCCGAGCCTACTTCACTACGGTTGACGCATGACCTACGGGCACTACGCGCCGCCGAAGAGGCCGAAGACCTGGCTCTGGATCACGCTGACGCTGGTCTTCGTCCTGATCGCGGGCGGGGTCGCGTTCACCGGCTTCGTTTCGCCGGGGTTCTTCAAGGCCAAGCCGGACACCACTTCGCGCGCGACGCCGGAGCAGCTGATCCGGTCCTTCGTGAACGGCGTCGGCGAGAACCGCGTCAGCGAGCTCTGGTGCGCGATCCGTTCGAAGCGGTCCTACACCTTCGAGCAGACCATGTCCGTCTCCGGTGACGCACAGCTCAGCACGCCCGCGCACCAGCGTGCGGCGCAGGAGTACTCGGCCGCGTTCACCGCCGCGGGTGAGACCGTCGGGATCGCGATGATTCCCGGCGAGGGCGGCTGGTGCGTGCGCGACGCCAAGATCGGCGGCGAGCCCGAGCCGCTGCCGGGTATCGAGACGAAGCCGTCCTCGCGGCCCGACGTCAAGACCGGGGAAGAGGCGGGGAACGAATTCGTCGACGCGATCAACACGCGTGACATCCCGGCGGCCCTGTCCGTGCTGTGCGGGAAGGTGCCTGACACGACCCGCGACGGCGTGCAGCAGATCATCCACGGCGAAGCCAGGTACACCGTCGAAAAGGCCGACGTGCTGACCACCGCCGGGCAAACGATCCTCCACCTCGCCGGCGAGGTGGACGGCGTCCGGCGGCCCGGGCGGGTCGAGACCGACGACGCGGCCGAAGGCGGTCCCTGCGTGGCTTCTTTCGCACCCGACTCCGACTGAGCTCGCATCAGTCCTTCGACTGGGGGATGCTCGGAGCGCGTCGCTGGGCCAAGATGAGCCCATTGGCAGTACGCCAACACCGGGTGAGCAGCAGCAGGAGGCACCGTGGCCGATCAGGACTCCTTCGACTACGTCATCGTCGGCGCGGGCAGCGCGGGATGCGTGCTGGCGAACCGGCTGAGCGAGGATCCGTCGGCACGGGTGCTCCTGCTCGAAGCGGGCGGCGAGGACGACGCGGACGAAATCCGCATCCCCGCGGCGTTCCCCGGTCTGTTCAAGACGCAGTGGGACTGGAACTACGAGACGGTCGAGCAGAAGCACACCGGCAAGACCCTGTACTGGCCGCGCGGGAAGACGCTCGGCGGCTGTTCCTCGATCAACGCGATGATCTACATCCGCGGCAACCGCGCCGACTACGACGGCTGGCGGGACGGGCACGGCGCCGAGGGCTGGGGTTTCGACGACGTCCTGCCGTATTTCAAACGGGCGGAAGGCAACCAGCGGCTCGGCGGGCCGCTGCACGGCACCGACGGGCCGCTGAACGTCGAGGACCGCCGCTTCACCCACGAGCTGTCCCGCGCCTGGGTGGAGTCCGCGGTCGCCTGGGGCCTCAAGCGCACCGGCGACTTCAACGGCGAGTCGCAGGAAGGCGCCGGCGTCTATCAGGTGACCTGCAAGAAAGGCCGCCGCTGGTCGGTGGCCGACGCGTACCTGCGGCCCGCGTCGTCGCGTCCGAACCTCACCGTGCGGACCCACGCCCAAGCCACGCGTGTGGTGTTCGAAGGAACCCGCGCCGTCGGTGTGTCCTATTTGGACAAAGGCGTCGAGACGACCGTGCGCGCGTCGGCCGAAGTCCTGCTGAGCGGTGGCGCGGTGAACTCGCCGCAACTGCTGATGCTCTCCGGCGTCGGCCCGGCGGAACACCTGCGGGAGCACGGGATCGACGTCGTGGCGGCGCTTCCCGGTGTCGGTGAGAACCTGCACGACCACCCCGCCTGCGGGATCATCTGGTCGACCCGCGGCACCACCGACCTGGTGGACGCCGCGACGCCGGGCGGGCTGGTGCGCTACCAGCTCACCAAACGCGGCCCGCTGGCCTCGAACATCGGCGAGGCGGGCGCCTTCTTCCCCGCCGCGGACGGTGTCTCGCCGCCGGACATGCAGATCCACGTCGCGCCGACGTTGTTCTACGACAACGGGATGCGCGAGCCGACGGTGCCCGGCTTCACGTCGGCGGCGACCCTGGTCGACGTCGCGAGCCGGGGACGGCTGCGGTTGAAGTCGTCGAATCCCCTGTGGAAGCCCGAAATCGACCCGGCGTACTACGCCGAATCCGTGGACATGGAGAAGATGCTGGCCGGGATGCGGGCCCTGATGGAGATCGGGAAGTCCGGCCCGCTCGCGCGCTACCTGGACAAGCCGTTCCTGCCGGAGCACCACGACCTGACCGACGGCGAACTGGCCGACTACGTGCGCGAGAGGACGCAGACGCTGTACCACCCTGTCGGGACCTGCTCGATGGGAACGGGCGAGCACGCCGTCGTCGACCCGGCGCTGAAGGTGCGCGGGGTGGAGGGGCTGCGGGTGGTGGACGCGTCGGTGATGCCCGTGGTGCCGCGCGGGAACACGAACGCGCCGACGATCATGGTGGCGGAGAAGGCCGCCGACCTCATCCGAGGCTCGTGACCTTCCCTTTCACGCCCCCGCAAGCGCAAGGAAGGGACCTTTCATAGCAAATTTTGCTATGAAAGGTCCCTTCCTTGCACGCGGGGGTCGACAGGCGGCGCGTCAGCGTTTTCCGTGCAGGACGGTGATCAGTTTCGCCACCAGGGCGTCGGTCTTCTCCTTGCGGGAGAACGAGGTCAGCACGATCGGCGCGGCGAAGCGCTGCCGCGCGACGGCCTTCGGCCGGGCGAACTCGCGCAGGCCTTCGGGGCCGTGGATCCGGCCGAAGCCCGAGTCGCCGACGCCGCCGAAGGGCAGCGAAGCGATACCGGCGAAGGAAAGCGGTGCGTTGATCGACGTCATGCCGGTGCGCAGCCGTCCGGCGAGTTCGAGGCCACGCGACTTCGAGAAGACCGTCGAACCGAGGCCGTACTTCGTGTCGTTGGCCTTCTCGACGGCCTCGTCCATGTCGCGGACCTTGGCGATGGTGACGGTCGGGCCGAACGTCTCCTCCTTGACCGCCGAGGAGTCCTCCGGCACGTCGACGAGCACCGTCGGCTGCACATAGCGGTCGCCGACCGCGTCGATGCCGCCGACCAGTGCCTTGCCGCCGCGTTCGATGGCGTCCGCGATGTGGCGTTTGATCACCGCGAGCTGCGAAGGCATCGTCACCGGGCCGTACTGAGCGGCCGCGTCCGAGCCGGCGCGCACGTCCTTCGACTTCTCGACGACCTTCGCGACGAACTCGTCGTGCACGCGCTCGTGGACGTACACGCGCTCGACGCCGATGCAGGTCTGGCCCGAGTTGGAGAACGCGCCCCAGACGGTCGCGTCGGCGGCGGCCTCGAGGTCGGCGTCCACGTCGACCAGGACCGCGTCCTTGCCGCCCGCCTCGATGATCACCGGGGTCAGCGTCTCGGCGGCCGCGGCCATGATCTTCTTGCCCGTGCCGGTCGAACCGGTGAAGGCGATCTTGTCGACGCCTCCGCTGACGAGTGAAGCGCCGGTCTCGCCGAAGCCGGTGATCAGTTGCAGCACCGGCCATTCCGGGACGACCTCGGCGAAGGCGTCGACCAGCCATTTTCCGACGCCGGGCGTGTATTCGCTCGGTTTGAAGACGACGGCGTTGCCGGCGGCGAGGGCGTAGGCGATGGAGCCGAGCGGCGTGAACACCGGGTAGTTCCAGGGGCCGATCACGCCCACCACACCGAGTGGCTGGTACTCGACCGTCGCCGCCTGGTTCGACATCATCAGTCCGGCCGCGCGGCGCTGCTTGCCGAGGATCTTGCGCGCGTGCTTGCCCGCCCACGCGATGTGCTCGATGGCGAGGACGCTCTCCAGCTGCGCGTCGGCGATCGGCTTGCCGGTCTCGTCCCGTACGACCTGGCACAGCTGCGGCAGACGACGGGTGATGACACCCTTCCAGCGCCGCAGCCGTTCGGCGCGACCGTCGTAGCCGAGTCCGGCCCACCATTCGGCGGCGTCCCTCGCACGGGCGATGACGGCGCGGACGTCCTCCTTGCTGTGCACCGGGTAGGTGCCGACGACCTCGTCGGTCGCCGGGCTGAGGGAATCGAAGGTCTCCCCCACGCTGTGGGCGGTCGGCTTCGGCTGGACTGCGGTCATCGACTTCTCCCGTGTCTCGGCTCAAAGCCCAGGCTACGACGTTACTGACGACGTGCCAATAGCTCGCCTGGGGCGTGCCACCAGCATCGCACAGGAGACGAGGGCCGCAAGGACACCGAGAAGCGGGGCCAGCCACACCGGCAGCACCCCGATCGCCAACGAGCCCAGCCCGAACCCCGACGCCTGCACGGTGAAGGCCAGCGAGAAGCCCTCCGACCGGCGGCGTTCGGGCAGCAGTTTCTGCAGGTTGACCGACGACACGGCCATCAGCGGGCCGGTGCAGAGCCCGATCAGCGCGACCCCGCCGAGCAGCCCGGCCCAGCCGAAGCCCGCCGAGACCACGCTTCCGCCGAGCACGAAACCGGCCAGGAACAGCCGCGGATCGCCGGCCTTCCCCCGCGCCGCGTACAGCGCGCTCCCGCCGATGCTGGCGGCGCACAGCACCACGATGACGATCGCCGTCGCCGAATCGGGAGCGCCGAGGCGCTGGACGAGCGGCAGCAGGCCGACTTCGATGGTCGACAGCAGGAGCCCCACGGTGAACGACCCCGCCAGCCAGGGCACACAGGCGGCGACCGGGATCGCCTGGTGCTCGACTGTCCTTTGTGGATCCGGAGTGACCGTACGCCGCGGCACGAGCAGGGCCGCGAGCAGGACGACGACGGCCATCGCGAGCACCGGGACGGCCGGTCCGGCGCTCGCCAGGAGCGCCACCAGCAGCGGCCCGCCGACGATGACACCTTCGAAGATCATCGCGTCGACCGAAACGGCCCTCGGCAACTCGTCTTCGGTCACCGTTCCGGCGAGCAGCGTCCGGAAACCGCCGTTCAACCCACCGGCGACCAGCCCCGGAGGAATCGTCAGGGCGAGCAGCACGAGATCCGGGGCACCGGCGGAGGCGGCCGCCGCCAGCAGGAACAGTCCCGCGGCGACCAGCGGAAGCAGCACGACGAGACCGCGTGCGGGTCCGACACGGTCGAGCAGCCGCCCGGCCGGCACGGCGCCGACCATCTCGGCGGCGACGAAAACGGCCATCATGATCCCGCCGAGCCGGTACGAACCGGTGGTCGCGGTGGTCAGCACGGTGAAGGCCAACGGCGCCATCGTGGCGGGCAGCCGGTTCAGCTGCACCCCCGCCGACCAGCGCCAGTATCCGGAATTGCGCAACAACGTCATGCCGCGAACACTGCCGAACCGGACCTGACCGGAACCACTGATTAGGGCATAACCTAATCCGATGATCGAGCTGGTCCTGACCGCCGAGAGCGCCAAGCGCGTCCGCTTCGGCATCTCACCGCTCGACGAGACCATGGGCGCGATGCAGACCCTGCTCGGACGGCGCGGGCATCCCAGTCATCTGCCGTGGCTGCGCGAGGCGGCCGCGAAACTGCCGGACCTGCCCATCGACGGCTTCGCCAAGGTGATGAGCGCGCGGCACTACATCACCGACTTCCTCGGCCCGCCGCCGAGCGGCCCGGAGACCACCGCGTCCGCCCAGCTCGCCGAAATTCGCCGCACGCCACCGGAGCAGGTCGCGTACGAGCTGTCCAAAGTAGACGCGGATTTGCGCGGATTGCCGGAAGATCCCGCCGAGGCAAGGGATCTGCTGGCGAGCCAGATGGAGATCGCCTGGACCGAACTGGTCGAACCGCACTGGCCCCGGATGCGCCGCTTCCTCGTCGCCGACATCGAGGAGCGCTCGCGACGGCTGGCCGCCGGCGGTATCGCGCTGGTACTCGAGGACATCCACCCGCGCGTGCGGCTCGTCGACGACATCCTGGTGATCGAGATGAAGGAACGCGGCCGCGTCCACCTCGATCGCCGTGGCCTGCTGCTGATCCCCGGCGTCTTCGCGTGGCCATCGGTAGGGCTGATCACGATGGAGCCGTGGCAGCCTTCGCTGCTGTACCCGGCGCGCGGGGTGGCCGAACTCTGGTCGGATCCCGAACGTCCGCCCGACGCGCTCGCGGGCGTGCTCGGCCGGACGAAAGCCGCCTTGCTCACCACACTCAACGAACCCGCGAGCACCACCGAACTGGCGCGCAGGCTGCGCCTCTCCGCACCGACGGTCTCCCGGCACCTGACCGCGATGCGCGCGGCGGGCCTGCTCGACACACGACGCCACGGCCGCGAGGTGCGTTACCTGCGCACCGAGCTTGGCGACGTCCTGATCCGGGCATAGGCTGGAATCGAGCTACCGCGAAGGAGAACATCGATGCGCATTGTCCACTTCGGACACGCTTGCACCCTTCTGGAGACCGGGGGCGCGCGGATCCTGATCGACCCCGGCACCTTCTCGGCGGGCTTCGAAGGCGAGCGGGAGCTGGACGCCGTCCTGATCACCCACCAGCATTCCGACCACCTCGACGTGGACAGGCTGCCCGCGTTGCTGGCGGCGAATCCCGGCGCGCGGCTGATCGTCGATCCTGGTTCCGCCGACACCGTGCGGAAGCTCGGCGCCGAGTTCCGGATCGCGAACCCCGGCGACGCCTTCGAAATCGGCTCCAGCGGCATCAACGTCGTCGGCGGCGAACACGCGGTGATCCACGAGGAGATCCCGGTGATCCCGAACGTCGGCTACCTCGTCGACCACGGCGCGTTCTACCACCCCGGCGACTCGTTCTTCGTGCCGGAACAGAAGATCGACGTCCTCGGCCTGCCCACCGGCGCCCCGTGGCTCAAGGCAGGCGAGGCCGTCGACTACCTGCGTGCGGTGTCGCCGCGCCTCGCCGTCCCCATCCACGAAGCCGTCCTCGCCCGGCCGCGGATGCACTACGGCCTGTTCGCCGACCTCGCCCCGGAAGGCACCGAGGTGAAGGTGCTCGACGTCGGGGAGCCGGTGAAGCTTTAAGAGGCGGTGCACCACCGGCAGCGGTGTCGCGAAAGTGGCTTTCGCGACACCTCCGGGGCTTGCTCAGACGGCCTCCGGTAAGCGCGAAGACCACCGTCCGTCCGCGGGCCGCCGCCACGAACGTCTCGTTGCCGATGCGTCACCCTGGTCGGTCAGCCCGACAAGGTGACCCGCGTTCGTGAGAGCGAGCCGTAGGTGGTTCCGAAAGCACGGTTCTCCAGCGAGACGTCGACGGCGTCGAGGAACGCCTGCCGCAGCCCCGGCCGGGTGAGGTCCGCGGCGTCGATGCCGAGCCGCACCAGCCCGCCGCGGCGCGCGGCCCTCGCGGCGGCCAGTACCAGCGCGAAGCACCGGACGGTCTCCGTCCGCTGCGACGGTCCGCCGAACTCCTGCACCCTGGCGCGCCGGACCTCGCCGGACACCAGGTCCCGCACCGAGACCAGATCCGCGCACAGCCGGAACCCGTGTTCGCGCAGGGCCTGCAGGGTGCCGTCCGACGCGACCCAGCGCGGCGGCGCGAAGCCGTCGACGGCCATGCCGTTGGCCTCGAGCGCCGCCTTCGCCGCGATCAGGCGCAGCCGCGCCTCGTGTGCGGGCAGAGCCGCGAACTCGGCACGTTTGCCCAGCTGGACGGCGCGATGGGTGGGTGGGATCCGGTGGTCGTAACCGTGCAGGAGTACGGAATCGCCGTGTGCGCGGCGCGTCCGGATCCACTCCGTCACGGGGCCCTCGCCGGTCCTGGCGGCGTAGAGCACGGACAACGGGACCTTGCGCCGGTCGAGCTCGGCCGCGAGGTCCGCACAGCGGTGCAACGTCCGGGTGGTCACGCCGGACAGGGAAACCAGCAAACGTGCGTCCACGGTCCCCATTGCGCCAGCCCGGGCTTGCGGCGGACTGACGACGGGGTGAACACCGCTGGTCAGGCGGGCCAATCCTGCAGCGACCGGCCGGTGATGCGTTCGTACGACTCGATGTACCTCGCCCGCGTGGCGGCGACGATGTCCTCGGGCAAGGGCGGTGACCCCGGTCTGTCCCGGCGGTGCCAGCCGGACGCGGGACTGGTGAGCCAGTCCCGCAGCGGCTGCTTGTCGAAGGACGGCTGCGGGCTGTTCGGCGCGTAACCGCCGGCGGGCCAGTAGCGCGAGGAATCCGGGGTCAGGACCTCGTCGGCGAGCACGAGGTTCCCCTCGCGGTCGATGCCGAATTCGAGCTTCGTGTCCGCGAGCAGGATGCCGCGTTCGGCGGCGTACTCCGCGCCCCGGCGATACACCGCCAACGTCGCCTCACGGACTTCTTCGGCCCGCTCACGGCCGAGCTGCCCGACCACGTCGGAGAAGGCGATGTTCTCGTCGTGCGAGCCGCGATCGGCCTTGGTCGCGGGGGTGAAGATCGGTTCGGGGAGCCGGGAGGACTCGGTCAGGCCCGGCGGAAGTTCGACGCCGCAAACCGTGCCGTGCGCGCGATAATCGGCGAGACCGGTACCGGTGAGATAGCCGCGGGCGACGGCTTCGAACGGCAGCATCGCCAGCCGCCGCACCAGCAGCGCGCGGCCGCGGACCGCGGCGGGGATGCGTTCGTCTTCGTAGGAGACCAAGTGGTTGGGAAGGACATCGGAAAGCAGGGAGAACCAGAACACGCTCATCGCGGTGAGCACTCGCCCTTTGTCCGGGATGGGCGTGTCGAAGACGACGTCGTAGGCGGAGATCCGGTCCGAAGTGACGAGCAGCAGATGCTCGTCATCGACGGCGTAGAGCTCACGGATCTTGCCGGCGGCGATCTTCGGGTATTCGAGCGTCGTCACGGCTGCACCCTAGCGATCAAGGATGATGGCTGATCATGCCGATCCACTACATTTCGTTCACGACCGACTACGGTCTGTGCGACGGTTTCGTGGCCGCGTGCCACGGCGTGCTCGCGCGGATCGCGCCGTCCGTCCGGGTGCTCGACGTGAGCCACGGAATCCCTCCGCAGCAGGTCAGGACCGGCGCCGAGGTACTCGCCCAGACCGTGCCGTATCTGCCGGAGTCCGTCCATCTCGCCGTCGTGGACCCCGGCGTCGGCACCGCGCGGCGCGGCGTCGTGGTGGTCACCGACCGCGGAATGCTCGTCGGCCCGGACAACGGGCTCCTCATTTCCGCCGCCGAAACACTCAGCGGGGTGATAGCCGCGTACGAACTCGCGGCGCCCGAGTACCGCCTTCCGGTGACTTCGTCGACGTTCCACGGTCGCGACGTCTTCGCCCCCGCGGCGGCGCATCTCGCGCTCGGGGTCGCTCCCGAGGAGTTCGGGCCGCGCGTCGACGACCTCGTGCGGCTGCCGGACCCGTTCGTCGCGGTGTTCCCCGGCAAACTGGTGACCGAGGTGCTCACGGTCGACCACTTCGGCAACGTCCAGCTGGCGGCGAGCCCCGCCGACCTCGAACTGGCCGGGCTGTCCGGCACGGTCTCGGTCAGCAGCGAACACGTCCTGGTGCGGGCGTCGGTCGGCGACACCTTCGGCACGGTGCCGCCGGGCCGGAACGTGCTCTACACCGATTCCGCCGGACGGCTCGCGGTCGCCGTGAACGGCGGCTCGGCGTCGGCCGTGCTCGGGCTGGGACCCGCCCAGGAGTGCACGATCACCTCGTCGCCGACGGACACCTGACCCGGACCGGTCACCGCCATCTTGATCCCGAACGAGACCCCGCCCTCCGGTTCGCGGCGGTAGTCGGCGAGCGAACGGATCGGCTCGGGACCGGCCTTCTCGCCGGTCTCCTGGTCGACCATCGGCACCGTGCAGCGGATGCAGACCTTGGCGTATCCGAGTTCGAGACCACCGGCCGTGAGCGAGCGGACGTCGTCCTCGCGATGCGGCTCCGGCCACCCCGAGACGACGATGTTGGGCCGGAAACGGTCCATCGGCACGGCCTCGGCGCCGCGGGAAGCGATCCGCTCGTTCAAGCCGTCCAGAGAAGACTCGGAGGTCAGCAGGATCGCGTGCGCGTCGGCGAAGGCCGCGGTGCCGGGGATCTCACCATTGGTGACACGCTCGTGCTCCGGCGTGAGCCCGACGAACACCGAGGGCAGGCCGAGGACGTCGGAGAACCACTCGGCGGCCTCGTCGCCCTGGTGGACGCCCTTGCCCTGCCAGGTGAACGTCGCCGCGGGATGCCGCGGTCCGTCCGGAACGGTCTCGACCAGGAGATCTTCGACACCGGGAGCGGTGAGCCGCAGGCGGGCGCCGTCGTCGGTCACCTCGGTCCGGATCGAGGCCATCACCGGCTGCTTCCGCTGGCTGCGGAACTCGCCCTCCGGGGAGACGACCATCCAGGCACGGTCGAACCTGAGGCCCGCCGGGGTGACGTCGGCCGTTTCGACCGACGTCCCCGCGCACCCTTTGACGGGGTAATAGACCAGCTTCGCCACTCTCGCCATAGCCGCAGGCTAGCGAGTCGAGGTCCACTGCTCACCGTCGGCTTCAGAGCACTTGCGACAGGAACCGTTGAAGCCGCTCACTCCGCGGAGCGTCGAAGATCGCCTCGGGAGCGTCGTGTTCGACGATCTTGCCGTCGTCCATGAACGCGACCTCGTCGGCGACGCCACGCGCGAAACCCATCTCGTGGGTGACCACGAGCAGTGTCAGCCCGCGCTCGGCCAACCTCGCCATCAGGGTGAGGACGCCCTTGACCAGTTCCGGGTCCAGTGCGCTGGTCGCCTCGTCGAACAGCATGACCTCGGGCTCCATGGCGAGCGCCCGCGCGATCGCGACCCGCTGCTGCTGCCCACCCGAGAGCGCGCTCGGCCGGTACGGCGCCTTGTCGGCGAGGCCGACCTCGGCGAGCCGGGCGTGCGCGATCTCGGTGGCCTCCGCCTTGCCGAGCTTCCGCACGCTGCGCAGCGGCAGGGTGATGTTGTCCAGCACACTGCGGTGCCCGAACAGGTTGAAGTGCTGGAACACCATCCCGACGCGCTGCCGCAGCGCGTCCGGGTCGGACGAGATGACGCTCTCGCCACCCAGCAATAGGTCGCCCGAGTCGGGTTCCTGCAACCGGTTCACGCAGCGCAGCAGCGTCGACTTGCCGGAGCCCGACGGGCCGATGACGCAGGTCGTGCGGCCCTTCTCGACCTTGAGGTTCACGCCCTTGAGCACTTCGAGGGTCCCGAAGGAGACATGGATGTCGCGGAGTTCGACGCTGGAGGAACGTACGGCGTTCGTCATGGCAGCGGCACCTTTCCGGCGTTCAGCGGTTCCGGTTCGCCGCCGTCGTCGTCGACCCGGATCTTCTTGCCGGTGCGCAGCTTCTTGTCGATGTAGTTCACCAGATGCGTCAGCGGCACGGTGATCACCAGGTACACCACGCCCGCCGCGACCAGCGGCGACAGATTCCCGGTGTTCGCCGCGAGGTCCTGCCCGATGCGGAACAGGTCGCGCTGCTCGGCGAGGAAGCCGAGGAAGTACACCAGGCTGGAGTCCTTGACCAGCGCGATGAACTGGTTCACCAGCGCGGGCAGCACCCGCCGCACGCCCTGCGGGATGACGACGAGCGTCATCGCCTTGGTGTGACTCATGCCCAGCGCGCGGCTGGCCTCCATCTGGCCCTTTTCGACACTCTGGATACCGGCGCGGAAGATCTCGCCGATGTACGCGGCGGCGATCAGGCTCAGCGCCAGAATGCCCAGCGGGTACGGGTTCCGGGACAGGGACGGGATGAGGATCCCGCCGCCCTGCCCGATCACCAGGATGGTCAGGATCGCGGGCAGACCGCGGAAGACGTCGGTGTACACCCGGGCCGGCCAGCGCAGCCACGCCTTGCCGGACAGGCCCATCGTGGCCAGCAGCATGCCGAGCACCGTGCCGATCAGCGCCGAGAACACCGACAGGATCAGCGTGTTCAGCAGACCGGTCCCGAGGAGGTCCGGGAAGACCTCCCAGATGTACTCCCAGTTCAGGAAGGTGTTGAGGAAGTCGTCCACTTACTTCTGCCCGGCCTTGAACTCCGCGGGCACCGGCGCGTTCGGTTCGAACCGCTGGTGCACCTTTTCCCAGGTCCCGTCGGCGATGACCGCCTTGAGCCCGGCGTTGATCTTGCCGGCCAGCTCGGTGTTGCCCTTCTTGACCGCGAAACCGTGCGGGATCGTCGTGGTGATCGCCTTGACCACCTTGAGTTTCGCGTCCGGGTTCTTCGCGGCGTAGTCCTCGGCGGTCGCCTGGTCGAAGATGGCGCCGTCGATCGCGCCCGACTTGAGCGCGGCGAGCGTCGCGGCGTCCTGCGGGAACTTCACGGCCTGCGCGGTGGGCGCGTTGGCGGCCAGCCAGCTGTCCGAGACCGTGCCCTGCACGACACCGATCCGCTTGCCCGCCAGGGAGTTCTCGTCGGTGATGCCGGTGCCCTCGCGGGCCTCGATGCCGAGCGACTGGTAGTTGTACGGCGCCGAGAAGTCGACCGTCTTGCGGCGTTCGTCGGTCTGGGAGATCCCTGAGCTGCCGATGTCGAACTTGCCGTTGGCGACCTGGCTCAGCAACGTCGAGAACTCGGTGGAGACGAACTCGAGTTTCAGGTTCTGGTGCGCGGCGATGGCTTTCAGCAACTCGTTGTCGAACCCGGTGAACACGCCGTTTTCCTGGTAGGCGTTGGGTTTCGAATCGCTGAGCGTGCCGACGCGCAACGTGCCGGCAGTGTCGCTTTCACCGCCGCCGCACGCCGCCAGTACCGCCACGAGGGCGGCACCGACGACGGCGGCGAGTGACTTCTTCATCGTGATCCTCACGCCTTGAACTGGTCCGGGACCGGGGCCGTCGGCAAAAACTTCTCGTGCAGTTCGACCCAGGTGCCGTCGGCGATGACCTGCTTCAGGCCCTCGTCGATCTTGGTGAGCAGCTCCGCGTTGCCCTTCTTCACCGCGAAGCCGTGGGGCACGTCGGTGGTGAAGGACTTGACGACCTTGAGCTTCGCGTCGGCGCTCTCCTTGACGTTCGTCTCGGCGATCGCCTGGTCGAGGATGTAGGCGTCGACGGCCCCGCTCTTGAGCGCGGCCAGCGCCGGGGCGTAACCCGGGAAGCGCACGGCCTGCGCGTCGGGCACCGTCGAGGTGAGCCACTTGTCGCCGACGGTCGCCTGGATGACCGCGACCCGCTTGCCGGACAGGCCCTTCTCCTCGGTGATCGGCGAGCCGTCCTTGGTCTGGATGCTCATCACTTCGAAGTTGTAAGCGCTGGAGAAGTCGACGTTCTTCTTGCGCTCGTCGGTCTGCGCGATGGCCGAGCTGCCGATGTCGAACTGGTTGTTCGCGACCTGGCCCAGCAGCGAGGAGAAGTCGGTCGACGCGAATTCGAGCTTCAGGTTCTGCTTGGCGGCGATGGCCTTCAGCAGTTCGTTGTCGAAGCCGGTGTAGTTGCCGTTCTCGACGTAGATGTTCGGCGGCGCGTCACTCAGTGTCCCGACGCGCAGCGTCTTCTCCGTGGCGGACTCGCCGCCGCCACAAGCGGCCAGCACGGCGACGAGACCCGCGGTCAGCGTGGCGAGCAGTGACTGCCTTGCAGGCCGCCCGCCGTTGTTACGAATCCTTGGTGTCGTCTTCACGATTTCAGACCCCCGCGTTCTGCACGGGCAGGCCGGGGCCGCCCTGTTCGAGTTCCTTGGGCAGCGGCTCGGTCTTGAAGAACTGAGCGTGCAGGCGGGCGACGGTGCCGTCCGCCACGGCCTTCGCGAGGCCGTCGTTGAGCTTCTTCAGCAGTTCCTTGTTGTCCTTGCGGACGGCGAACGCGGACGGCGTGTCCTTGGTCTCGACGGTGTAGCCGAACTCCAGCGGCACGTCCGGGTTCTGGTCGATGTACTTCTGCCCGATGTCCTTCGGCACCACCCAGCCGTCGAGGCTGCCTGCCTTGAGCTGCGCGAAACCGGCGTTGTAGTCCGGGAAGCGGACGACGTTGGCACCCGGGACCTTGCCGCTCGCGAAGTCGTCCTGCACCGACGCCTGCACGACGCCGAGCCGTTTGCCGGTGAAGGCGCCGACGTCCTTGAGGGCCGCGCCCTTCTTGGTGAGGATCGTGGTGAAGCCGGTGCTGTAGCCGTTGCTGAACGCGACGGTCTTCTTGCGGGCCTCGGTGGTGGAGATCGTGGAGCTGCCGATGTCGAACTTGTTGGTGGCGACGGCGGCGAGCAGGCCGGCGAACTCGGTGCCGACGAACTCGACCTCGAAGCCCTCGCGCTTCGCGATGTCGCGCAGCAGCTCGTTGTCGTAGCCGGTGAAGGTGCCGTTCTCCAGGTAGATGGACGGCGGCGCGTCGGTCAGGGTGCCGACCCGCAGCTTCTGGGCGCTCGCGCCCGCGTCACCGGAGCCGCAGGCGGCGAGGGCGAGGGTGACCGCTCCGGCCGTGACGACGGCAACGAACTTCGACAGCGTGGATCTCATCGCTTCTTCCGTGGGTTTCGGCGCGCAAGGCGCGATACAAACACGCCAAGCCGCCTCATGGGACGCCTGGCGCTCCAGGTTCAGCGATCGAGATTAGGCATTTCGCCCGATCGAGTAACTCCGTCTCAGTATTTGATATCGCGCGACCGGGATCACGCTGCCAGGTCGCGCGCCGACGAATTCCCAGCTCACGACGCCGGAGGCGGCGCTCCCATCGCCCTCCGGGGCGTGGTGGCCACGACGCGTGACTGCGAGGGAGCAGGGGACCTTGGTCACCGGAGACCTTGGTCACTTGCGGTGGTTGCGCGCGCAACCACCGCAAGCAGGTGCCGAATTGCGTGGGCTCGGGGGGATCAGGGGGAACAGCGGGTCAGAGGATCGGGGCCGGCGAGTAGTTCACCGACTCCGGGAAACGCTCCAGGATGCCCTCGACGCGCGACGCGATCGCGGCCACCTGACGGGGCGCCACACCGGTGAACGAGATCCGGTCGGTGAGGAGTTTGTCCAGCTCACCCCGGTCGAGCGGGATGCGGTCGTCGGCGGCGAGCCGGTCGAGGAGGTCGTTCTCCGCCAACCCCCGCTCCCGCATCGCGAGGGCGACGCCGACGGCGTTCTCCTTGATCGCCTCGTGCGCGGTCTCACGGCCGACGCCCGCGCGCACCGAGGCCATGAGCACCTTGGTGGTCGCGAGGAACGGCAGATAACGATCCAGCTCGCGCGAAATGACCGCCGGGAAGGCGCCGAACTCGGCCAGCACCGTGAGGAAGGTCTCCAGCAAACCGTCGAGCGCGAAGAACGCGTCGGGCAGCGCGACCCGGCGGACGACGGAGTCGGACACGTCGCCTTCGTTCCACTGGTCGCCGGCGAGCTCGCCGATCATCGACAGGTAGCCGCGCAGCACCACGGCGAGCCCGTTGACCCGCTCGCACGACCGCGTGTTCATCTTGTGCGGCATGGCCGACGAGCCGACCTGGCCCGGTTTGAAACCCTCGGTGACCAGTTCGTGGCCCGCCATCAGGCGGATCGTCTTCGCCAGGCTCGACGGCGCCGCGGCGAGCTGGACCACGGTGGACAGCACGTCGAAGTCGAGCGAACGCGGGTACACCTGACCGACGCTGGTGAACACGTTTTCGAAGCCGAGGTGGGCCGCGACCCGCGACTCCAGATCGTCCAAAGTGGACTCGTCGCCGAGCAGGTCGAGCATGTCCTGCGCGGTGCCGACCGGGCCCTTGATGCCGCGCAGCGGGTATCGCTCGATCAGGTTCTCGAGCCGGTCGAACGCGACGATCAGTTCGTCGGCGGCGGTGGCGAACCGCTTGCCAAGGGTCGTCGCCTGCGCGGCGACGTTGTGCGAACGGCCCGCCATCACCGTGTCGGAGTGTTCGACCGCGATCGCGGCGAGCCTGGCGAGCACCGCGCCGACGCGCGAGCGGACCAGCTCGAGCGAGCGCCGCACCTGCAACTGCTCGACGTTCTCGGTGAGGTCACGCGACGTCATGCCCTTGTGGACGTGCTCGTGCCCGGCGAGCGCGTTGAACTCCTCGATGCGGGCCTTCACGTCGTGCCGGGTGACCCGCTCGCGCGCGGCGATCGAGTCGAGGTCGACCTGCGCCAGCACGCGTTCGTAATCGGCGACGACACCGTCCGGCACCTCGACGCCGAGATCGGCCTGCGCGCGGAGCACGGCGAGCCAGAGCTCGCGCTCCAGCACGACCTTGCGTTCCGGGGACCACAGTTCGACCAGCTCAGGCGAGGCGTAGCGGCCGGCGAGCACGTTGGGGATGCGGGGCTTGTCCGTCACGCGGCCAGACTAACCTCCCGCACTCAATCACCTACTTGCGCCACGAAACGCGTCACGACGCCTTACCCCGACCGCAAGTAGGTGATTGATTGCGGGGGTCAGGTGAGGGCCGCTTGCAGCATCCGGGCGGCGGCGGCGCGCGGCTCCGGGTCGACCTCGATCAGCGCGTTGACCACGGCGCCGTCGACCAGGGCGACCAGCCGCTCCAGTTCGACGCCGTCCACAGGGGTGCCGGAGCGCGCGAAGATCTCGTGGAGCAGCTCGTACAGCTGCGCGGACAGCGTCCGCATCAGGGGACGAAGGTACGGACGACGGCCTGTCCCGACGAGGCGTTCGTAGCGCAGAAGGACCGCTTCGGCGTCGGCCTCGCGATCCGGGCGGAGCGGCCCGAGGAGCATGTCCAGCACCAGATCGACGGTGGCCTCGACACCGCGATCGCGGGTCGCCAGTTCCTCGAGACGGAGCCGCCCGGTCTCCAGTTCCAGGTTCGAGTGATGTTCCACGGCGGCGGTGACGAGTTCTTCGAGCGAGTCGAAGTAGTACGTCGTCGAGGCCAGCGGCAGCCCGGCGCGTTCGGCGACCGCACGATGCCGCACGGCGTCGAAGCCGCCCTCGGCCAGCAACGACGCGGCGGCCTCGATGAGCTCGGCACGGCGTCGCTCACCCTTCGGCGTGGTCGCTGCGGCGGTCATGGCGGGCTATTTTGCCAGGCCCGCTCAGTAGCGGCCGGCGAGCACACCGGCGAGCCGGTCGACCTCGGCCTCGGAGAAGACGGGTCTGCCCGAGCCGTCTCCGAGACTGACCACGACCACCAGCGAACCCTTGCCGGTGGTCCGCCGCGCGCTGGACGCACCGGTCGGCAGCGACGGAACGGCCGCGCCCGCGGGGAAGACCGCCGCGGAGACCGTGCCGCCGGGCACCTGGAACCCCGCGGACCTGGCTCCCGTCGTACAGATGTCGCCGGGCGTCGACTCCGCGACAGCCACGGGGACCGGGAGCTCGCCAGCGAGGGCGGTGGCGAGCTCCCGATCCACCTGGTCGCACCCGTAGGTGCCTTCGGCCGTCATCCGGCCGGTCCTCTCTGGCCCGTCGCCCCCCTGCTGAGGCGGCGGGTTCGAGAAGTTCGAGGCGTCCTCGCTGTCGAGAGGACGTGCGGACGCGGCCCCGGGTTGCCCCGCGGTCGCGGCTTCCTGCTCGGAGCTGGCCCCACTCCCCAGCTGGAGGTCGGTTCCGCCGAGCACGCCGAACATGCCCGCTCCGGCCAAGACCAAAACCACCGCACCACAGGCCACCGCGACACCGTTCCGGCGTCGAGCGGTGGCGCGTTTCGAGGCACGGACGACGTCGGCGGTGTCGAAGGTCGACGACGGCGCGTCGCCGGGGGCGTCACGGAACAACGCCTTCAGGTCATTCTCGTCCATCCCGTGCCACCTCCTCCTTCTCCATGACCTGCCTGAGGTTCGCCAAGCCTCGTGCGGTCTGACTCTTCACGTTTCCCTCGCTGCACCCGAGGGCCTTCGCCGCCGCGCCGACGTCGAGCCCTTCGAAGAACCGCAGCACCAGCACGGCCCGCTGCTTCGGAGGCACTTCGCGCAACGCGGCCAGCAGGTCTTCCCTGGTGACGACCTGTTCGCCGAGGTCGAAGCCGTCCTGCGGCGGCTCGGGCAGCTCTTCGGTCTGCCACTCCCGCCGCCACGGCCGCCTCGACTCGTCGATGGCCGCCCGGACCAGCGTTTTCCGCACGTAGGCGTCGGTCGCCGCCCGTTCTCTGATCTTCTTCCACCTCCGGTGCAGCGCGACGAACGCCGTCTGCGCGAGATCGTCCGCGCGATGCCAGTCACCGCAAAGCATGTACGCGGTCCTGCGCACGGAGTCCCGCTTCGCGGCGAAGTACTCCGCGAACTCTTGTTCGTCGCGCTGATTCACGCGGGTTTTGTCTCCGCTCTTGCCTCGTCGGTGGGTAGGACGGAACCGGGGGCGTCCACGGTTGCATGAGCGGGCGCGGGTGACCAGCCGGGAGGAGATTCACGGCGGGCGCGACGATGTGATGTGATCGTACCGTGACCTCGCGCTCCCTCCCGTTGATCGATTTCCGCTCCGACACCGTGACCCGGCCGGACGACGTCATGCGCCAGGCGATGGCGGATGCCGAGGTCGGCGACAACGTCCTCGACGGCGACCCGACCATCGGCGCGCTGGAACAGCGCGCCGCGAACCTGCTCGGCATGCCCGCGGCGCTCTGGACGCCGAGCGGGACCATGGCGAACCTGATCGCGTTGAGCAGCCATCTCCAGCGCGGCGACCGGTTCCTCGCGCCGCGCGGCGCGCACGTGATCACCGACGAACTCGGTTCCGCCGCCTGGCTCGCGGGCGGCATGCCGGAGCCGCTGGAGCACGACGGCGGGCCGGGGCGGCCGACGCCGGAAACGCTTTCGGCCGCGATCGGCAACCCGCGCGGGCCGTACTACGCGCTGCACACGCCGTTGCTGTGCCTGGAGAACACGCACAACTCCGCGGGTGGCGCCGTCACCCCGCCCGACGAGCACGCGCGGCTGGTCGCGGTGGCGAAAGAGGCCGGGCTGACCGTACACCTCGACGGCGCCCGCCTCTGGCACGCGGCCGTCGCGCTGGAGGTCCCGCCCGCGGCGCTCACGGCCGGGGTCGACACCGTCTCCGCTTGCTTCTCGAAGGGGCTCGGCGCCCCTGTCGGCTCGGTGGTGGCGGGCAGCCCGGAGTTCGTCGAGAAGGCGCGGCGGATGCGTCAGATGCTCGGCGGCGGCATCCGTCAAGGCGGGGTGCTGGCCGCGGCCTGCATGGTCGCGCTGGACCGCGTCGGCGACCTGGCCGAGACCCACGAGAACGCGGCGCGGCTCGCGGCCGGGCTCGCCGAGCACGGCTGGGAGGTCAACATTCCCGAAACGAACATCGTGCAGGTCACCGCACCCGACCTCGAAGAACGGCTGGCGTGGCTAACCGGGCTCGGCGTCCGGACGCTGCCCAGTTCGGGCAGGATCCGCTTCGTGACACACCGGGACCTTTCGGCGGCCGACATCGAAGAGACCCTGCACCGCATCGAGACCGGGGGCCGAACGTGAACTGGACCGTCTTCGATTACGGCGACGTCATCAGCGCGCACACCGACGCGCTGCCGACCCTGGCCAAGGCCTTCGACCGCGAAGTCGCCGAGTTCGAACCGCACTACTGGGCCGAACGGGTCCGATACGACTCCGGCGGCTCCGATCTCGAGTACTGGCAGAGCCTCGGCCGCGCCCTGGATTTCCCGGTCGACAAGGCGTTCGCCGACGAGCTGACCAGCATCGACGTCACCGGTTGGACGCACGTCGAACCGGACGTCCTCGATCTGCTCGAAGGGCTGCACGAAGCGGGCGCGGCACTCGCGCTGCTTTCGAACGCTTCATCGACCTTCGGCCGCTGGGTGCGCGAGCAGGAGTGGGCGAACCTGTTCCGGGTGATGCTCTTCTCCGGTGACCTGGGCTGCATGAAGCCCGACGCGAAGATCTACCGGATCCTGCTCGCCGAACTCGGCGCCGAACCGGCCGACTGCCTGTTCTTCGACGATCGGCAGTCCAATGTGGACGGCGCACGGGCGGTGGGGATGAAGGCGGAACGCTGGGTCGGCGTGACCACGGCGAAATCCGCCTTCGGCTCTTCGGAGGAATAATTCACCCTCGCCACTCATCCGCTTACGCGCGGTGAAGCGGATGACCTAAGCTGATTCGCGTCCCGAACCGAGATTCCCACGGTAGGTGCCCATGCCTGGTCCAGACGGCCGGCGGCCGCTCGTGCCCGTCGATTTCGACCGGCCGAGCATCGCGCGGGTCTTCGACGCCCTCATGGGCGGCCAGGACAATTACGAGGCCGACCGGGTGGTCCTGCGCCAGATCCTGGAACTCGCGCCGGAGGCCAGGGGCATGGCCAAGGAGATCCGGCACTGGCTGGTCCGGACGGTGCGCTACCTGACCGACCGGGAGGGCATCGACCAGTTCCTCGACCTCGGTTCCGGCTTCCCGACCTCGGACAACACGCATCAGGTCGCGCAGCGGTACAACCCCGAGGCGCGGGTCGTCTACGTCGACCACGATCCGGTGGTCCAGGCGCACGGCCGCGCGCTGCTCGCGGCGAACGACTTCGCGCATATGGCGGCCGCGGACCTGACCGAACCGGAAGCGGTCGTCGAGGAACTCGCGCGTACCCACCGGCTGGAGTTCGACCGGCCGATCGGCCTGGTCCTGTGCGCGATCGTCCACCACCTCCAGGACCTCGACGAGGCACGGAAGATCGTCCGCGCCTACGTCGACGCGCTGGCCCCTGGCTCGTTCGTCGCGCTGCTTCACCACCACAATCCCGCCGATGGCACCGAAGCCGCCGACATCGCGACGTCACTCGAGAAACGCTTCAACGGCACCGGGCTGGACACGCTGTACCGCACGCGCGAGGAGATCGAGTCGTTCTTCGCGGGACTCGAACTGATGGAGCCGGGGCTGACGTACCCGCACCTGTGGTGGCCGGACGGCCCGCGCTTCACCCCGCCTTCGCCCATGAACTTCACGTCGCTCGGCGGGGTGGCGCGTAAGTCTTAACGGCGAAGCTGTTTCGGGGTGCCCTTGCCCTTGATGGCGCCGTACGCGGCCGTGCCGAGGAAGACCGCGCCGCCGATGACGGCGATCCAGAAAACGGCCTTCACGAGGAAACCGAGCACGGAACCGAGCACCATGAAGGCCACCCAAGCCAGAATCAGCCCGCCGACGATCTTCCAGAACATGGCATCCTCCGATTACCTCACCGTGCCCGAGCGGGCCCGGTGAGTCCAGGTTGTCAGGCGGGAGTCGTGAGCGCCTCCTTTCCGGCCAACGTTCAGGGAGAACTCCGGGTTCCCCCTGACCGGTGAGCACCGAGCCAGTCGCCCAGCCTGCGGACGCCCTCGTCGATGTCCTCGCGCGAGCCCGCGAAGGAGAACCGCACGAACCGGCCGCCGTCGACCGGATCGAAGTCGATGCCGGGAGCGATCGCGACACCGGTCTCGGCGAGGAGCCGCTGGCACCAGCTGAGGCTGTCGTTCGTGTACGCGGAGACGTCGGCGTAGGCGTAGAAGGCGCCTTCGGCCGGCGCGAGCTTGTCGATGCCGATGCCCTTGAGACCGCTGAAGAGCACGTCGCGGTTGGCCCGGTAGCGCTCGACATGGCCATCGGCCTCCGCGTACCCCTCCGGAGTGAACGCGGCGATCGCGGCGTGCTGGGAGACCGCGGGCGGGCAGATGGTGAAGTTGCCGGTCAGGACGTCGATCGCGCGGTGCAGCCGCTGAGGCGCCAGCATCCAGCCGAGCCGCCAGCCCGTCATGGCGAAGTACTTGGAGAACGAACCGAGGACGAGCGCTTCGTCGCCGTACTGCCAGGCGCAATCGAGCCCGGCGCCGTAGGAGATCCCGTGGTAGATCTCGTCACTGATTAACTGCACGCCCCGTGACGCGCACCAGCCGCTGATCGCGGCGAGTTCACCCGGTGGCAGGACGGTGCCGGTGGGGTTGCTCGGACTGGCCACGATCAGTCCCTTGACCGGCCCCAGTTCGTCGAGCAGCGCGACGGTCGGCTGGAAGTTCGTCCCCGCCCCGGTGGCGAATTCGACGACCTCGCAGCCGAGCACCTTCAGCAGGTTGCGGTAGGCCGGGTAGCCGGGGCGCGCCATCGCGACGCGGTCACCGGCCTCGAAGGCGCTGAGGAACGAGAGCAGGAAGCCGCCGGAAGAACCGGTCGTGACGATGACGTCCTGCGGGCTCACGTCGACCGGGTACGTGCGGTTGTAGTGCGTCGCGACGGCCTCCCGCAGTTCCGGGACGCCGAGTTGCTCGGTGTAGCCGAGGGTGTGGTCCTTCAGTGCCCGCTGCGCCGCCTCGAGCACGGGGCGCGGCGCGGGCGCGGACGGTTGCCCCGCGAGCAGCGGGACCAGGTCACCGTGGCTGCGCTGCCGGGCCTGCGCGGCCGAAAGGACGTCCATGACGTGGAACGGCGGGACGTCGGAACGTGGTGCGGGACCAGGGAGGGACATGGGGCGAGGCTAGCCCGCCTTCGCCAGGAGAACCGAGTAGCCGTCGAGGAGGCGTTGAAGCCCGAACTCGAAGAGCGTGTCGAGGTCGTAGTCGAACGGGGCGCGCGAGACGACGCCGGCGAAGTTGGGGAAACGGCCGCCGGAGACCAGCTCCCAGAGGATCGGCTCTTGCTCCGCGAGCCAGGCGTCGGCGGAAACCGCCGTCCCGGATTCGGTGTCGGCTTCGGCCTCGAAGCTGAGAGCGATGCCGCGTACGTGGTTGAAGATCGTGATGTGCGCGTACATGATCGTCGACGCCGGGAGGCCATGACCGTCGAGTGCGCGAGTGGCCCAGTCCGCGTGGGCCAGCAGATTCGGCAACGGTTGCGGACGGGTGATCGAGAGCGCCTGCGCGAGCCAGGGATGCCGCCGGAACAGGGCCCATTGCGCCCGCGCCATCAGCTCGAGCTGGGCCCGCCAGCCGGGTGGCGGTGCGGGGGGAAAGCGGATCTCGCCGAGGGCCAGGTCGGCCATCTCGAGGATCAGTTCCTCCTTCGCGGTGACATGGCGATAAAGCGTCATCGTCGCGACACCGAGACCGGAGGCGACGCGGCGCATCGAGAGCGCGCGGATGCCCTCGGCGTCCGCGATCCGGATCGCGGCCTTCACCACCCGCTCGCGGGACAGCTCGGCCTCGGTTCTCGGCGCGGACTTCCGGACGCGGCTCGCGACGACCGTGCCCGCGCCGGGTTTGGCGACGACCAGGCCGTCCCGTTTGAGGGTGGCGAGCACCTTCGTCGCGGTCGCCATCGCGACCCCCCACTCGGTGACGATCCGGCGGGTCGACGGGACCTTGTCGCCCTCGCGAAGCTCACCGGACGTGATCCGGCGGCGGATCTCGGCGGCGATCCGCAGATAGGGCGGCTCGGTCATGGTCGGCTCCCTGTCCTAGTGCACCTGACGCCGTCTCGGCTGCCGCACTAGATCGACCGTACTAGTGCATCGAAGTTTTTCTGCGCTTTTCCTGGGCCTGAGGGTTGGTCTCCATACGTTGTACGCAGCGCTTCACAACACCGTACACAAGGAGTGGACATGCGGCAGGTCCTGATTTCGGGGGCGGGAATCGCCGGTACGACGCTGGCGTACTGGCTGCGGCGGCACGGTTTCGCGCCGACGGTCGTCGAGCGGGCCCCCGCGCCCCGCGTCGGCGGGCACGCGGTCGACATCCGGGGTACGGCGCTCGGCGTCGTCGACCGGATGGGGGTGCTCGGGCGCCTCCGGGAACTGCGCACGGACATGCGCGGGATGTCGTTCGTGAACGGCGCGGGAAAGACCCTCGTGCAGGTCACCGACCACACGCTGACCGGTGGGCTCACCGGCAGCGAGGACGTCGAGATCCTGCGGGACGACCTCACCGACACACTGGCTTCGGTCGCTCAGGAAGGCGTCGAGTACGTCTACGGAAACCGGATCACCGGTATCGCGCAACGGACCGACGGTGTCCGGGTCGCCTTCGCTCACGGCGCGGCGCGGGACTTCGACCTCGTCATCGGCGCGGACGGCCAGCACTCGGCCGTGCGATCGCTCGTTTTCGGGGCGGAGAAACAGTTTTCACACTATCTGGACACCTATCTCGCGGTGTTCACCGTGCCGAACTTCCTCGAGCTGGACCGCTGGCAGACCTTTCACCTGACTCCGGGAAAGCTGGCCGGGCTGTACAGCGCCCGAAAGAACACCGAGGCGCGGGCGATGCTCGGCTTCCAGTCGCCGGAACTCGACTTCGATCGGCATGACCCCGAGCAGCAACGAAAACTGCTCGCCGACCGGTTCGCGGGCCAAGGCTGGGCAGTGCCGCGGCTGCTCCGCGAAATGGAATCGTGCGAGCTGTACTTCGATTCCATGACCCAGATCCGGATGGGCCGGTTCACCGAGGGGCGGGTCGCTTTGGCCGGCGACGCGGGCTATGGACCATCGCCGCTTTCGGGACAGGGCACCAGTTTGGCGCTCGTCGGAGCGTACGTGCTCGCCGGCTCATTGGCCGCCTCCACCGACCATCGGGCCGCTTTCGCTTCCTACGAAAGGGAAATGCGACCGTTCGTGCTCCGGAACCAGGCGCTGGCCGCGCTGAACCAGAAGAAGCAAACCCGGTTCCGGCAGTGGAAGCAGATCCAGTCGATGCGAGTGCTGCCCTATCTGCCGTTCCGGGATCGGCTGATGAAGTCGGCCATGCGACCGCTGACGGAGGCGGCGAACGGCATGGCACTCAAGGACTACTCGTGAGGCGAGCACGGTTCCGCTGAGCTCGAAGGCGTAACTCGCGTGATTGAGCACGTAACTCGCGTGAGTGCGGCGTCAGTAGCCCTGATACCCACCGCCACCGGCCATGGACTTCAGCCCCGGGTGTCCTTCGAAGCCGCCGTACCGCGAGAACGTGTACCGGACGCCCGCGATGATGTTGTCCACCGGGTTGTAGATGTCGTCGTGCCCGGGAAGCTTGTGCGCGTTGAAGGTCGGGTCGATGCACTGCATCAACCCCTTCGACGGCGTGCCCTTCGCCGCGTTGGAATCCCAGTTGTTGATGGCGTTGGGATTACCGCCGGACTCCTTCTCGATGATCGTCCAGATCTTCTGGATGTCCGCCTCGGTCACCGGGATCCCGGCGGCCTGCAGGATCTTGATGGCTTCCTGGATCCATTGCTGGACGTTGCCCGGCGGCGTCGTCGACGGCGGACCACCGCTCGGACCGAGGCCGCCGCCCCCACCGCCACCGCCGCCTCCTCCGCCCCCACCGCCACCGCCGGCGTGGAGACCGCCGGTGCGCTTGGGGACGCTGCCGTCCTTGCCGGGCATCGGAACCGTCGAGTAACCGCCCTCGATGTCCTTCTTCATCAGTGCCTGGGACTTCTGGATCATCTGATTGGCCTGGTCGAGCAGGCCCTTGACCCGGGCGTCGGCGTCGGCGGTGATCTTGCCGATGTCGGTCTTGGCCTTCTGGATGATCTCGGCGGCCGAAGGACTCGGCGCCGGCTTGTGGTCCTTCTCGGCCTGCGCGGCGGCCTGGATCGCCGCGTTCTTGTCCGTCTCCGCCTGGGTGTTCCGTTTGTTGACCGCCTCTTCGGCGCCCTTGTAGGCGTCGGCGACCTGGGTCTTGATGTTGCCGAGATCGGTGTGGACACGATCGAGGTCGTCGACGACCTTGCCCAGTTGGGCCTCGACGTTCTGGCCTGCCTTGGTGATCGACTTGACGTACTCGAAGAAGGCGTCCGCGGCGGGGCCGACCCAGACGCCACTGTTCAGCGCTTCTGTCGAACGCGAGAGCGCCGCGCTGTGGTCACCGGCGTTGTCGGCGGCCGTCTTGAACTGCTTCGAGGCGTTCTGAATGGCGGCGAGGTTCACCTTTTCGATCTGCTCGGCCTTCTTGACGAGCCCGTCCCAGCCGTCCGGCGTGCCGGCGCCGACGTTGTTCAAACCCACTGCTCAAGCCCCCTTGGTATCCGGCCCCCAGGCCTGACGAATCGTCACAGCTCTCCGTGCACCTTCAGGTTGTCCACGTGGACCGCTTCGGTCTCCTTGATCAACCCCGCCGCCTTGCGCAGCACGAAGGCCGTGGCCTCCATCAACTGACCGGCCGAATCGAATTCGTTGTGGACGCCTTGCTTGAACTTGCCCACCGCGCCTTTCGCGTCGCCGTGCTCGTCCACTCCGCCGAAGGGGCTTTCCTTCTCGTCGTCCATGCCGGTGACGCCTTTTTTGGTCTTCTCGAACTCGTCCTTGAGCTTCTCCACCTGACCGGCGGCGATCCCCATGGAATCCGGGTCGTACACAGGCACGGTTCGTCATCCCCTTCACGGAAAACTCGTATCCGTCCGATCAGACGCGCTGCCGATCAGGACGGTTCCCGCGCACACTTTAAAACCTCGGCAGTGGGCCGTGTGCGTATCCACGCCGACTTCCCCCCCGCCGATATCCACTTCGCGAAACAGCCGAATCGGGCAAGTCAGAAATCGGCGACTTCCCGGATCCGCGTCGCCAGCAGCTGGTTGTCCGCCGGGGTGATGGTCGCCCAATCCCGGCCGTCCCGGTTCCGCACGACCTGGAACAGGTACCGCCCCGCGTCCGTGTCGTAGAAGGCGACCACGCTTTCCGCGCGGCGGGGGCGGCCGTCACGGCCCGCGCGTTCGACGCCGAACTGGCCACGCGCCTCCTGGCCGAGCAGCATGCCCGCCACCTCCTGGGCCTGCCACAGTGGCACGTCGAGGTCTTCCAGCGCGGTGACCAGTGCTTTCGCGTCGCCGCGGGCGGCGGCATCGGCATCGCGGAGGACGTCGTGCGGAATGCTGACCGACTGGCCGACGCCGGGACCGAGATCACCCGCGACCGAAACCGCGGCCTCGGCGAGAGAGCTTTCCCTGGCGGGGATCAGCCACACCTGACCGGAGTCGATCACGCCGAGCAACGCCTGGTTGCCGACGCTGACCGCCTGGCCCTTGATCTCGCGATCGGTCCACACCCAGACGTCGATCGCGACCCGCGGATGCGCGAACAGGTTCAGCATGTCGACCAGTTCGCCCGACGCCTGGTGTCCCCGCGCGAGCCCTCGCGCGCGCAGGGATTCCCAAGCATCCTCGATCAGTGCCGCCCGCTCCGTGTGGGTCGTTCCGGGGCTCGGCACGTCGAGTGCGACATGGCGGCGGGGCAGCCGTTCGGCTTCCCAGAGCATCTCGAACTCGAGAGCGGACAGCACCAGGCTGCCGTTGTCGTTCGGCACAGGTTCAGCGCGCTTCGGGGTTGCCGTGGTCACCGATCACGTCGGGCGACACCAGGCGCTCGTCCGTGAACAGGTCCTTGTCGTCGACGCCGTAACGCCTGATGTGCTCCGCATCCTCTTCGACGTCCTGAGTGGCCGCGCGCTCCATGAACTTCGACTCCGTCTTCGGCTGCTTCGCGCCGATCTTCTCCGAACGCCGCATGGCCTCTTCTTCGGGAAGCTCGCCGATCGACAGCTGACGGGTCGGCTTCCCGCCGCCTTCCTGCCGAGGACGTCGGTCGCGTTCCTTGTCGCCGCTCAGCGCGCCACCCGCGACACCGGCGCCGAGCGCGGCGGCACCCGCGCCGAGATCGCCGGCGGCCGGGCCGGCGACCTTCGGGACGGCGGGGAACCCGCGGCCGGATTCGTTGCCGGGGACCGGCGGCGTCTGCGGTCCGGCGCCGACCGAGCGACCCTTGCCGAGTGCCTGGTCACCACTGGCGCCACCGGCGACGTTGCCGAAGACACCGGGGCCGGAGCTGGAGCCGGGACCCTTGCCGAGAGCGCTGTCGATACCGGGGCCGATGCCGAACGACTTGCCCGCGGGCTGCGCCGACGTGGTGCTGTTCGGCGGCACACTGCCGGTGGACGGACCCGGCGGGACATTAGGGGTGTTCGGGGTGTTCGGGGTGTTCGGCGCACCAGGCGGGACGAACGGCGGCGTGGCGGGCGAGCCGGTGATCGGGTACGACGGCCTGCTTTGGTCCGGCTGCGGCGCGGGCCGGTTCGGGGTCACCCAGCCGCTTCCGGGCGCGGGCGCGGGCCTCGAAGTGCCGGACGGTGTGGTCGGAGCCGCGGCCGCCGGAGCAGTGGCACCGGCGTGGGGCACCGACGTGCCGGTTTTGCGGGCCACGCCGCCGCCCATCGCGACCCCGTAGGCCGGGGTCGGGGCGTCGTAGGACGGCGCCTTCGGATTGCTGACGGGCTGCACCACCGGCGGCACGTATTTCGACTCGACGGCGGCCGACGCGGGTCGCACACTGCCGTCCGGAGTGAGCTCGGTGGCGGTACCCGCGAGGTCGAGCGCACCGGAACCGCCGCCCACTCCGGCGGTGGTCGTGGTCTGGGTCAGGTTCATCGCCTGCGGATCGGCCAAGGTGTCGGTCGACAGCAGGTTCTCACCGCTCGTCCTGGCGTAGTCGTTCAACGCCTCTTGTGCCTGCGCCCGCGCGTTGTTCGCGGCGCTGACGCTCTTGGCGTGATCGGTTTCGAACCCGATGAGGCTCAGCACGACGTCACCGATGGTCAACCCGCCGGCGCCCTTCCGGACCACTTCCGGATCCGGGAGCTTGTGCAGCGTCCGGGTGAAGGCCTCCCCTTGGGCGAAGATCATCTCCGCGGAATGCGTGACCTTCGAGTTCGCGTCCTGGGAGAAGCCCGCCTGTTCGGTGAACACCTGCCCGGCGGCGCCACCCGCCTCGCTCTGCCATTCCACGCCGAGCTTGCCCAGCTCGTCGCGCAGCGTCTTGTCGGTGTCCGCGAGCGCGCCCGCGACGGCCTTCAGCGCGTCGACGGCGATGCCGATGCTGCCGGTGCCGTCACCGCTGCGGAAGCGTTCGATCTCGGTCGCGATCCCGGTGTCGGTGTAGCCGTCGAACCGAAGATCGCGGAGCCTGCCCGCGAGGTCGGAAACGTTCACGCCGCCCTCCCTAGTTGCGTGCTTTCAAGGTCTGCAAAGCCGAATCGGCCGCCCGCGCGGACATTTCGCACAGCTGCGGCATGGTGAACCCGCCCGCGGTGATGGCGACCGCCCGCACCGCCAGCGTCTGCCCTCGAGCGACACCGACGAGCGTTTCGCAGTCGCCCGGCGTCCCGCCGTCACGGTGGTTCTCGATGGCGGGGAACCCGCCGACCGCCGTCGGTTCCGTCGTCATGCTGTTCTTACGGCGCTTGCCGGTGAACCACTCTTCGACGTCCGCGGTGACCGTGCGGACGTAATAGCCGTGGAAGGGCTGCGCGGCGTCCGAATCGAAGACACAGGTCGGACCGTCGATCGGTTCCGCCGCCGCGCGCGGTTTGCTGTTGATCTTGAGCTGATCGAGCTGGGGATCGGTGAGCAGGGCACACGGATCGACCCCCTGGAGGCTCAGTTCGGCGGGCCTGGGCGGCAGTGCGGACGCCTTGGCGCCCCGCGTGGCCGAAGCCAGCGCGGGCTCGTCGGGGAACGCCTGCCCGCCCGTGTCCGTGGTGCATCCGGCCAGCGCGAGGGTGAGCACTCCGCCGGACACCAGCACACGGGCCCTACGCCCGGTGAACACCACGGTCCCCGAACGCGGCGGCCTTGTCCGCATCACTGGTCTTGTACTCCTTGGCCGCCGTGCGGAGCTGGCCGACCAATCCCCGCAGCCCGGCCACGTAGGCCCGGACCTGCGCGGCGTACGACTGGTCGCCGTCGGCGACGAGCTCGTTCCAGACACCGGTCGCCTGCGTGCTCACGGTGTCGTTGGCCGGAGTGTCGATGCGCAGCTGGTCGAGCCGCGTCATGAGTTTGTCCTGCAAGGCGTCGATCTGCTCTTCGACGATCTTCGCCACTTCGAGCAGCTTCGACGGGTCGACTCTGATGTCGGCCACCGACGGTGGCGTCGGGACCGCCGACGTGAGGTCTTGGACCTTGCCCGATGCTGCCATTCCCCACCCCTTGGACCCTGCGCACGGTGACCGTTCGTCCTGCCTGAGGCTACCAACGCGGATGTATCGGCTGCCTAAGCTTTGCCGGAAATACCGG
This sequence comes from Amycolatopsis sp. QT-25, assembly GCF_029369745.1. Taxonomy (NCBI): domain Bacteria; kingdom Bacillati; phylum Actinomycetota; class Actinomycetes; order Pseudonocardiales; family Pseudonocardiaceae; genus Amycolatopsis; species Amycolatopsis sp. QT-25. The sequence continues at coordinate 7,697,380 of NZ_CP120210.1, forward strand.
GTTGGACGCGCCAAGGACCGCGATGGTTCCGTCCGGATTTCACGAGACCGGGGTGGCGATCTCTCCCTTGGCGGCGAGCAGGGCGATGTCGGTGCGGTGATGCGAGCCGGCCAGGTGGACCTTCTCGACCGTCGCGTAGGCGTCCTTTCGGGCGGCTTTCAGGTGCTTGCCGGTGCCGACGACCGACAGCACACGGCCGCCGGAGGAGACCACGGCGCCGTCGTCGCGGCGGCGGGTGCCGGCGTGAAGCACGCCTTCCAGCTCACCGCCGGTGATGACGTCGCCGGTCCTGGGCTTGCCGGGATAGCCGTCCGCGGCGAGCACGACGGTGACCGCGGCGCCGGAGTCCCAGTCCAGCGGCGGCAGCTCGGCGAGCTTGCCGGTCGCCGTCGCGTGCAGGACCTTGCCGAGCGGGCTGCGCAGCAGCGCCAGGACGACCTGGGTCTCCGGGTCACCGAACCGGCAGTTGAACTCGATGACCTGCGGACCCTCCGAAGTCAGCGCGAGACCGGCGTAGAGCAGACCGGAGAAGGGGGCGCCGCGGTTGTCGAGTTCGTCGACCACGGGCTGGACGATGCGGGCCACGACGTCGTCGACCAGGTCCTTCGGCGCCCACGGCAACGGCGCGTACGCCCCCATGCCGCCGGTGTTCGGACCCGCGTCACCGTCGCCGACGCGCTTGAAGTCCTGCGCGGGCAGCATCGGGACGACCGTGCGGCCGTCGACGAAGCAGAAGAGAGAGGCCTCCGGGCCGTCGAGGAAGGATTCGAGGAGCACCGGGTGGCCACCGTCGAGCAGCATCAGGGCGTGCTTGCGCGCGACGTCGACGTCCGTGGTGACCACGACGCCCTTGCCCGCGGCGAGGCCGTCGTCCTTGACCACCCAGGTGGGACCGAAACGGCCGAGCGCGGCGTCGAGGCGGGCGGGGTTGTCCACGACCTCACAGTGCGCAGTCGGCACCTTCGCGGCCGCCATGACGTCTTTCGCGAACGCCTTCGACCCTTCGATCCTGGCCGCGGACGCGGACGGGCCGAAACAGGCGATGCCCGCCTTCCGGACCGCGTCGGCGACGCCCGCCACCAGCGGGACCTCGGGGCCGACCACCACCAGGTCCGCTTGCCACTGCTTGGCGAGGGCGGCGACCGATTCGGGATCGGCCGCGTCCACGCCGAGCTGCTCGGCCACCGAAGAGGTGCCGGCGTTGCCCGGGGCACAAGCCAGTGCGGTGACGGAAGGGTCTTCCGCGACCGCGAGGACGAGTGCATGCTCACGGGCGCCGGACCCGATTACCAGTACGCGCACGAGGCACAGGGTAACCGTGCCGGAGACGCCCTGTCGGCGGAGCCACGTGAAACCCGCCCCGGCCGGAGGCCCCGCTATCGTGGCGGCGGGGCACCATAACGTCTGACCTGCGAAAACACGAACCTGCCCCGGCGACGCGGTCGCGGTCGCGGGTCACCGATCAACCAGAGCCCCGAACACGTCGCCGTCCTCGAGCGGGTGGTTCCATCCGGCGTTCACCCGGTGGTCAGCGCTCCGCCGGTCCGTCTTCGCCGACCGGACGCCTCCTGCGTCGAGGGTTGCGCGGTACCCCGAGTTCAAGCGAAAGAGGTTACCCACCATGCGAAAGCGCCTGGGCGTGCTCGCCCTGTCCGGACTCGCCGTACTCAGCGTCACCGGACTGGCAGGCGCCGCCGAGCCGAGCGCCCAAGACGTGTCGGCGCTGGCGAAGGGGCACGATGGGCCGGTGATCGTCGGACACCGCGGCGCCCCCGGTTACCGCCCGGAGCACACGCTCGCCTCGTATGAGCTCGCCTACCGCCAGGGCGTCGACTGGGTCGACGTCGACCTCGTGCCCACCAAGGACGGCCGGCTGGTCGCCCGGCACGAAAACGAGATCGGCGGGACCACCGACGTCGCGAAGCACCCCGAGTTCGCGAACCGGAAGACGACCAAGGTCATCGACGGCACGTCGTTCACCGGCTGGTTCACCGAGGACTTCACCCTCGCCGAGCTGAAGACCCTGCGCGCCACCGAACGGATCCCGCAGCTGCGGCCGAACAACAGGATCTACGACGGCCGCTACCAGATCGCCACCTACCAGGAGGTGCTCGACCTGACGCGCCGGCTGGGCCGCGAACTGCGTCGCGAGCTGGGGACGTATCCGGAGATCAAGCACTCGACCTACTTCTCCTCGATCAAGAACCCGACCGAGCCGAAGCTGGTCGAACTGATCAAGCGCAACGGGCTCGACCACCCGAAGGCGCCGGTGATCATCCAGTCGTTCGAGGTGTCGAACCTGATCGCGCTTTCGCGCCAGGTGCGGGTGCCGCTGCTGCAGCTGACCTCGGCGACCGGCGCTCCGGCCGACTTCGTCGCGAAGGGCGACCCGCGGACGTACGCCGACCTCGTCACTCCTGCGGGGCTGAAAGAGATCTCGAAGTACGCGGACTACCTGGGCCCGGAGAAGGCACAGGTCATCCCGGTGGTGAACGGCGCACTGGGGCAGCCGACCAGGTTGGTCACCGACGCGCACCACGCCGGACTGAAGGTCGGGCCGTACACGTTCCGCAACGAGAACAACTTCCTCCCGCAGAGCCTGCGCTCGTCGGCGAACCCCGCCGAGTACGGCAACGCGTTCGCCGAGCAGGAGGCGTTCCTCAAGGCGGGTGTCGACGGCTACTTCGCCGACCACCCGGACACCGCGCTGGAGGCCGTGAAGGCGTTCCGGGGACGCTGACTCGACCCAGTACATGAAGGCCTCCTTCGTTGCGTCTGACGCAAGGAAGGAGGCCTTCATGTACTTCAAGCAGCCAGGGACGCCGGTATCGAGCCACCTTGCAGTAGCCCTCAAGAACACCCGAATCGCCACGCACGACCATTCCTGGCCGGGGCCGACCGGCGGCCTCTCTGCTCGCGTCGCCGTCCTCGCCCTGCGGCGGCGAGTGTCCGGAAGGGTCGTCAGGACGGAATCCGTCCTGACGACCCTTTACTGGTATCTGGAGATAGGTTTCTTCACGGGACCTTGACATCCGCAGGTCGGCGGGCCTAATTTCGGCGAGTCTCAATGGTCTGTCCGCATACCTTTCAAGTGGGTGCCCGATGGATGTCCCAGCCGAGCAGGCAGAACCCGCCGACGAAGACAGCGCCCGGCTCCACCAGCTCGGCTATGCGCAGGAACTCCGGCGCACGATGTCGACCTTCTCCAACTTCGCCGTCTCCTTCACGATCATCTCGATCCTCTCCGGCTGCCTGACCCTCTACGGGTTCGGCATGGAGACCGGCGGCCCCGCCGCGATGATCTGGGGCTGGCCACTGGTCGGCCTGTTCGTCATCCTGGTCGGGCTGGGCATGGCGGAGGTCTGCTCCAGCTATCCGACCGCGGGCGGCCTCTACTACTGGGCCGCGAAGCTCGCGCCGAGCAACGGCGCGGCGTGGTCGTGGTTCACCGGCTGGTTCAACCTCATCGGGCAGATCGCCGTCACCGCGGGGATCGACTTCGGCGCCGCGCTGTTCCTCAACGCCTTTCTCGACCTGCAATTCGGCTTCGAGGCGACGCCGGGCCACACCATCCTGCTGCTGGGGATCGTTCTCGTGCTCCACGGACTGCTGAACACCTTCGGCGTCAAGATCGTGGCACTGCTGAACAGCATCAGCGTGTGGTGGCATCTGGTGGGCGTGCTGGTGATCGTCGGGGTGCTGATCGTCGTTCCCGAGAAGCACCAGGACGCGTCCTTCGTCTTCGGCGAGTTCGTGAACAAGACCGGCTGGGCTTCGCCGGTCTACGTCTTCTTACTGGGGCTTCTCGTCGCGCAGTACACGTTGACCGGCTACGACGCCTCGGCGCATATGACCGAGGAGACCAAGAACGCGGCGAAGGCCGGGCCGCGCGGCATCATCAACTCGATTCTCGTCTCCCTGGTCGCCGGCTGGGTTCTCCTGATCGGCCTCACGTTCGCCATCCAGGACTACGACCGCGCCGTGGGCTCCGAGACCGGGGTGCCGCCCGCGCAGATCTTCATCGACGCGACCGGCGCGACGACCGGCAAGTTCCTCCTGCTCATCTGTATCGGCGCGCAGCTGTTCTGCGGGATGGCGTCGGTGACCGCGAACTCACGGATGATCTACGCCTTCGCCCGCGACGGCGCGATCCCGGGTTCGAAGTTCTGGCATCACATCAACAAGCGCACCCAGACGCCGACCAACGCGGTGTGGCTGGCCGCGGGCGGCGCGCTCCTGCTCGCCCTGCCGTATCTCTGGAGCGCGACCGCCTACGCGGCGGTGACCTCGATCGCCGTCGTCGGCCTCTACGTGGCCTACGTGATCCCGGTGTTCCTGCGGGTGCGCAAAGGCGACGACTTCGAACCCGGACCGTGGAACCTCGGCCGCTGGGGCAAGCTCATCGGGACCGTCGCGACCGTCTGGGTGTGCTTCATCTTCGTGCTGTTCATGCTTCCGCAGGGATCACCGGTCACCATCGACAGTTTCAACTACACGCCTATCGCCTTCCTCGTCGTACTCGGTGGTGCGGCGGTGTGGTGGCTCGTCTCGGCCCGTAAGTGGTTCACGGGCCCGAAGGTGCAGGGTTCCGAGGAGGAACTCGCTGCCGTGGAAAGGGAACTCAAGGAGCTGGGGTAGCGGCGGTCTCCCTGGAGCGGCCGGCGCGGACTCCGGTCACCGCGGCCGCTCCCAGTGCCCCGACTCCGGCGAAGGCGTAGAAACCCCACGGGTACGCGATTCCGGCGGTCAGCAGCGCACCGCCGAGGATCGGGCCGCAGATCGCGCCGACCCGGCCGACACCCGCCGCCCAGCCGATTCCCGTGGCGCGTTGCCAGTCCGGGTACGTCTTGCCGATGTAGGCGTACACGAGCACCTGCGCGCTGAACACGAACCCGCCGGTGAGGAACACGGCCACGTACAGCCCCACGGCGGGCAGCTTCACACTCAGCAGGGCCAGGAACACCGCCGCGCCGAGAAACCAGAAGATCACCGCCGGACGCACGCCGACCTTGTCCGCCACCCGGCCCGCGACGAGCAGGCCGACGACACCGCCGAGGTTCAACGTGAGCAGCAGGCCGAGCGCCGCGCCCAGCGGATAACCGGCCTGGCGCATGATCTCCGGCAGCCACGTGTTGAGCCCGTAGACCAGCAGCAGCCCCATGAACGACGTCACCCAGAACGCGAGGGTGGCGCGCAGGAGCCCGCCGCGGAACAGCCCGCCGACGACTTCCGTCGCCGACTTCTCCCGCGTGTCCCGCACCCGCTCGAAGGATTCGGACTCCGGCAGGTACTTGATCATCAGCGGTACCAGCACGAGCGCGGGCAGTGCGCCCGCGACGAACATCGCGCGCCAGCCGAGCGGCTGGATCAGCCAGATGCCGAGCAGGGCGGTGAGCACCGCGCCGACGTGATAACCCGTCATCACCGTGGTGGTCGCGCTGCTGCCCTTTCCCTTGCGGGCATACTCGGTGACCAGCGCGATCGCCGTCGGGAGGCAACCGCCGAGACCGAGCCCGGCGAGGAACCGGAACAGCCCGAAGAAGAACGCGGAAGGCGCGATCGCGCAGAGCGCGGTGCACACCGAGAAGGCGACGACCGCGATGATCAACGCCTTCCGGCGGCCGATGAGGTCGGTGATCGTGCCGATCGCCATCGCGCCGATCATCATGCCGATCAGGCCGAACGTCGAGATCACCGACGCCGTACCGGGAGTCAGCCCCCAGACGCGGTCACGGAGCAGCGCGGGCAGCACCGTGCCCAGGACGACCAGGTCGAATCCGTCGAGCAGTACCGCCGTCCAGGCGAGTGGGACCACCCACGGACGGGCCGCGGCAGGTGACATGGAGACCTCCAGCTGTGTTCGCAATGCGCACGAGTATGCACAATCCGAACGCTGTGAGCAAGGCCACCGGTCCGAAAAGGAGCCGAGGGGGACTTTCACCGCATGTCATGCGGTGAAAGTCCCCCTCGGCTCCTCTTATGCGGCGATGGCCCCCTCAGCTCTTCACGAGGTTTCCGAGAACGCTCCAAGTGCGGAGCCGCTCTTCGCTGTTCCGGATGCCGCTCTGTGTCGCGACCACCTCGGTCGCCCCGGCGTCGAAGTACCGCTGGAGTTCGGCCGCGACGGTCTCCTCGCCCCCGGCTATCACCAGTTCACCGGCGGAATCCACGCCTTGGGCGTCGAAGACCGCGCGGTAGGAGGGGATGTCGCGGAAGAACGCGTACTGCCGGTCGACCTGGGCACGGACAGCGTCGGGATCGTCGGTCACGACGACCGGGACCATCGCGATGACCCGCGGTGCCGGGCGGCCGGCGGCGGCCTTGGTGATCGCCGGGACGATCAGCTCGGAAAGTGCCTTGGGCCCGGCGAGGAACGGGATCGTGCCGTCGGCGAGTTCACCGGTGACGCGCAGCGCCTGCCGTCCCATCGCGGCGATGATCACCGGGATGTCCGAAGATCCCGCGACAGAGAGCGAAGCCGCGAAACCCTTGGCGTGCGCTTGGACAGTCTCGCCTCGGAAGTCGACTTCGCCGCCGTCGAGCACCTGGCGGAGGATCGTGAGGTACTCGCGAAGGTGCTTGATCGGCGACGGGTACTCGATGCCGTACGCCGGTTCGAGCCAATTCTTCGCGCCGGTCCCGAGGCCGAGGACGAACCGGCCACGGGTGGCGGCCTGCGCCGTCTGCGCGAGACCGGTGATCAGCAACGGATGTCGCGGGTAGATCGGGACGACGCCGGTCCCGACGGTGATTCCCGGAACGGCTCGGCCCGCGAGGGCGGCGACGGTGATCGCGTCGTGCTCCATCTGCTGGGAGAACCAGACGGACGTCAGGCCGGCGTCGGCGGCCTGACGGGTTTGCGTGAGAAGTTCATCGACGACGTTGACGGCGTCCGCGGTGTCCCCGGACGGGAGTGCCACTCCGATGGTCATGGTCACCGCCAACGACGCCGTCGAAGGAATATTTCGCCGTTCACGGACTGGGATCACGCGCGCGGATTCGCGTGGTGGCCCACTCTGGGCGGCGTCCGACACCTCGATCCTGGAGAGACCCGATGTCGCTGACCGATGTCATCGAAGGAACCAAGACCGCCGTCGACGCCGACCCGCGCAACGCCGCCGTCTCGTTCAGCGTCGCCAACGCGCTGCAGCCCGGCACCGCGACGCGGGTGGACGTACGGGTTCGCGACCACTCGTTCGCCGTCGACGAGCCCGCCGCGCTCGGCGGCACCGACACCGCGGCGAACCCGGTCGAATACGCGCTCGCCGCGCTGGGCTCGTGCCAGGTGATCACGTACCAGTTCTGGGCGGCGAAGCTCGGTGTGCCGCTCGAAGGCGTACAGGTGACCGTGGACGGCGATATCGACCTGCACGGGTTCTTCGGGTTCTCGGAGACTCGCCCCGGCTTCGGCGATGTGCGGGTCTCGGTGGAGCTCAGCGGGCCCGCGGGGACGGAGGCCTACGAGGACCTGAAACGGCAGGTGGACGAGCACTGCCCGGTGCTGGACCTGTTCCGGAACCCGACGCCGGTGAAGACTTCGCTCGCCTGAGACGGCGGGGGCAGAGCCGGGTGGACCCACTGGAGGGAAACCTCGCTCGCCCGAGACGCCATGAAAGGTCCTTTCCTTGCAAATTTGGCAAGGAAAGGACCTTTCATGGCGCGTGTAAGGGGTCAGACGAACTCGTGCCGCACGATCGTCTGCTCCCGGCCCGGGCCGACGCCGATCGCCGAGACCCGCGCGCCCGAGAGCTCTTCGAGCCGCTCGACGTAGGCGCGCGCGTTCGCCGGCAGTTCTTCGAAGGTGCGGCAACCCGAGATGTCCTCGAACCAGCCCGGCAGCTCTTCGTAGATCGGCAGCGCGTGGTGCACGTCGGTCTGCGTCATCGGCATGTCGTGGGTACGGGAGCCGTCGACCTCGTAGCCGACGCACACCGGCACCTTCTCCAGCCCGGACAGCACGTCCAGTTTGGTGAGGAAGTAGTCGGTGATGCCGTTGACCCGCACCGCGTAGCGCGCGATGACGGCGTCGAACCAGCCGGTGCGCCGCGAGCGGCCGGTGGTGACGCCGAACTCGCCGCCCTGTTTGCGCAGGTATTCGCCGGACTCGTCGTCCAGCTCGGTCGGGAACGGGCCGGAGCCGACGCGCGTGGTGTAGGCCTTGAGGATGCCCAGCACGGTGTCGATCTTGCCGGGACCGATGCCCGAACCCGCGCTCGCGCCGCCGGAGGTCGGGTTCGACGACGTCACGAACGGGTAGGTGCCGTGGTCGACGTCGAGCAGGGTGCCCTGCGAGCCTTCGAGCAGCACGGTCTCGCCGCGTTCGAGGGCCTGGTTGAGCTGGAGGCGCGTGTCGGCGATGCGGTGCGCGAACTTCTCGCCCGCGGCCAGCACCTCGTCGGCGACCTGGTCCGCGTCGAGCGCCTTGCGGTTGTAGACCTTGACCAGCACCTGGTTCTTGAACTCCAGTGCCGACTCGACCTTCTGCCGGAAGATCTTCTCGTCGAGCAGGTCCTGCACCCGGACGCCGACGCGGGCGATCTTGTCCTGATAGCAGGGGCCGATGCCGCGGCCGGTGGTGCCGATCTTGCGGCTGCCGAGGTAACGCTCGGTGACCTTATCGATCTCGACGTGGTACGGCATGATCAAGTGCGCGTCGGCGGAAATCAGCAGTTTGCTGGTGTCGACGTCGCGTTCTTCGAGCCCGGCGAGTTCGTCGAGCAGCACGGCGGGGTCGATGACGACGCCGTTGCCGATGACGTTGGTGACGCCCGGCGTGAGGATCCCGGACGGGATGAGGTGGAGGGCGAAGTTCTGCCCGTCGGGAAGGACTACGGTGTGGCCCGCGTTGTTACCGCCTTGGTAACGCACGATCCACTGGACGCGGTCGCCGAGCAGGTCGGTGGCCTTGCCCTTGCCCTCGTCCCCCCATTGGGCCCCGATCAGCACGATGGCCGGCATGTGACACTCCAGGTGTTCGGCGACTTGTGGTTTGGCGCTGGTAAATGCCGGTGCATGAGCGTAACGGAGGGCCTTCGGGTGCGCGGAATAGTGGTGGTCTGTCCCGAGGGCGAGCCCACCCTCCCGGAGATCGACGACGTCGAAATGGTGCGTGTTCCGAGCCGCCCCGGCAAGGCGGATATCGACCCCTTGCTGGGGGAACACGATCACCTGGTGGTCGCGGGCACCGACGCGGACCTCGCGGCCGTCGCGCTGCGGTTGTTACGAAAAGAACAGCTCTCGGGCGTGTCGCTCGGCTTCGTGCCGTCCTCGCCGGACTCCGACGTGGCCCGCATCTGGAGCCTGCCGACGCGACCGCTGCGTGCCCTCTCGCTCGCCCTGCGTGGTGAGGTCGATCCGGTGCCGCTGATCCGCGACGACACCGGAGGTGTGCTCGTCGGCCGCGGGGTGATCGGGATGGTCCGCGGAGTGGCCTACTGCGACGAGCACACCGTCCTGCGCGGGCCCGCGCGGTCGATCGAGGTCGAACCGGACGCGAGCGGGCCGGGGCTGATGGTCAGGGTGACCAAGGGGACGCTGTTCAAACGACCTTCGACGCGGTTCGCCCGGGCCTTCCAGCTCGGCTGCATCCCGACCCGGCCCAGCAGCGACGGCGCCGTCCATCCGCGCGCGATGAGCCGCTGGACCTGGTACCGGCACACCGAGGACCTCCGGTTGGTCCGCGGTCTGGACTGAACGCTGGGCCGTTCGGCCCGGAACCATCAGTGGGACTTCCCGAAAACCTTTCGGCGACGTACACCGGGTCCTACCTGCTCGTGACACCCTCCGTTCACGAATAGCCAGCAGAGTGTCATCCGATGGTGTTGCGTGGGTCATATCCGTCCCGCATGGTGACCGGGTCCCCACATCTGACACGGAGGCGGCAATATGCCAACCGCGCTTGCTGTTCGTCGCTCCTTCACTGTTCTCGCCGTCTCGGCGATCGTCTCGGCGGGCGTCGTCGGCGTCGCCGAAGCGACACCCCCGGGCATCCCCTCGGCCGACACCGCCAAGACCCAGCTCGCCGCGTTGACCGTCAAACCGGACGGTTCGCCGACCGGGTACAGCCGCGACAAGTTCCCGCACTGGTCCGACCAGGGCAACAGCTGCAACACCCGTGAGGTCGTGCTGAAGCGGGACGGTACGAACGTGCAGCAGGACAGCAGTTGCGCCGCCGTCTCCGGCAGCTGGTCCAGCCCCTACGACGGCGCCACCTGGACCGCGGCGTCCGATGTGGACATCGATCACGTCGTCCCACTCGCCGCCGCGTGGCGCACCGGGGCGTCGTCGTGGACCACTTCGCAGCGGCAGGCGTTCGCGAACGACCTCAGCGCGCCGCAGCTGATCGCCGTCACCGACAATGTCAACCAGGAGAAGGGCGACAAGTCGCCGGACGCCTGGAAGCCGCCGACCGTCGGCTACTGGTGCACCTACGCGAAGATGTGGACCACGGTGAAGTACAAGTACAAGCTCTCCATCAAGTCCGCGGAGAAGACCGCGCTGACGGACATGCTCAACCGCTGCTAGACCTTTACGAGAGGGACGGCGAAGGTGCGTGGCTTCGGACCAGCCGACGCGTCAGAACACTCCTTGCCACGCAGCCCAAGGTGATCATGAAGCCTTGCCTCCTGTCGTCGCCGACGCGAGCTGGGCGGCGCGACCGAGAGCGAGCCCTCTCCGGATGGCGCGGGCGTGACCGGCGTGAGACCGGTACCGAGGTCGTGCGTGGCGAATAGGTTCGACTGTCCCTCAAGTACATGAAGGCCCCCTTCCTTGCGCCTAGGTACAGGAAGGGGGCCTTCACGTACTTTCAGTGCTGTCAAGCGGAAACGTGGGACGTTTCGCGGACTGGGAGCCGGACTCAGCATGTGGGCGGGCCTCAAGGGCGTGGTTAGCGTGAATCGGGTCGGCGCAAGTGAAAACGCGCCCCGTTCCCCGCTGGAGGCCACCCGGTGTCCCGTACCGCCGTCACGTCCTTGATCGCCCTCACGGCACTTGTCGTCACCGCCTGCTCCTCCGCGGGCGGGTCGACGGGTGCCGACGCCGGGCCACCCAAACCCGGTGGCACACTGCGCCTAGGGATCTCGTCGAGCCCCGACTGCGTGGACCCGCAACAGGTCGGCACCAACGCTTCCCTCAACGTCGGCCGCCAGTTGGTCGATTCGCTGACCGATCAGGATCCGGCCACCGGCGAGATCAAACCGTGGCTGGCCGAACAATGGGAGATCAACGCGGATTCGACCGCGTTCACCTTCCGGCTGCGTGACGGCGCGACCTTCTCCGACGGCAGTCCCGTCGACGCCGTCGCGGTCAAGACCAGCTTCGACGCGATCAAGGCCCTAGGCCCGAAATCGCAGCTCGGCTCGGGTTACCTGGCCGTGTACAAGGGAACGACGGTCGTCGACCCGAAGACGGTCAAGATCGAGTTCTCCGTTCCCAGCGCGCAGTTCCTGCAGGCCAGCTCGACGATGTCGCTCGGCGTCCTCGCACCCGCCGCTTACCGGAAGACCGCCGACCAACGTTGCCAGGGCGACGGCCTGATCGGCTCGGGACCGTTCGCTTTCGAGAGCCTGAAACAGAACCAGGAAATCGTTCTCGCCAAACGCAAGGGCTACGATTGGGGTTCGTCGCTGTTCGGGCACCAGGGTGAGGCGTACCTCGACAAGATCGCCTACAAGATCGTGCCGGAACCCGGTGTGCGCACCGGAAGTCTCGCTTCCGCGCAGCTCGACGCCATCACCGACGTCCAGCCGGTCGACGAGCCGCAGTTCACCGGCAACGGCTTCACCGAACCCATCCGCCCGAATCCCGGTGTCGTGTTCAACCTGCACGCCAACGTCACGAAAGGCGTGCTCACCGACGAGAAGGTCCGCCAGGCGGTGGTCAAGGGCATCAACCGGCCAGAGGTCACGAACACCGTACTGACGCCGAACTACAAGCCCGCCACCAGCATCCTCGGCTCGGCGACGCCGTTCCACACCGACCTTTCCCCGCTGCTCGCCTACGACCCGGCAGGCGCGACCGCGTTGCTGGAAAGCGCGGGCTGGCTGCCCGGCCCCGAAGGGATCCGCACCAAGAACGGGCAGCGGCTGACCGCGAAGGTCGTCTTCTCCCTGGTGTTCAACCAGAACAAGAGCGTGCTCGAACTCGTCCAGCAGCAGTTGCGCAAGATCGGCTTCGACCTCCGGATCGAGCAGCGCACGACCGCCGAGAGCGTGCAGATCACGCAGAGCGGGAACTACGAATATCTCTGGTACAACACCACCCGCGCGGATCCCGACATCCTGCGCAACCTGTTCTCCACCAAGGCGAACAACCGCAGCAAGCTGCCGGCGGACAATCCGCTCGACGCGCCGCTCGACGCGCAGTCGTCCACTGTGGACCCGGCGAAACGGAAACCCGCCGCCGAGGAGGCGCAGCGCGCGATCATCGAGCACGGCTACTCGGCGCCCGTGTTCGAGCTGACCCAGGTGCTGGCGCACGGGCCGAACGCGCACGGTATCGGTTTCGAGGCGTCGTCCCGGCTTCAGCTGTTCGACGCCTGGGTGTCCGGCTCGTGAGGCGGTATCTGCTCGGGCGGGTCCTCCAGGCGGCCTTCGTCCTGTGGGCCGCGTTCACCGTGTCCTTCGTGATCCTCTACCTCCTGCCGGGCGACGCGGTCGGCGCGAAGCTCGGTGGAGGCGAGGCCGGTCTTTCGGTCACGCCGGAGCAATTGGCCGCCGCGAAGGCGGAGTACGGACTCGACGATCCTTTGCCGCTTCAGTACGGGAAGCGTCTGGTCGCGGCGGTACAGGGCGACTTCGGCCGTTCGATCGCCACCGGGGACGACGCCACGAACATGGTCGTCTCGGCTCTGCCGCCGACCCTCGCGGTGACCGGATTCGCCCTGGTCCTGGCGATCCTGTTCGGCGGCGGGATCGCGATCGCCGGCACCGTCACCCGGTATCGCCGGTTGGGCGATCTCCTGCTCGCGTTGCCGCCGCTGGGGATCTCACTGCCGCCGTTCTGGGTCGGGCTGCTGCTCATCCAGTTCTTCTCGTTCCAGCTCAAGCTGGTACCCGCGCTGGGCTCGAACGGTTTCGAGTCGCTGATCCTGCCCGCGATCACCCTCGCCGTCCCGACCGGCGCGATCATCGGGCAAGTGCTGGCGAAGAGCCTCCGCACGCAACTCGCCGAGCCGTATGCCGAGATCGCGCTGGCGAAAGGGGCCAGCCGATCCAGAGTCCACTTCGGACATCTGCTGCGCAACGCGGCGGTGCCGTCGCTGACCATCGCGGGAGTGGTCACGGGAAACCTGATCGCGGGTTCGGTGATCACCGAGACGGTGTTCTCCCGTGACGGCCTCGGCCGCGTGACGTCGTCGGCGGTCACCGCGCAGGACATCCCGGTGGTGCAGGCGGTGATCGTGCTCGCCGCGCTGGTGTTCGTCGTGATCAACCTGCTCGTCGACCTCGTCTGCCCCCTGCTGGACCCGCGGATCCGGCACCGGGAGACCGCCGATGCCTGACGTTCTCGTACGTACCCGGCGGAAACCGGGCCTGCTCCTCGCGATCGCCGTCCTGGCGTTCGCCCTGCTGGCGGCGGTCGCTCCCGGCCTCTTCACCGGACAGGACCCGCTCGCCGGCGTCCCCGCCGAAAAGATGCGGGGGCCGTCGCCCTGGCATCTGTTCGGTACCGACGAAACCGGACGGGACATCTTCGCGCGGGTGGTACACGGCGCCGCGCTTTCGTTGCAAGCCACCGTGATCGCCGTCGTGGTCGCGCTCGCCGCCGGAGCCGCGCTAGGCCTCCTCGCCGGGTTCCGGGGTGGCGCCCCCGATTCGGCGATCATGCGCTGCGTCGACGTCCTGCTGGCGATCCCGTCCATCCTGTTGTCATTGGCGCTGGTCACCGCGCTCGGTTTCGGCACGGCCAACGTCGCGATCGCGGTCGGGGTCGCGAATCTCGCGCAGTTCGCCCGGCTGATGCGCGCCGAAGTGCTGCGTGTCCGCAGTGGCGTGTTCGTCGAGGCCGCTCGCGCGGCAGGCGTGCGCTGGACCGGGGTGCTCGGACGGCATGTGCTGCCCAACGCACTCGGCCCGGTGCTCGCGCTCGCGACACTCACCTTCGGCACGGCGGTGCTGGAGGTGTCCGCGTTGAGCTTCCTCGGCTACGGCGCCACCCCGCCGACCCCGGAATGGGGCTCGCTGGTGGCGGGCGGCCGTGGCTTCCTCGCCACCGCGTGGTGGATGACGACCTTCCCCGGCCTCACCGTCGCGGCCGTGGTGCTGTCCGCGAACCGGCTGTCCAGAGCGATCGAAGGAGACGTGCGGTGAGCGCACTGCTGACCATCCGCGATCTCGCGGTTTCCTACCGATCCGCCCCGGCCGTGGACGGCGTGGACTTGTCCGTCCACAAGGGGCAAATCGTCGCCGTGGTCGGCGAGTCCGGTTCCGGCAAGAGCACCACGGCGCACGCGGCGATCGGACTGTTGCCGCGGGGAGGGCGAATCGACCGCGGCGAGATCGTCTTCGACGGCCGTGACCTCACGAAACTCTCGGACCGCGCTTGGCGTTCGGTGCGCGGTCGCGAGATCGCGCTGGTCCCCCAAGACCCGACGGTTTCGCTCAACCCCGTGCACCGGATCGGCGATCAGGTCGCGGAGGTGCTGCTGATCCACGGCCTGGCGAACAAGCGCACCGCCGGCGTGGAGGCGGTCAAACTGCTGCGCAAGGCAGGGATTGCGGACCCGGAGGCGCGGGCACGACAGTATCCGCACGAGTTGTCCGGCGGGCTCCGTCAGCGCGCACTGATCGCCGCCGCGCTGGCCGGGCGGCCGAAACTCGTCATCGCCGACGAGCCGACCAGCGCACTCGACGTCACCGTGCAACGGCAGATCCTCGACCACCTCGAAGAACTCGCCGCCGCCGCGGGCACCGCCGTCCTGCTGATCACCCACGACCTCGGCGTCGCTTCCGACCGTGCGTCACGGATCGTGGTGCTGTCCCAGGGAACCGTGGTCGAGGAAGGAACGACCGGCGAGCTCCTCGCGGCGCCCACCCAGAAATACACGCGAGACCTGCTCTTCGCCGCGCCGAGCCTGTCCGACACCCCGCTGCGGGCGCCGAAGCCGCCATCGTCCGACGTCCTGGTCTCGGTCCGCGACCTCGGCAAGACCTTCGGGACCGTCCGCGCGGTCGGAGGTGCCGACGGCGTTTCGTTCGACATCGCCCGCGGCCGGACGCTCGCGCTGGTCGGCGAGTCCGGTTCGGGCAAGTCGACCACCGCGCGCATGATCCTGCGGCTGGAGACGCCGACCGACGGCGTCGTCGAGTTCGACGGCAAGGACATCACCTCGCTGCGCGGTGAGGAACTGCGACGGCTGCGGCGCCGGTTCCAGCTGGTTTACCAGAACCCGTACGCGTCGCTGAACCCGAAGTTCAGCATCGAGGACGTCATTTCCGAGCCGCTGCGGGCCTTCGGTGCCGGCACGAAGGTGGAACGCCGGGCGCGGGCGGCGGAACTGGTCGACCAGGTCGCGCTGCCGTCTTCGGTGCTGAAGCGCAAACCCGCCGAACTGTCCGGCGGGCAACGGCAACGCGTGGCCATCGCGCGGGCGCTCGCCCTGCGCCCGGAATTGATCGTCGCCGACGAACCCGTCTCCGCGCTGGACGTCTCGGTGCAGGCGCAGATCCTGCGGTTGCTCGCCGACCTGCAGGACGAACTCGGCCTGACGTACCTGTTCATCTCGCACGACCTCGCCGTGGTCCGGCAGATCGCGGACACCGTCGGCGTGCTGCGCGGCGGTGAACTCGTCGAACTCGGCCCCGCTCAGGACGTCCTCGAACGACCGGGTGCGGACTACACCCGCGAGCTGCTCGCCGCGATTCCCGGCCGGAAACCGTTGGAGACAAGATGAAATTCACGCTCTTCTCGCTCGTCGCCAATCATCCCGACCCGGCGACCGGGGTGACGCCGACCCAGCACGAACGACTGCGCCGTGTCGTCGACGAAGCGGTCTTCGCCGAGGAACTGGGCTTCGACGCGTACGGCGTCGGCGAGCGGCACGGTGAGCCGTTCCTCTCCTCGGCGCCACCGGTGATCCTGGCCGCGGTGGCCGAACGCACCCGGCGCGTCCGGCTGCTGACCACCTTGACCGTGATCAGCGTGCTGGACCCGGTCCGCGTCGCCGAGGACTACGCGACGCTCGACCAGCTTTCCGGCGGACGGCTGGACCTCATGATCGGGAAGGGCAACGACCCCCGGCACTTCCCGCTGTTCGGCCTCGAAGAGGACCGGCAGTGGGAGTACCAGGCGGAGAAGTTCGCCCTCCTGCGCAGGTTGTTCCTGGAGGAGGACGTGCGGTGGGAGGGCGAGTTCCGCCCGCCGCTGACCGGCGTCACGACGCAACCGCGGCCGTTCCACACGCGGCCGCGGATCTGGCACGGGAGCGCGTCGAGCACCGAATCGACCGAGCTGGCGGCGAAGTTCGGCGATCCCCTGTTCACCGCGAACGGCTTCCATCCCAAGAAGAAGTACGCCGACCTGATCGACCACTACCGGCGGCGGTGGGTGGACCACGGCCACGATCCGGCGGACGCGCTCGTCGGTTCGGGCGCGGGCGGTCTGTACGTCGCCAAGACCTCACAGGAGGCGCTGGACGGCTACCGGCCCTACTTCGAGGCGCTGATGAAGACACCCGCGTATCGGCACAACAAGTCCGAGTTCACCACGCTGGAGGACAAGATCGCCAAGGGTTCCGCACTGGTCGGGAGCCCGGAGCAGGTGATCGACAAGATCGGTGACCACCACTCGTCGTTCGGGCACGAGGTACAGGCGGTGTCGGTCGACGGCCTGGCTCCCGGGGAGGCACGAGAGGTGCTGGAGCTCTTCGCCTCCGATGTCGTCCCGATCGTGCGGAAGGAACTGCCCTCGCGGGTTTGGGAAAGCTGATCCGCCGGGGGCAGTGCGGGACGCCGTCGACCAGGCCGAAGGGGACGAACCGGAGGTCGTCCTCACCGCCTTCGCCGCCATGCCCGCGCCGTCGGAGGTCGTCCGGCGGCTGGAGGGTTCGCCACGCGTCAAGGGATCAGCTTCAGGATCTCCCGTGCGACGACGTCGTTCTGCCGGAACGAGAGCGCGTTCGTCCGCGGCCGGGTGAACGCCCCGGCCGACCGCGCCGACGTATGCGGTCCGAGCGCGAACCGGCGCGGATGCGGGTGGCCCTCGCCGTCGAGCATTCTGCCGTCGGAGACGCGGGTGTGGATGCGGCCTGCGAGCAGCCTGTCGCCGGTCACCGTGTCGACGAGGGCCTCCTCGCCGAGCGCCCCACTGTCGTGCAACTGTCGCAAGAGGACATCCGACGCCCTGGTGATGCTCGGCTCGGGCAGCCGCGCCTCGACGAGCGTCCGTGCCTCGGTCTCGCCGGGGAAGCTGGCGCCGGAAGCGACGAAGACGCGGCGTTCCTCGTCCGTCGACACACGTATTTCGGCGCCCAGAAAGGAAACGAGGCCGGCCTCCTGGAGAGCGAGGAGTTCTTCGAGCCGTCGCGGAGGCGGCCCGCTGGCGAAGTAGGAGAAGAAACCGAGGAACCAGCCGTCCAGATCGGACAGTTGCGACGTCGCGTCGAGCCGCCCGGTCCGCACCAGCGCGGGAAGGTGCCCCATCACGGAAAGCAGTGCCGTGAACGCCCCGAGATCCGCGCTGTACTCGGCGTCCGCGCGGCGGCTCAAGTCCGCTTCGACGTACTCGCGCAGTTCCTTGCCGTATTCCTCGGCGGTGCCGAATCGAGCGCCCGCCATCGGCCGGTCCAGGCGGTCCAGATCTAGCCGGTCGTCCGGCGCCGGAACCGCGCGCGCCACCAGCGCGTCGAGCTCGCCGGGCGCGGCGTCCGCGAAGGCGTCGGCGAAGACGGCGAAATCCATGCGCACCCGCTCGGGATGAGCGGTGAACAGCTCGCTGTAGTAGGCCCACGCGATCTCCTTCGAGATCAGCGGCCAGACATCACGGCGGAAGTCGATCCGCCCGGGTGCGGCGCTCAGCTTCTCGATGGCGTAGGCGTCGAAGAATTTGGGCAGCCGCAACGGTTTTCCGCGCAGGCGATAGCCGATCTTCGCGTGATACGGCACGCCACGCCGCGAACCGACGTGCAGCACGGGCTCGGCGCCGCTCGGGTGATACTTCAGCCCGCCGCACACCTGTTCTTCGAACCGGCCACCGCGGCCTTCGGTCAGCAGCAGCATGAGATCGACGAACGCGAGGCCGAATCCGCGCACCAGCACGGGTTCCCCCGGTCCGATCGCCGAATAGTCCACGTCGGCGGTGTAACCGGCCGGGTAGTAGGCGAGGTCGTGGCGCGCGGCGAAGTCCGCGAGTTCGGCCATCCGTTCGTCCGGTTCTGCGTCGAGGTGCCCGACGGTGAACAGGACCGCGTCCACTTCGAGCGGTTCCGCCCGGTCCTCCAGCCAGAGCGACTGCGGTTCGCCGTCTTCCAGCCGCACCGCGCGGGTCCGGTGCTCGACCACCTCGATCCCGGCGGGGAGTTCGGCGCGAACCTTGCGGTGGAACCAGGCGAGATACGCGCTCTGCAGTCGTCGCGTCGGGAAGTGATCGCTTTGCAGTGTCTCGAGTTCGGCACGCAGGCTGTCGTCGACTCCGGCGTCGAGCTCGCCCGAGCGGACCAGCCGCGCCCACTCGATCAGCGAAGGCCCGGCGCGAACCGGGCCGTCCATCCGCACGGTGTCGTCGGTGAACACCGTGACGTCCTCGGGCATGGAGTTCATCCGCAGCAACGGTGACTGCTCGTACCGCCAGACCCGCCCCGCCCCGGCGGGAAAGGGATCGACGAGATGCACCACCAGCCGCCGTCCGCCGAGCAGTTCGGCGGCGTTGGCGCCGAGCCGTTCGAGCACGCCCACCCCACGTGGACCGGCGCCGACCACCGCGAGCACGTAGGAAAGGTCTGCGGTACTCACGAAGCCGAAGCTACGCCGGGATTCCGGGCCGCGTGCGGGTTCTCAAGGAGCGGAACCCGTTGCCACGACGAAGAACCGGCGCGTACTCGTCGAACAGGGGGACACGGACGAGAGGAACGCGTGATGCCGGTCGAATTCCTGGGTATCGGAGGCACCAACGACGGTTCGGAGACCCATCCGCGATCGGGTGGCGTCTTCGACAAGGACTACACGCTGCGCCTCGCACGGGCGCACGAGGAATTCGGCTGGGACCGGGTGTTGTTCGCCTACGGCTCCAGCGGACCCGATCCGGCGCAGGCGGCCGCGTACGTCGCGTCGAAACTCGACAGGCTCCAGATCCTGCTGGCGCACCGGCCGAACGTCTCGTACCCGACCTTCGCGGCGAAGACGTTCGCCACGCTGGACCAGCTTTCGGACGGAAGACTCACGGTCCACTTCATCACCGGCGGCAGCGATCACGAACAGCAGCGCGAAGGCGACTACCTCACCAAGGACGAACGCTACTCACGCACGCGCGAGTACATCCAGATCGTCAAGCAGGCCTGGACGTCCGAAGAGCCCTTCGACCACGAAGGCGAGCACTACCGCTTCGCCGACTTCGTCCTCGACGTCCGCCCCGTGCAACGGCCACGCCCGGGAATCTCGTTCGGCGGCTCGTCTCCGGCGGCGTACGCGGCGGGCGGGGCCGAAGCGGACATCTTCTGCCTGTGGGGTGAGCCCCTCGCGCAGACCGCCGAACAGATCGAGTCCGTCAAGGCCGCGGCGAAGGCCGCCGGACGGACCGACGTCCCGCGGATCCAGGTCGCCTTCCGCCCGATCATCGCGCCGACCGAGGAACTCGCCTGGGAGAAGGCCCATCGCACGGTCGACGCCATCAGGGCGCGGACGAGCGGAGGCAAGCAACTGACCCGGCGGCATTCGCTCACGAGCCCGGAGAACACCGGCTCGCAACGGCTCCTCGCGGTCGCGGCCGAAGGGGAACGGTTCGACCGGGCACTGTGGACCCCCACCGCGGCCGCGACCGGCGGCGCCGGGAACTCCACCGCGCTGGTGGGTACGCCCGAAACCGTCGCACAGGCCCTGCTCGACTACTACGACCTCGGCGTCGACATCCTCTCCGCGCGCGGCTACGACATGCTCGGCGACACGATCGACTTCGGCCGGCACGTCATCCCGATCGTGCGCGAAGAGGTCGCCAAACGCGACGCGGAAAGGGCGGGTTCGGCCCGCGAGGTGCTCGCGGTCGACGGCTGAGTCGCCACCCCCCGAATGGCGTATCGCCCAACTTCTGCGAGGCACCGCGTCGAAGCCGCCAGAGAGGCCTCAAGGTCGCGGAGCGGAGTCAAAACTCGTTCGCCGCCTGTGCGAACTCAGGCGCTTCAGGAGACGCACGGCGCGTCGCATATCCAGGCCAGGCGCCCTGGTCCAGCCGGGCTTTTCCCGGCGAAAAGCCTAAAACAGCCGAAAGCCGCAGGTCCGGGCGGCGGACCACTCAGCGGGACAACTTCGCGAACGGTCGCTCATTCAAGAAAAAAATCTCCAACTTCAGAAACCCGGCGAAAGAACCTAGCCAATCACCAACAGTCAGGAGACACTTACGTGAACGAATGACGCTTCGTGACGAACTCGTGACCGCGTTACTCTCGGTCACGAGTTCGTCGCGTGATAAGGACCCTATTGGGGGCAGCATGGCTTCGGCCGGACGGGTCACTTACCGAGAGGTGTTCGGGGTAGCCGAGTTCCGTTCGCTCTGGTTCGCCGAGCTGTTCTCCATCTTCGGTGATCAACTCGCCAGGGTCGCCCTCTCCGTCCTCGTCTTCACCGAAACCCGCTCCGCCACCCTGACCGGTCTCACCTACGCGCTGACCTACGCCCCGTCGCTGCTCGGCGGCATCTTCCTCACCGGGTTCGCGGACCGGTTCCCCCGGCGGACCGTGATGGTGGTCGTCGACCTGTCACGGGCACTGCTGATCGCGCTGGTCGCGGTCCCCGTGCTGCCGTTCTGGGTCCTGTGCGTCCTCGTCGGCGCCGTCTCGCTGCTGAATCCGCCGTTCAAGGCGGCCCAGCTGGCCCTGCTGCCGCAGATCCTCGAAGGCGACCGGTTCGTCGTCGGCATGGCGATCCGCAGCATGACCGTCCAATCGGCACAGCTGGCCGGATTCGCCGGCGGTGGTCTCCTGCTGACCGCGCTCGAGCCCCACATCGCACTGGCGATGGACGCGATCACCTTCGTGATCTCGGCGTTGTTCGTCCGGTTCGGGCTGGCGGCACGCCCGGCCGCGGCGGCCGGGGAGAAGCGCAAGTCCTTCTTCGCGTCGATCGGCTCGGGTGGGAAGATCGTCTTCGCCAGTTCAGGGCTGCGTTCGCTGCTGCTGTTCACCTGGCTGATGGGCCTGCTGCCGGTGTACGAGGGCATCGCGGCGCCCTACGTCGCCTCGTCCGGCGGCGGCCCCGAGGTCATCGGCCTGCTGCTGGCGGCCGACCCGATCGGCAGCGTGATCGGCGCGTTCATCTACTCGCGCTGGGTGCCGGCACACGTCAGGCCGAAATTGATCGGCCCGCTTTCCGCGCTGACGGCGATCCCGCTGCTGCTGTGCTTCCTGCAACCGGGGCCGTGGGCGTCGATCGCGCTGTTCGTCGTGTCCGGCGGGCTCGGCACGGTCGCGCTCATGCAGGCGACGGCGTCACTGACCCTCGCGGTCCCCGACGAAAGCCGGGCTCAGGTGATGGGCCTGTCGAACACCGGACTGACCACGACCATGGGCGTGAGCCCGCTGATCGGCGGCATCCTGGCCGACCAGGCCGGGGCACAGTCGACCGTCGGCTTCTTCGGTCTTGCCGGACTGGCGCTGACCGTTCCGCTGGCGATGGCATGGGGGAAGACGCTCAGGGCGACCCCGGAAAAGTGGACCGAACGCGACGACGCACGCGTGGAACATTGAGGTGCTCCACGCGTGGTCAATCCTGCGCAACCGTGCGGCTGACGCCCTGTGTCACTGCTCCTTACCGGCCATCGCTGGCACCTTTCCCTCGGTCTCTCAGAGAAAAGTACACACCTAGGGAGCTTGTCGACAGCCCGCAAGTCAGTGGAAGCTGTCGGTAAGTAGGGGGTTTCGGAGAATGACGCAACAGTCAGGGGGAAAGATGCTCACATCGGAGGAACGCGCTGGACATCGTTCGGCTCTCACGGTAGAGGCATGGGAGCTTTGGAAGCGGCCCACGAACTGGATCACGTTCACGGGGCTGACGGTCGCGGCGATGCTCGCGCTGACCGGGATCTTCACCATGACCGTCGCGGTGGAAACGTCGCAGGTCATGACGTGTCTACTGCTCGCGGCGCTGGCGATCGTGCAGGCCGAGGCGACCCGGCGGATCGAGCACCAGCGGCGCAGCCTCAGCATCACCCCGCACGTCAGCATGACGTCGGTCTGGGTCTTCCCCGGCGCGTTCATTCTGCCGCCGCAGCTCTCCGCGCTTCTCGTCGCGGTGATCTATCTTCACCTTGGTTTCCGTAGCTGGTCGGGAATTCGCCACGTGAATCCCCATCGGACTGTGGCGAACGCCACAACCATGACGATGTCCGCGTTCGCCGGCTGGGGGGCCGTGCAGCTCGTGGGCGATGCTTCGGCGACGGTCTCTTCGATCTGCTTCGCCGGCCTCGCCTTCTTCGTCGTCAACACCGCTCTCACCGGAATCGGGCTCTATCTGGCCGCCCCCGGCAAGGCTTCCGTCCCCAACTGCCTCGGCACCTGGGACGACAACATCCTCGAACTCTCCACGGTGTGCCTCGGCGGCCTGGTCATCGCGGCCCTCCCGTACCAGCCCGCGCTCGTCCTGCTGATCTTCCTGCCGCTGTACGTGCTGCAGCGCTCGGTGCTGATCAAGCAGCTGGAAGAACTCGCCACCACCGACCAGAAGACCCAGCTGCTCAACGCCACGACCTGGCAGCAGGGCGCCGTCCGCGAGATCGCCCGTGCCGAGCGCGAAAACGGCCAGTTCGGAACGCTGATGATCGACCTCGACCACTTCAAGAGCATCAACGACACCTACGGCCACTTGGCGGGCGACGACGTGCTCAAAGGCGTCGCGGCGCTGGTCAAGGCCGAAACGCGCACGCAGGACCTCGCCGGCCGCTTCGGTGGTGAGGAGTTCGTCGTGCTCCTGACGTCGTCGTCGAAGCAGGAGTCCGTCGCGGTCGCCGAGCGAATCCGGCAGCGGATCAGCGAAATGATCATCAAGACCCAGGACAACGAGGGCAACCCCGTGGTCATCGAGCAGCGGACGGCTTCGGTCGGCGTCGCGACCTTCCCGCTCGACGGCCGGACGATGGACGAGGTCATGGCCTCGGCCGACGCTTCCGTCTACGCGGCCAAACGCAACGGCCGGAACCGGGTCGTCTCGTCGCCGGACCTCGCGACGGTCGCCGAAGAGGCCGGGAAGTCTTTGGAGACGGTCGCGGCCTAGCGCAAGCGCACCATCACGCCGGCGGCCGCGGTCCGAAGGCGGACGACGCCTCCGACGGTGAATTCGGTGAGCAGGTCGATGAGCGCGTCCGCGTCGGGCGGCTCACCGTCCCAGCTCGCCTGGACGAGTGCCTCGGTCATCGCGAAGAACAGCGTGACCAGTGCCTTGTCCGCGCGGCCGGAATCGACGCCGTGGCTGGCCCAGCGCTGCCTGCTCGCCTCGGTGTAGACCTCCGCGAGCCGCTCACGGAGCCGGGTGAGGGCCGGATCGCCCATGCGCTCGGCCTCGCGCAACACGGGGAACGCCTCGGGATTCGCCGCGACGAAGGCGAACATGTTAGCGTAGTTCCCGCGTGCCCATGCGCGGAGTTCGGGCTGCGAGAGATCGAGCGCGGGCGCGCCGATCGCCGCGAAGGCCCGCTCCTCGACATCCGCCACGACCTGGGCGAACAGCGTCGTGCGGTCACCGAATTGCTCGTAGACGGCCTGCCGGGAAACCCCCGCGCGCCGGGCGATCTGCTCGATCGTCGCGGCCTGCGCGCCGTGCACCGCGAAGACCCCGGCCGCCGAGCTCAGCACCCGCGCGCGTTGCTCGTCGAGCGGGAGTTTGCGGGGTCGCCCTCTCGGCACCGGGCTTGACATTGTGCGCCACCTCACTGACTCTCTTTTTCGACAGCTCTGTCGAAAATGTTTGTGCTCAACGAGGAGCAAGCATGCGTCCAGGATCCCGGCGCGGTGTGTCCGCCGCCGTCGCAGCGGCAACCATCGCGGCCCTGCTGACCTTCGGGGCACAGCAGGCCAGCGCCGCCCCGTCCTTCTACGATCCCCCGTCGCCGCTGCCCGCGGGTGCTCCCGGCGACATCATCCGGCACGAACAGTCCACCTTCTACGTCGATCCCGTGAAACTCGTCAAGGCCGACGCCGACGTCCAGCGGATCATGTACCGCAGCACCGACACGCACGGCGAAGCCAACGCCGTGACCGGCACCGTCCTGACCCCGAAGAAGGCGTGGACCGGCGCGGGCGAGCGGCCGGTCATCGGCTACGCGGCCGGGACGCAGGGCGTCGGCGACCAGTGCGCGCCGTCGAAAGCCCTCGCCGCGGGCATGGAATACGAAGGCCCCTTCATCGCCGGACTACTGCTTCGCGGTTACGGCGTCGTCGTCACCGACTACGAAGGCCTTGGTACTCCTGGCATCCACACGTACGTCAACCGCGTCGCCGAGGGCAACGCCGTCCTCGACTCGATCCGCGCGGCGCAGCGCCTGCCCGAAGCGAACCTGCCGGACAACGGCCCCGTCGCGACCGCTGGTTACTCGCAGGGCGGCGGCGCGGCGGCGTCGGCCGCCGAATTGCAGCCGTCGTACGCACCCGAGCTCAAGTTGAAAGGTTCGTACGCGGGCGCCGTCCCGGCCGACCTGGCCGAGGTCGGCAAGAACATCGACGGGCACTACGCCTTCGGATTCCTCGGCTTCACGCTGGTCAGCCTGGACGCGGCCTATCCGGAGCTGAACATCCCCGCCCTGCTGAACGCGAAGGGCGTCGAGGCGTTCGAGAAGGTCAAGCTGGAGTGCACCGGGGACGCGATCTTCGCGCACGCGTTCACCCAGTCGAAGAATCTGACCAAGGACGGCAGGCCGCTGACCGCGTACCTCGGCGAAGAGCCGTTCAAGACGCGTGTCGGCCAACAGCTCATCGGGGCACGGAAGCCGGGGGTACCGACGCTGGTCGTCCACAGTGCCCTCGACGACATCGTCCCCTACGCGCAGGGGCGGACCATGGCACGCTCGTGGTGCGCGAAGGGCACGAAGGTGCAGTTCTCGACTTCGCTGGTTCCGACACACGTCGGCGGGGCCATCCGGGCTTTCCCGGAGGCTTTCGCTTGGCTTGAGGGACGCTTCGCGGGGCTGCCGGCCGTGGGGAACTGCGGGCTGTTCTAGGGGTCACCAAATGTTATGAAGGACGCTTTCATGGCAAATTTCGCCATGAAAGCGTCCTTCATAGCGCGCTACTTGAGGCCGGTGGCTTCCGCGGCGGCGGGGTCCGAGTCACCGAGGAACGTCCGGCACCGGTCGTACTCCTCGGTCTCGCCGATCTTGCCGGCGGCCTTGCCGAGGACGGCGAGGGAACGCAGGAAGCCCTGGTTCGGGCGGTGCGACCACGGCACCGGTCCGTGTCCCTTCCAGCCCGCGCGGCGGAGCTGGTCGAGGCCGCGGTGGTAACCGGTGCGGGCGTACGCGTACGCCGCGACTGTCTCGCCGGCGTCGAGCGCCTTCTCGGCGAGGGCGGCCCACGCCTCGCTGTAGTCGGGGTGCTCGGCGGCGACGGCGGTCGGGTCGGTCCCGGCGTCCAGCGCCGCCTGCGCGGCGGTGTGCTCGGGGAGATGCGTCGGCTGGGGGCCGAGGAGGTTCGTCATACGGGCCATTGTGCCGACCCGTGTCATCGAGGGCGCCCCGCGCCCGACGGAGACGTCATATCGGGCGCCATCTCTTGGCGGCGTACGCGCCACATTGTGACTAGAGGAACAGGCTCCCGAGAACGCCCGCACCGGCCAGCACCAGCGCGGCGACGAGGACCGCCGCGACGAGTCGTTTCGGCATCATGGCGGCACACCTTGCCCTGCTCCGCCCGCCGACCGCAAATCCACCACCCCTACGGGTGAACCCCGATTTTCGACCCCGAATGCCCGTCTCGTGACCTGGAGCAGGGAAGATGTCCCGCATGACAAAGGCGACAGAAGTGACCGGGGACCTTTCGCCGGGTGTCATCCCCCGCAGCCCCATCGCCAAGACGAGGCTGTTCTTCCGACTCCACTGGCACCGCGGCGCGCCGGGACAGGCGACGCCGGACTGGGTGCTGAACTTCTGCTACTCGATGTGGCTGGCGGCGTTCGCCTTCAAGCTGGTGGGCTCGTCGTGGGACATGTCGTGGCATTTCATGTGGCTACGGGACGACCTCGCCCCACCGCACCTGATCAACACCGTCGGCACGGTGATCATCATGGTGCTGGTGGCGATCCACAGCTACACCGGGATGGGCGCCGACCGGCGTTCGCTGCGATTGATGCAGACCGGGCTCGTGGTGTTCCTCATCGCGGCGCCGCTGGACGTCATCAACCACCGCGTGAACGGTCTCGACCTGACCGCGTGGAGCCCGTCGCACATGATGCTCTACATCGGAACGGGCATCATGCAGGCCGGTGTGCTCATGGGCTGGCTGAAGTACGCGAAACCCGGCCGGACGCGCACCGGTGTCCTGATCGGACTGTGGGCGTTCTTCCTGGAGAACACGTTCTTCCCGAACGGCCAGCAGGAGTACGGCATCCTCGGCCTGCGCGCCTGGGAGCGCGGCACACCCGAGGCCGAGCCGGAACTGCTGAACTTCGCCGCCGCCCAGATCGGGCATCCGGTCGACAGGGTGGCCGTCGAGTACTTCACGATGCCGATCGACGACTGGGTGTACCCGCTCTGGGGCATCGGCGTGATGGCCCTGATCTTCGCGCTGGCGCGGCACACCACCGGCTTCCGCTGGGCGGGGACGACGGTCGCCGCCGCCTACCTCGGCTACCGGCTGGTGATGTGGCCGCTGCTGCTCGGGATGGGCTTCCCGATCTCGACCGTGCCGTTCTACCTGCTGGCCGTCGGCCTCGCCGTCGACCTGGCGTTCCGTATCGGCCGGGGTCATCCGCTGCTGACGGCGGGCGCCGGCACGCTGCTGGTGACGGCGTTCGGCTACGGGATGCTGTGGGTGCAGTCGCAGTTCCGGCCGTGGATCCTCGGCGACGCGCATACGGAGTCGGCGCCGCCGGTGGCCTACTGGACGGCCGCGGTCTGCCTGGTCGGCGCCGGTGCGCTGTGGGCCGCCGCCGGACCGGGGACGCGGGCGGTGAACTCGCTGCTGGAAAAGCGCCGCGAGAAGACGACGCTGCCGATCGCCTGAGGCTCTGAGTACGTGAAGGCCCCCTTCATTGCGTCTAGCGCAATGAAGGGGGCCTTCACGTACTTCCGCGTTCAGAGGACTGAACGCGGACCGGTCAGAGCTTCTTGCCCGCCGACCCCAGCGACTGAGCGGCCTCGACGATGCGCGCGGCCATGCCGGCCTCGGCGGCCTTCAGGTAGCTACGCGGGTCGTAGACCTTCTTGTTGCCGACCTCGCCGTCGATCTTCAGGACGCCGTCGTAGTTCTTGAAGAAGTGGTCCGCGATGGGACGGGTGAAGGCGTACTGCGTGTCGGTGTCGACGTTCATCTTCACGACGCCGTAGGACACCGCCTCGCGGATCTCCTCCGGCAGCGAGCCGGAACCGCCGTGGAAGACCAGCTCGAACGGCTTCGAACCGGCCGGGAGGCCGAGCTTCTTCGACGCCGCCTCCTGGCCGCCCTTGAGCACGTCCGGGCGCAGCTTCACGTTGCCGGGCTTGTAGACGCCGTGCACGTTGCCGAAGGTCGCGGCCAGCAGGTAGCGGCCGTTCTCGCCGGAGCCGAGCGCGTCGATCGTCTTCAGGAAGTCGCCCTCGGCGGTGTACAGCTTCTCGTTGATCTCGGCCTCGACGCCGTCTTCCTCGCCGCCGACGACACCGATCTCGACCTCGAGGACGATGTTCGCGGCCGCGGCCTTGGCGAGCAGTTCCTGCGCGATCTCGAGGTTCTCGTCGAGGTCGATCGCGGAGCCGTCCCACATGTGGCTCTGGAACAGCGGGTGCTGACCGTTCTTGACGCGCTCCGCCGAGATCTCGATCAGCGGGCGGACGAAGCCGTCGAGCTTGTCCTTGGGGCAGTGGTCGGTGTGCAGCGCGACGTTCACGTCGTACTTGGCGGCGACGACCTGGGCGAACTCGGCGAGCGCGACCGAACCGGTCACCATGTCCTTGACCTTCTGGCCGGACGCGAACTCCGCGCCGCCGGTGGAGAACTGGATGATCCCGTCGCTCTCCGCCTCGGCGAACCCGCGGATGGCGGCGTTCAGGGTCTCCGACGAGGTCACGTTGATGGCCGGGTAGGCGAATTCGTTCGCCTTCGCCCGGTCGAGCATCTCCGCGTAGACCTCGGGGGTGGCGATGGGCATCGTTTACTCCTCCTCGAAGCAGGCTGGTGCACCTCTCGGCCGCATCGTACGAGGTCGGCCGGGAGGTGCCTACAGCCGTCGTGTCAGAGGAGGACGCCGGCGAGCGCCCGGTAGACCGGCAGGGGGTCTTGGTTCAGTACCTGGATGGTGACGTGGTCCGCCCCGGCTTCGATATGCGCGGTGACGCCGCGGGCGACCGTCTCGGCGTCGCCGTGCACGGCCAGCGCGTCGACCAGCTTGTCGCTGCCCTCACCCGTCAGGTCCTCGTCGGTGAAGCCGAGTTTCCGCAGGGAGTTCGTGTAGTTGACGAGGCCGAGGTAGAACTTGACGGAGCCTCGTCCGATCTCGCGGGCCTTCGCCGGATCGGTCTCCAGGACGACCTTCTGCTCGGGGGCGAGCAGCGGTCCTTCCCCGAGGAGCCCGCGCGCCTGGCGGGTGTGCTCGGGGGTCGTCAGGTACGGGTGGGCTCCCGTTGTGCGGTCCCCTGCGAGTTCGATCACCTTCGGGCCGAGGGCGGCCAGCGCGCGGCCTTCGACGGGCACTCCGGCGGCGTCGAGCGCGTCGAGGTACTCGACCAGCGCGGTGTACGGCTTCTTGAACTCCGCGGTCTGCTCCCGGTGCCCGGCGCCGATACCGAGCAAGAACCGGTCCGGGTGCTTCGCGGCGATGCGCTTGTACGACTCGGCGACCGTGGCCGCGTCGTCCTGCCAGATGTTGACGATGCCGGTGGCCACCTTGATCGTCTTCGTCGCGTCGAGCAGTTCCTCCGCCTTCGCGAGGTCACCCGACGGCGAGCCGCCGATCCAGATGGCGCCGTAGCCGAGTTCCTCCACCTCACGCGCGAGCTCAGGGGTGAGCACGCCCTCGATCTGCCAGATGCCGATCCTGCCGAGTTCGATTCCCATGTACCGGGCCAACACCGCGGGCGGGCGATGTCTTCCCTTAAGTTCGGGGGATGGCGAAACTCGGCAACACCGACCTCGACGTCCGGGGGATCAACCTGGGCGGGAACGTCTTCGGCTGGACCGCGGACCAGGAGCAGTCCTTCGCCGTCCTCGACGCCTACACGGCGGCGGGCGGCAACTTCATCGACACCGCCGACCTGTACTCCCGGGGCGGCTCCGAGACGATCATCGGTGACTGGCTGGCCCGGCGCGGCCGCCGTGACGACGTCGTCATCGCGACCAAGACCGGCATGTGGGACGAGCGGAAGGGGCTGTCGGCGGCGAACATCGCGGCGGCGGCCGAAGACTCGCTGCGCCGGCTCCGTATCGATCACATCGACCTCTACTACGCGCACATCGACGATCCGGAGACCCCGATCGAGGAGACGCTGCGAGCCTTCGACGCGCTCGTGCGCGCGGGCAAGGTGCGCTACGTCGCGGCGTCGAACTACTCCGCCGAACGGCTGGGCGAAGCACTGTCCATTTCGGACCGTGAGGGGCTGGCGAAGTACGTCGCGCTGCAACCGCACTACAACCTCGTCGAGCGGGACTACGAGCAGGACCTGGCGCCGACGGTCGAACGCGAGAACCTGACCACCCTGCCGTATTTCTCGCTGGCAAAAGGTTTCCTCGCCGGAAAGTACCGATCGAAGGACGACCTCGGCGACAGCCCGCGCGCTGCCCGCGCTTCGTCCTATTTGGACGAACGAGGCGAGCGGGTGCTCTTGGCGCTCGACGAAATCGCGGCCTCCCGCGGCGTCTCGGTCGCGGCCGTCTCGCTCGCATGGCTGTTCGCTCAGCCGACCGTCACCGCGCCCATCGCGAGCGCCCGCTCGGTCGAGCAGCTGACCGACCTCCTGCCCGCCGTCGACCTGGACCTCACCCCTGCCGAGGTCGACGCCCTCACCGCCGCGTCGCGCTGACCCCTCCCGCAATTCGTCACCTGCTTGCGCGCACTACCCCCGCAAGCAGGTGACGAATTGCGATGGTTCGCATCGCCGACTATCGCAAGCGGGTGACGAATTGCGGACTTACTTGTGGGTAGCTTACTCCGGGTAGGTTGCGGTACCGTCCGAAAGCCTTAGGGCTCGGACGAGGAGGCAACGTGGCCAAGAACAGCGTGAACGGCAAGGTCGTCCTGATCACCGGCGCCGCCAGGGGCATCGGCGCGGGGCTCGCCGAACGCCTGGCCGCGCAGGGCGCGAAGGTGGCCCTGGTCGGCATCGAAGCCAAGGAGCAGCAGGCGGTCGCCGACAAGATCGGCCCCGGCGCGCACGCCTGGGAAGCCGACGTCACCAGCTGGGACGACCTCGAGCGGGCCACCGCCGGTGTCGTCGAGCACTTCGGCGGCATCGACATCGTCATCGCCAACGCCGGCATCGCGACCTCCGGCTTCGTCCGGTCGGTGGATCCGGCGGCCTTCGAGAAGGTCATCGAGGTCGACCTCCTGGGTGTCTGGCGCACCTTCCGCGTCACCCTTCCGCACGTCATCGACCGCAAGGGTTACCTGCTCGCGATCTCCTCGCTGGCCGCGATCACCCACGCGCCCGGCATGGCCAACTACGCCGCGGCGAAAGCGGGCGTCGAGGCGTTCTGCAACAGCTTCCGCGCCGAAGTCGCGCACCTCGGCGTGAAGGTCGGCGTCGCGCATCCGACCTGGATCCGCACCGACCTCGTCGAAAGCGCCGACCAGCACCCGGTCTTCGGCAAGCTCCGCGCCGGCATGCCCGGTCTGCTGGGCAAGACCTACCCGCTGTCCGTCGCGCTCGACCATCTCCAGGCCGGCGTCACCAAACGCGCCCGCACCGTGCATGTGCCCCGCTGGGTCGGCGGGCTCAAGCTGATCCGCGCGTTCCTGCCGCCGATCATCGAGATCGGCGCGAAGGGCCGGATCAAGAAGGCCGACGCCGCCGCGCTCATGGACATCGAGGAGCGCGGCGCGTACGAATCTTCGATAACCGGCCAAGCAGGCCGGGCGGCTACAGCGCCGAACCTGAAGGGCTGACCACCCATGTCCCGTCGCGACCAGATCCGCATGACGCCCGACGAGCTCACCGCGTACCTCGACGAGCAGAAGGTCGTCAACGTCGCGACGATCGGCCCGAACGGCCGCCCGCATCTGGCGCCACTCTGGTACTACCCACACGAGTCGGGCATCGCGACCTGGACTTATGGCTCTTCCCAGAAGGCGAAGAACCTGGAGCGCGACCCGCGCGCCACGGTGCTCATCGAGGACGGCGAAGGCTACGACAAGCTCCGCGGAATTTCCTTCGAAGCCGACGTCGAGGTCGTCACCGATACGGCCGCGGTCACTCGGATGGGTATCGAGCTCATGCAACGGTACGCGGGCGCACCGCCCGAAACACGCATTCCCGCTGAGGGTGCATCAGACCAGCCGGGCGACCCCGTCCCGGACGAGCTCGCGGGCTTCATCGGCAAGCAGGCCCCGAAGCGGATCGGGTTGATTTTCCGCCCGACGAAGATCACGAGCTGGGATCACACGAAGCTCGGCGGGACATACTGACGGGTAGGTAGTACTAGCAAGTAACTGTTACTTGAGGTAACGTCATCTGGGCACCGACGCCTCGAAGTGGAGGATTGCCAGATGACCGAGCGATTCAAGGTCGTGATCGTGGGCACCGGTTTTTCCGGGCTCGGCCAGGCCATCCAGCTCGAAAAAGCCGGGATCTCCGACTACGTGATCCTGGAGAAGGCGGACGAAGTCGGCGGTACGTGGCGCGACAACTCGTACCCCGGCTGCGCCTGCGACGTGCAGTCCCACATGTACTCGTTCTCCTACGAGCAGAACCCGGACTGGTCGCGGTCGTTCTCGCCCGCCCCGGAGATCTTCCAGTACCTCAAGGACGTCACCGACAAGTACCGGTTGCGGCGCAAGATCCGGTTCGGCGTCGAACTCACCGGCGCCACCTGGGACGACACCGCGCGCCGCTGGCGAGTCCACACCGAATCCGGTCAGGACATCGAGGCTCAGTTCGTCGTCTCCGGCGTCGGCGGCCTGCACATCCCGCAGGTGCCCAAGCTGCCCGGCATCGAGACCTTCAAGGGCCAGACCTGGCACTCCGCGCAGTGGAACCACGAATACGACCTTCGTGGCAAGAAGGTCGCCGTGGTCGGCACCGGCGCCAGCGCGATCCAGTTCGTCCCGCGGATCGCCCCCGAGGTCGACGAGCTGACGCTGTTCCAGCGCACGCCGCCGTGGATCATGCCGAAGCCCGACCACGCCATGCCCGGCTGGGCCAGGACCGCGTTCCGCCGCGTCCCCGGCGTGCAACGGCTCTACCGCCACGCGCTCTACTGGTTCCTCGAACTGCGCGCCGTCGGCTTCAACGGCCACCCCGCGATCATGAAGGCGGGCGAGGTGATCGCGAAGCGCCACATCGGCAAGGCCATCAAGGATCCGAAGCTGCGCGAGAAGGTCACCCCCGACTACACCATGGGCTGCAAGCGGGTGCTGATCTCCAACGACTACTACCCGGCGATCAATCGGTCCAATGTAGACGTCAACACCGAAGGCGTGCGCGAGGTCAAGGCGCACAGTGTCGTCGATGGCAACGGTGTCGAGCACGAAGTCGACGCGATCGTCTACGGCACCGGTTTCAAGGTCACGGATGCCTTGGAATACCTGGACATCACCGGGGTCGACGGCCGTGACCTCGCCAAGGAGTGGGCCACCGAGGGGATGCACACGCACAAGGGCATCACCGTTTCCGGTTTTCCCAACCTGTTCTTCCTCCTCGGCCCGAACACCGCACTGGGCCACAACTCCGTGGTCTTCATGATCGAGTCGCAGGCGCGGTACGTCGTCGACGCGATCAAGCTCGCCGATTCGCGGGGTGCCGCCGCGCTCGACGTCCGCGCCGGTGTGCAGGAGAAGTTCCAGCGCGAGATCCAGGACAAACTCGTCAAGGGCGTGTGGACCCAGGGCGGCTGCAAGAGCTGGTACCTCGACGCGAAGGGCGTCAACCGGACGATCTGGCCCGGGTTCACCTGGCGCTACTGGCTCGAGACCCGCAAGGTCGACCCGAGCGACTATGAACTCAGCGGGCGTGCCTCGTGACGGACCACGAACAGGTCGTTCTGCACGCGCGCGACGTCGAGTTCGACTGGGCGGCGCTGCCGATGCACTGGATCCCGGGCGAACCGCAGGCGACGCACACGATCAACGTGCTGCATCTGGCGTTGCCGGAGGGCGAACGCTGGTTCGTCGAGGTGTTCAAACAGGCCGTGCCGCTGATCCGCGACGAGCGGCTCAAGGAGGACGTTCTCGGCTTCATCGGCCAGGAAGCCATGCACGCGGAGGCGCACGATGGCGCCGCGGAACACCTCGAAGCGGCGGGTGTCCACGTGCGGCCGTACGTCGCGCAGATGGAGTGGATGTTCCGCCGCCTGCTCGGCGACCGCGACCTTTCCGCCGAGCGGCGTGAGGAATGGCTGATCGAACGGCTCGCGATCATCGCCGCGATCGAGCACTACACCGCTTTCCTCGGCCAGTGGATCCTCGACGCCGAAGCGCTCGACAAGGCGGGCGCCGACCCGACGATGCTGGATCTCCTGCGCTGGCACGGCGCCGAGGAGGTCGAGCACCGCTCTGTCGCCTTCGACCTGTTCATGCACCTCGACGGCCGCTACACCCGCCGTGTGCGCAGCATGCTCGTGGTGACGCCGGTGCTCGCGTGGGTTTTCCTGCGGGGCACCAGGTTCCTCATGCAGAACGATCCGACGCGGCCGGGCATGACGAGTTTCCGGACCTATCTGCGCGCCGCGAAGCTCGGTCTGCTGCCCTCGGGCAAGCAGTTGCGGCGTGAGATCCGGCCGTACTTCCGGAAGTCGTACCATCCGACCGAAACCGGCGACACCGATCAAGCCGTCGCGTATCTCGCGAGTTCGCCGGCCGCGCTGGCCGCCGTCGAACCACAGTGACGCTGCCGACGCGACCACTGCGGCTCGACGGCAGCGGGCGGACCGACCGCGCGATGGCGTCGCTGATCGGCGTCGTCGCGCTGTATCGCAGGCTCAGCGGGATGAGCGGACGCCGTCGCCCGCCGGTGGCCACCGTCGCCCGCGATCTTCCGCTGGTCGTCGACGAGGTCCGTCGCGAGGCCGACGGCGTGGCCGGGCTGCGGCTGGTGCACGAACGCGGCGCACCCCTGCCGCGATGGCGGCCCGGCGCGCACATCGACCTCTCGCCGCGGCCGGGGCTGGTCCGGCAGTACTCCTTGTGCGGCGACCCGGCGGACCGCTCGGCCTACCGCGTCGGCGTCCGGTCGCTCGGCGAGGGATCGGCGGCGGTGCACGCCTTGGAGAAGGGCGCGCGGGTCACCGCACGCGGCCCGCGCAACGCTTTCCCGTTCGTCGCGAGCCCGGCATATCTGTTCGTCGCGGGCGGCATCGGGATCACACCGATTTTGCCGATGGTGCGGCAAGCGGCTGCCGCCGGCGCGGACTGGCGTCTGGTCTACACCGGCCGCGACGAGGCTTCGATGCCGTTCCTGGAGGAATTGTCCCGGATCGAGGCGCTCTTTCCCGCCGAGAGGTCATCGGCGCTGTCCGGAGACCGCGTCTGGATTCGCCCGGACACGACCTACGGGATTCCGGCTTCCGGTGCGGAACTCCTCGAAGGGGCCCCGGAAGGCGCGCCGATCTACTGCTGCGGCCCGGCTCCGATGATCGTCGGCGTCCGCACGGACGCGGCCCTGCGTGCGTCGGGTCCGGTGTTCTTCGAACGGTTTTCACCGCCGCCGATCGTCGGCGGCGAGCCGTTCCGCGTCGCACTGGCCCGCAGCGGCCGGGTGTTGGACGTACCCGCCGACCGGACGACACTCGATCTTCTGCGCGAGACCGTGCCCGGCATCGCCTACTCGTGTCGTCAGGGGTTCTGCGGAACGTGCGAAGTGCCGACGGTGACCGGCGACCGCGTCCGGATCTGCGTCGAACGCGAGCCGGTCAGCCTCGATCTTTGAGCCGTCAGGCTTCCTTGGGGAGCCAGGAGCCGATCACCGGCTTGAACTCGCGCACGGTCCGCTTCGCGACAACGCCTTCGAGGTGGTACGGATCCTGGTCGATGAGCTCGAGCAGCGCCGCCTCGTCGGCCGCCTGGTACATCGAGATGCCGCCGGAGCCGTCGCCCAGCGGGCCGCCGAGCGCGACGACGCCCTGGTCGGCGAGGCGGGAAAGGAATTCCCGGTGCCGGGGACGCACGTCCGCCAGCTTCTCCTGCACGTACGTGATCTCCACCAGGAACCAGGCCATTCGACACTCCAAGGTCGCTCCGACAAACCGCGTCAGACGCTACCGAGCTTCTCGGGAACCGATCAGGCAGGACTCCCGCC
The DNA here is from genome assembly GCF_029369745.1 of Amycolatopsis sp. QT-25. Lineage (NCBI taxonomy): Bacteria > Bacillati > Actinomycetota > Actinomycetes > Pseudonocardiales > Pseudonocardiaceae > Amycolatopsis > Amycolatopsis sp. QT-25. The sequence goes on from NZ_CP120210.1 coordinate 7,733,149, forward strand.
CCACCCGATACGCTGACCTGGCGCCACGCACAGGTTGTGCTTCAAAGGGGTAAATGAACAGGTAGGGGTACATGCTCGAGGGCAATGCGGAACGCAGTGTCGAGGTGACCCTCGGCCATCTGCGCACCATGGACGGACCGGTCACGCCACCGCCGCCTGCGGCACCGCTGACCCTCGAGGATCTCTATCGCCAGCATCGGATGCGGCTCGTCCGGCTGGCCATCCTGCTCGTGGACGAACCGGCGACCGCCGAAGACGTCGTCCAGGAGGCCTTCACCGGGCTGCACCGCAACTGGGGACGCCTGCGCGACGCCGCCGCGGCCGTCGGATATCTGCGCACCGCCGTGGTCAACGGATCACGCAGTGTGCTGCGCCGCCGCAAGACCGCGCGCGAGTACGTCGCGCCGCACGCGGTCAACGCGCGTTCGGCCGAAAGCCTCGCCATGCTGTCGAGTGAACATCAGGCCGTGGTGAGCGCTTTGTCCAAACTACCTCCTCGTCAGCGTGAGGTTTTGGTCCTCCGTTACTACGGTGGGCTGAGTGAGGCCGAAATTTCGGAGGCCGCCGGGATTTCGAAAGGTACCGTCAAGTCAACCGCCAGCCGGGCGCTGGAAGCACTGCAGAAAGCGATGCAGTCGCCGAATTGAAACCCGGCCTTGATCTCGAGCGCTGGGTTGTGCCGCCATGTCTGGTCCAGACCAATATATGCTGGGGGGCGTGAGAGGCGCCGGAGATTTCGTGATCGTGGGTGGCCGGGTCGTCACCCCGGACCGTGTACTCGACGACGGCTGGCTGGCTATCGCCGGCGGCAAGATCGTCCAAGTCGGTTCCGGGACACCCCCGGACATCGATCGCGTCGACGTCGACGGATGCCTGGTCGTACCCGGCTTCGTCGACACCCACTGCCACGGCGGTGGGGGCGGGTCGTTTTCCAGCGGGAACCCCGAGGAGCTGTTCCGCGCGGTCCGCGCGCACCGGCGGCACGGGACCACGACCATGCTCGGCAGTCTGGTCTCGGACCCCATCCCGGTGCTCAGGGACCAGATCGCGGCCCTGCGTGAGCTGGTCCAAGAGGGTGAACTTGCCGGAATTCACCTTGAAGGACCCTTCATCTCGAAGGCCCGTTGCGGAGCGCACGACCCGGCGACGCTGATCGAGCCGGACACGGCGACGGTCAACGCGCTGCTCGGCACCGGCCGCGGCGACATCCGGATGGTCACCCTCGCCCCCGAACTGCACGGCGGGATCAAGGCGGTCCGGCAACTGGCCGAATCGGGCGTCATCGCCGCCATCGGGCACACCGACGGCGTCGAGGACCAGATCATCCCCGCGATCGACGCGGGCGCCTCCGTCGCGACACACCTCTTCAACGCCATGCGGCCCCTCCACCATCGCGAGCCGGGCCCGATCGGCGCCCTCCTCGACGACGAGCGGATCACCGTCGAGCTGATCTGCGACCTCGTCCACGTGCACCCCACCGTGCTGCGGCTGGCCGCGCACCACGCGGGCAAGGGCCGCACGGTGCTCATCACCGACGCCATGTCGGCCACCGACGCCGCCGACGGCAGCTACATCCTCGGCCGGCTCGAGGTCGACGTCCGCGACGGCGTCGCCACTCTCGCCGGGAACGGTTCGCTGGCGGGCAGCACGCTGACCATGGACGCCGCCTTCCGCAACCTGGTCCGCGGCGCGGGCATCGACCTGCTCGACGCCGTCCGCGCGACCTCCGGCCGGCCGGCCGAACTGCTCGGCCTCGCCGACCGGACCGGCTCGCTGCGAGCCGGTCTCGCGGCCGACGTCGTCGTGCTCGATCGCGACCTCCGGCCGGTCAGGGTGCTGCGTCAGGGCGAATGGGTCAAGGACGACGCGGCGGCTACATTGAGCGCCACGGCCCCGCTGAGCGGCGCGGTCGAAGGCGGTGTGTCGGTCAGCGACGGGTAGCGGCGAAGGGAGTCCGGATGAGCGAGCCCAAGGACCCGGAGAAACTCCTGGCCGATGCCCTGCGCGCACAGGCCGTCTTCGCTCCTTCGGCAGAACGCGCGCCCGACACCACTCCGGACAAACCAGCCGAAACGGACACGGAAGGTAGTGTCGCGGAGGCTCCGGCCGGCAAGAGCGAACTACCGCCGCAGTACGGGCTGCTTTCCGGCGCCGGCGCCGACTCGCTCGAACGGGAACGCGTCGCGCTCGAGGACGCCGAAACGGCCAGGCTGGCGGAGCGTCCGGTGACGACTCCGCCACCTCCAGCCCCTTCGCCGAGCAGCCCGCCTCTGCCCGCGTACTGGGTGCTGCTGCTCGCCGTGCTGCTCGGGTTGGCCGCCGGTTCGGTGGTCGGGCTGCTCACGCTGATCTGAGCCGCCTCTCCCGTGGGGTCAAAGCACTCAGCGTCACCCTGTACCGTTTTGGTGTGATCCTGGCGCAGAACACCGTGACGACGATGGGCCTCCTGCCGGAGTGGCTGGACCCGAAGATCCTGCTGAGCGGGCTGACCGTCCCGGTCATCACCGTGCTCTGCCTGATCATCTTCATCGAAAGCAGCATCTTCCCGGTGCTGCCCGGTGACTCCCTGCTGTTCACCGCCGGCCTGCTCATCGCCAACGGCTCGATCAAAGCCCCGCTCTGGCTGGTGTGCGTACTGGTCACGTTCGCCGCGCTGATCGGCAACCTGCTCGGCTACGGCCTCGGCTGGAAGGTCGGCCCCTGGCTGTTCCGCAAGCCGGATTCGAAGTTCTTCAACAAGAAGTACGTCGACCAGACCCACGCCTTCCTGGAGAAACACGGACCGAAGGCGGTCGTGCTGGCGCGGTTCGTGCCGTTCGTGCGGACGTTCATCACCTGGATCGCCGGTATCGGCAAGATGGACCCGAAGAAGTACTTCACCTACACCGTCATCGGCGGCATCCTGTGGGCCGCCGGGATCACCGCGCTCGGCCACCTGCTCGGCGACATCCCGTTCATCGAGAAGAACATCGACGCGATCTTCATCCTGATCGTGCTGATCTCGGTGGTGCCGATCGTCATCGAGTACCTCAAGGCCCGTCGCGAGAAGAAGCACTCGGACACCGCGACCGGCCTCGTCGCCGAGACCGCCGAGGACATCACGCAGCAGATCCCGCGCATCCGCGACTGACCCTTCCTCCTCCTTGCAATTCGGCACCTGGTTGCGTTCTTGTGCTTGCAAGCATCGCAACCAGGTGCCGAATTGCGTCAGAGGGAGAACATCGAGCCCGGATTGAAGAGGTTCTCCGGGTCGAGGGCCCGCTTGATCTGCCGATGCACCTGAAGGCCGACTTCGCCGATTTCCTTGACGAGCCACTCGCGTTTGATCCGGCCGATGCCGTGCTCGCCGGTGACCGTGCCGCCCAGCGACAGGCTGACGTCGAGGATCGCGTCGAAGGCCGTCCGCGCGCGGGCGAACTCCTCCTCGGAATCCTGCGCGTACACGATCGTCGGGTGCATGTTGCCGTCGCCCGCGTGGCCGACGACGGCGATCCGCAAGCCCACTTCTTCGCTGATCCGCTCGCAACCGGCGATCAGTTCGGCGATACGCGTGCGCGGCACGCAGACGTCGTCGGTCAGCCAGACGCCGTACATTTCCAGCGCGGTGAGCACGACCCGCCGCGCCTGCAGCAGCATCTTGCCCTCTTCGATGTCCTCGGTGGCGTAGGCCAGATCGGCGCCGCAGTCGACGCAGATCTGTTCCAGCACCGCCAGTTCCCGGCGGGCGACCTCGCCGCCGGAGTCGGATTGCGCGAGGAGCAAGGCTTTGCAGTCCGAGCTCGTGCCGAGGTCGGTCTTGAGATAGGCCTCGGCGGCCTTGATCGACGTCGCGTCCATGATCTCCAGCAGCGAGGGCACCAGCCCCTCGCGCACCACGCGCGCGACAGCCTCGCCCGCGGCCTCCGTGCTGTCGAAGGCGGCGACGAGGGTGGCGGGCAACTGCGGCAACGGTTTCAGCGCGACGGTCGCCTGGGTGATCACGCCGAGCGTGCCCTCACTGCCGACGAAGAGCCGCGCGAGGTCATAACCCGCGACCCCCTTCACCGTGCGGCGCCCGGTCTTCAGCAGTGAGCCGTCGGCGAGTACGACTTCCAGTCCCAGCACGGAATCCGTGGTGACGCCGTACTTCACACAGCACAGCCCGCCGGCGTTGGTGGACAGGTTTCCGCCGATGGTGCACCAGTCGTAACTGGACGGGTCCGGCGGATAGAACAGGCCGTGCTTCTCCACCGCGTTGCGGAAATCGAGGTTCACCACGCCTGGCTGCACGACGGCGAGCCGGTTGCCTTCGTCGATCTCGACGATCTGGTCGAGCTTGGTCAGCACCAGCACGACACAGCCGTCGATCGCGTTCGCGGCGCCGGACAGACCACTGCCTGCGCCGCGGGGCACGATCGGCACCTCGAACTCCGCACACGCCTTCACCACGGCCTGCACACCTTCCACGTCGGACGGCAGCACCACCGCGAGGGGTTTGCCGCTCGCCGCCAGCGGCATCATGTCGCGCGAGTAGGCGTCCGTGACGTCGGCGTCGGTGAGCACCGCGGCGTCGCCGAGCTGCTCGCGGAGCCGGGTGACCAGGGCATGGTTGTTCATACCCTCATCGTAGGCGCCATTACGTCCGCACTGCGGAAATTTTCTTCCGATCAAGCAGGATATACGCCTGAACACCGGTATAGACGAGCACGGCCACGCCTGTCCATGCGGTCACGTGCATTCCCTGGGTGAAAGCCTCGCGAGCCGATTCCAGGAGAGCCTGTCCCGCGACCGGGTCGAGCTGCCGCGCGGTGGCGACGGCGCCGCCGAGCGTGTCCCGGGCGGCGTCGGCCGTCCCTTCCGGCAGGCCGGACCGGTAGACCGCGGTCGCGACACTACCGAGGATGGCCGTGCCGAGCGCGCCGCCCAGTTCGAACCCGGTCTCGGAGATCGCCGACGCGGCCCCGGCCCGCTCGGCCGGAGCGGCCGAGATGACCAGATCGTTCGTCAGCGTCTCCGACAGGGCGACACCGCCCCCGAGCAACGTGAACGACACCACCACATACGCGAGCCCGCCACCGGACGACACCTGGGTCAACGCCAGGAACCCGACCGCAGCGACCAGGAGACCGACACTGACCAGCACGGAGACCCGGATCCGTTTCGCGAGCCAGGCCGCGAGAAGCGCGCCGGCGACACCGGCGACCGTCGCCGGGAGCATCCACAGCGCGGCGACGACCGGGGTCAGCCCGAGCACCAGCTGCAGGTACTGCGGCACCAGGAACAGCAGGCCGACCATGGCGAACACGCCGAGCATGTTCGTCACGACGGAACCACTGAAGGCCCGGTTCGAGAACAGCTTCAGGTCCAGCATGGGCTCGTCGAGTTTGTGCTGCCTGCGGACGAACACGACACCGAGCGCGAGCCCGATCAGGACGCTGACGGCGGCCTTCGCCGTGAAGCCGTGTTCGGCGACGAGCTTGATGCCGTAGACCACCGGCAGCATCGCGGCCAGCGACAGCAACGCCGACAACGGGTCGAAGCGGCCCGGCTTCGGGTCACGTGCCTCCGGCAACAGGAACGGGCCGACGACCAGCAGGAGCAGCATCACCGGGACGTTGATCAGGAACACCGAACCCCACCAGAAGTGCTCCAGCAGCCACCCGCCGAGCACCGGCCCGAGCGCCATCCCGCCGGAGAACCCGGCACTCCACACGGCGATCGCGGTCCGGCGCTGTTTGGCGTCGACGAAGGTGCTGCGGATCAGCGACAGCGTCGACGGCATCAGCGTCGCGCCACCCACGCCCAGCAGCGCCCGCGCGATGATCAGCATGAACGCGCTGGTCGAGAAGGCCGCGAGCACCGACGCGGCGCCGAACGCCGCGGCACCCATGAGCAGGAGCTTGCGACGGCCGATGCGGTCACCGAGCGTGCCCATCAGGACCAGCAGACCCGCCAGCATGAACGAGTAGATGTCGACGATCCACAACTGCTCCGCACCGCTGGGCGCCAGATCTGCGGACAGGAACGGCAGCGCGAACCCGAGCACCGTCATGTCCACGCTGATCAGCAGCACCGGAAGCACCAGTACCGCCAACGCCCACCACTGCTTGCGCCCCGCCATGGCGCACTCTCCTCTACGAGATAAACCGTCCGGACGGTACAGCCGCCGCCCCAATCGAAAGTAAACCGTCCAGACGGTATAGTCAACTGATATGGCGAAGCCCACCGCGAAGGAACGCATCCTCGACTCGTACGAGGGAATCCTCATCGAGCAGGGCCCCGGCGGGGTCACCCTCGAAGCCGTCGCCGCGCACGCCGGAGTGTCGAAAGGCGGGCTGCTCTACCACTTCGGCTCCAAGGAAGCCCTGGTCGACGGCCTACTGGAGCGGCTCGCGCGACTTTCCGACGAGGATCTCGAACAAGCGCGGACGGCGCCGGAAGGTGTCGTTTCGTGGTACCTGCGTACCGCCATCACCGACGTGACCCAGCGCAAGCCGCTGCACCGCACGACCATGGCGACGATCCGGATCATGCTCAACGAACCGCGGGTCTTCGAGGTCGTCCAGACTTACAACCAGAAGGTCCACGACCTGATCAGCGAGCACGTCGGCGACTCGCTGACCGCCGAACTGGTCATCCTGGTCGGCGACGGCCTCTACCTGCGGGCGGCGCTCGGCCGAGACGACGCGAGCCCCCTGCTCGATCGGCTCGACGAGATCAAGGCCCGCATCGCCCGCAATTAGTCACCTGCTTGCGTCGAGCCGGTACGCGCGCGACGCTGTTCTCTCCCGCAAGTAGGTGACTAATTGCGGGAGAGGCCGTAGACGCGCTCGATCGGGATGGTGAGCAGAACACGCTGGTCGGCGACCATGGCGTCGCGGAACTCGGCCCAGTCCGGATGCTCGCCCCGGGCTCGCCGGTAGTGGTCCACCAGGGCGTCCACGGTCGCGTCGTCGCGCGAAGCGGCGGTCGGGGTGAGCACCGCGGGTCCCTCGACGACGACGTAGCCGTCGCCGCTCTCGGTCGAGACGTGGAACGTCGCCCGAGGGTCGCGCCGCAGGTTCTTCGTCTTGGCGCGCGGCGCGGTGATCGAGATCAAGATCGAGCCGGCGTCCGCGTCGTAGAGGTAGTTGACGGTCGACAGTTGCGGCCTGCCATCACGCTTGATGGTGGCGAGTGTGCCGAAGTTCCGGTCGGCGAGGATCGCGTAGAGCGCGGCGTCGGTCATGCTTCCATCAAAGCCCGAGTCGTTCGGGCGCGCCAAAACCGCAGCTCAGCGTCCAAGGCGGGCGAATCGGACAAACATGCACGAATAAATGTGCTTGCATGCGGCAACTAAAGTGTCGTCCGACACACAACGTCACTTTCTTCTTGCGAAGCTCACGGGGGAGGAACATTCTTGCTCTAGGCAACTAGTTGCAGTGACCAAGCAACCGGCGAGAGAGATGACCATGACACCCACGACCCCCGGCACCAGGTCGAAGTCCGACCTCGACCTGGCCGACACCCTCGGGCACGAGCTCGTGCGGCTCGTCCGCCTGGTCAACCGGGCCAAGTCCCAGGTGTCCAAGCAGGGGCCGGACGGCATCGAGCGGGCCGCGTACGCGATCCTCTTCTGCCTCATCCACGTCGGGCCCCAGCGGACCAGCAAACTCGCCGAATTCCTGCACTCCGAGATCTCGACCATCAGCAGGCAGTCGAGCTCTCTCGTCCAGCACGGGCTGGTCGAGCGCCTGGCCGACCCCGAAGACGGCCGCGCCTGCCTGCTCGCGCCGACCGCCGAAGGGCATCGGGTGTTCGAGGAGAACCGCAAGCAGCGGAACCAGTGGCTCGCCGAGGTGCTCGGCGACTGGTCCGACGACGACCGGAAGACCCTCACCTCGCTGTTCCACCGGCTGAACGACGACCTCGAAAAAACATCTCCACAGTTCGCCGACCCCGCGTCGGCGTCGAAGGCCAAGGGGGCCTGAAGCAATGAGTTCCACCGTAGAAAGTCCGCCAGCCGAAGAACCTGCCCGGCTGGACACAGACGGGCCCCGGCTCAGCCACCGTCAGATCGTCACGATCCTGATCGGCCTGATGTCGGGCATGTTCCTGGCGGCGCTCGACCAGACGATCGTGGGCACCTCGATCGTCCGCATCGCGAACGACCTCAACGGGTTCGACCTGCAGGCCTGGATCACCACGGCCTACCTGATCACCTCGACGATCGTCACGCCGATCTACGGCAAGCTGTCCGACATCTACGGGCGCAAGCCGTTCTACATCGCGGCGATCACGATCTTCCTCATCGGCTCGGTCGCCTCGGCGTTCGCCACGTCGATGTACGAGCTGGCCGCGTTCCGCGCGATCCAGGGCCTCGGCGCCGGTGGTCTGATGTCGCTGGCGATGACGATCATGGGCGACATCGTGCCGCCGCGGGAACGCGCCCGCTACCAGGGGTACTTCCTCGCCGTGTTCGGCATCTCCACCGTGCTCGGCCCGGTGCTCGGCGGGTTCTTCGCCGACTTCGACAAGCTCGGCAGCGTCTTCGGCTACGACATCGCCGGCTGGCGGTGGGTGTTCCTGATCAACGTGCCGATCGCGATCGTCGCGCTGTTCGTCGTCGCCCGCGTGCTCAACGTGCCGCACCAGCGCCACGATCACAAGATCGACTGGTGGGGCGGGCTCGCGCTCGTCGTCGCCGTGGTGCCGTTCCTGATCGTCGCCGAGCAGGGCAACAAATGGGGCTGGGGCTCGCAGAACGCGATCATCTGCTACGTCGTCGGCGCCATCGGCGTGGTCGCCTTCATCTTCATCGAGAAGCTGATGAAGGACGCGGCGCTGATCCCGTTGCGGCTGTTCAAGAACTCGACCTTCACGGTGGCGATCGTCGGCGGCGTCATCGTCGGTGTCGCGATGTTCGGCGCGATCATGATGATCCCGCAGTACATGCAGGTGGTCCAGGAGTTCTCGCCGACCGAGTCGGGGCTGCTGATGATCCCGCTGATGGCCGGCATCATGAGCGGTTCGATCATCTCGGGCCAGATCACCAGCAAGACCGGCCGCTACAAGGTGTTCCCGGTGGTCGGCACGCTGCTGATCGCGGCGGGCGCGTTCTTCTTCGCGCAGGTCGAGTACAACAGTGCGCTGTGGCACCCGCTGGTCGCGGCGGCGATCATCGGCCTCGGCCTCGGTGCCTGCATGCAGACCCTGATCATCGCGGTGCAGAACGCGGGCCCGCGCAGCGACATGGGCGTCTCGACCGCGTCGGCGACGTTCTTCCGGCAGATCGGTGGTACCGCGGGTGTCGCGGTGTTCTTGACGATCCTGTTCAACGTCCTGCCGGGCAACATCACCAAGGCCTTCGGCGGCAACGCGCCGACCGGTGAAGGCGCCGCGGCGCTGGGCGACCTCACCACGAACACGAGCGGTATCGCGAACCTGCCCGAGGCCATCAAGACCCCGGTGCTCATCGGTTTCACCGAGTCGATCACCACGGTCTTCTACGTGGCGGGCGCGGTCGCGCTGCTGGCGACGCTGGTCCTGATGTTCATGAAGGAAATCCCGCTGCTCGGTGGCGCCGCTCCTTCGGCGGCTTCGGCTCTCGAAGGCGGCGAAGCACTCCTCGAAGAGGACGACACGCCTGCCGAAACGCCTGTCGAAACGGCTTCCGAGAAGACTGTCGTGACCGCGCCCGTCGAGGTGGGCAAGCACGCGATGACCAACGGGAACGGGGTCTACCGGGCCGGATCCGCGCAGATCAGCGGGCATGTCCGCCGGGACGACGCCACGAACGTCGCGGGTGCGGCGCTGACCCTGATCGACCACAACGGCAATCAGGTGGCCAGGACGCACACGAACGAAAACGGTGTCTACTCGTTCGCCGGCATCGTGGGCGGGCGGTACACGCTCGTCGCCAGCGGCCGCTGGTTCCGGCCGATCGCGGCGACGCTGACCGCCACCGGCGCCGGGGTGCTGCGCCACGACTTCGAACTGGTCAGCACGATCCTGCTGAGCGGGGTCGCCCGCACCGAGGGCGACCGCGTGGTGCCGGACGCGCGGATCACCGTGCTCGACTCCTCGGGCGGCGTCGCCGCCGTGGCGAGGACCGACGCGGAGGGCAACTACACGGTCAGCGACCTGCCCGCCGGGACCTACACGGTGATCGCGAGCGGCTATCCGCCCGCGACCAGCCGGGTGGAACTGCTGGGTGGTGACCAGGCCGCACACGACGTCCGGCTGAGTTACGACCAGGCGCTCGACGAGCTGGTCGAGCACTAGAACCGGCTGCAATGAAGGGGCCTTTCATCGCGAATTTTGCGATGAAAGGCCCCTTCATCGCACGTGGGGGCGCATGACCGGACCTTTCGGACACCTGGATTTCCTGGTTCGGCCGCGTGCGGTTCGCGAAGTACACGTAGGCTCGCGTCGTGAGTGAGGTGTACACCGAGGCCGCGGGCATCGGCGTGAGCTGGCTCGACACCGCGGGGCCGGTGCTCGTCTGGGTGATCGTGCTGAGCTTCATCTTCGTGGAGTGCGCGCTGATCATCGGGCTGTTCCTGCCAGGGGACTCCCTGCTGTTCGCGGCCGGAGTGGTCCTCGCGCAGCACGGCTCGGACCTGAACGCGTGGCTGCTCTCGGCCGCCGCCCTGCTCGTCGCGATCCTCGGCAACCAGGTCGGCTACTACATCGGCCGGTCGACGGGCACGAAACTGATCGCCCGGCGCGGCGGCAAGGTGCTGAACCGGCACAATCTCGACCGCGCCAGGACGTTCCTGGATCGCCGGGGTTTCTTCGCCATCGTGGCCGCGCGCTGGATCCCGTGGATCCGCACGCTGGCGCCGCTCATCGCGGGGACCGCGCGGATGGATCCGCGCCGGTTCGCGCTCGCGACGGCGCTGGGCGGGCTGCTCTGGGTGCCGACGTTGGTGTTGCTCGGCTACTACGGCGCCGGCCTGCTCGATCAGCTGCCGTGGGTCAAGACGGCGGCGCTGTGGATCAGCATCGCGTTCTTCGTGGTGGGCACGGCCTACGGCGTGCTCCGCTACCGCCAGGAAATGCGGCGGCCCGCCGAGGAGACCGAAGAGAGCACGGCCTGATCCATCCAGGCCCCCGCCACCGCTCTCCGGAAGAGCTGCGTTTCCACGCTACAACTCCGGATCGGCCCAGATCTCCAGCTGGATCCCGTCCGGGTCACGGAACACGATGACCGACGAGCCTTCCAGCGTCCGAGACTCCTTCGACGGCGTGTAGAAGACGCCGTATTCCGAGAGCCGCGCCTCCCATTCGGCCAGCTCCGACCGCGAAGACACCTTGAACGCCACGTGGTCCAGACCTGTCCGGCGTTCGTCGAACCGCGGCCGCTCGGTGTCCTGGTGCTCGACGAGCACGACCGCGAAACCCTCGCTCGGCGACCTGAGCACGACCTTCCGCAGACCCGTCTCCGGGTCTTCGCGCCGAGTGAACTCCTCGAGTTCGAGCACGCGGGCGTACCAGGGCACGCTCCGGTCCACATCGGTCACGGTGAGTGCCAGGTGGTGCACAGACATGAGCTTGGACATCGGGGATGACCGTCCTGATCAAGAGCTTGGGGGCGTCACCAGGGTGACACAGGCGCCTCCGGCGCCGAGGTGATCCGCCGACTTCCCACATGAATCGTGATGTCCGTCGGGAAACAGTGTGGAAAAGTGGCTGAACCGCACGCGGACCCGATATCCCCTCGTGACCGGGCCGTGGCCCCGGGGGTCAACGCCCTCCGCCGACGGTCAGCACCGTGCCGGTGGTGTACGACGCGGCCGGGGAAAGCAGCCACAGCACGGCTTCCGCGACTTCGCCGGGTTCGCCCGCCCGCCCCATCGGAATGGTCGGCGCGATCCGTTCCATGCGGTCGGGCAGACCCGCCGCGGCGTGCAGGCCGGTGTGGATCATGCCTGGTGCGACGGCGTTGACCCGGACGGATTCTTTCGCCACTTCTTGCGCGACGCCGTAGGTCATCGTTTCGACCGCGGCCTTGGTGCCCGCGTAGTGCACCCATTCCCCGGGCGAACCGGTTTTCGCGGCGGTGGAAGACAGCGTCACGATCGCGCCGCCGTCGCCGCCGTACCGGGTGGACATCCGGCGGATGCCCTCGCGGACGCACAGGAAGACACCCGTGATGTTGACATCGACGACGCGGCGGACGACGTCGATGTCGTATTCGTCGAAGCGGCCCGGTGTGTTGCCGGTGATGGCCGCGTTCGCGACCACCCCGGCAAGCGGACCGAGTTCGACGGCGGCGTCGAACAGGGCCACCACGTCGTCCTCGGACGCGACATCGCCGCGCCGGGTGATCGCCCGGACGCCGTGCTTCCGCACGCGCGAAGCGACGTCTTCGGCCGCTTCGGCGTCACCCGCGTAGTTGACGACGACGTCGTACCCGCGCCTGGCGGCCAGTTCGCAGACCGCCGCGCCGATGCCCTTGCTGCCGCCCGTGACGATGAGAACACCACTCATGGGCGGATCATATGGCGAAGTTGACCAGCGGGAGGTTTTCCAGGACCAGGTCGGCCCGGTCACTGGTGGACGCGATCAGATCGGCGTTGCGCTGGTCCGAACCGAGCGCGCGGCGACGCGCCTCGACCAGCGAACGGCCGTAGCGGCGATGCCGTGAGACGAGCCGCTCGATGCGCTCGGGTTCGTCGGGCGCGAGGAACCACGACTCGGCGAGGATCGGCTTCACGCCGCTCCACGGGTCGTCCTGCATGAGCAGGTAGTTCCCCTCGGTGATGACCAGCGGGACGTCCGGTGTGACCGCGACGGCACCGGCGATCGGCTCCTCGATCTCCCGGCGGAATTCGGGCGCGTAGACCGTCTCGCGGCCTTCGGCGAGCCGGCGCAGCAGGTGCACGTAGCCAGCGGCGTCGAAGGTGTCCGGCGCGCCCTTGCGCTCCACCCGCCCGAGCCGCTGCAGTTCCACCTGCGCCAGGTGGAAACCGTCCATCCCGACCACCGCGGCCCTCGTGCCCAGCGCCTTCGCCAGCCCCCAGGCCAGCGTCGTCTTGCCGGACGCGGGAGCGCCGACGATGCCGAGCACACTGCGCTGTCCCGGCTTCGCCAGCGTCTGAGCCCTGCTCAACAGGTCCTCGAACACCGGAGGCATGGCTGTCATGGCAGTCCTTCTCCCCTCTTCGCGACCGCGGCCGTCCACGACCTCGGTCCTTCATGCCGCACCCGTTCGGCGGCCACCTCGTTGGCGAACTCGATCCAGCCCACGACGTCCCCGCAGTTCTCGGTTCCTTGACACTGCGCGACCGCGTACGCGAAAGCCCCGTGCCACACGTCGCCCGCGCCCAGCGTGTCACGCGCCCGGGTGACGGGGACGGGGACGGCACCGGATCCGTCCGCCGTCGACCAGCGGACCGGATCGGGTCCGGCGGTCGTGACGACCACCGGCACGCCGTGCTCGCCGGGGTCGTCCCCGCGGTACAGCGAGGAACAAGCGGCGATGTCGACCAGCGGCAGGAGTTCGGCGAAGACCGGCTTCCAGCTCCCGGCGTCGAGCACCACCGGGATCGCGCGCTCCCGCGCCCAGCGCGCGACCTCCAGCGCCACCTCCGGATGATGCCCGTCCACCAGCACACACCCCGGCAATTCGTCACCTACTTGCGATAGGTGCGCGCGCAAGGATCGCAAGGAGGTGCCGAATTGCGAAGAAGCGTGGGCGTTGCGCGAGACCACGGTGCGTTCCCCGTCGGAGTCGCGGACGACGATGGCGCTGATCGCGGGCGGATCGGGCCGTCCGGGATCGAGGTCGACCAGGTCGACGCCGTGCGCTTCCAGGTCCGCGCGGGCGAGTGCCGCCAGCGGATGCGCACCGGCGACCGTCAGCAGCGTCGCCCCGGCGCCGAGCGCGGCCACGGTCACCGCCGCGTTCGTCGCCGGCCCCCCGGCGGCGACGTCCATCGACAGCGAACGCACCTTCTCGCCCGGCGCCGGGATCTCGGCGACGCGCTGAACCTGGTCGACGGTGCACAGGCCCGCCAGCAGCACCTTCAGCATCGAAGTACGTTTTCCCGCTGAGATGCCATCAGCTCAGTCCCGTGTGGACGGCGGACGCGACCTCTTCGACCTCGCCGTGCTCACCGATCGTCAGCGCGCCCGTGAGCAGGCCGACGACCTGGTTCATGGTGTGCGTCTTCGGCGAGACCACCGCGACCCGCTTGCCGAGGCGGTGCACGTGGATGCGATCGGCGATGTCGAACACGTGTGGCATGTTGTGGCTGATCAGCACCACCGGCAGACCGCGTTCGCGGATCCGGTTGATCAGGTCCAGGACCTTGCCGGATTCGGCGACGCCGAGCGCGGCGGTGGGCTCGTCCATGATCACCGCCTTGGTGCCGAACGCCGCCGCCCGCGCGACCGCGACACCCTGGCGCTGTCCGCCGGACAGCGTCTCCACCGGCTGCGTGATGGACTTGATGTTGATGCCGAGTTCGTCGAGGATCCGCTGCGCGTCGGCCCGCATGGCGGTGCTGTCCAGTTTGCGAAACACTTTCCCGAAGAGATCCTTACGCCGCTTTTCCCGGCCGAGGAACATGTTCGACGCGATGTCGAGCGCGGGCGCGACGGCGAGATCCTGGTACACCGTCTCGATCCCGTAGTGGCGAGCGTCCAACGGGGACTTGAAGTGGACGGTCTGACCGTCCACTTCGATCTCGCCGGAATCCGGGATCACCGCTCCCGAAAGGGCTTTGATGAGGCTCGACTTCCCGGCACCGTTGTCGCCGACGACGGCGAGCACCTCACCGGGGAACAGCTCGAAGTCGGCGCCGTCGATGGCGGTGACCCGGCCATAGCGTTTGACCAGGCCCCGTGCGGCCAGAGTCGGTTCAAGCGTCGTGGGTGTCGTCATGACTGCCGCCTCCTCGCGAAACGGTCGACGCAGACCGCGCCGATGAGCAGGGCACCGGTGGCGACGTCCTGGTAGAGCGCGTCCACTCCGAGCTGGGTCAGCCCGGACCGCAGGACCGCGACGACCAGCGCGCCCATCATCGTGCCGAGTACGGAACCCCGGCCGCCGAACAGGCTCGCGCCGCCGAGCACCACCGCGGTGATGGAGTCGAGGTTGCCGAGCTGGAAGGCGTTCGGGTCGGCGTTCGGCACGCGGCCGAGCGCCTGCCAGGCGGCGATCCCGACGATCACCCCGGCGACGATGTACACGGAAAGGATCGTGCGGTCGACCTTGATCCCGGACAGCCGCGCGGATTCCGGCGCGTTGCCGACCGCGTACACGTGCTTGCCCCACGGCGTCCGCGTGAGCGCGTACCAAAGTCCCAGGTACATCAGCAAAGCGAGCGTCATGCCGTAGGTGATCGGGATGCCGCCGAACAGGTACCGGCGGGTGCCGAGCCATTTGAGCAGTTCGTCGGCGACCGGGACGGCCTGGCCGCTCGCGAACAGTTTCGCGGCCGCGGTGAGCACGGTCAGCAGGCCGAGCGTGACGATGAACGGCGGCAGTTTGATCCGGGTGACCAGCGAACCGGTGACCATCCCGATCACCACCGTCGCCACGATGCCCAGCAGCAGCGCCCAGATCCCGGAGACACCGCCGACCACGAGCTTCGCCATGATCAACGTGGCGAGCACCATCGCCGCCGCGTTGGCCAGGTCGATGCCCGCGGTCAGGATGATCAGCGTCTGCCCGAGCGCGAGCGTGCCGACCACCAGGGACTGTTGCACCACGAGGGAAAGATTGTCGAGATCGAGGAAGGTGTCCGTCGAGAGGGAGAACACCACGATCGCGACGAGCAGGGCCAGCGCGGGCCCGACGGCGGGCGCGCGCAGGAAGAACTCACCGATCGTCGGGCGTTCGTTGCCCTTGAGGGCCGCCGTTGCCATCACTTCGTCCCCCAGCAGTTCTCGAGGCCCCACTTGGTGTCCTGGCTTTCCACGCCGGGGATCGGCTTGTCGGTGATCACCGCGGATCCGGTGTCGACGAACCCGCTCGGTTTCGTCCCGGTCTTGGCGTATTCGACGGCGGCGAGGACGCCCTGCTCCGCCATTTTCTTGGGGAACTGCATCACCGTGGCGGCGTACTGGCCGTCGCGCACGTTCTTGACGCCTTCGCAGCCGCCGTCGATCGAGCCCATCACGATCCGGTTCACCAGGCCGCGAGCCTGGAGCGCGGCGTAGGTGCCGCGGCCCATCGGCTCGTTCATCGTGTAGACGGCGTTGATGTCGGTGGTGCGCTGCAACAGGTTTTCCACCCCTTGCTGCGCCAGGCTCTGGTCGCCGTTCGCGGGCGTCTTGCCCTTGATCTCCGGCGAGGCGTCGGTCAGCCCGATGCCCTTGAGAAATCCGGTGTGCCGCTGGGTGTCCACTGTGGATCCGGCGGTGCCGTCCACCATCAACAGCTTCGGCGGCTTGCCCGCCAGCGCGGCCTTGACGTACGCGCCTTGCTGCCGTCCGGCCTCGAAGTTGTCCGTGGCGAAGGTGGCGTCGACGGCGGTGTCCGGCTCGGTCGCCGTGTCGAGCGCGATGACCAGTACTCCGGCCTTGCGGGCACGGTCGATGGCGTCGAGGACGCCGGTCGAGGAACTCGGCGTGATCAGGATGGTGTTCGCACCCTGCTGCATGAGGTTCTCGATCGCCCGGACCTGGCCGTCGTTGTCGCCGTCGAACTGGCCGGCGAGCGCGCTGAACTCCGCGCCGTTCGCCTCGGCGGCGGCCTTGGCCGCCGCTCTCAGTTCGACGAAGTAGGGATTGGTGTCGGTCTTGGTGACCAGGCCGACCTTGGCCTTGCCACCGCCGCCCGCGTTCGAACCGCCACCCCAGTGACGTTCGACGGTGCACCCGGCCGAGGTCACCGCTAGTGCGGCGGCCAGGACCAGCGCGGAGAGACTGCGCTGTCTCATGGGGGATGCCCTCCGATTCAAGGCTGTCCGTGATGGACCGGAAGGTAGACAGGGTTATGCTCACTCGCAAGCGTTTGCGCAAACGCTTGCCGGACTCTTTCGACAGAGCACTTCACGAGGATTGGTAATGCCGCCGTCTCGCTCGTCTCGTCCCACCCAACGCGACATCGCCGAGCTGGCGGGAGTCTCGATCACCACCGTTTCCCACGTGGTCAACGGGACGCGGGCGGTGGCCGAGGAGACCAAGCTGGCCGTCCTCCGCGCGATCGAGCAGACCGGCTACACCGGCGACGCCATCGCCCGCTCGCTGGTGACCGGCGGGACGAGGTCGATCGGCGTCGCGATCTCCCTGATCGCGAACCCGTACTTCGCCGTCTTGATCCAGGCGATCGAACGCGAGGCCGCCCTGGCCGGGTATACGGTCCTGCTCGCGGACACGCACGACACCGTCGACACCGAACGTGAGACCGTGCGGACCCTGCGTTCGCGCCGGGTGGACGGACTGCTGATCACACCGTCGCCGGGCGACGGTGCGGTGATCGGCGAACTCGTTTCGCTCGACGTCCCGACCGTGCTCATCGACCGGCTCTCCACCCGCACCGACGTCGACCAGGTCGGTGCCGAGAACATCCAATCGACGTCCGCGCTGACGGCGCATCTGGCGTCGCTCGGACACCAGCGGATCGGCATGATCAGCGGCACGGCCGGGCTGAGCACCAGCGAAGAGCGGATCCTCGGCTATCGCCTGGGGCTGGGCCGTTCGGGTCTGACCTGGTCGGAGGACCTGGTCGCGTGCGGGCAGTCCTCGCAGGCGGGCGGGGCCCTCGCGCTGAGCACGCTGCTCGCGCTGCCCGAGCCGCCGACGGCGCTGGTGGTCGCCAACGACACCATGATGGTCGGGGTGCTGCACGAGCTTCGGCGCCGCGGGCTGCGGGCGGGGGTCGACCTGCCGGTGGTGGTCTACGACGACGTCGAATGGGCCGATCTGGTCGATCCGCCGCTGACCACGATGGCCCAGCCGATCGAAGAGATAGGCACACAGGCGGTGCGCCTCCTGCTGGCCCGGATCAACGAACCGGCACGCAAGGCCCAGACGATGCGGATTCCGCCTACGCTCCGCCACCGCGCGTCCTGCGGATGCGCTCTCGTTCACTCACATTGATGATTGTTGGAAGACTTTCCGGTCTCGCCGCCGAGCGACGCTCCGTCAGCCGTTACCGTCATTCAAGCTCGGATGAAGGCGTGGAGCGATGACCGCATTGTCCCCGGCGTTACCCCTGTGGGAGGACACCCCTGTCACCCACCGGTTCGGGGTGGCCATGGCGATGCACGCGAACCCGTATTCGGGTGAGCTCGTCCGCGCCATCCGCCGCGCCGCGCGCCGTCACGGCTGTGAGATCACCCTTGCCGACACCGGTGACAGCGTCGCCGAAGAAGCCGCGGTCATCCGCGCTTTGCGCGCCGACCGCGTCGACGGCGTCCTGCTCGTCCCGGCGGCCGGTGACGAAGCGGTGATCAACGGACTGGTCCGGATGGGCGTGCCGACCGTGCTCGTGGACCGGATGGCCGGCCGCAACGACGTCGATCAGGTCGGCTCCGAAAACATCCAGGCCGTGTGCGCGCTCGTGCGGCATCTCGCCGGGCTGCGGCACCGCAAGATCGGCTTCATCTCGGGCGAGGACGACATGACCATCTACGAGGAGCGGGCGCTGGGTTACCGGCTCGGCCTCGGCCGCTCGGGCCTCCGGTGGACGTCGCAGCTGGTGGCGTGCGGGCAGTCGACCCCGGGCGGGGCCGCCGCCGCGACGGCGAAACTGCTGGACAGCTGGCCGTCGCCGACCGCGCTGGTGGTGGCGAGCGAGGCGATGATGATCGGCGTCCAGTACGAGGCGCACCGGCTCGGCATCCGGATCGGACGCGACCTCGCGATCGTCGGCTACGGCGACATGGAGTGGGCGGGGCAGGCGACCCCGGCGGTCACCACGATGGCGCAGCCGATCGAGGAGATCGGGCGCAAGGCCGTCGAGCTGCTGCTGGCCCGGATCACCGACCCGGAGCGACGACCCGAATCCGTACGGCTCGCACCGCGCTTCATACACCGCCGGTCGTGCGGCTGCTGAGTCACAAGCCGCTGGTCAGAACGCCGCCGCCGGGTGAAGATGGCGGAATGACCGACCTGTGGACCGTGCACACCGCCGACCTCGAGGCCGAGGTGCTGACCGCGGCACGCGCCCTGCTGGACGACGCTTTCGACGGCGATTTCAGCGATCACGACTGGGAGAACGCCCTCGGTGGCATGCACACGCTGGTGTGGGAGAGCGGCGAGCTGATCGGGCACGCGTCACTGGTGCAGCGGCGGCTCGTGCACGACGGGCGGGTCCTCCGGACGGGTTATGTCGAGGCGGTCGCCGTCCGGTCGGATCACCGGCGGCGTGGCCACGGCGCCGCGATGATGGACGCGCTGGAACGCGTCCTGCGGAAGGCGTACGACCTCGGGGCGCTTTCGGCGTCCGAAGATGCCCTGGAGTTCTACGCGTCGCGCGGCTGGCTGCTGTGGCGTGGTACTTCGTCGGCCATGACGCCTTCGGGCGTGGAGCCGACGAAGGAGGAAGACGGGTCGATCCACGTGCTGCCGGTGGGCGTCACCCTCGATCCGGCCGGGGAGATCACCTGCGACTGGCGGGCGGGCGACGTCTGGTGACTCTCGCAATCAGTCACCTGCTTGCGACACCCCCTCGCGCCTGGCGAGCGTCGCAAGCAGGTGACTAATTGCGTAGGGTGGCCGCGGCCTCCAGGAGCATCCACGCGCTCACCTGAACGGACAGGTCACGTTCGGGAGCGTCGGGCGCGAGGGGTAGCGAAGGCGCCGGAGTCGCCCAGTCGGCGCTGAAGAGCGGCCCGTTCGGTGTCTCGGTGGCCCCGGACCAGCACGCCTCGGCCGACCGGACGACCAGGTCGCGCGCGATGCCGCTCGGCAACAGCGGCGCCGCGAGCGCCAGATACCGGGCGAGGATCCCGCCGAACAGGCCGCCGTCGCCGCCTTCCTGTCCCCGGATCACCCCGTTCGGGGCGACGTGTTCCGCGACCGCGCGGATCGTCCGCTCCACTCTGTCCATTTCGGACAGTTCGAGGCAGGCGCCGAGGTAGACCCCTTGGCAGTACGTGAAAACATGCTTGACCAGTTCGCCGCTGCCGACCCGCAGGCCGTCCCACACCAGCCCGGTCTCCGGATCGACGAGCCGCTCGGTCATCCACCGGGTCAGGCCCTCCGCGTGCTGTGTCGCACCTTCGCGGGCGTGGAAGATCGCGGCCGGGCCGTTCGCGGGGGCGTTCTTGAAATCGTCGCCGACCCGCCACCAGATCCCACCACCGGCGTCGTCGGTCCAGCCTTCGCGCAGCCGCGAGCTGATCGCCTCCAGCCCGCCGCGGACGTCCGGCCCGAGCTGCCCCACCCGTTGCAGCGCGAGGCCGAGCCAGGCGATGTCGTCGTAGTAGTCGTTGATCCACTTGCCGAAGTTGCGCAACCGCACGGACAGCACGAACCGGTCGATCAGCTTCAATCGATCCGGTGAAGGGTCGCGCAGCTGCGCGTCGACGAGGGTGTCCAGCAGATGCGCCTGCCACCAGTAGTTCCAGTGCCAGTGGACGCGCTGTCCCCTCGAGGGCGGCCAGCCGCTGCGGCCGAGCACGGTCCCGGGCAGTCCCCACACACCGCGCAGATGCCGCCCGCTGATCGCGCGCTCGGCGGCCGCGGCCCGGTCGGCGAGAGCAGTCATCGCGCCATCATCCCTTGCCCACTGACATACCGCCCAGTATGTCGGTCACCGACGCGACCTCGGTCGAGGCGGCCCCGTCCAACCCCGCAATCAGTCACCTACTTGCGGCTATTTCACCCGCTAGGTCGCCCGGAACGACCGCAAGTAGGTGACTGATTGCGGGAGTGGGGGCGCGTCACCAGGCTTGGGTGAGGTCGGCGTGCTGCCGGATCCAGGCGTGCATCACGATCCCGGCGGCGACGCCGGCGTTGATCGAGCGGGTCGTGCCGAACTGGGCGATCGAGACGACCAGCGCCGCCGTCTTCTGCGCCTCGGCCGACAAGCCCGGCCCTTCCTGGCCGAACAGCAGCACGCACTCGCGCGGCAGCTCGGCGGTCTCGACGGGCTGTGCGCCGGGAGTGTTGTCGACGGCGACGACGGCGAGCCCCTCGGTCGCGGCGAAGGTCAACAGCCCGTCGACGTCCTCGTGGTGGAGAAGGTGCTGGTAGCGATCGGTCACCATGGCGCCGCGCCGGTTCCAGCGCCGCCGCCCGACGATGTGCACCGCGGCCGCGGCGAACGCGTTCGCCGTCCGGACCACGGTGCCGATGTTGTGGTCGTGCTGGAAGTTCTCGATCGCCACGTGGAACGGGTGGCGACGACTGTCCACATCGGACACGATGGCCTCGCGCCGCCAGTAGCGGTACGGGTCGACGACGTTGCGGCGGTCGCCGTTGGCCAGGAGTTCGGGGTCGTAGCGCTCGTCCGAGGGCCACTCGCCCTCCCACGGCCCGACGCCGACCTCTTCCCGCGCCACCCATTCGGTGGGGCCTGCTTCTTCCTGGCTCGCCCCGCTCGGCGCGCTTTCCCACCGAGTGGGTGATTTCTCAGTCACCGGGTGATTGTCACTCAGCTCATGCTGACCCGGTGCACCGGTGCGTCCCCGTCGTGCCGGCGGTGGCGCCGGCGCTGGTACGCGCCGACGTAGGAGACGATCACCGTCGCCATCGCGATCACGACGACGAACGGCAGCGACGAGCGCGGGAACACGGTGTCGTACAGGTAGTAGGCGTTGAAGCCGCCGGGCAGGTCGCCGAGGCCCTGCTGGTGCCGGAAGTAGTTCTCGGCCGCCGTCAGCGGGCAAGGCCACGGGAAGACATTGACGAGAACCCCCCATGCGGCGAAGAACACATGCGCGAAGATCACCTTCGGCCATCGCCACGCGAGAAAACCACCGAATCCGATGAACACCAGCGCGAAAATGTGCACCGCGACGGTCACGTTCGCCAGGAAACCCGCCACCTCAAGCCCCCTTTCACACCCCCACCTGCGACGTTACCCCGTTCGCGTCGAGAAACGCGCACAAAAAACGGGGCATCCTCCTCGTGTGTGGAGGATGCCCCGTTCGAGACGCTTTGACTCAGGACAGACCGAGATCGTCCTTGGTCAGAAGGTAACGGTATTCGAGGCCTTCCTTCTCGATGGCCTCGCGCGCTCCGGTGTCCCTGTCGACGACGGTGGCGACGCCGACCACGTTCGCCCCGGCCTCACGCAGCGCCTCGACGGCGGTCAACACGCTGCCTCCGGTCGTCGAGGTGTCCTCGACGGCCAGCACACGCTGGCCGAGCACTTCGACGCCTTCGATCCGGCGCTGCATGCCGTGCGCTTTGGCGCCCTTGCGGACGACGAACGCGTCGAGCACGACGCCGTCGGTGGCCGCGGAGTGCAGCATGGCCAGCGCCACCGGGTCCGCGCCGAGGGTCAGGCCACCGGCGGCCACGTAATCCCAGTCGTGCGTGAGCTGGCGGAGCAGCTTCCCGATGAGCGGGGCGGCCGCGTGATGCAGCGTCGCCCGCCGGAGATCGATGTAGTAGTCGGCTTCCTTGCCAGAGGACAAGGTCACCTTGCCGTGCACGACGGCGAGTTCGCCGACCAGTCTCGCCAGTTCGAGTTTCGCCGCTTGATCAACACCGGGGTACGCCACGGCCGAGAGTCTTACACACGGCTCGCGGCGCACCACCGGGGTGTTTCCCGCAGTGCGCTCAGTCACTTCCGGACGTCGCGGCGTCCACGGCCTGCCCGCGCGTCGCCAGCCAGGCCGGGACCAGGGTCGCCACCAGCGCGAGCACCGCGGCGATCCCGATGATGGTCAGATAGATGAACGGCGAGCCCATCGGCAACACGGAATCGGCCGCCACCAGGCAGAACGGGACGATCGCACCCGCCGAGACGACGGTGCCGAGCACGATCCCGAGCAGCGCCACGAGCCCGCCTTCGTAACCGGCCATCCGCAGCACCTGCGCCCTGGTCGAGCCGGTGAGCCGCTGAAGGCCGAACTCGCGGCGCCGCCGCATCGTCGCCATCACCAGCGTGTTGGCCACGGAGATCACCGTGTAGGCGACGATCATCCCGACCATCAGGTAGTTCACCCACGCGCCGACGGCCTGGTCCTTCGCGTGCGCCGCGACGAGCGCGTCCCGGTCGCCGACGGACACCGGCTGTCCGGCCGTCGCCTGGCGAAGCCGTTCGGTGAGCACCGCCGGATCGACGTCCGGGGCGGCGCGGACCAGCAGCTGCGGGGCGAGTCCGGCGGTGGTGTGCGGCGCCAGCAGACCGGCCGGGAGCAGCAGGCTCTCGAAACCGGGGCGCTGGCTGGTCACCGCGACGACCTCGACGTCGACCGGCGTGCCGTCGCCGAGCCGCAGGCTCAGCTTGTCGCCGACGTTGCGGCCGAAGTCCTTCGCGAAGACCTCGGGGAGAGCGACGGTCGTCCCGGTCAACGCCTTCAAATCGCCCTGGATCACCTTGGTGTCGGTGGTCGCGGCCGCGCCGGTGGCGGTGAGGCCGATCGCCGGACGGCCGTCGTCGGAGGAGTCGTACGGGTCCTCGAGGAACACGCTGCTGGTGACGTACTCGGACGCTCCGGCGACCCCGGGCACGGCTTGGATCCGCTGGACGAGGTCCGGGGACAGCCCGCCCGCCGCGGAGGCGATCACGGCGTCGGCGCGGACGTCTTCGGTGAACGCCTGGTTCGCCAGCTCCTGCTGCGTGGTCTGCAGGTAGATGTTCGCGGTCGCGATCCCGACGGCGAGCATGATCGGGGTGACCGCACCCGCCGCCCGGACGATGCCGGCCCGGATGTTGAGCACGGCGAGGTGCCCGGCCATCCCGCCGAACAGGCGCATCGGCCACTGCAGGACCGCCGTCATCACCTTGGCGACGCCGGGGGTGATCATCGCGACGCCGAGCGCCCACAGGATCACCGCCGGCCCGGCGGTGCTGGCCGCGACCGGCCCGGTCATCACCGCGACGGTCACGATGGCCAGCGCGGTGCCGCCGCCGAAGCAGAGGACGGCGAACAAGACCCGTGCCGGGGTCAGCCAGCGACGGGCCACCGCGGCCTCGGCGAGTGCCTCGGTCGGCCGGATCTTGCCGGCGCGGCGGCCCGCGAAGAAGGCGGCGACGAACACCGCGAGCATCGCGGCTCCCGCTCCGACGACGGCGGGCAGCCAGCCCTGGTAGAACCGCAGCACCCGAGGCACCACACCGTTTTCGGCGAGTCGCCCGAACAGCCACTCGCCGAGGTACGGACCGAGGACGGCGGCGAGCGCGGTGGCGAGCAGGCCGACGGCCAGCGCTTCGCCGAGCACCATGCGCCGGAGCTGGCGCGGGGTCGTGCCGATCGCCCGCATCAGCGCGAGTTCACGCGAACGCTGCTGGGTGGACAGGCTGAGCGTGCCGGCCACGACGAACATCGCGACCATCACCGAAAGCCCACCGGACACCGCGGCGATGACGATCAGGTTGGTCCCGCTCGCATCGGCCTCGGGGAATTCCGCGACGCCGCGGTCGATCCCGGTCAGGACGTTCGCCCCGTTCGCGACCTCGGCGACCTTCCCCTGCACTGCTTCGAGGTCGGCGCCCGGGTCGGTGAAGACGCCGATGACGTCGGCCTTGCCGGGGTACCCGGAGAGCCGGGCGGCGTCCGCGGCGGAGAAGAACAGGGCGGCCCGCGTGCCCGGACGCGGCGCACCGGCCACACCCGACACCCGGAAGCCTTCGCTCGCGCCGTGGGCGGCGATGTCGATCCGGTCGCCGGGTTCGAAACCGGATGTCGATTCGACGACGACCTCACCCGCGGCGGGTGCGACTCCCTCGAGCAGCGCGTACGGGGTCAGCACGGCGGAGTCCCAGGCGTGGCCGAGGGCGGATTTCCCCCCTGCCGCGAGCGGGAAACTCACCTCACCGACGACGTCCGAGACACCGGAAACGGACCGCAGCCGGGAGACCAGCCCGTCGTCGAGCCGGACCCGCTCGGGAAGCCGCGCGTCCTCGAATTTGCGCTTGTCGCCGGGTTCGAGGGAGGCCGGGTCGTTCTTGGGCAGCTCGAAGGTCTGGCCGCCGGTGACGACGATCGGCGCGGCGGCGAGGCGCTGGGGTTCCGCGTTGCCACGGATTCCGGTCTCCATCAGGCCGCCGCAGGAGGCGACGATCAGCGCGCCGAAGAAGACGGCGATGAACGTGCCGATGAATCCGCCCTTGCGCAGGCGCAGGGTCCGGAAGGCGAGTCGCAGCATCAGGCACCCGCCCTGGCCGGGCTGCCCCAGGCACCCAGGTGGATCATGCGTTCGGCGACGACGTCCGCCGTCGGCGCGGGCAGGTCGTCCGCGATCCGGCCGTCGGCGAGGAAGATGACGCGGTCGGCGTAGGAGGCGGCCATCGGATCGTGGGTCACCATGATCACCGTCTGGCCGGTCGTCCGGACCGAATCGCGCAGCAGCGCGAGGACCTCGGCGGCGGTGCGGGTGTCGAGCGCGCCGGTCGGCTCGTCGGCGAAGACCACCGCGGGCCGGGTGACCAGCGCCCGCGCGATCGCGACACGCTGCGCCTGCCCGCCGGAGAGTTCGCCGGGAAAGTGCTTGCGGCGGCCGGAAAGCCCGACGCGGGTGAGCATGTCCTCGACGACGCGGCGGTCCGGCTTGGCACCGGCGAGCTGCTGCGGGAGCGTGACGTTCTGCTCGACGGTCAGCGCCGGAAGCAGGTTGAAGGCCTGGAAGACGAAACCGACCCGGTCGCGGCGCAGCTTCGTCAGCTTCGTCTCGCTCATCCCGGCCAGCTCCTGCCCGTCGAGGACGACGGACCCCGACGTCGGCCGGTCCAGCCCGGCCGCGCAGTGCAGGAAGGTGCTCTTGCCCGAACCCGACGGGCCCATCACCGCGGTGAACCCGCCGCGCGGAAAGGCCAGCGTCACCCCGTCCAGAGCGACGACGCCCTTGCCGTATTCCTTGCGGACGCCGTCGAGCCGGACCGCGTCACCGTTCCACCCAGTGTTCATGGGGAAAACCCTAGGAATCCCAGGTCGGCGGCACCCTGGGGTGAGCGTGCGTCTCCTTGGTAGGGCCGGCCCTACCGCACCGCACCGGTCCTGGCGTCGATGTCGACGTCGTGCTCGACTCCCTTGCCGTCGCGGAGCCCGACCTCCCAGACAAAGGTGCCGTCGGCGGCGTAGTCGACTTCCATCTCGTCGAGGTCACCCGGCTGACGCTGCTGCGCGGCCTGGAGTGCCTTGACCGCGTCGACACCCGCCTGTTCGACCTTCGCCAAGTCGTCACTCGGTTTCGCGGTCTGTTGCTTGCCGAGGACCTGGCCACCGTCCGGGCTCACGCGCACCTTGTGTTCCTGCCCGTGCGACGCGACCTTCATCTCCCACCCGTCGTTCGCGGGCTCCACGTCGAACACCCGGCCATCGGGCAAAGCGCCCGCCGCCGCTTGGATCGCCTTCACCGGCTGGGCTCGGACCGGCCCCGGTACCGCCGGGGCAGGCGCCTCTTCGGTGGAACAGGCGGCCAGCGTCAGCGCCACCGCGACGACGAGAGGTGATGACTTCATGATCCACGCGTACCCGCCCGGCATGGGCTCGAACCGTCTTCCGCGGGATGGCCGGCCGGGGCCCGGTGAAGGGGCGGAGCGGCCGCCGCCGATGTCCTAAGTGCGGCCCTTGCCGCCGAAACCGCCGCCGAGCTTCCGCAGCACCGCGCGCGGCAGCAGCCCGCCGACCGCGACGAGTGCCTTGTACTGCAGGCTCGGCACCGAGATCACCTTGCCGCGCCGAAGATCCGCGAGCGCCTCGGCCACGACCTGGTCCACACCGAGCCAGAACGCCTTCGGTCCGGGTTTGGCCAGTCCGGCCCGCTCGTGGAATTCCGTGGCGGTGAACCCGGGGCAGAGCGCCATCATCCGGACGTTCTTCGGCAGCGAGGCGGCGATGCCCTCGGTGAACGAGGTGACCCAGTTCTTGCTGGCCGTGTACGTCGAACCGCGGCCGCTGAAGAATCCGGCGACCGAACTGACGTTGATGATCGCGCCCTCGCCGCGGTCGATCATCCCCGGCAGCGCCGCGCGGGTGAGCCGCAGGACGGCGGTGACGTTGACGTCGAGCTGACGTTGCAGCGCGTCCGGCGGAATGGTCCAGAAATCGCCGTTGAGTCCGAAGCCCGCGTTGTTCACCAGGAGCTCCACCGGCTCTTCGGCCAGCCGCGACTCGACCAGCGCCCGTCCGTCCACTTCGGACAGATCGGCGGGCAGGACGACGACGTCGACGCCGTGCGCCTCGATCAGTTCCGCGGCGAAGGCCTCCAGCCGGTCGACGTCGCGGGCGACGAGCACGAGGTCGTACGCCTCGGCGGCGAGCCTGCGCGCGAACTGCGCGCCGATGCCGGCGGTGGCGCCGGTGATCAGTGCGGTCTGTGTCATGGCGCCGAACCTACTCCTCGGTCGGTTCGGGGAGAGTGGCTGGAGGGGCGAGTGTGGGGGTCACCCACCGTGGGGAATTCACGTGCGACCGCGCAAGCCGGGCAGTATCGTGCGGCCTCATGGGGAAGCACAGCAGGCGCAAGCCGAGCTACCTGCCCAAGGTCGCGGCCGGCGCGGCGCCGCTGGCGTTGTTGTTCACCGGACCGGCCGGCGCACTCGCCGCCCAGCCCGATCCGTCGATCCCGCTTCCTTTCGATCACCAGCGCGAAGGCACTCTCGATCGCGGTGTCGGCTTCACCAGCGAAGGCGACACATCCGTCTTTCGCGGTTTCTTGACCACCACCGAGCGGAATTTCTTCAGCAAGGACGCCGGTGACCTGAAGGTCGTCGCGGACGTCCGCCGGTCGGTGAGCGAGACCGTCGAGACGCGCGAAGGTGTCACGGCCCGTCCGGACAAGGTCGGCGTGCTCGCCGCGGCGAAGACCACCGAAGCCGTCAAGAAAGGCCAGCGGGAAGCGGTGAGGTTCGACCGCCACGGCGGTGTCGTCGCCGGGAACGAACTCGAACTCGAACGGACCGGTACCCGGCTGACCGAGGCCACGCTCGATCCGCGCACCGGTGTTCCCACTCTCATTTCCGAGGACAGCCGCGGCCTCCGCGTGGCCGAGGGGACCTATCACGCCGTCCGCCCGCTGCCCGGGGTCGGCGTGATCAACGAGACGGAGCAGCACCTCGGCGGCGGCCCCGACCGGGCCCTGCGGCTCGACGGCGGTTTCTCCGGCGACCTCGGCGGCGTGCTGGCGGCAGGCCGGTCGTCCGGGCACGCCGTGGACGTCGGCGAACTCGCCGCCGTGGGGACGACTTCGGCCCAGCACGGCGACGGCCGGGTCAAGGGTCTGCTGCCGCTGGACGTCGGCTCCGGCACCGGCTTCGGCCAGGAACACGCGCTCGGCGGCACCATCGGCTCGTCGTCCGGGCTGGTGACCACCGGGCAGGACATGCGGCTGGCGCAGCACGGCGCCGGGTTCACCGGGGCCGGTTCCCACCGGACCAGCGGCGACCTCGGTATCGGTGACGTGGCGTCCGCCCGCGGCACCACGACGACGACCTCGCACGGGGTCCTGCCGACCACCGATTTCACTCGGGCGGGGCGGGTGACGCAGTCCGGGACGCTGGAGCTGACCGTGTTCGGTCGGTCGTGGCGCACCGGCGCGACGGCCGGGGCGCTCCCTTGCGAACTCGAGCGTTTCTGACGCGGCAGTCCGCTCGCCCGGCTCCCGACGTCGCGGAAGATGCTTTCGCGACACGGCACTCCGGCCCGAGCAGACCGGGCGTGGCCGGCTAAGCCTGCGGCTCGACGTCGCCTGCGGCCTCGGCCTGCCAGTGGCGGGCCGGGGTCGAAGCGTTGTCGTACTCCTCGTCGAACGGGTCCACGATGTCGGCGATCTCGCCGAGGTCGCGCAGCAGCCGCTCGAGCCGAGACGGCCCGGCGTTCGGGGCGACGCTCGCGAGCACCCACTCGTTCTCCAGCCACGCCACGCCGACGTCGCCGCCGAGCGAGTCCGCCGCGTCCACGAGATCCTGCGTGATCACCTTGCGGGCGCCTTCGGAGTCGTCCGCGAAGGCATAACGCTGGCCGATCGGGCCGAGCATCTCGGGCATGCCCTGGCGCTGGAACGGCACACTGGACAGCCACATCTCCAGCGGCACCTCGTGCACGCGGTTGCACCGGACGGCGACCACGACCGCCGGGATCTGGCCCTCGGTCTCGATGTCGAAGATGAAGACGGGTCGCCGCCCGTCGGAGGTGAAGGTGGACCCGGCCACGACGTTGACCGCCAGCTGCGCGCCGAAGTACCCGATCGCGCCGTTGGACCACTGCCGCGGCAATCGTTCGTCCTCTTCGGCGAACTGCCAGCCGCGCAGCTCGGCCCAGCGCATTCGCTCACGATTGCGCGAACCCTCCTTCGCCCGGTCGGCCGCGAGCAGCGCCAGCCCCGCCACCAAGGCGACGGCGGCGATGACGAACCAGATCCACGCCGGAATACCCACGACGGTCAGGGTATCCCCCTGCCCACACCGGAGGTGATCGCCGGGCGCCGTGTCGCGCCACCCCTTTCGGTACCACACCACGGAAGGCGGGCGGAAACGTCGACAAATCGCCGTGTCGCCAATGCCGGGAACGGCCCGTCCCCGGCGAGGGACGGGCCGTTCCCGGCATGGGGCGCAGGTGACGCCCGCGTCAGTCCATCCGGGTGACCGTGAGCGCGTCCGACGCCTCCTGGGCCGGGATGTCCACCCGGACCGTGTCGCCGTCCCGGATCTCTCCGGCCAGCAGCTGCTTCGCCAGCTTGTCGCCGATCGCCGACTGCACCAGCCGCCGCAGCGGCCGCGCGCCGTAGATCGGGTCGAAGCCGTTCAGCGCGAGCCACTCGCGCGCCCCGGCGGTGACGTCCAGCGTCAGGCGGCGACGCGAAAGCCGCGAGGCGAGCCGCGCGATCTGGATGTCCACAATGGACGTCAGCTCGTCGGTGCCGAGCGCGTGGAAGACCACGATGTCGTCCAGCCGGTTCAGGAACTCCGGTTTGAACTGCCGCTGCACCACCGACATCACCGCGTCGTTGCGCTGACGCTCGTCGAGCGAGGGGTCGGCGATGGCCTGCGAGCCGAGGTTCGAGGTCAGCACCAGGATCGTGTTGCGGAAGTCCACGGTGCGGCCCTGGCCGTCGGTGAGCCGTCCGTCGTCGAGCACCTGCAGGAGCACGTCGAACACGTCCGGATGCGCCTTCTCGACCTCGTCCAGCAGCACCACCGAATACGGCCGCCTGCGCACCGACTCGGTCAGTTGCCCGCCCTGGTCGTAGCCGACGTAGCCCGGCGGCGCCCCGACCAGTCGCGCCACCGAATGCTTCTCGGCGTACTCGCTCATGTCGATCCGCAGCATCGCGCGCTCGTCGTCGAACAGGAACTCGGCCAGCGCCTTCGCCAGCTCGGTCTTGCCGACGCCGGTCGGGCCGAGGAACAGGAACGAACCGGTCGGCCGGTCGGGGTCGGCGACGCCGGCCCGGGTGCGGCGCACCGCGTCCGAGACGACCTGCACGGCCTCCTTCTGCCCGACGACGCGTTCGCCGAGCTCCTCCTCCATCCGGAGCAGCTTGCCCGTCTCACCCTCCAGCAGCCGTCCGGCCGGGATGCCGGTCCACGCGCTGACCACGTCCGCGACGTCGTCCGCGCCGACCTCTTCCTTGAGCATGACGTTCTGCTGGCTGAGCTCGCTGGCGGCGATCGCGGCCTCGAACTCCTTCTCCAGCGCGGGAATCCGGCCGTAGCGGAGTTCGGCGGCCTTGCCGAGGTCGCCGTCGCGTTCGGCGCGTTCGGACTCGCCGCGCAGCTGCTCCAGCTGCTCCTTGAGATCGCGGACGCGTTCGATCGAGCCCTTCTCGTTCTGCCAGCGCGCGGTCAGCGCGGTCAGCGTCTCCCGCTTCTCGGCCAGCTCCGAGCGCAGTACGGCGAGCCGGTCCTCGGAGGCGGCGTCGTCCTCTTTGGACAGCGCCATCTCCTCGATCTCCATCCGCCGCACGGCGCGCTCGACCTCGTCGATCTCGACGGGCCGCGAGTCGATCTCCATGCGGAGCTTCGACGCCGCCTCGTCGACCAGGTCGATCGCCTTGTCCGGCAGGAACCGGGCGGTGATGTAGCGGTCGGACAGGGTCGCGGCGGCGACGAGCGCGGCGTCGGTGATGCGCACCCCGTGGTGCACCTCGTACCGCTCCTTGAGGCCGCGCAGGATGCCGATCGTGTCCTCGGTGGACGGTTCGCCGACCAGCACCTGCTGGAAGCGTCGCTCCAGCGCGGCGTCCTTCTCGATGTGCTGCCGGTACTCGTCGAGCGTGGTCGCGCCGACCATGCGCAGCTCACCGCGGGCGAGCATCGGCTTGATCATGTTGCCCGCGTCCATCGCCCCTTCGCCGGTCGCGCCCGCGCCGACGATGGTGTGCAGCTCGTCGATGAAGGTGACGACCTCGCCCGCGGAGTCGGTGATCTCCTTGAGCACGGCCTTCAGCCGCTCCTCGAACTCACCGCGGAACTTGGCGCCCGCGACCATCGAGCCGAGGTCCAGCGCCACGACCCGCTTGCCGCGCAGCGATTCCGGCACGTCACCGGCGACGATGCGCTGGGCGAGCCCCTCGACGATGGCCGTCTTGCCGACGCCCGGCTCGCCGATGAGCACCGGGTTGTTCTTGGTGCGGCGCGAGAGCACCTGCACCACGCGGCGGATCTCGGTGTCGCGGCCGATCACCGGGTCCAGCTCGCCGGCGCGGGCGCGCTCGGTCAGGTCGACGCCGTACTTCTCCAGTGCTTTGAAGGTGCTTTCCGGATCCGGGCTGGTGATCCGCGCGGAGCCGCGCACCTTGGCGAACGCCTCGCGCAACGCGTCCGGGGTGGCGCCGTGCCGCTTGAGCAGGTCCGCCACCGGGCCGCCCTCGGTGGCGAGGCCGACGAGGAGGTGCTCCGTCGAGACGTACTCGTCACCGAGTTCGGTCGCGAGTTTCTGCGCGTGCGTCAGCGCCTTGACCGCGTGCGCGTCGAACTGCGGGCTCGACACGGTGGCGCCGGTCGCCGACGGCAGTGCCGCGATCAGCGGCTCCAGCTCCTTGTGCACCTGCGCCGGATCGGCCCCGACCGCGGTCAGCAGCGGTGCGGTGAGCCCCTCACCCTGCGCCAGCAGGGCACCGAGCAGGTGCGCGGCCGCCACATGCGGGTTGCCCGCCATCGTGGCCGCCTGCGCCGCCGACGAGATCGCCTGCTGGGTCTTCGTGGTCGGGTTGAAAGCGTCCATCCCTCACCTCGTACTAGGTCCTGCGAAAGTCTGTCGACCGGTACAACGTCAGAAAAGTTGAGTCTGTTCCGCTCAACTTGGAAAAGTTCGGCCTCCGGTCGGCGAGACGGCCTCGGCGGGCAGCCGCGGGCCCACCCGGCCGAGGCCGACGACGGCCGTGCAGGCACACGCGGCCACGAGCACCCACGGGATCCAGACTGCCACGGAGAACAGCGCGACGACGGCCGGAGCGATCACCGCGGCGAGTGTGAACGCGTACTGGAAGGCCGCCAGATACCGGCCTCGCGCCTCAGGCGGTGCCGCGGCTTCGGCCAGCGCCCCGGATCGCGGACCAAACGCGAGATCCCCGGCGGCCAGCACGAGGGTCGCGCCGAGCAGGTAAACCGGCTGGAGGACCTTCGGCACGAACACCACCAGGAGGCACGCCAGGCACCACACCGCGAACAACGCCGAGCCCGCGCGCATCGCGGCGATCCGGGTCAGCCCGCGGGTGAGCCGCAATCCGACGACTCCACCCAGACTGGTGACGACGGTGAGCAGCGCGATGATCGCGCCGGGAAGCCAATCCGGTCCTTGCAAGGCGTTGAAGACGTACACCGGCATCCCGACGAGGAAGAAGTCCATCGTGAGCGCGAAAAGCCCGCTGAACACGATGAGGGCCAGGTACGGGCGGTTCCGCCACACCCGCGCGGGCGCCGAGAGCCGCGGCAGGTGCCGCGGGACCGGCGCGACCACCGTCGAGAGGATGGCCGCGGCGACGACGAAGGTGGCGACGTCGACCATCACGGCGACGTACAGGCCTTCCCGTTCCGCCCACACCAGAAGTCCGGCGGCCGCGAGCCCGCCCAGCCCGAAGCCCGCGGAGCGGACCATCGCGGCTTCGGCGAACGGCCGGTCCTTCGGCCCTTCGCCCGCGACGTCGGCGATGAGCGAGAACTGGGAGCTGTAGAACAGCTGCTGCCCGGCCGCGAGCATGACGGACGCGCCGACGACCCCGGCGAAACCGTCGGCCAGCAGGAAAGCGCTCGCGCCGGCGGCCTGCAGGACGTGGGAGCAGATCATCACCGTCCGCGGGCCGATCAGATCGACGAGGCTTCCGGCGAGCACGGGGACGAGCAGACCGGCGAACGCGCCGAGAGTGACCGCGGCCCCCGCTTGGGCGAGGGGCAGGCCCACCACCCGGATGACGAAGACCAGCGCGAGCGGAAGGAACAGTCCCGAGCCGAAGTTGTCGATTCCCAAGGCGACCAGCAACGCGACCCTGCTTCGCACCACATCGACGCTACCGGCGTGACAGCCAGGCAAAAGGTCCGTTCAGTCAAGACCGGCGGGTAGTAACGGATCCGCTCAAACGTCGCACGTCTGCGTCGACAAGGCGGCGCGAAGGTCGGCGTTCATCTCGGCCAGGCGAGTGGTCAGGCCGAGGATCTTTTCGTCGCCCCAGTCACCGAGCGCACGCTCCATGAAGGCCAGATAGCCGGCCCGCCTGCGGCCCAGTTCCACGCGCCCGCGTTCGGAGATGCTGATGATCGACGCGCGGCCGTCTTCGGGAGCGGGACGGCGGTCGACCATTCCCGCCGCGGACAACTGGGAGATTTGACGGCTTACCACCGAAAGGTCCACAAAGCGTCTTTTGGCCAGTTCCGAAGGACGTGCCTCACCGTACTTCGCCAGGTCCGACAACAGCATCGCCGCGGCCGGATGCAGCCCGGGCTCGTCCTGCCAGGCCTGCATGATCCAGGCGTGCTGCAACTGGGAGGCGGCCTTCAACTCACGCATCAATTCGACCCTGGCGTCTTCGGCGGAGCTCATCGGTGCCTCCCGGTTACTTGTACAGTACAACCTTATTCGGCGACACTGCACAGGACAACTGTTCACCTCGTGAGATCTCCCACTGCGGCCGGTGTCGAGTACACCCGTCCGGAGCAATGATGCGGGCAAAAGGGCTCTCGGCAGCTAGTCTCGCGAGCGAGCCGGAACCAGCCGACCGGCCGAAAGCCATTGCCCGGAGAGGTGAATGATCCGTGAATTCTTCTCCGGCGGATCCTCGTTCGTGAACCTGGGGACCTGTCTTCCGGTATGCGCTTCCCGATCAGCGACTCCCAGCCCGTGACGGCCGACGCGGTCAGTCCGGTGCCGCGTTCCTCGGCACCGAGGGAAGCCCCGCCCGCGGTCACCGCGATGGTGCGGCTCATCCGGGACACCTGGGCGAAGTCGGAGCCCTTCATCCCGGAGATCTCCCAGTTCTTCTACGGGATGCTGTTCACCCTCGCGCCCGCCACCCGCGACTTCTTCCCGATCAACATGGAGGTCCAGCGCGGCAGGCTGGTACGCGCGCTGGTCCACATCGTGCAGATGGTCGACCGGCCCGACGACCTCGTGCCGTTCCTGACCCAGCTTGGCCGCGACCACCGCAAGTTCGGCGTCATCCCCCGGCATTACGAGGCCGTCGGCACCGCACTGCTCGCCTCGCTCAAGAACCACCTCGGTCCGGACTGGACACCGGAGGTCGAACGGGCCTGGGCCGAGGCGTTCACCATCGTCGCCCGCGCGATGCAGGAAGCCGCCGCGGCCGATGTCAACCCGGCGTCCTGGTCGGCCACCGTGCTCGAACACCGGCGGCTCACCTGGGATCTCGCCCTGGTCCGCGTCCAGCCCGAATTCCCGGTGCCGTACCAGCCCGGCCAGTACATGAGCGTCGAAGTCCCGCAGCGGCCGAGGCTCTGGCGCTATCTGTCGCCGGCGAACGCGCCGCGCGAAGACGGCGGCATCGAGTTCCATGTGCGCGCGGTCGACGGGGGCTGGGTGTCCCGCGCGATCGTGAGCCACACGCAGCCGGGCGACCTCTGGCGGCTCGGACCGCCGCTCGGCAGGCTTTCAGTCGACCGCACCGAGGGCCGCGACGTCCTGATGATCGCGGGCGGCACCGGCATCGCACCGCTGCGCGCCATTCTGGACGACCTCGCGCAATGGGGCGAGAACCCGAGGGTCCAGTTGTTCTACGGCGGACCGTCGCGTGAGGACCTCTACGACCTCGACGAGTTGCGCGCCCTCGCGGCCACCAATCCCTGGCTCACCGTGACGCCGGTGGTCGAGCACGGCGAGGAAGCCCCGGGTTGCGTACAGGGCACACTCGCGGAAGCCGTCACCCAGAACGGATCCTGGCCAGGACACCGCATCCTCGTCGCCGGTTCGCCCGCGATGATCCGGGCGACGGTCTCCCGGATGCTGGTCGCGGGCAGCGCGCTCGACCAGATCGCGTACGACCCCTTCACCATCGACTGAGCGATTCCACAATGGTGGGTCAGTCACCGGATTCGTGTCGTTACGCGACCCGGTGAGCACGGAGAAGAAGCCACCCGATCGGCGGATCACGCCGTCCCGCCGAACTGGCGAAAACCACCGGTGAACAAGGAAAGCGCGGCCCGCTTGATCACCTTTACTTAGAGCGTGTCTTACGTGGTGAGCTTTCGGAGTTTCTTGTGGCAGGTGAGGGCGGCTCCGAGGGTAAGGAAGGCGAGGAAGTGTTCGGCTTTGCGTTCGTAGCGCAGGGTGAGGCGGCGGTATCCGGTGAGCCAGGCCATGGTTCGCTCGATCACCCAGCGGTGTTTGCCGAGTTTGTCCGCGGATTCGATGCCTTTGCGGGCGATGCGGACTGTGATGCCGCGGTCGCGGACCCAGTGTCGGAGCGCGGGCTGGTCGTAGGCCTTGTCGGCGTGCAGCTTGGCGGGCTTGCGGCGTCGCGGGCCTCGGTGGGACTTGACCGCGGGGATCGCCATCACCAGGGGTTTGAGCGCGAGCGAGTCGTGGGTGTTCGCGGCGGAGATCGCGATCGTGAGCGGCAGGCCGGCACGGTCGGACAGGACGTGGATTTTCGAGCCGGGTTTACCTCGGTCGACCGGGCTGGGGCCGGTCAGAGATCCCCCTTTTTCGCGCGGACGGAGGCGCCGTCCACGATCGCACGACTCCAGTCGAGCAAGCCCCGGCTGCCCAGTTCGTCAAGCAGTACACGATGGAGCTCGCGCCATAGCCCGGCCTCTGTCCATTGCGCGAACCGGCGGTGCGCGGTCTGGAAGGGCACGCCGAACGACGGCGGCAGATCCCGCCAAGCACATCCGCTGGTCAGCACGTACACGATCGCCGTGAACACCTGCCGCGGATCCAACGGCGCGGTCCCACCACCCTGCGGACGCGGTGTGAACGCGGGGATCAACGGCTTCACCAGTTCCCACAGCTCATCCGGCACAAGACGCAAAGACAACCGATCAACCACGACCAAGATCATGGCGCATCAGCCACCGGTCGCCACGTAAGACACGCTCTTAGTGCCAGACGGGGTTGACGGCGCGTATATCGTTTGCTCCGTTCGGGCGGGAACCACCCATTCGCGGATCCTTTTGCGACTTTCGGGCATACAGTCGGGAACCCTCGGGGGAAACACGGCCAAGCTGACATCGGGTCTGGAAAATATGCCCGATCCGACTGGAGAAAATCGTCCACCCATGACTGCCGAAACAGGGAAATACGAGCATCCACCGAGTTCGTCGAGATCCGCACCGATTCCCGTTCCGCCACTGATCGAAACACCCGCGGCGGACAAGACCGTCCGGATGGCCAAACTCGTCCGGGAAAGTTTCGCCGCCGTCGAAACGAAGGCCGAGGAGCTGTCCCAGTACTTTTACGGAGTGCTCTTCACCGTCGCGCCGGACGCGCGGGCGTTGTTTCCGGTCACCATGTCAACCCAGCGAAATCGTTTACTGCGCGCGCTCGTCTACGTCGTGCAGATGGTCGACCGGCCCGACGAATTGGTCACTTTTCTCGGCCAGCTGGGCCGCGACCACCGGAAGTTCGACGTCCTCGGCCGCCATTACGACGCCGCCGGTGTCGCGTTGATCGCCGCGCTGAAAAGATTCCTGAAGGACGACTGGACACCCGAGGTCGAGGACGCCTGGATCACCGCGTACGGCGTCATTTCGAAAAGCATGCGCGAGGCCGCCGGCAAAGAAGCCGGGCCCGCGTGGTGGAAGGCGACGGTCGTCGAGCACCGGCTCGCCTCCCGCGACGTCGCCGTCGTCAAGGTACGCACCGACCAGCCGCTCCCGTACCGGGCCGGCGGCTACGTCAGCGTCGAAGTCCCGCAGCGCCCGCGGATGTGGCGCTACTTCTCGCCGGCCACCGCGCCGCACGACGACGGGACGATGGAGTTCCACGTGCACGCCGTGCGCGGCGGCTGGGTGTCCCGCGCGATCGTCCACCACACCCGGCCCGGCGACGGCTGGCGGCTCGGCCCGTCGCTCGGCGCGCTTTCGGTGCGGCACACGGAAAGCCGTCCGCTGCTGATGATCGGTGGTGGCACCGGTCTCGCGCCGCTGCTCGCCCTGCTCGACGACATGTCGCGCTGGAAGAACAACTCGCCGGTGCACCTGTTCTTCGGCGGACGGAAACCGGAAGACCTCTACGCCCTCGACGAGCTGCGCGGGCTGACCGTCACCTGCCCCTGGCTGACGGTGACCCCGGTGACCGAGGAAGGCACCATCACCGGCGGCGACCGCGGCACGCTGGCCACGGCGGTCACGCAGCGCGGCGCCTGGAAGGACCACGACGTGTACGTCGCCGGGTCCCCTTCGATGATCCGCGCGACGATCGCGAAACTGCTCGCCGCCGGTACGGACCTGGCGCGGATCAGGTACGACCCCTTCACCCTGGACTGAGCCGATGCTTCGTTCGTATTAGGCCGTTCGGCCGGTCAGATTGGGCTCGACGCAGTAGTAGGTCCGCGAATCATTGACCGCGGTCACCGGCGGATTTATGGTCTAGACCACATTGCTCCCCCTCACGGGAACACCGTCGTTCCACCCCCCTCAGGAGCCGGCATGACCGTCAAACGCAAGCTCGTGGCAGCCGCCGCCGGTGCGATCCTCGCCCCGATCGCCATCGTCGCCATCCCCCAGGCGGCCAGCGCCCACGGCTACGTGCTGTCCCCGCCCAGCCGCCAGGCGAACTGCGCCCAGGGCAAGGTTTCCGGCTGTGGTGCCATCGCCTACGAACCGCAGAGCGTCGAAGGCCCCAAGGGGCTCCGCAGCTGCAACGGCGGCCTTCCCGGCTTCGCCGAGCTCAACGACGAATCGAAGTCGTGGCCCGCCGCGTCGGTCGGCAACAGCGTGACCTTCAACTGGAAGTTCACCGCCTACCACCGGACCTCGAACTACGAGTACTACATCGGTGGTACCAAGATCGCCGACATCAGCGGGAACAACTCCGCGCCGAAGGACCCGACGTCGCACACGGTGAGCTTGAACGGCTTTAGCGGCCGCCAGAAGGTGCTCGCCATCTGGAACATCGCGGACACGCCGATGGCCTTCTACAGCTGCATCGACCTGCAGATCGGCGGCGGCAACCCGCCCACCACGAGCAACCCGCCGACCACCAGCAACCCGCCGACGACGTCGAACACCCCGACCAGCACCGGCAAACCGCCCGTCGGTGGCACCTGGGCGGCCGGGTCGGCCTACACGGTCGGCAGCACGGTGACCTACGGCGGCGCGACCTATCGCTGCCAGCTGGCGCACACGGCGATCCAGGGCTGGGAACCGCCCAACACCCCCGCGCTCTGGACCCGGCAGTAAGGGGGACTCGCCAGTGAAGCTGGCCCTCGTTCTCGTCGCCGGTCTCGTGGCCCTCGCGGGCTGCGGGACCGGTGATGGCTCACCGACCACCGCCGGCGGCCCGATCTCCCCGGTCCCCCAGTCGGCCGCCGCGGCGTCCGCGGAGTACAACGACGCCGACGTGATGTTCCTGCAGATGATGATCGCCCACAACAACCAGGGCGTGGAGATCGTCAAGCTGGTGCAGGCCAAGCAGGCACAGAAACAGGAACTCAAGGATCTCGCGGCCGCCATCGAGGCGACGCAGCAGACCGAGAACACCGAAATGCGGAACTGGCTGAAGGGCTGGGGCAAACCCGAGACGGGTTCGGCGGATCCGCACGCGCACCACCATCACGGTGGCGACGGGCTCACGGACAAGGGACTGCTCGAAGCACTGTCCAAAAAGGATGGTCCGGAGTTCACCCTCGACTTCGCCGACATCTTCGTCGCCCACCAGCACAACGGGGTCGCGCTGGCGAGGACCGAGCTGAAGGACGGCAAGAACCCGGAGGCGAAGGCACTGGCCCAGCGGGTCATGGACTCACGCACCGGCGAGGTCCAGCAGATCCGGACCCTGGTCCCCGGCCAATGACACGATCCGGCGTCTGAAGGCGAACTTCCCGCACCTAAAGGATTCGCGACTCTGCCAGCCAACGCCGCGGGACGCCATTCGCGTGACTGAAGCCGTAACTCACGTGCTTGAAGCCGTCATTCGCGTGCTTGAAGCCGTAACTCGTGAGTTACGGCTTCAAGCACGTGAGTGACGTGCTCAGTCACGCGAGTTACGGCTTCAGGCACGTGAGTTACGTGTTCGGGCCCGTGAGACTAGGTGCGGCGTTTGGGCTTCCAGACGACCAGCGCCGTCTGCTGCCGCAGCGGGACGAGATCCTTGCGGTAGGAGGCATGCACGGCCGCGGCCGTCCGTTCGGCGGCAAGGTACGCCGTCGTGAGCTCTTCGGTCAGTTCGGCGATGCGCGCCCGGAGCGCGTCGACCTGGTTTTCCAGCTCGATGATCCGCTTGATGCCCGCGAGGTTGACCCCGTCCTCTTGGGACAGTCGCTGCACTTCGCGCAGCAACGCGATGTCCCGCATCGAGTAACGCCGTCCACCACCGGAGGTCCGGCCCGGCGACACGAGCCCCTGCCGGTCGTAGGACCGCAGGGTCTGCGCGTGCAGGCCGGAAAGCTGCGCCGCCACCGAAATGACGAACACCGGCGTGTCTTCGTCCGCACCATGCGGCAACCCGCCGAACATCACACTCACCTGCCTTCGAGAAGTTCGGTGATCTCCGGTCGTGGATCGTGGTCGGCCATGGCCTCGGCGTAGGCCTCCAGCGCTTCACGGGCCTGGTCGTCCAATTTGGCCGGAATGGCCGCCTGCAGGGTGACCAGCAGATCGCCCTGTGAACCGTCACGCTTCGCGATTCCCTTGCCGCGCACCCGAAGCACCCGGCCGCTCGCCGTACCTTGCGGCACCTTCAGCGAGACCTTGCCCTCGAGCGTCGGCACGGTGATCGTGCCGCCGAGGGCCAGTTCCGCGAAGGACACCGGCACGGTGATCGTCAGGTCGAGGCCCTGGCGCCCGAACAACGCGTGCGGGGCGACGTGCACGCGGACGTACAGATCGCCCGGCTGCGCCCCGCCTCGGCCCGGTTCACCCTGGCCCGCGAGACGGATCCGCTGGTCGTCGGCGACACCCGGCGGGATCCGCACGGTCAGCGTGCGGGTGCGGGTGCTGATGCCCTCGCCGGCGCATTCCGGGCAGGGATCGTCGATGATCGTGCCGCGGCCGCGGCAATCGCGGCACGGCTCGGAGAACGCGAACGCGCCCTGGCTCCGGCTGACCAGCCCGCTGCCCTGGCAGGTCGAACACGTCCTCGGGGAGGTTCCCGGCTTCGCGCCGTTCCCGCCGCAGGTGGAACAGGTCGCCGGGCTCGACAGCCGCAGCGGCAGGGTCGCGCCCTTGACCGCTTCGGTGAAGTCGATCCGGACGTCGGTCTCCACGTCCGAGCCGCGCTGCGGCCGGTTCGCCGTGGCACCGGCCGCCCCGCCGCGGCGGCCGAAGAGACCGCCGAGGATGTCGCCGAGGCCGCCGAAACCGCTCTGCTGCTGACCAGCCTGGCCGAAGATGTCGCCGACGTCGAACCCACCGGCGCCACCGCCGGCCGGGAAGCCGAAGCCGCCGGGACCTCCGGAGCCGAAGAGGCGGCGAGCCTCGTCGTACTCCTTGCGCTTGGCCGTGTCGGACAGCACACCGTACGCCTCGGAAACCGCCTTGAACTTCTTCTCGGCCTCGACGTTGCCCGCGTTGGCGTCGGGGTGGTTCTCCTTGGCCAGCTTGCGATAGGCCTTCTTGATCTCGTCCGCGGTGGCGTCGGAGGAGACGCCCAGCTCACGGTAGAAGTCCTTACCGATCCATTCCCGTGCACTCACCGAACGTCTCCTCCTTTCACGCCGTATCGCCGATCAGCGATTGTTCTCATCGAAAAGTTCGCCCTCGAGCGGCAATTCGCCACCCACGGGCGGGTCCACCGGGGCGTCCTGCGCCGCCGCCGCGGGTGCCGGAGCGGCACCCGGCTCGTGGTCGGTGACCCCGACCAGCGCCGCGCGCAGCACGCGTTCACCGAAGCGGTAACCGCGGCGCATGACCGTGGTGACCGTCGGCCCGGTGACGTCCGGCGACGTGCTGTGCTGGACGGCCTCGTGCACGCTCGGGTCGAAGGGCTCACCCTCCGTGCCGAACGGCTCGAGCCCCGACCGCTGCAGGCTGCCGACCAGCTTCTCGCCGACCGCCTTGAAGGCACCCGTCAGATCGCCGTGCTGCTCCGCGCGCTCGAGGTCGTCGAGCAACGGGAGCAGGTCACCGACGACCGACGCCTTCGCCCCGGCGACGACCTGCTCGCGGTCCCGGTCGACACGCTTGCGGTAGTTGGCGTATTCGGCCTGGAGGCGCTGGAGGTCGGCGGTGCGTTCCGCCAGCTCCTTCTCCAGTCCGGTGGCCACCGACACCGAGTCGCCCACGATGGAGTCCCCGAGGCCGGGGCCCGCGTGTGCGGCGGGCTCCGGCTCTACCGGAACGGCCTGCTCCACGGAGTCCTCCGAGGGAGCAGCGTGCTTCGGACCGTCCTTGGCTTCGGCCTCCGGGGCGGCCGAAGTGACTTCGCCGGTCAGCGGATCGACCCGCCGGCGGTCCCGCACGACCACCGGTTCGTCCGGGCCCCGGCCCTCGGTCTCGTCGTAGCGTCCCGTCACTTCTTGTCCTTCTCGTCCTCTTCGACGATTTCGGCGTCGACGACGTCGTCGGCCTTGGCCTGCGAACCGGTGCCCGCACCCGCGGTCCCGGTGGCGCCTTCACCGGCGGCGGCGTCGTCGGCGGCGTTGCCCGCCGCGTTGGCGTAGAGCGCGGTGCCCAGCTCCTGCGAAGCGGTGTTCAGCTTCTCGATGGACTCGCGGATCTTCGCCGAGTCGGTGCCCTTGAGCGCCTCGTTGGCCTCGTCGATCGCGGACTTCACCTTGCCCTTGAGCTCGTCGGGCAGCTTGTCCTCGTTGTCCTTGACGAACTTCTCGGTCTGGTAGACCAGCGTCTCCGCCTGGTTGCGGGTCTCCGCCTCCTCGCGGCGCTGCTTGTCCTCCTCGGCGTGCGCCTCGGCGTCCTTGACCATGCGCTCGATGTCGTCCTTCGGCAGCGCGGAGCCACCGGTGATCGTCATCGACTGCTCCTTGTTCGTGCCGAGGTCCTTCGCGAGGACGTGCACGATGCCGTTGGCGTCGATGTCGAAGGTGACCTCGATCTGCGGCACGCCACGCGGGGCGGGCGGAAGACCGGTCAGCTCGAACATGCCGAGCTTCTTGTTGTGCGCCGCGATCTCGCGCTCACCCTGGAACACCTGGATCTGCACCGACGGCTGGTTGTCGTCCGCGGTGGAGAAGATCTCCGAACGCTTGGTCGGGATCGTGGTGTTGCGCTCGATGAGCTTGGTGAAGACGCCGCCCTTGGTCTCGATGCCGAGGGAAAGCGGGGTCACGTCGAGCAGCAGGACGTCCTTGACCTCGCCCTTGAGCACGCCGGCCTGCAGCGCGGCGCCGACGGCGACGACCTCGTCCGGGTTGACGCCCTTGTTCGGCTCGCGGCCGCCGGTCAGCTCCTTGACCAGGTCCGACACGGCGGGCATGCGGGTGGAACCACCCACGAGCACGACGTGGTCGATGTCGCCGACGGCGACACCGGCGTCCCGGATGACGTTGTTGAACGGCTTGCGGGTGCGCTCGAGCAGGTCCGAGGTGATCTTCTGGAACTCGGCGCGGGAGAGCTGCTCGTCGAGGAACAGCGGGTTCTTGTCCGCGTCCACGGTGATGTACGGCAGGTTGATGCTGGCCGAGTTCGAGCTGGAAAGCTCGATCTTCGCCTTCTCGGCGGCCTCACGGATGCGCTGGAGCGCCATCTTGTCCTTGGTGAGGTCGATGCCGTTGGACGACTTGAACTTGTCGACCAGCCAGGTGACGATCCGCTCGTCCCAGTCGTCCCCGCCGAGGTGGTTGTCACCGGAGGTCGCGCGGACCTCGACGACACCCTCGCCGATCTCCAGCAGCGACACGTCGAAGGTACCGCCACCGAGGTCGAAGACCAGGATGGTCTGTTCCTTTTCGCCCTTGTCCAGGCCGTACGCCAGCGCCGCCGCGGTGGGCTCGTTGACGATGCGGAGCACGTTCAGGCCGGCGATCTGCCCGGCCTCCTTGGTGGCCTGCCGCTGCGCGTCCTCGAAGTAGGCGGGGACGGTGATGACCGCGTCGGTGATGGTCTCGCCCAGGTACGCCTCGGCGTCGCGCTTGAGCTTCATCAGCACGCGGGCGCTGATCTCCTGCGAGGTGTAGGCCTTGCCGTCGATCTCGGTCTTCCAGTCGGTACCGATGTGCCGCTTGACCGACCGGATCGTGCGGTCGACGTTCGTCACGGCCTGGTTCTTCGCCGGCTGGCCGGTCAGCACTTCGCCGTTCTTGGCGAAGGCGACGATGGACGGGGTGGTGCGTGAACCTTCCGAGTTGGCGATGACCGTCGGCTCGCCGCCCTCAAGGACAGCGACGACCGAGTTGGTCGTGCCGAGGTCGATGCCGACCGCTCGCGCCATGGTGTGATCCTCCTGCTAGTTTCGTGACCTGCACGTTCTCGCCCACCTTGAGCGGGCTCAACGCAAGTTGTATCGGGCCGGTGCGGCTTCCGTCAAGCCGGACTTGAGCCAACTGCACTCAACCTTGTATCCGGCTCAACGAGCGGCAGGGGCGTCTTGTTCCCGGACTACCGGCAGACCGTGCCCGGAGCGGGTGTGACCCCGCTCACCAGGTACTTCACCTCTTCGGTGCGCACGCAGGCTGAGTTCAGCAGCCCTGTGTGCCCGTACCCGGCGTCGATCAGCAACGTCGAGTTCTCGATGTTCCGCGCGAGCCCCTTCGCCCACACCAGCGGCGTCGCGGGGTCGTGTTCGCCGCCGACCACCAGGATCGGTGCCGCACCCGAGACCTTCTGCGGCCGCGGGAGGTACGCCGAGGGCACCGGCCAGCCCGCACAGCCGCTCGTGAT
Source organism: Amycolatopsis sp. QT-25 (assembly GCF_029369745.1). Classification (NCBI taxonomy): domain Bacteria; kingdom Bacillati; phylum Actinomycetota; class Actinomycetes; order Pseudonocardiales; family Pseudonocardiaceae; genus Amycolatopsis; species Amycolatopsis sp. QT-25. The sequence continues at coordinate 7,777,571 of NZ_CP120210.1, forward strand.
GTCCCAGAACTCCGAGTACCGCCAGCTGTGCGGCGCGAGGGCCTTCACCAGGCCCTGCATCGCCCTCATGTCGGGGTAGGAGGTGAACGGCGAGCCGAAGTCGTGGCAGCCGATCGAGCGGTAGGCGCCGTAGGACGGGTCCAGCTGGGAGTACGGCACCAGCGCGTCCGCGTCGGGTTTCCCGGCCGTCGCGGCTTCGATTCCCTTCGCCACGTCCGGCCAGAACGCGGGGATGATCAGCCCGCCGTAGATCCCGGCCGCGAGCTCCTCGGCGGTCACGTTCCGCCCCAGTTGTTTCGACGGCACACCGCCGGGCGTCCGCATCAGCGCGTCGTAGGTGGCGAGGACGTCCTTGCCGCGAAGCACGCAGTCGGACGAGGTCGTGCACCACTTCGCGAAGTCCTTGAGCGCGCTTTCCGTCGCGATGGCCTCGTCGAGGATCGCCAGCCGTGTCGGCCGGGAGTGGTCGATGGCGCCGTCGAGCACCATCGTCCTGACGCGCTTCGGGTACTTCTCCGCGTACACGGCGCCGAGTTCGGATCCGTAGGAGACACCGAGCCAGTTCACCTGTGGCTCGCCGAGGGCGACCCGGATCGCTTCGATGTCGTCCGCGGCCCGCCAGGTGTCCACAGAGGACAAAGCAGGGCCTGTCCTCTCGAGACATTCGTTGCCCGAGGCACGGTTGTGCGCGATGAGCTTGTCGTAGTCCGCGCGGCTCCGCGGGAAACGGCTGAGCGCGGGGTCGTGCAGCTCCGGCGCGCAGGCGATCGCGGGCGTGCTTTTCCCGACGCCACGCGGGTCGAACCCGATCACGTCGAACCGCTGCCGCGCTTCGGCCATTTCCGGCTTGTCCAACGCGAGACCACGACCGCCGTACTTGAGCACGGTGACCCCGGCACCACCCGGCCCGCCGGGGTTCGTCAGCAACGAACCGACCCGGCGCGCGGGATCGGTCGCGGGCAGCTTCGCCAGCGCGAGGGAAAAGCCACCACTCACCGGAAGGCTCGCGCATTCCAGCGTCGGCGCGTACTCGGTCGCGCACGGCTTCCAGTCGATCCCGGGCGCGGCGGCCGCGGGCAGCGCGGAAAGCGGCAAGAGGGTCAGCGCGGTGACCACCGCAAACGTCTTCATGCGGGCTTCACCGTGACCGAGCCGGTGCCGGACTCGAGGTCGAGAACGTTCACCGAAGCCTGGTCCTGCCGGACACCACCGGTTTCGACCTTGCCGGTCTCCGCCTTCGCGCGGATCCGGTACGCGCCGTCGGGCACGGTGACGACGACCTTGCCGACCTCGGCGTTCGCGGTGACCGCGCCCGGCTTCGTGAGACCGACCTCGATGTCACCGGTGCCGGTGCGCAGGGTGACCGGCCCGGACGTGCTCAGCACCTTCAAGTCGCCGACGTCCCCCTTCAAATCGACCGAAGCGGCGCGGGCGAGCGTGATCTTGCCGGTGCCGATGGACCCGGAGATCGCCAGCTCGCGCGGGACCACGACGTCGTAGTCCACCCCGCACTGCTTACAGCCGCCGAGGACCAGCGTGCCGTTCTCGACGCTGTACGTCTTGCCTGGATTCTTGCCGGTGTACGTCACTTCGCGGCGCAACGAGACGGGTGCGCCGTCCTCGACCCGGAGCGTGACCGCGCCGACCGGGACGTCCACCCGGATCGCGGTGATCCGCTCGGTGACGGGCGCGCCGTCACTCAGTTTTTCGTGGCTTTCGGTGGTGCAGCCGACGATCCCGAAGGCGGTCAGCGCGCCGAGAGCGAGCGCGCCGAGGACGCGCTTCTCTTTGGTTCCCATGAGAAAGTGTTCCCCCGATGAATTCCGTCAGGCCGCTTCGACCTTGACGCTTCCGCTGTCGGTGTTGAGATCGAGCTTGTGCGGGGCCGAACCGGACTGGTTCACTTCGATGTCGCGGCGGCCGCTGTCGCTGGTACCGGTGACGTCGTAGTCGCCCGCCGGAACGGTGACCTCGACCGAACCGCTGTCGGTCCGCGCGGTGACGTCCGCGCCCTTGACCAGTTCGAGTTCGATCCGGCCGCTGTTGGTGCGGGCCTCGACATCGCCGCCGAGCCGTTCCCCCTTGATGGCGCCGGAGGACGCCTGCACCGTGACGGCCTGGCCGATGTTCGCCAGTTCGACGCGACCGGCGTCGGACCGCACCTTCACCGTGCCCGGCACGTCACGCACGTCGACCGCGCCGGAGTCGACCGTGACGTCCACAGTGGACACACCGGCGATGTCGAGCGCCCCCGAGTTCAAGGTGCCCGTGACCGGGATGCCCGCCGGGACCACCACGTCGTAACGGACCTCGCAGTTGCTGCCGCAGCCCGCGAGGACCAGGGTGTCACCGTCCACCCGGAACGAGTCGCCCGGCTTGTCCCAGCGGTACTCGAACTCCTGGTGGACCCGGACCGGCCCCGCGCCGGTGCGGATCTTGACGCCACCCTCGTCGTTTTCGATCCGCACGCTGCGGATCGGCTGGGTGACCTCCGAGGTGGCCTCCGCGTCGGACGGCCACCACCAGCCGAGGCCGGTGAGGACACCGACGCCGATCAACGCGATGCCTCCGATCGCGAGGAGTGGGCGCGCCATGGTCTTGAGTCCCTCCAGAGCAGGTTTTCGTGTAGCTCGACGCTAAGGGCAGGGCGGCGGGATGGACATAGGGGTAACCCCCGGAATCGTCCCTGATCCCGCACCGGGGTCCTCGGGGTCCTAGCCTGGCTTCGTCATCGGTTCCACGATCAGGAGGACGCATGCCGCAGGCACCCGATCCGTACGATTCACTGCCCGATCTGCCTGCCTTCACCTTGAGCAGCACCGACATCGAAGAAGGCGGCTTCCTGCCGACACCCCACCTTTCCGGGATCTTCGGCGCGGGCGGCGAAGACCGTTCCCCGCAGCTGTCCTGGGAGGGCTTTCCCGCCGAGACCAAGAGCTTCGCCGTGACCTGCTACGACCCCGACGCGCCGACGGCGAGCGGGTTCTGGCACTGGGCGGTGTTCGACATCCCCGCGTCGGTGACCGCGCTGGCCGCGAACGCGGGTGACGAGACCGGCTCCGGCCTTCCGGCGGGCGCCGTCACCCTGAAGGGGGACGGAGGCGTGAAGCAGTTCCTCGGCGCCGCCCCGCCGCCCGGACACGGACCGCACCGGTACATCTTCGCGGTGCACGCTGTGGACGTCGAAAAGCTCGAAGTCGGCGAAGACGCTACGCCGGCTTTCCTCGGCTTCAACCTTTTCAGCCACGCCATCGGCCGGGCGACGCTTACGGCCCTGCACGAGAACAAGGACTGACCGGCTTTCCGCGAAGGCCTCTTTCCCTGCTCTCAGGGTAGGTAAGGAGGCCTTCGCGGACGCTGCGCTAGACCTGCCCGTTGGCCCGGTTCCGCTCCATGTACTGCCCCTCGGGCGGGTCGCCGAAGCCGAACGGCCGGTACAGCTCGTGCGCGTCGGCGGTGTGCAACATCCAGCGGAACTCCGCACCCGGCCCGTTGTCGATCATCTCCCGGACCAGTTCCTTGCCGAGCCCCGCACCGCGCGCCTCCTCGACGACGAAGACGTCCGCGAGATACGCGCTGCCGATGGTGTCCGAGAACGCCCGCGCGAAGCCGACCTGGCGGCCTGTCGAGCGCTCATACGCGCCGACGACACGCCACGCGTTCCTGAAGACCTTCTCGATCGCCTCGCGGTCTCGCCACTTGCCCCAGTAAACGCTGGTGGACAGGTACTTCCACACCATGCCGAGGTCCACCCGAGCCGGGTCGTCGTCCAGTTCGTACGCGCCGACAATCCTCATGATCCGAAAATTACCCGGCGGGTCAACGGGGTTTCAGCAGGTAGTCCACCACCGGCCGCAGCTCCTCCGCGGACGGCGGCTCGTCGTCGATGAGGCCCTGGATCAGGAGGCCGTCGATACCGGCGAGGAACACCCGGAACGCCACCTCGTCGTCGTGCCGGACCATCGAGGTCAGCACGTCGAGCCAGCGCCGTGCGGCAGGCCTCAGCTCGGGTTTGCGCGCGGCCAGCAGGTACAGCTCGTACTCCGCCATCGTCCGCCCGCGCCGCGGGCCCAGCGCCTGCGCGAGCAACCCGGCGACCTCTTCCGCGCCGCGGCTGCCGCGCGAACGGGCGCGGTCGATCATCCAGTAGACCTCGGTCGCCATGTCCCGCGCGCACGAGATGAGGGTCGCGATCAGCAGGTCGTCGAGGCTGGAGAAGTGATAGGTCGTCGAAGCCGTCGGCACGCCGGCTTCGGCGGCGACCGTCCGATGGGTGACACCGGCGACGCCGTCCCGTTCGATCACCCGCAACGCGGCCGCGATGATCTCGTCGCGCCGCTTCTCACCCCTGGCCTTCCGGCCGTCGACCTGGATCTTCACTTAGTGGGTGCTCCCTGCCTCGATCAGCACGACGCCGCCGATCACCAGCACCAGCCCGGCGATCACGGAGAAGTTGACGGGTTCGGAGAAGAACACCATGCCGACGGCGGCCACCAGCGCGACACCGGCCGCGGCCCAGATCGCGTAGGCGACGCTCATCGGCACGCCCGCCTTCAGCACGTACGCGAGCGCGACGAACGCGACGGCGTAGCCGACGACCACGACGATCGACGGGCCCACCTTGCCGAAGCCCTCGGAAAGTTTCAACGACACCGTCGCGGATACCTCCGCGGCGATGGCCAAAGCGAGGAGAAGGTACGCACCCATGTCACAAAAAGTACCTGGACGATCGTCTTAAAACAAAGAGAGGCGTACACCACATCGGTGGGACTTGGGCGCGGTCAGTGGGTTACCCATCAGTAAGAAGCATTAGTCTGCCCCCACCACCACAGCTTCACTCGGACGAAAGGCACCCGACGATGGGCGCTGTACAGCTCACGCTCGGCGGGATCTCGGTCCTGCTCGGCGTAGTCGCCTGGGGAATGTTCTTCGCGACCATCGCCCGCTTCGTGCGGGTGATCCGTCTCGGCCAGCCCGACTCGACCCGCAACGGCCCGTTCCTGCCGCGGATGAAGACCTTGATCAAGGAATTCGCCGCGCACACCCGGATGAACAAGATCCGCAGCGTCGGGGCCGCGCACTGGCTGGTCATGTGGGGCTTCATCCTCGGGTCGCTCGCGCTGTTCGAGGCGTACGGCGAAGTCTTCGTCCCGACGTGGGGCTGGCCCGTCCTCGACGACTGGTCGCTGTTCCAGTTGCTGATGGAGGTGCTCGGCGTCGGCACCATCGTCGGCGCGCTGGTGCTGATCGGGATCCGGCAGAAGAACCACCCGCGGCGCGCCGACCGGCAGTCCCGCTTCCAGGGCTCCAACTTCAAGTGGGCGTACTTCATCGAGGCCGTCGTGCTCATCGAGGGCATCGGCATCATCGGTGTCCGCGCCGCGAAGTCCGCGATGAACGTCCACGAGACCCCGGTCTGGGCCGCGTTCGTCTCGCATCCCATCGGTGAACTGCTGCCCGCCAGCCCGAACCTGGTCTCGGTGTTCGCGTTCGTCAAGCTGATGAGCGCCACGGTCTGGCTGTTCGTCATCGCGCGCACGATGACCATGGGCATCGCGTGGCACCGGTTCAGCGCCTTCTTCAACATCTACTTCAAGCGCGAGGACGACGGCGGCGTCGCGCTGGGCGCGCTCAAGCCGATGATGAGCAACGGCAAGGTGCTCGACCTCGAAGAGGCGGACCCGGACGAGGACACCTTCGGCGTCGGCAAGATCGAGGACTTCAGCTGGAAGGGCTGGCTGGACTTCTCCACCTGCACCGAATGCGGCCGCTGCCAGTCGCAGTGCCCGGCGTGGAACACCGGCAAGCCGCTTTCGCCGAAGCTGCTCATCACACAGCTTCGGGACCACGCCTACGCGAAGGCACCGTACCTGCTCGCGGGCGGCAAGCGCGACATGGCCGGTGACGAGGTCGGCCTGTCGGGCGACAACATGTACGCCGGCATCGACGTCCTCGCGATCGCGGAGTCCCAGAAGGCCCTCATCGGCGATGACGGCGGCGTGATCGACCCCGAGGTGCTGTGGTCCTGCACCTCCTGCGGCGCGTGTGTCGAGCAGTGCCCGGTGGACATCGAGCACGTCGACCACATCGTCGACATGCGCCGCTACCAGGTGATGATCGAATCCGCGTTCCCCAGCGAACTCAACGGGATGTTCAAGAACCTGGAGAACAAGGGCAACCCGTGGGGCCAGAACGCCAAGGACCGGCTCGCCTGGACCGAGGACCTGGACTTCGAGGTGCCGGTGTTCGACGGTGACCTCGGTGACACCGAGTACCTCTTCTGGGTCGGCTGCGCCGGCGCGTTCGAGGACCGCGCGAAGAAGACCACCCGCGCTGTCGCGGAACTGCTGCACATGGCGGGCGTCAAGTACACCGTGCTCGGCTCGGAGGAGTCCTGCACCGGTGACCCGGCCCGCCGGGCGGGCAACGAGTTCCTGTTCCAGATGCTGGCGCAGCAGAACGTCGAGATCCTGAACTCGGTGTTCGAGGGCCGCGAACGCAAGGCGCGCAAGGTGGTCGTCACCTGTGCCCACTGCTTCAACACCCTCGCGAACGAGTACCCGGAGCTGGGCGGCCAGTTCGACGTCGTGCACCACACGCAGCTGCTCAACCGCCTGGTGCGGGAGAAGCACCTGACCCCGGTGGCGCCGGTCGCCGAGGACGTCACCTACCACGACCCGTGCTACCTGGGCCGCCACAACAAGGTCTACGACGCACCGCGTGAGCTCGTCGGCGCTTCGGGCGCGCAACTGCGTGAGATGCCGCGGCACGGCGACCGCTCGATGTGCTGTGGTGCCGGTGGCGCGCGGATGTGGATGGAAGAGAAGATCGGCAAGCGCATCAACGTCGAGCGCGTCGACGAAGCGCTCGGCACCGCGCCTTCGAAGATCGCGACCGGCTGCCCGTTCTGCCGCGTGATGCTCACCGACGGCGTCACGGCGCGTCAGAGCGACGGACAGGCGAGCGAGAAGGTCGAGGTCGTCGACGTCGCCCAGCTGCTGCTGACCGCCGTCAAGCGGAAGCCGGAGCCGCAACCGGTCCCGGCGGGAGCGCCGTCCCTGGACACCGTCTCGGATGCCGAACTCGACGGAAAGGCCGACGTGCCCACCGACGAAACGGCCACCGGCACGCCGCTTCCCGAGGAAGACAAGTAGAGGTCCGCGGCCAGAGGGAACATTCTCTCGCACATAATGCGAGAGAATGTTCCCTCTTGTTTTATCCGGCCGGGCCATTCGGTCCCGTTACCCGTTCGGCGGTACACGGCAACGATAGGCTGGCGTTTCCTCGTTGCCGTTGTCGTCCACGAGGTTTCTTTCGGCGACGCCGACCGCAGGAGCGGGCAGGGGCTCGAAAAACAGGGGCGAGGAAATCAATGGGCAATCGGCACGAACTCCGCTCCGGCAAGGAACACCGCCTCGCGATGCCGGGCTCGCCGAACCTTCGCCCCCCTGCGCGCCTCCCGTCGACCGCGGCGCTCGCCAGAACGGCCCAGGAAGCGACCATCCCCAGCATCCCGGCAGCCAGGCGGCCTCCGCGGCAGGAACGGCGCCGCACGCGCGTCCGCCCGTACGTCCGCACGGGCGGACGCACCCAGTCCAAGCGGAACTTCGCCATCGAAGCGATGATTTCCGTCCGGAACGACGCGCCGTGGACCGCGCCCGGGTTCAGTGTCGAATTCCATTCGGTGAGAGCACTGTGCCGCCGTCCGACTTCCGTCGCCGAAGTAGCGGCGTCACTCAGCGTTCCACTCGGCGTTGCAAAGGTCCTTTTGGGTGATATGGCAGAACTCGGTTTGGTCACCGTTCATGAAACGCAGGCTGAATTCGACGGTCATCCGGCACTCGCCTTGATGGAACGGGTCCTGCAGGGCTTGCGTCGCCTGTGAGATCGGCGCACTCGCACTACGCTACGCGAGGTGAGTGAAGAATCCGGTGACGAAAGCACCCTGACGGTGGTACTGGCGGGTGGGGTCAACCTCGCCATCGCCGTGCTGAAACTGATCGCCGGCGTCATCACCGGCTCCGGCGCGATGCTGTCGGAAGCCGCGCACTCGGTGGCCGACACGATCACCGAAGTCCTCCTGCTGACCGCGCTGAAACGTTCGGGCCGTCCCGCCGACCGCGTCCACCCCTTCGGCTACGGCAAGGAACGCTACTTCTGGTCGCTGCTCGCGGCGGTGTCGATCTTCGCCTCTGGTGCGATGTTCGCGCTTTACGAAGGCTTCTCGACGGTGTTCGGCGAAGCGACCGAGCAGACCGACCCGATCGTCGGCTACGTCGTCCTCGCGATCGCGTTCGCCCTCGAGTCCGTCTCGTGGTTCCAGGCCGTGCGGCAGGTGCGGCGAGATGCCGCGAAGTCGGGCCAGAAGGTCTCGGTCTACCTGCGGATGATCGACGACCCCGCCCCGAAGACCGTCCTGTTCGAGGACTCGGCCGCGCTGATCGGCCTGCTGCTCGCGTTCGCCGGGATCGGGTTGCACCACCTCACCGGCTCGCAGGTCTGGGACGGCGCGGCGTCGATCGCGATCGGGGTGCTGCTGGCCCTCGTCGCGTACGTGCTCGGGCGCACCAACCGCGGCCTGCTGATCGGCAGGCAGGCGGATCCGAGGCTGGTGCGCGCGGTGCGCGACCACATGCGGGGCGCACCCGAGGTCGAGGCCGTCGTCGACCTGCAGACCATGCTGATGGGCACCGATCAGGTGCTCGTATGCGCCAGGGTCGATTTCGACGACGCACTCGGCGCCGCGGAGGTCGAACACGCCTGCGTCCGGATGGCGACCGAACTGACGCGGACCTTCGGCGACGTCACCGAGGTGTTCATCGAACCGGTCCCGCGCACGGACGCCGAACTGCGCGCGGCCGTGCTGGCCCGCTACGGCGACTGGGGCAAGGGTCAGTAGCCGAAGTTCTGCGTCCAGTACATGCCCTTGGTGTTGACGCCGACACCGATCTTCTTCAGCTTGCAGTTGAGGATGTTCGCGCGGTGCCCCTCGGAGTTCATCCAGGCGGCCATCACCTTGGCGGCGTTCGACTGGCCCTTGGCGATGTTCTCGGCGCCGGGCTTGTCGTAGCCGGCGGCGCGGATGCGCTGGTCGAACGTGACGCCTTCCGGCGTGGTGTGCGAGAAGTAGTTCCGGGCGGACATGTCGTCGCTGTGGCCCTGCGCGGCGGCGGTGAGGCGCGACTCGTTGCTCACCGGTGAACAGCCCGCTTCGGCGCGCTCGGCGTTGACGAGGTCGACGACCTGGGCGGCGAGCGAACCGTCCTGCGCACGAGGCGGCTCCGGAGCCTTGCTGGGCGTCGGCTTCGGCGCCTCGGAAGGCTGGGCGGACGGCTCGGCCGAGGCGGACGCGGAACTCGGCGGCGACGCGGAGGAAGACGTGGGAGCGGCCGAAGACGTCGTCGGAGCGGGCGAACCCGACGCGGGACCACCAAGAGCGGGAGCGGGCGTCTGGCCGAAGTGGGAGGGCGGCTTCGCGAGAGCATCACCGGAGTTGCCCTTGGTGTCGGGGACACTCAGCGACAGATTGCTCAGCGCAGTCCCCTGGAACCGATCGGTCACCATCAGGTAGCTCGCACTGGCGATCATCCCGCCCAGCAAGACGCTGAGCGTGACCAACAGTAACCGGCTTCGTGTTCTATTGGGGGACACGGGGCCGAAAACTATCACGAACTGATTACGGCAATACCTCCGAAAGTAGTAATACCGGCCAGCGGTCGCCTACCGTGATCCGTCTTGGTGATCGACTCGTGGGTGTCGCTGACCGTCCGGGTGGTTCTGGCCCGCCTTGCGGACCGCCCATTCAGGCCGGTGGCCGCTCACCGCCAGGTGTCGACGCGGTGGAAGTTCTTGTACGCGCGGCTCGGAGTCGGCCCCCGCTGCCCCTGGTAGCGCGAACCGGCTTCGTTCGAGCCGTACGGGAACTCCGCCGCGCTGGACAGGCGGAAGATGCAGAGCTGGCCGATCTTCATTCCCGGCCAGAGCGTGATCGGCAGGTTCGCGACGTTCGACAGCTCCAGCGTGATGTGACCGGAGAAGCCGGGGTCGATGAAGCCCGCGGTGGAGTGCGTGAGCAGGCCGAGGCGGCCGAGGGAGGACTTGCCCTCCAGACGGCCGGCGAGGTCGTCGGCGAGCGTGACGGTCTCGTACGTCGACCCCAGCACGAACTCGCCGGGGTGGAGGACGAAGGGGTCTTCGCCCTCTTTCTCGACCAGCGAGGTCAGCTCGTCCTGCTGGAGCTGCGGGTCGATGTGGGTGTACTTACTGTTGTCGAACACGCGGAAATAGCGGTCGAGTCGCACGTCGATGCTCGACGGCTGGACCATCGTCGGGTCGAACGGGTCGACACCGAGACGGCCGGCGTCGAGTTCTTTACGGAGGTCACGGTCGCTGAGGAGCACGCGGTCAGCGTAGTCAAGCGGCCTTCATGTGCCTGCCGTAGGTGGGGTCGAGCCGGAACACCTTGGTGACCTGCCGGAGGTAGTGGCGACGGCCGGCGGCTCCGATCAGCTCCTGGAGCGCCGTCGCGCCGGGCACCATCCGCCGCACCGTCTCGGCGGCGAAGTTGACGCCCGCCACCGCGACCACGGCCGCCTGCGCGATCGGATCGTCGGGCAGCTCCAGGAAGTCGGCGTTGGCCTTGCCGAGAAGGAGCCTGCTGATCGACCCGTGCGCCGCGACCGACACATGCGAGAGGACCTTGCCCATCGCGCCCCGGCCCTCACCGATCGCCGCGTGGGACTTCATGAGCGCCGCGGCGAGCCGTTTGGAATCGTCGTCGGGGATGAACTCGGTGGTGGCGAGCAGCCACAGCAACCGCCAGGCGTCGTCCTCGCCGGCGGGCAGGAGCTCCTCGTCGACGCCCATCAGCCAGCCGACGTAACGCCAAAGGTGCAGGATGTCGGCGCGCTCGCGAGCGCTGTAGCGGAGCCCGAGCAGTTGCGTGCCGAACACGTAGACGAGGGAGAAGAGCAGGAGCGTGCCCGCGGTCTGGACCTGGTTGACCGGCCTGTCCCAAGCGGCGTAATCCCAGTCCTTGCGGCGGTTCATCGCGGCGCGGACATGCGCGTGCACGATCCGCACCCGCAACGCGGCCTCGTACCCACGCCCGCCGGGCACCAGCACACCCGGCGTCGTCACGTGGATCCACCAGGTCGCCGTCTCGACGAGCCGCTGCGCCGCCTTGTACTCGATCTCGCCCGTGCCGACGAGCGACTTCGTGGCACGCGACGCGAGATAGCCGCCCATCAGCGAAACGTCACCGAGCGGAAAGAGACCGAGCAACCCGGCACGCGTGATCGCCCGCGCTCCGCGCTCCAACCGGTCTTGGTCGACCCAGTACGGCGTCGCCTCGACGTTGTGAAAGAAGGCTTCGAGCTCCTCCGGAGGACTCGCGACACTCTGGATGCCTTGCCGCAGCGCCCTTTCGAACTGTTCTTGAGCACCTCCCCGCAGCAAGGGCACCAGCACGTCGGCCGCCGGATCCTCCCGCTGCGCGAACCTCCGCAGCCGGGCCACCTGCCGCTCGTCACCCCTGATGTCACCCTCGATGAACAACCTCGACGCGACCCGGAACCCGCCTTGGCGGAACAGTTCGGGGTCGGGCAGCCTCTCGTCCATCCGGCTCACCTCCGACGTAGACAACAAGTGTTGTCACTTGAGTGCGGCGACGTCAAGGCGGGGTGGGGTCATGACACGGGGAGATCCGGACCGTGTATGCTGGCCGAGCACTGCGGATGTAGTTCAATGGTAGAACATCAGCTTCCCAAGCTGAATACGCGGGTTCGATTCCCGTCATCCGCTCTCCCGCGAAAGCCCCAGGTCAGTGGATGTCCACTTAGGACCTGGGGCTTTCGCTTTGTCCGGGTGATCTTCCGGCTGGGCCATTAACGGGCCATTAGCCGACGGGCACCGGCTGTCCGCTCAGACCGTCGTCATCGTCGTCTGGCTTGCCCATCCGATGCTGGTCGACGAGCTTCGACAGCCGGTCGGCGATCCGTTCGTCAGCGTCGCTGGTCGCCCGCTGGTAGATCAGCGCCGCCCGCATGTCGTCATGCCCCATCCGCGCCATGAGGTCCTTGGTCGACGTGCCCGCCTTCGACGCCCAGATGTTCCCCGCGTGCCGGAGGTCATGGAAGTGCAGGCCCTTGAGCCCCATCTTCGCCACGACCTCCGTCCACTTCGTCCGCTGACTGAAGTTCGGCCGACGCACCGGGTTGCCCGCACGCTCACCGGTGAACAGCAGCGCGTCGTGATCCGGCTTCACGAACGCGTCGAGGTGCTTCACCACATCCCGCCGAATCGCCGCCGGAACGATCAGCGTCCGCACTCCTGCCCGCGACTTCGGCGGACCGACGATCAGCCCACGTCCGGGAACCTCGACCAGCGCCCGCGAGATCCGGACCCAGCTCCCGTCCTCCGCGACGTCACACCGTCGCAGTGCCGACACCTCACCCCAACGAAGTGACGCGAACGCGGCCAGCAGTACGAGCGCCCGGAACCGCTCCGGCATCCGCCCGGCCAGATCGAATACCTGAGGAACGGTCAGGACCGGCCGCTCCGCCGGGTTCTCCTTGTCGGCACCCCGAACCCGGCACGGGTTCCGCTGCAAGATCTTGTCTTCGTCGACGGCCGTAGTCAGGATCGCCCGGAGCAGCCTGTACGCCTTGGCAGTGACCGACTCCGACACTCCGGCTGCCAGCCGATCCGCACGCCATTGCCGAACGATCGCCGTCGACAACTTGCCCAGCTCGACGCCGCCGAGATCCGCTTCGATGTGCTTCCTCAGAAGCCAGCGGTACAACTCGATCGTACGAGGACGCAAGCCGGGTCGCTGTGTAATCCATTGGTCCGCGTAGTGCCCAAGCGTGATCTTCGCCTTCTCAGGGTCGATCCACTCGCCCTGGATGATCTGCGTTTCCGTCACCGACAACCACTGTTCGGCCGCGCGCTTGCTGGCGAACATGGTGGGAGCGTTCCGCATCTGGCCGTCCGGCCCCGGATAACGCGCCTGCCACTTACCCGACGCGCGCTGCCGGACGTTGCCGAAACCGCGCCGCCCGCGCTTCTTCGCCATGTCAGGCCGCCCTTCCGAGGTCCCGGACCACCGAAGCCCGAGTGATCGGCTCGACCCGACCGGCCTGGATGAACTCCTCAAGATCAGCGACGGCGAACCGCACATGTACGCCGACCTTGTGGAACGCCACGCGCCGCTCAGCGATCAAGCGCCGCACGAACCGGACGCGCGTGTTCAGATACGCCGCCGCTTCTTCGACGGTCAGGTAGTTCTTTTCCACGTTCGCCTCCCCAGTTCCTAGGCCGCCAGCGGAGTTGCCGAAAGATCGGGCGGGCTCTGTGCGGCAAGCAATGCCTTGTCGTACTCGGCTTTCCAGGTGATCCGTTCCGAGATCGCGTGCATCACCAGGTGGTCCCGAGGTGGCACGGACGGGTCGCCGGAGTCGACCTTGCGCCAGACCAGCCGAGCCGGGTCCGGTGCTGGTTTCTCGATCCCGACCGCCGCCAGCGCCTCCAGGACGAACGCCTTCCGGTCCGCCTTGTGGTCGACGAGCGTCTTGCCGGACCACTTCCGCGACACCAGCACTCGCCGCCCCGGCAGGCCGAGCGTGGTCCGCCGATGCGCCCGTCCTTTGCAGTGCCCTGGCGTGGTTTTTCCGTTGGCGCCCTTGGGATTGATCCCGTAGAGCAACCACACCGCGCACCGAGGCGAGCACGGTGTCACCGACAGCTCCGCGTGCAACCGGTCGTGGTGATCCTTCTGCCGCGCGGTGTCAGCTTCGACGACCTCACCCGTGGATTTGGTGAGGTACTTCGTGAGATAGCCGATGTGCCGCCCGGCTTCCTCCGTCCCTCCGAGGATGCCCTTCGAGTGGACCTGTCGCCCGAAGGTGACCACGTGGGCCGGGTCTTCCACGGCTTCTATCACGTCGTCCCAGTCGGTCAGTGGTGCGCGGGTGTCCGGGTCGACGAACACCCGGCGGTCGCCGTCCCAGAGCGGCATCCGATCGACGTAGACGACATGGTCATGGTTGGGCCACCAGACCTGGTGATAGGTCGCTTCGGTGACTTGGCGGATCACGTCGTGCGGCACTGAACCTCGAATTGCCGCGTGGAGGTGCGGAGCCGCCCGGCGTTGAGGCTCCACGGTCGCGAAGTACTGCGCGTCCCAGCCGACGACCCGCCGGAGGTTCTGCCACCACCGGTCCACCAGCGCGGAGAAGTGCACCGCGTCCCGAGCCGCCCGCCGGTAGTCATAAGTCGACGGATCGACCGGGGAACCGTCCGACCGAACCGAACCGTAGGTGTCGCAGGTGAGCGTGACGAACATCGACGGCCGAAACCGTCCCGCGTACTCCCGGCCCACGGTGGTCTTGGCGACCTTGCGTCGAGGGAGGTTCGGCGCGTCCTGCCGCCGCTTGGTCGAGCGCTTCACCGCCCGCTTCGTCGGCAGGTCGATCGACGGAAGACGGCCCCGCATCCCGAGTTGCCGAAGTTCGTCGTCGACTCCTTGGATCTCCTCCCGCAGCTCATCGGCCTCGGCCTGGTCGCTCACTTCACGGTAGGCCGCCACCAGATCAGCCCGGAACGCCAACAGCTCCGTCTGTGTCTCGGTTGGTTGCTCTGCGGTGAAGTCGGGTTCTTCGGTCATGTGCCAGCCTTCGCGGCACTGGACCTGTCGCAGTGCTTTCGCCTTGCGGGCGCACGGCAGGCAGACCGATTCGATGGTCGAGCCGCAAGGAACGGGGACGTAGCGGAGTTCGCCGGTGTCGGTGTCGCCGACTTCCATCGTGAACGGCCGGACGCACACGCCGTGCTTCTCAGCGGTCGCCTTGACCACGTCGGAGGCGAGGGGTTCGCGCATCCGAGCGGCCCGCGTTTTGGCCGGCATGGTCACCGCGGATTCCTGGGTGCTCATCAGGCGGCCACCTCCCCAGGCGTACTCCACTGCCGCAGCACGAACACCGGCATCTCCTGCCGTATCCTCGCAGGCAGGTCCGGGAAGGTCACTTCGTCGAACCGGACTCCGCCGTAGACCACGACCGGGATGCCGCAGGGAGTCCGGCCCTGTACTTCCAGGTGCACACGGCCGCCATGGGGAACCCGCCAGATCGAGGCGGTCACGTTCTCTAGCGAATCCGCCCAGACAACCAGGCCCCGCGCCACGTCCGTCAGACGGTCGGTGTCGAGCTGGACAGAAACCGGGTCCGGACCAATCCCAACGCGCACGGACGCAACCGGCGGAAAGGCGTAGGAGTCGAGGTGATCGCGGATCGCATCGAGGAACACCAAAACGCGATTCACGCCGCCACCCCCTCGGGACCGCGACGGGTGGCCAGGTCGACGACATGAGCACCGCCGTTGGTCACGTAGGTCTCCAGTGCCTTGACCGTCTCGTCCGGGACCCAGCCCGCGCGGACCCGCAGCGGTTCGCGGATGCCCTCACCCCAGATGTAGCCGACGCCCGCAGCCGACTCCTCGATCCGGTTAGCCCACGCCCCGCGTTCGTAAGCGCCGTCGCCCAGGACCATCCCGACGTGCGTCTTCGACGTGACGCGCAGACACACCCGGCGCGGGAACAGCTCACGAACCGGAACGGTGTCCTTCGTCGGCTCTTGGACGTATCCGCGCACCGTGTAGCCCAGCGCCCGGCCCTGTGTGGTCAGGATCGCGACCCGTTCGACGATGGCTTCGCGGGTCTTGCGGTCGGTGTACTTGGTGAGCGCGCCGATCTCGTCGAACTCCAAGATCTCCAAGGGGTGATCGGTGGAGATCGGGACGTTGCGGGTGTGCCCGGCAAAGTCGCGCTTGCGGGACTCAAGGCCGTCGAGCAGGTCGTCCAGGACCTCGATCGCTTCCTTGCCCGCAACCCCGTAGCGGGCGAAGATTCCACGCCCGTAAGCGAGTTCCATCCCCTTCGGGTCGATCCCCGAGACACGCACCGTCCCGGCCCGGATCGCCGAGGCGGCCGACACCAGTGGGGACCACATCACGGAGTTCTTTCCGGCGCCTGTCGCCCGGCGACGAGCATGTGCGCGCCCGGACCGGTCAGCGGTAGCCGCCAGTCCTTCCCGTACTCGGTCCGTCCGGCGAACACCCGCCGCAGATCCACGCCGTCGACGGCCGCCAGCTCGGGTAGCTCCGCACAGTCAACAGGTGCTGTGAGGAGGTCCCGGCGTTGAAAGTCGAGCGAGACGACGTTGGGTTCGAGCTCCTGCACCTGGCACCGCGTGACCTTGCGAGCCACAGCCAAAGCGCGGGCAGCGTCGTCGAAGTTTTCCGGTTTCTGCCCCGGCACGAGCCGGACACGCACCTCATCCCACGACGGCCCCGACTTCACACCCAGCACCTTCGGCACCTGCACCGCAGCACCACCAGTAGCGCGAGAGACCGCCTTCCGGCGACGGCCGACAAGGTTCACGGTCACGTCGACGGGCACCGTGCCGTCGGAGATGGACAGGCCGCAGGCGTGCAGCCAGCCGGGAAGCTTTCGGGTGTAGGTGAACCAGCGCAGCCACCACGCCCGCAGGAACCGGCCGCAGCACCGGTCGAACGACACCACGTCGAGCAGCCGCCACACCACCAGCACCACGCCGACCGAACCGACGGTGATGGCGAGTGAGAGCCAGCCTAGCCACTGCCACCAGGCCACCGCACCGATCACGGCGAGGCTGGTCCTCCAGTGCGTGAAGACCTGCTTTCCCAGCCACACTAACAATTTCACGGCTGACCACAGGGCGATGAAGACCACCGCTGCGGCGGCGAGGACTTCCGCGATCGTGGCCAAGGCGCGGCCGAGCTTGTGCAGCAGCCACACCACCACACCCAGCACCCCGCCGCCGACCAAGAGAAGACCGACCCCGTTCGCGTTCATCGGCGACCACCGCCAGTCAGGTCCAGCGGCAGCATTCCCCGGCAGGGAGCGCATTCCGTCTCGCCGGGCAGGAGCTTGGCGAACCGCTTACAGACTGTGCAGCGCGTTCGGGTGACCCCGTCTAGCGGACGCTTGTTGCCATCGTTTAGCGTTGTCATTGTTCACTTCCAGAGGTTGTGGACAGCGCAGAACCGGCGAGGTTCCTAGGCCAGTTACCGGTTCTGCGCCTTACGAGACAAGGGAAGCGTGTGAGGACGTGTTTGTACGCCGCACGTCCCCGCGTGCGTTTTTCGCTCTGTCATTCAGTTTCTAGCTGACTTGCGACTTGCCCTTTTGGATCTGCGCGGCCACCTCCTCGGCCTTCCGCTCCTCATAGCCCACCCAGTAACGAAGTTCGTGGTGATGCCCTCGGTCCACATCAGACACAGCGCGGTACATGCGCGCGTTGGTCTGGTGGAACTTCAGCCACGTCTCCAGGTTCGACCCCGGCTTCGGCCTGCGGGCCGAGGCGACCGCGTGCGCGTCTCGGAGGGTTTGGGGTTCATTCCGGCCGGGTGTCGTCATCGCGCGCCACCTGATGCTTGGCGAGGAAGACGGCCAGTTCGTCCGCGCTGTCGCGGATTTGGCGAAGGAGCCGGATGAACTCCGGCCACTCGGCCGGGTCGGACGGCGGCAGGATCGCCAGGCTGTCCGGATCCAGGTAGATCACCAGAGCGGGGTTCGCCGAACCATTGCCCTGCATTCCCGCGACCGCCCGCCGTCCCGGCTTCCACATCGCGTTGAACGCCACGGACCTGCCCTTCCTCGCTGTAAGCACGGATCTCCCAGGACCGCGCGTTCTCCTCGAACCCCTCGGCCGCCGCCGACACCGCAGCCAGCACCCACCACGGCAACTGACCCTGAGTCGCCAGCTCCCGCCACGCCGAGGCCACCGCCCAGGAAGCGACGGCCATGTCATGCGCCGCCAAGGCATCCCCACCTTGTGCGGTCCGTTGCGTCATCGCGCTGTAGTGGCGATACGCCGTCTCCCAGCTCTGGACCAGGTGCGGTAGAACCACGGCCACGCCCTGACTGCCAGGCACCCGGCCCGTCATCACGCCGCCTTGGGCGTGGACTCGGCAGTGTTGGAGGCACGGCCCGACTTGGATGCGCCACCCGATGCGGCAGCCTTGAAACCGGTCGCGCGGAATACGTAGGACTGGTACTTGAACTCGCCCTGACCAGCCACCTTCGGTTCAGCCGTCAGGCCCTCCAGCTCGATCGGCCGCATCCCCGGCAGCACCTCCGACGTGGTCGGCACCGGCTGCACATCGGCCAGGAACGTGACGTCGTAAGACGCGCGCTTGGAATTGGTCTCGCTCGGGTCGGTGACCGTGGCCTTCCACTGCCGCTTGCCCGTCACTTCGTCGACCCGCTGACGAACAGGTCGACCTGCGGAGCGGTCTTCCCGCGACTGGTACTCGTTGTCCGGCGCGACCTCTCCGACCATCACCAGCCCCAGCGGGAACGCGGCATCAAAGTCGATCTCGAAACGGTGTCCCTTGGCGATCGCCATGTCGTCTGTCTCCTGTCGTCTCTGGAGCCCTACCGGGCTTGCACCTGTTAGAGGTAGTTCTATTAAGCGCTTCGTCGCCCCTGTTGTCAATAGAACTATCTCTATCTGTCTCCGTAGACCATGATGGGGTGATACCGCTAGCGTTATCGACCGACGAAGGAGGACCAGGTGGGCACTGGCTACCGAGAGCTGGCCGCGATCCTGCGAGACGCGATCCAGCGGGGCGACTACGCCCCGGACACCACGCTGCCCAAGCAAGACGAGCTGGCCGACGAGTACGACGTCAACGTCAACACCGTTCGCAAGGCCGTTGGGGTCCTCGAAGCCGAAGGACTGGTCACGCCGATCAGACGACGCGGGACAGTCGTTCGTGCACGCCCGCCCATGAAGCGCCTGGGCAAGGATCGGTACGCGAAGAGCAAGTGGAAGTACGGCGATACCGTCGCCTTCGTTGCAGACCGTGAAGCGTCCGGCCGCGACTGGAAGCCGACCGACCAGACGCAGACCGTCGCCAAGATCGAAGCTGACCGAGAGGTCGCCGACGCCCTCGGTGTCATCGTCGGATCACCGGTCTACGAGCGGGCACGACTGGTCAAGGACGCCGGCCAGCCCACCCACGTGCTCACCAGCTACTACCGGCCCGCCGACGTCGAAGGCACGCCCATCGTCGACCCAACCCCCGGCCCAGCCGGACGAGGAGGCGGGTTTCTGGTCCTCACCCTGCAAGGTCTTGAGCCGGACACCATGACCGAGACCTTCTACGCGCGGATGCCGACGCCCGACGAGGCGGAACAGCTCGAACTGCCCGCAGGCGAACCCGTCATGGTCCTGCAACGCCGCACGTACACCGAGGACGGCCGCGTGGTCGAATTCGCACGAGGCGTGCACGCCGCAAGCCGCTTCTCCTGGACCTACACTTTCAAGATCCCCGACTGACCCCGGAGACCCCATGCCCGAGCGCTCGACCACCCTGCCGAACGACCTCCGCGCCGACGTCCAGACGCTCTGGGACTACCACGACATGCACCACGAACTCCGGCCCGCCGACGTCGGGATCGGACTCGGTAGTCACGATCTCGGGGTCGCGACCTTCACCGCGGAACTGTTCCACGCTGGAATGTTCCCGCTCATCGTCTTCACTGGGGCCAACGCGGCGACGACTGTCGAACGGTTTCCGCGCGGCGAGGCGGTGCACTACCGCGAACATGCGCTTGAGCTGGACGTACCGGATGACGCCATCTTGGTCGAACCCGAGGCGCGGAACACAGGCGACAACATCACGCTCACTCGGAAGCTGCTGGAGTCACGCGGCATCGAGGTCAGGTCGGTCGTCCTCATCTCTCGGCCGTACCAGCAGCGACGCGCGTACGCGACCTGCAAGAAGCTCTGGCCCGACGTCGACGTCATCTGCGCTTCACGACCGCTGCCGCTGGACGAGTACATCGAGAGCATCGGCGACGTGGACCGCGTCATCAACATGCTGGTCGGTGACACGCAGCGCATCACCGTTTACGCCGAACGCGGCTTCGCCATCCCACAGGAAGTACCTATAGAGGTTTCCGATTCCTACAACAACCTGCTCGAAGCAGGATTTAAAAAACGGCTTATCTGACGATTGTGGCAGCCAAATTCTTATCTACGACCTATCGACATGCCCGGAATCATTTTAATGATCAGTGGAGTTCTTCGACCCATTGGAGCGAAACAAGGAAGGCGACTTAACCTTGGCCAACCATGGAAACTTTGCAAAATCTTCTGACGTCAGCCCCTCTGCGGTCACCAGTCGAGCCAGCTGTAAACCTTTATCAGTCAAACTGTACAGAGGTCGAGTTCCATCAAACTTAGAAAGCCGAACTCGTCCATCAACCCTAATTAAATCGTGCTTTATGAGCTGCTTAATTCCAAGCGAATCCGACTCAGCGACAATGGTCGCATCCCGCAGACTGCGGGCTCCCAACATTGATACAGCCAGTTCGGCCAGAGTTCGCGCTGCTTCGTCGCTCAAATTTTCCAAACCTTCTCTTAGAAGGCGCTCGATTACAACATTAGACGGGCGCGACCTCATTCGGTGCTTCAGGTGCCGAAAATGAATTTGATCATCAGGTCCACCAGCAGAAGCCCTCGTCGACGCATTCACCTCCTGCTTGAGTTCCGTCAGAGCCGACCGCATCTCTTGAAAGTATGACTCAAAAACTTCAGCTGGATCAGACTCGGCATCTTCCGCAACGTTCTTCTCAGACTCATGAGTGACGACAAGCATCTTATCGAGCAACTTACCGAACTGCGTATTCAAAGTATCATTCGTAGCCTGCGTCCTTGCGCGCAACTCGCTGAGTATCGATTTCGTCTCAGCGTTGATTTCCAAAGTAGATTTGCTCTGCTCAGCCGCCGCAGATGTTTGCGCAACAAATATCATAATTTGAATTGCGAACGCAAGTATTGCGAGCACTAGCGCGACGGTGGACAAGGTGTCGATATCTTTGATACTCACTACCGTGATTAGAACCCCAAGGCAGCCAACACCTGTCAGGGCTCCTACCAAGCC
Organism: Amycolatopsis sp. QT-25; assembly: GCF_029369745.1. Classification (NCBI taxonomy): domain Bacteria; kingdom Bacillati; phylum Actinomycetota; class Actinomycetes; order Pseudonocardiales; family Pseudonocardiaceae; genus Amycolatopsis; species Amycolatopsis sp. QT-25. The sequence continues at coordinate 7,798,559 of NZ_CP120210.1, forward strand.
TACAGTCTTCCACTTCAACAATAGTTGGCCACCAGCGCCAGGCGCAGAAGGTTGGTCACTCGACATCAATTAATTCCCTTTCATAGCATGCTGGATGCGTCATACGTGATGACCATCAATCGCGAACCGCAGGAAATCGTTACAGTTGTGCGCCTGATCGTTACCTGCATAGCGTTGGCTTTGACCGAACCAGGGCCCGGACATTCCTCAGCGAACAGAGCCTGAGGTTTGCCGAACTTGGCTCTATGGGATCAAGGCGCGCCGCCAGCGGCGGCGCGCACGTCACCTTCCGTTCGGCGGCCCACCCGCTCGCGGGACGGACGGCCTGCCGCTCCGCTCCGGCCGCCGCCCGCCGGGTGGGCGTGCCGGACCGATAGACCGCACAGCGCGCCGCCGCTGACGGCGATCAGCTCATCGGCCTAGTTACGCATCCCAGCGTCGCTGGGAGAGTCGACCTCATGCCGACTTCAGACCGCACCGCAGCAGAGGCACACGCCGCCGCAGCACGCCACGTGCTCGACCAGGCCAGAGAAGGCACAGACCCGATCCAGCTGGCCACCGCCGAAGGGCTCTTGGCGGTGTATCACCAGTTGAAGGACATGCAAGACGACTCGATCAGCCTCCGGGGAGCAGCCGACCTCGCCGACGCCATGGACAAGCTCAGCCACAAGCTGTCCGAACGCTAGAGCCGCCACCCCGAAGCCGGATCATGACTACGGCCGGTAGCACCGCGTCAAGGCGGGAAAGCGTGCCTTGACCCGGCACCACCGGCCGCGTGCTGGCTTCGTATCGGGATGGCGGGGGAGGTGTGGGTGGAGCGCAGGCCATGCCATTAGCGTGCCATTCAGGCCGGTCAACCAAGGTCAACGGCGGACACAGCAGGGCAGGCGCATCCGCAGGTCAGAGCCACTTTCCAGCATGATCACCCTGGTTCCCAAGCTGAATACGCGGGTTCGATTCCCGTCATCCGCTCCAAAAAAGTTTCAGCAGGTCAGAAAGGGTGTTTCCCGGCTCGGGAGGCACCTCTTTTCCGTTGCCTGCCGAGGCTCCAGCAACATACTCGGCCGGATTCCGATCGTCCTCGGCGGCGAACATGCTCGCTAAGCAGCCCACTATCCTGGCACCAGCGCGAATGTCACATGGTGACGGTGGTGTCCACGAGTTGGACCTGCTGAAGGTGACGGTAGGCGGTTTGCGCCTGACGCGGTTTGAACAGTCGCCCTTTCCGTTCCGACCAGCGGCCGATAGCCGCCACGACCTCATCCAGCGACGGCGTGCTGGGTGCGTGCGAGACCACGTAGTGCACCGTCGACAGCAGCTCGATCCCATACGGGAACTCAAATCCGTCCACGATGGCCTCGAACCGCTCCAAAGTTCGTCGGAAGGCTTCGTCCCCGCCCAGCACCTCTCGCGCTTCTTGCAGTGCGCTCTCTTCGAGAGTGAGGGTGGCTTTACTGCCGCTGCTGCCGTCCCCGAAGCCGTGGAGGAAGTGGCCTTCGACGCTGCTGATGAACTGGTCGATCGTGGAGGCGTAGGGGCCGAAATGGCTTGGGGTGAACGTCCACGTCGTCTTCCCACCAGCCAGTTGTAAGAAGTATGCGACCTTCTGCGCTTCCACCAACGAGATCGCGCTGCTATCGGACGATCCTGAGCTGACGCTACGGTCGCGGTACCGCTCGAACGCCAACAGCAGCGCGGCTTTCGCTTTGGTCACCACAGGGCGTTTCGTTCACACCGGCATGTCCTTCGGATCAGGCGCATCCGCCGGTGGATACACCAGCACCCGCACCCCGTCCAGGTCACCCAGCGCATCCTGGATCATCGGATACACCTGTGCCCAATCCAGCCCACCATTACCGCACCCCAACGGTGGCACGGCGATCGAGGTCATTCCGTACTTCACGATCACCCGCCGTAGATCTCGCAGCCCGCTGGCGACGTCCTCGATCCGCGACCGGGCCTTCCAATGCCCCTTGGTGGGGAAGTTCACGATGAACCGCGGTCCGGTGATCGCGTCCCACTCGTGCACGAACATCTCACCCAGGCGTACCTGTTTATCTTTGCACGCCTTCTCGTACTGACGAAAATTCTCCGGGAAAGCCCGCTTGAACTGCAAGGCGATACCCTTGCCCATCACGCCCACGGTGTTCACCGTGTTCACCAGGGCATCAACATCCGCCGCGAGCAGGTTGCCGGTTGCTTCCTCGATCATTTTCGCCTCCCTCTCAAATGTAGTAGCCAGGTATGACTTCAACGCCCATTTCGACAGGGAGCAGGGGACGGATAATCGACGCCACTCGCTGCGACTTCACCGCGACCCCAGCCACCAGGCCCAACGGGAAGAATTCGTGTACCGGAAACTCCGCCATCCGTCGGTTGCGGCGTTGCCCATCCTCAGGTGTGTTCGCCCAATACTGGGCCTTCATGATGTCCCAGTCGGTGTTGTCGTCCAACTCGTTCCATGCGTTGTAGAACTCGGTCAGTGCGGCTCTCGCGTTGCCATCCGTGCACACCCACCGCAGCCCAGCCGTCCGCACTCGTTCCAACGACGACACCAGATAGATCAAGTCCTGGTTCGAGGTGTGGACAGGAACCTTGCCGTGGCTGATCGCTCATCATCGGCGACCGCGGCGCGTAATAGAACGGCACGTAATCAGCGACCACGCCACCCGGCGGACATGGCACCACCCTGGTCCGCCGGTCATTCTTGACTCCTTCGTTGGCGCACTCGGTGAACGCTCGACCATCGGCCGTCATCCGCGAGTCGCTGTGCAACCCGCCATCCGCCACGATGCCGGCCAGATTGGCGTGGTCGGTGAAGTGGAAGATGAACCGATCCTGCACGTGAGCCACCCTGACGCGCAGCCCGTCTCATCCCGCGACGGCCACATCTACCACCTGACCAACACGGCACGTTCGGCCGACCCCCACAGTATAATAGAACAAATGTTCGAGTACCGACAAGTAGGCTCGTCGGTCGATCGTCCGGCTGGGCCATCAACGGGCCATTAGCCGATCTGTACGGGCCGGCCGCTCATGCGGTCGCCATCCGCGTTCGCGACGGACCGCTTGCTCGCCGAAATCGTGCTCACCGTCCACCACGCCGATGGCGCGAAAACGGCGACGCGGGTGACAGCCGCCTTAGCGCTGTCAGCGCGGCGGGCAGCCACACATCGACACCACCTCGGGAAGGCGAGCCTCCCCGCGAGGCAGAACCGGTTTCGGATTTTCGCCAGTCGTCGAACCGTCATCCTGCCTCAGTGAAGAACGCGCCGATCGGTTCGGGACTCCTCCCCACACCCCGGAGGTACCTTCTCGCGCGTGAGGAGAAACCGGCACGACAGCACCGCGGTCGCCTTGTTGACCGTGGTGGCCGGGTCGCTGATCCTCCCGCTTTTGCTGTTCGGCGTGGTCTTCCTCCTGATCGGCTTGAACACGGGCAGCGGGCCGGGGCCGTACACCGTCGTTTTCGCCAAGGCGGGTGAGGAGTGCGGGGCGAGCGGGCAGTATCTCGACGCGTCCACCGGCGAGCCGCTGAGGTGCATGGGTCCCGGCCTGCTCCGGACGTCCGCGGTCGAGTTCCCCGGTTTCTCCGCTGAGCAGAACGGCGAGGTCCGCCGTTGGCTGACCACCTTGGCGGAGGACGGCGAGCTGAGCGTCTTCGACCATCGTGCGGTCCAGGCCAGGATCGACGGGATCGCGGCCGGATTGCCGCCGGGGACGCGCGTCGAGCGGGAATCCGGCTCGACGGAGGTCTGGATCGGCCTGGCCTTGGCCGGCGCCGGGCTGCTCTTGGGTTCCGGTTTCGCCTGGCGATGGCACCAGAACCGCCGGGCCGGCTTCCGACTACCGTGACGAGCATGGAGATCCGGGAGTTCACCGAAGACGACTGGGTGCAGGTCTGGCCGATCGTGCGCGAGGTCGTGCGGGCGGCGGACACGTTCACCTACGACCCGAACCTCACCGAAGAAGCCGCGCGGGGGACTTGGGTGCAGACGCCGCCGGGCCGGACGGTGGTCGCGGTCGAGGACGGCCGTGTGCTCGGCACGGCCAAGACGGGCCCGAACCACGGCGGGCCGGGATCGCATGTCGCGACGGCCAGTTTCATGGTGGACAAGGGCTCGCGCGGCAAGGGTGTCGGCAGCGCGCTGTGCACGCACGTCCTGCAATGGGCCAGGGAACAGGGGTTCGCGGGCATGCAGTTCAACGCGGTCGCCGAATCCAACGCGGCCGGGATCCGGGTCTACGAGCGGCTCGGGTTCAAGATCGTCGGCACGGTGCCGGGCGCGTTCGAGCACCCGGCGCTGGGGCGCGTCGGGCTGCACGTCATGTACTGCGACTTCGGCCGAGGCTGACGGGTCAGCCTTCGACCAGCTCCCAAGGGTCGTCGGCGCTCGGCCGGTCGTACACCTGGCCGGGTGCGGCGCTCAGCACCAGCGCGACGTCCGGGTACAGGGTGACGGCGTGCTCCATCTCGAGGGCTTCGACCTCGAAGTCCTCGTTCTCCGGCACCGCGAAGCCGACGAGCAGCCAGCTGCCGTCGGCCTCGCGCACGACCTGGCGCACGGCGCGCGCCGGGGCGGCGGGGTCGGTGGAGATCTCGGCGAGTTCGGTGCTCACCTGGACTTCTTCCAGCGGTGAGCCCGGATGCGTCCACGCCGCGAGGCGGGCGGCGCGCACCAGGAGGTCTTCCTCGTCGTCGTCCGAATCGGCTACGGAGCTCAGCAGCCACGTACGCCGCTCCGGGTCCCAGTCGGCGGCCATGCCGGTGGGGAGGCCGGCGAGCACGGCGAGTTCGGGAATGAGCTCCACCGCTTCGCGCAGCGGCAACGCGCCGAACGCGTCGCGGTTGAGTTCCATGTCCTCGGAGAACTCGTTGCCGTCACTGATGAACCAGTCACCGTCGTCGTCCAGTACGACGAACGCGAGGTTCGACGGATCGTCCACCAGCGACCGGGAGATGATCACCGGCGATTCGGGATCCTGACGCAGCGGCCAGTTCTCGCTCGACATGCTGGGCTCCCAACGGGGTTGTCCGGCTGTGGGGCCCCATCCCACCATCTCCGGCGATCCCGCCGCGCACCGGACCGGCGGAAGGTCATTCGCTGAGGTCGTACTCGTCGACGTCGAGCGCGGCGGCGGCTTCGGTGAGGAACGCGAGCACGGCGGGTGACAGATGCCATCCGAATTCCTCGCCGCCGTCGCGGTGGTGGAAGTAGCGCACCACTCGCAGCACCGCGCTCGCTCCCTCGTCCACCAGCTTCCGGATCCCCGGGCGGACCGGGGCGAGCCTGCCGATCACGCTCTCGATCTGGTCGTCGACCGGTTCCGAACCCCGATGCGTCACCTTCCACGCGTGCATCCGCGGCAATCGGTGTTCGGCGGACCGCGAACCCAGCACCAGTACCTCGTCGGGCGCCATGCCGAGCCGCGCGGTGATCTCCCCGGCGGACACGGTCTCGCTCTTCAAGGCGAAGTAGCAGTACTGGTGGACCTTCATACGCCCGGCACCCTAGCTTTCGGGCAGGTTGGCCAGGTGAAACGTGATCAATCGCTTATCGAACGTCCCGCGCTGCAAGACAGCGACACCCCGTCGACGGCGAAGTACGGCGCTTGGGAGCGCGCGCCAGGGTGCTGCTGGAAGTCCCCATTAAGCGGTGGCCGCTCACGGGTGTCGCCCAATAGTCTGGAAAGTCCGGATACCGATCTTGGGATGGACGATGCTGACCGGTGAACTGATCCGTTTGCGGCCGCTGGAACCCGAAGACGCGGACACGCTGTGGCGCTGGCACAACGACCCGGAGGTCACCCGCTGGCTGCCTGCGGACCATCCGGAATCCCTCGCCCAGATCCGCGAACGTTTCGCCCGCCGGAAGCCCAACAGCTTCGACCAGGTGAACTTCGCGATCGAAAGCCTCGCCGTCGGCACGTTGATCGGCACCTGCACGCTGCGTGACGCCACGCCGGAAGGGGGCCGCGCCGAGCTCGACATCTACCTCGGCGAGAAGGACCACTGGGGCGGTGGCTACGGCACCGACGCCATGCGCACGCTCTGCCGCTACGGCTTCGACATGATGCGGCTGCACCTGATCGCGCTGTGGGTCGTGGTCGACAACGAGGCCGCGATCCACGTCTACAAGAAGCTCGGGTTCCAAGTGGACGGCAGGCATCGGCAGTCGTTCCGCGGCCAGAACGGCCAGTGGCACGACGAGTACCTCATGAGTCTGCTCGAAGGAGAACTCCGCTAGTCGTTCAGACCTTTCGTGAGTCTGGCGGGTGCCTTCCTCCGCCAGGCTTCTTCGACGAGCTCACGCAGCTGTGCCTTCTCGACCTTCTCCAGGTCCACGAGGATCGCCCCGTAGCCGTCGTAGTGCGGCGTGGTGAAGTACGCGGGGTCGCCGGAGGCCAGCAGGGCCTCCTTCTCCGCGTGCTCGCACAGCAGCATCAGCCCGCCCTCGGCCTCGGTGCGCAGGCGGGCGAAGCTCTTGCCCGCGACCTTGAGCGACGGCGTGCGGTACGACGTGGACTCCTCGACCTCCGGCAGCTTGCCCGCCAGTGCCACGACTTCTTCCCAGGTCGTCATGGCGGCCATTGTGCCGTGGGTCACCGACAAATCCACCCCCGTAGACGCCATGAACGGTCCGTTCCCTGCGCATTCGCAGGGAACGGACCGTTCATGGCCTTCGCGAGAGCGGCTACGGCAGGACGGTGATCCGGTCCGCGGCCGGGGGCGCGATACCGGGGTGCGCCCCGAAGTACGCGATCAGCGCGTCCAGGTCCACCGGACCACCCGACAGATCGGTCCCCTTGGTGAACTCGGTGAAGCCGTCCCCGCCGGCGGCGAGGAAGTTGTTCACCGAGACGCGGTACGACGCGGCCGGGTCGATCGGCGTGCCGTCGAGCGTCAGGTTCGAGATACGCGCGCCCTGCGCGGCCGACGCCGAATACGAGTACTTCAGCGACTTCGAGATCTGCAGGATCCGCACGACACCGTTGGCCTGCCACTGCTGTTCGAGCACGTTCTTCAGATCGGCCCCGGTGAGTGTGATCGTCTGCATGATGTTCGCGAACGGCTGCACGGCGAAGGCCTCGCCGTAGGTCACGATGCCGTCGCCCTCGCCGGCGGGTGAGGACGGGAAGGTGAAGTCCGTGCGGATGCCGCCCGGGTTCGTCATGGCGATCTGCGCGCCGTTCGACCGCGTGGCCTCCAGCTGGGCGTCGGCGATGACGTCGCCCAGCGGGGACTCACCGGAGGCCGCGCCCTTGGCGACCAGGTCCGCGGTGATGGTGCCGACGGCCTTGTTCGCGATCGGCGCGGCCTTGGTCTTCGCCTCGTCGATCAGCTTCACGACGTCGGCGTCCGGCGTGACGTCGCGGGTGACGATCTGGTTGTGCGCCTTGGTCTCGCCACGCACGACGTCGCGGGTCCGGCGGTCGATCTTCAGGTCGACGACCGAAAGCAGACGGCCGAACGACGCACCCTGGATCACCGGACGCGGCTTGCCGGCGGGGTCGGCGAGCACACAGTTGTACTGCTGGTGGCTGTGCCCGGTGAAGACGGCGTCCACTTTGGACGTCACCGTTCGCGCGATCGCGGTCGCCGCGCCCGGCTTCACCTTGCACTCGTCCGGCCCGGCGGTCTCGGAGTTGTCGCCCTGGTGCAGCAGCACGACCTGCGCCTTGACGCCGAAAAGGTCGAGCAGTTTCGCGGTGCGGTCGATCGCCTCGACCTCTTCGCCGAACTTCAGGCCCTTGATCGCTTCCGGGGTGACGACCTGCGGCAGATCCTTCAGCGTCGCGCCGATGACACCGATCGGGACGCCACCGGAGAACTCGATGCTGAACGGCAGCAACGCCGGGACACCGTTCTCGTAGTACACATTGGCCCCGAGGAAGGGGAAGTTCGCGCCCTTGAAGGATTTCCGGAACTGGCAACCGTCGGTTCCGTGGCAGCCGCCGTGCTGCATCCGGCGGAGTTCCTTGAGCCCCTCGTCGAATTCGTGGTTGCCCACCACGGAGGCCCGGACACCGAGCCGGTTCAGCAGTTCGACGGTCGGCTCGTCGTGGAACAACGCGGAGATCACCGGCGACGCGCCGATGCTGTCACCGGCCGAAAGGACGACCGAGTTGCCCACTTCGCCGCGGAGCTTCTTCAGGTGCGTCGCGAGATAGGCGGCACCGCCCGCGTTGACGGTCGCGCCGCCGGGCAGCGTGACCCGGCCGCTCGAACCGGACGGCGGTTCGAGGTTGCCGTGCAGGTCGTTGAACGTGATGATCCGGACGTCGGTGGTCGCCGACGCGGCGGACACGGGCGCGGCGACGGCGGCCAGCGCGGTCAGCGCGGCACCGGTGACGACGGCCAGCCGGGTAGACAGCTTCATTCTTCCTCCGATTCGCGCCCGAACGTCCCCATCGGGCGCACGGCGGAGGAGTCTGCCTGGCGAGTTCGACGATCACCAGAGGAAATAGCCGGACGATAAGCAAACGTCACATGACGAGTGAACCGTTCGGAAGTACACGCGCCACCGGCGGATGAGGACGCGGGCGCGGTGCGGGTCCCACGAAGACGGCTATTCACTGTTCTCGGCGGTAACCGGTAGATAGAGACGCTCACGCCGACGAGTGACGTCGTTCGGCATCGGCTCCAGCTCACCCGTCGCGAGGAACCCGAGTTTCGCGTAGAGCCGCCGCGCCCGGTCGTTGTCCTCCGCGACGTGCAGCCACACCTCACGCGCGCCGTCGGCCTCGGCGGCCGCCCGCAGCTCACCCATCAGCTTCGTGCCCAGCCCGCGACCACGCGCTTCGGGCGCGACCCACATCGAATAGAGGATCCAGCCGTCGTCCCGCGCCCGCCCGGCGACGAGGCCCACCGGAAGGTCTTCGTCGAAGGCCGCGAACCAGACGTCGCCCGCCAGCTTCGCGAGCCATTCTTCGTCGGACTGCGCCCGCTCGGCCGCGGCGATCGAGCCGTAGTTCTCGGGGGTGTCCATCAAGGCGCGCAGGCGGATCTCCCGGAAGATGTCGAGATCCGCGGGAGTGAGCCGTCGCACGAGCAGCATCCGGGCAGAATCCCACGTCGGCGGGCGGATCGCGGAACGAATATCGCCGATCGGCCAAGATCGGGGTCGGCCACTCGGCCGACCCCGCCCCGGCCGGCGCGGCCCTTCGACCGAAGTGGCGGGAAGGGCCGGGTCCCTAACGTCGATGTCATGACGAACGCACAGGTCACCGCCCTGCAGTACGGCTTGATCGGCTTCTTCGCGCTCTGGGCGACGGTGCTGATCCCGCAGCTGATCATCCTGCACTCGCGGCACGGCCAAGCGCGTCTGCGTCCCGTCCTCACCACGGCCGCCGTGCTGCTCTACGGCAGCATGACGCTGGCGGTGACCTTTCTACCGCTGCCCGGCCCCGGCGCCGAACGGCCGAGCCAGACAGTGCAGTCGAACCCGTTCCAGTGGATCGCCGACATCCACACCGAACTGCTCAAGCACGGGCTGCCCGCGGCCGACTGGTTCACCACGCAGACCTTCCAGCAGGCCACCATGAACGTGCTGCTGTTCGTACCGCTCGGCTTCTTCGCCAGGACGCTCTGGAAACGCGGCCTGGTCGGCACGACACTGATCGGCCTCGCCGCCTCACTGCTGATCGAAGTCACGCAGCTCACCGCGAACTTCGGCACCGCCCCCCACGTGTACCGGATCTTCGACGTCGACGATCTGCTCAACAACACCGGCGGCGCGGCGCTCGGCTGGATCGCCGGAGCCCTGCTGCTCAGCCTCGTGCGGAAGCCCGTTCCCTCAGCCGTCGAGCTTCAACTTCCGCGCCGCGAGCGGGTCGACCTCGCCCAGATCCGCTAGCCTCACCTGCCGTCGCCGGGCCGCGCGCCGCGCGGCCCGCCGGTCTTCCGCGAGCACCAGCACGGTCGCCACCACGAAGATCAACGCGACCACGCCGAGGATGAGCGAGAACTGCACGACGCCTCCTCGGATACGACCTTGTGTGCGAGATCACAAACAGTACGCACGTCGTGGTGACTTGGCCACCCCTTGCGACGAAAGTAGGTGTCCTGCCTCACGCCGGGACGAAACCTCTCGGACCGGACGTCGACTTCACCGTGAACGCCCCTTTCGCGCCTCCCCCGGCAGCGTGCCGGAGACTGGCCTGGTGAGGACGAAACCGACGAAGGAAGAGCTGGCCGCCGCCTACGGCAAGACCATCGACGACGTCATCGCCCCGGATCTGGACGTGCTGTTCTGCGGGATCAACCCCGGTCTCTACTCCGGCGCGCTCGGCCTGCACTTCGCCAGACCGGGGAACCGGTTCTGGCCCGCGCTGTACCGCGGCGGCTTCACCCCGCGCCTGTTCGACCCGAGCGAGCAGGACGAACTGCTGGGCCTCGGCCTCGGCATCACCAACGTCGTCGCGCGGACGACGGCGCGGGCCGACGAGCTGACCCCGGACGAATTCCGCGAAGGCGGACGGCTCCTCGCGGCGAGAGTCGCCGAATACCGGCCACGCTGGCTCGCCGTGGTCGGGATCACGGCGTTCCGGGCCGCGTTCGGCCTGCCGAAGGCGAAGGTCGGCCCGCAGGACGCCGGGATCGGCGGGGCCCGGGTCTGGGTACTGCCCAATCCGAGCGGGCTGAACGCGCACTGGACGCCCTCGGCACTCGGGGACGAGTTCGGCCGTTTTCGCGCCGAGATCCACTCTGAGTAGCGAACCTGTCAATATCTTTCCTCGTCGCGCTCATTCGAGCCAGAGTTCCACAACCCGCTGATACGCAGAGTTTGCTGCGACGCGGCGATACATCTATGAGGGGGATACCGCGTCACGCGGACCGGCCTACTGACTCGTAATAGTTACGAGGTGTCATCTCTGTCCGGTCCCGCAGGGGGGACCGGTTGACGAGGGCGACCACGCCGGGGGGCCGTGGTCACCGAATGGACTTTCGAGTCCTCTCGTCCGGAGACGACGGGCAGGAAGACGGAGGGGTCCGTGATGCGAGGCATCGAGCCGAACCGAACGCAGGCCGGCAGGCCTGGGGGCCTGTCACCAGGCGGCCGGGGCCTCGGCGTGGCCGCCGTCGATCCGATCCCGATCTTCTGCGAGGGGCTGAGTTCGCTGGTCCATCGCACGCCGGGGTTGCAGTGGCTCGGGCACGCCTCCAGCCACCACGCCGCGCTCCAGCTGTGCGAGCAGCTCAAACCGGACGTCATCGTGCTCGATTCGGCGCTCGACCCGAACTGCCACCTGTCCCGGCTGCTCAGCGGCGGCGATCCGGCGCTGGTCATCATCACGCTCGTCAGGGACACCAACCGCACGCAGCAGTACCTCGCCGCGGCGATCGCGGCGGGCGTGCACGCGATCGTGCCGCGGGCGACCGACGGACGGCATCTGACCGAGGCGATCCGGCGCGCGCACAGCGACCGCCGGTACATCGACCCGACGCTGGCGGCGCTGACCGCCCGGCCGAAACGCCAGCCGGTGCCCCCGAAGCCCGGCGACGCCCCCCAGCCGGCGCCCACGCGTGGCCTGATGCCCCTGTCCCGACGCGAGTATCAGGTCCTGCAACTGGTCGCCGAAGGGCTGGAGAACTCCGGGATCGCGAAGATCCTGTTCCTGTCCGTGGAAACCGTGCGAACCCACGTGAAAAGCATCCTGCGCAAGCTCTCGGCCCGTGACCGGACGCACGCGGTGACCATCGCTTTCCGCTCCGGCATCCTGATCGCGACCCCCGACGACGCACACGCCCCGGCCGAGGCGACGCCTCCTGCTTCGATCGCGCCGTCGCCCCGCTGAGCCCCCCGGATTGCTGATTTGCACATCACAACAGGGGCCATTCACTTGCCGCCGGTTACCCACAGGTAATATCCTGATGTTACCGGCGAGTAGGGAACATGTGCCCGGCCGGGGAGCCGAACACATTGGAGCGACGACATGGGCCACTACAAGAGCAACGTCCGAGACCTGGAGTTCAACCTCTTCGAGGTACTCGGCGTGCAGGACCGCCTCGGCAAGGGCGTCCTCGCGGAATCCGACGAGGAGACCGCCCGCGGCGTGCTGACCGAGCTGAACAAGCTGGCTTCCGGTCCCCTCGCCGATTCGTACGCCGACGCGGACCGCAACCCGCCGGTGTACGACCCGAAGACCTTCTCGGTGAAGATCCCCGAGTCGTTCAAGAAGAGCTACCAGGCGCTGATGGACGGCGAATGGTGGCGGCTGGGCCTGCCGAACGAGCTGGGCGGCTTCGGTCTGCCCCCGACCGTGCAGTGGGCCGCGGCCGAGCTGATCCTCGGCGCCAACGCGCCGCTGTTCATGTACATGGCGGGCCCGAACTTCGCCGGCATCGTCGACAAGAACGGCACCGCCGAGCAGAAGCGCTGGGCGCAGCTCATGATCGACCGCGGCTGGGGTGCCACGATGGTGCTCACCGAGCCCGACGCCGGTTCCGACGTCGGTGCCGGTCGCGCCAAGGCCGTCAAGCAAGAGGACGGCTCCTGGCACATCGACGGCGTGAAGCGGTTCATCACCTCGGCCGAGAACGACATGGTCGAGAACATCATGCACCTCGTGCTGGCCCGTCCCGAGGGCCCCGGCATCGAGACCCGGCCCGGCACCAAGGGCCTTTCGCTCTTCCTCGTGCCGAAGTTCCACTTCGACGGCGAGACCGGTGAGCTGGGCGAGCGCAACGGTGCCTTCGTGACCAACGTCGAGCACAAGATGGGCATCAAAGCCTCCACCACCTGCGAGCTGACCTTCGGCCAGCACGGCACCCCCGCCAAGGGCTGGCTGCTCGGCGAGGTGCACGACGGCATCGCGCAGATGTTCCAGGTCATCGAGTACGCCCGCATGATGGTCGGCACGAAGGCCATCGCGACGCTGTCGACCGGTTACCTCAACGCGCTCGAATACGCCAAGGAGCGCGTCCAGGGCGCCGACCTGCCGAACATGCTGAACAAGGCGGCACCGCGCGTCACGATCACCCACCACCCGGACGTCCGCCGCTCGCTGATGCTGCAGAAGGCGTACGCCGAAGGTCTGCGCGCGGTGTACCTCTACACGGCGACCTTCCAGGACCAGGTGTGGACCGGTGAGGGTGACGAGGCGTCGCTGAAGGTCGCGCACGGCGTCAACGACCTGTTGCTCCCGATCGTCAAGGGTGTCGGTTCCGAGCGCGCGACCGAGCAGCTCGTGCAGTCACTGCAGACCCTCGGCGGGTCCGGCTTCCTGCAGGACTACCCGATCGAGCAGTACATCCGCGACGCGAAGATCGACTCGCTGTACGAAGGCACCACGGCCATCCAGTCGCTGGACTTCTTCTTCCGCAAGATCGTCCGCGACAAGGGTGCTTCGCTGGCCTACGTCGCCGGGGAGATCACGAAGACCATCGATTCGGAGATCGGCAACGGGCGGCTCAAGAACGAGCGCGGCTTGCTCAAGCAGGCGCTCGAAGACACCCAGGGCATGCTCGGCTCGCTGATCGGCTACCTGACCTCGTCGCAGGAAGACCCGCAGAACATCAACAAGGTCGGCCAGCACACGGTCCGCCTGCTGATGTCGGTCGGCGACCTGCTCATCGGCTGGCAGCTCATCAAGCACGCCGAGGTCGCCATCGGCAAGCTCGACGCGGGCGCGTCGGCGAAGGACACCCCGTTCTACGAGGGCAAGATCGCCGTGGCGTCGTTCTTCGCGAAGAGCGTGCTGCCGGAGTTGACCGCGCGCCGCGCGATCGTCGAGGCCGCGGACAACAGCATCATGGAGATCTCCGAAGCCGCGTTCTAAGCCGTTTTTGTGACGAAAGGCCCTCTTCCTCGCGGAGAGGGCCTTTCTGGTTTCGAGCGGCTTTTCGGCGGGCATCTCCGTGCTGAGTCCGCCACCCCCGGCGGAGACCTCGGCAAAGGAGTTCCAATGACAGTCACCGGCATCATCACGGCGATCGTGGTCGGTCTGATCCTCGGGGTGCTCGGCAGGTTCTTCGCCCCCGGCAAGCAGTCCATCCCTATCTGGCTGACGATCGGGGTCGGTATCGTGGCTGCCTTCGTCGGCACCTGGATCGCCCGTGGGCTCGGCTACGCGGACACCAACGGCTTCGACTGGCTCGAACTCATCACCCAGATCGTGGTAGCGGCCATCGGTGTCGCTCTGGCCGCGAACCTTTACGGACGCCGGGGTGTCACCCGGTAAGGGGTCTTGAAGCGCGATAGGTCCCATTCGGTGTCACGGTGGGTCCAATTCGATTCTCAGCGAAGGAGGAACCATGTTGGGTGGCCTTTGGGGCATCATCACCACGATCGTGGTCGGCCTGATCCTCGGTGTCATCGGCCGGATGCTCGCGTCCGGTGACCAGAAGATCCCGATGTGGCTGACCATCCTGGTCGGCGTCATCGCCGCGTTCATCGGCAACTGGCTGGCCGGGGTGTTCGGGGTCCGCGACACCCCGGGCATCGACTGGATCCGGCACGCCTTCCAGGTCGGCGCGGCCGTCGTCGGCGTCATCGCCGCGGCCGCGGTCTACGCGAAGGTCAAGGGCGGCGGCGGGCATCGGGCCGTGACCTGAGCCCGCTGATCCATCGCCTACGGTCGGCCCCTGTGACCACTAGACTCGAACTCAGTGGCCAGGGGCTGACCTCCCTGCGCGACCTTTCCCTCCCGGCTTCGCTCGAAGTAGTGGATCTGTACGACAACCAGCTGACGTCGGTTCCCGACGAGCTGTGGTCGCTGACCGGGCTCCGCGTGCTGAATCTGGCCACCAACCGGCTGAGAAGCATCTCACCGTCGATCGGCGCCCTGCGGAATCTGCACACGCTGGATCTGGGGCACAACGAGTTCTCGACCTTGCCGGACGAACTCGGCGACCTTTCCGGGCTGACGGAATACCTCTACGTGAGCGACAACCGGCTGACCGAGTTCCCCGTCGCGTTGTGCTCGCTCGGGCGGCTGAAATACCTGGGGTGTACGGACAATCGCATCTCCACCCTCCCGGATGACCTTTCCGGGCTGGCTTCGCTGCGCGAGTTTCGCCTGTACGGCAACGGGTTGACCGAGCTGCCGGAGTCGATCGGAACACTTTCCGCGTTACGCGAGCTGCATCTGCGGCGTAACCGGTTGACGGCGTTGCCGCCCTCCATCGGAGAGCTGAGCGAGTTGCGCCAGCTGGACCTTCGCGAGAACGAGCTCACCTCACTGCCGGAGTCCATCGGCCGTCTGTCCAAATTGGACAAATTGGATCTGCGGTGGAACAAGGAATTACGGGAACCGGCGTGGCTCGCGGACTTCGAGGCCCGCGGCTGCATGGTGCTGCGGTGAGCCTCAGACGCAGATGACGGTGGCGCGCGGCGAGTAGGTCGCGTTGCGGGTCTCCCGGCGGACCTCCGTGCCGGTGACGACGTCGATGAGCACCCGCGTGTCCGAGGTGCTGAAACCGGCCGCGCCGGGATCCGGCACACAGCCGGGACCCGAACCGGCCTGCACCGGCCGCGGGACGAAGGAGTGCCGTTCGCCGCCGACGCTCTGCACCGAAAACCGTTTCGTGCCCCAGATCCGCACGGTCACCGAGCCGTCGGCGGGCAGCACCTGGATCGCGACCCCGGTCGGGGCGTCGTTGACGATCTGCATCTCGACCGGAGAACCGTTGCCGTCGATCGCCTTCACGTCCCGCGCGACCGGATAACGGTCGAGGTAGTGGTCGTGCTCCAGATGTCCGCCGTCGGCCATGCCCGCCAGGTACGCGGCGTTGTAAAGCGTCGTCGCGAGCTGCGAAACGCCGCCGCCGAGCACGACCGGGCCGGTGCCGTCCTCGTTGACCTGGGCGGGGACGTACCCCGCGTCCGCCGTTCTCGGCCCGGACCGCGCGCCGAGGCTGAACGTCTCATTCGGCTCCACGATGGCACCGGAGACTCGGGCGGCCAGCACCTGCACGTTCGTCATCGCCGGCCCGCTCAGGCCCGACGTGGTGAATTCGCCGATGACCTCGTTGATCCCGAGGACGTTCGCCGCGTCGGTGCCGACGGCCGGGCTGCTGGCGTCGTAGACCGCTTTCAGCTCCCTGTCCTGGCTTTTGGCGAGCGTCGAGGTCAGCGCGGAGAACGTGAGATCCCAATTGACCTTCCTGGCGTCCTTCGACGGCTGGACGGCAGGCCTGTCACCGACGAAGACGATCTGCGCGTCCGCCCCGTCGGTCTCGGTCTCCTTGAGCTGAGGCTGCGCCGCGGCCCGCAACTTCCCCTGGTCGATGCGGACTTCGAGGTTGCCGTCGTCGCGCGCGGCGAACTGGAAGGACCCCGCGATCGTATCCGGTTTCAGCGTCGCGTCCTTGCCTTCGCCGCGGATGACCAGCGGTTTCGCGACCGCCGGGACGACGATCTTGTCGAGCGCCGCGTGCACCCCCGCATACGTCGCCTTCACCGGTGAGACATGCACCTTCAGCTCCACGCCGTCGTCGCTCAGCCAGCCGTCGACGACCGCGGCGACCGCCGCTTCGACGTCGGCGAGCGACTGACCTGCCCGCGGTTCGACCGCGGCCGGGACGACTCCGCCGTCGGTGCCCGCGACCGGCTGGAAGGTGATGTTCCCCTCGACCGGCGGGCGGTTCAGCCGCGCGGCGGCGAGGTCCGCGACGGTCTTCTTGAGCTTCGGCGCGTCGGTCCAGGTGACGACGCCGACCTCACGACTGGTGAAGAACGACATCACCCGCGTGTACGGGCTCAGCGGCTGGTGACCGGCGCGGCCCAGCGTCTGCGGCCAGTCCAGGCCGAGGCCGGACGACGTCGGGTACAGCACCGTGCGCACGTCTCCCGCCCGGACGCGGACCGGCTCGATCAGCCTCGGTTCCAGCTCACGGCGAAGTTTCGACTCGGCCTCTTTGTGCGTCAGGCCGCCGACGTCGATCCCGGCGACCGTGACGCCGCGCGGGACGTCCCCGGCGCTGACGACGAGATCGACCGCGTACGCGAGCACGAACAAGCCCATGAGGATCCCGGTGACCATGAGGGTCTTGCCGAGCCCCTTCCGGAACTTCGACGCGGGTGTGGGTGGCGGCTTGACCACCCTGTCGCCCTCGAAGAGCTCGTCGACCAGGTCTTCGTCGGTGTCCGCGGCGGGCAGGAGGTCGTCGGTGAACAGGTCGGTGCCTGACTCCGCGTGGTCATCGCGCACCTTCCCCCACCACCCCTCCCGCGGTCGAGCTACAGGTACAACCCCGTGCCGTGTTCGGTCCGTTCCGTCGCCACGGCGTGGATGTCCCGCTCCCGCATCACCAGATGCCCCTCGCCCTGGATTTCGACCTCGTGCTGGTCGTCCGGGTTGAACAACACCCGGTCGCCGGTCTTGACGTTGCGCACGCTGTTGCCCACGCCCAGTACATCACCCCAAGCGAGCCGCCGCGCGACCTGCGCGGTGGCGGGGATGACGATGCCGCCGGAACTCCGGCGCTCTCCGTCCTCGGGGGACAGCTTCACGAGCACCCTGTCCTGCAGCATCTGAATCTCGAGTTTCGGCCCGTCTGACACGAGTACGACTCTACTTACCCGGATCTCCCGCCATGACCAGGCTCAGCCCGCTTTCCCCACCGGGTTCGAACCGCACCGGCACGCCCCAGTCCTGCCGGGTGATGCGGCAGGCCGGGTGCTCGCCGCCGTCATCGCAGCTCGCGGCCTGCGCGACGACCTGCAGGACACCCGCGGTGGCCCCTTCGGCGAAGCGGAGCTTGCGGAACAGATCCGTGCCCACGCCCGCGCCGTCGGCGAGCAGTTCCGGCGGCGACGCGCTGATCTCCAGCCGCGTGGAGGGCCCGAACCGGTCGTCGAGCTTCTCGCCGGGAGGCGGGGTGAACACGACGGAGAACTCCAGCTCGCCCGGCGCCAGCACGGTCGGCGGACGGCGGACCGCGTGCGCGTCCCCGGCCACGGCCTGCTCTCCGAGCGGCACCGGCCCGATCCGGCCACCCGCCGACTCGACGACCAGCAGTTCGCCGTCGTGCACCAGCAGACCGGACGGTTCCGCGAGACCGGACGCGAGCGTGGTCACCTGGCGGGTGAGCGGATCGTAACGGCGGACGGCGCCGTTGTAGGTGTCGGCGATCGCGATGGTGTCGCCGGGCAGCACGGCGAGGCCGAGCGGATGCTGCAGCAGCGCCTTGTCCGCGGGGCCGTCGACGTGCCCGAAGGAGAACAGGTCGACGCCGATCGCGGTGTGCACGGTGAACGTCTCGCCCTCGGGCTGGATCCAGCGCAGCGCCGAGGTCTCCGCGTCCGCGAGCCACAGCTTCTGCCCGTGAGGTGCGAGCCCGGATGTTTGCGCGAAGAACGCCTCGTGGACGTCACCGTCTCGCAAGCCCTCGACGGTCGTACCGGCGAAGCGGCGGATGGTGCCCGAAACCGGTTCGAACACGCTGAGCGTGTGGTTGCCCGCCATGGCGACCACGATGCCGCCCGCAGGACCCCACCAGGCGACGTCCCAGGGGCTTGTGAGGTCGATCTCCAGCGCCTTGCCGGTGTCGACGCCGTCGCGCCACTGGCGGCCGGTGCCGGCGACGGTGGAGACCTCACCGGTGATCAGGTCGATACCGCGCAACCGGTGACCGGCCGTGTCGGCGACGACGGCGTGGTAGCCCGCGCGTTCGGCGACCTCGTACGGCAACAGGGTGATCCCGGCCGGCTCGGTGAAGCTCGCCAGGTCGAACGGACCGTCCTGCGCACCGCGCTCTCCACTGCCGAAGCGGCGGATGATCGTCTCGCCGTCGGACGCGAATTCGACGATGGAGTGGTTGCCGGTGTCGGCGACCAGGATGCGGCCTTCGGCGGTGGTGACGGCCTTGCTCGGGAACCGCAGCTCGGTGCGCTGCTCCTCGGCGGGCACGTACGGGCTGCCCCCGCGGCGCAGCGTGCCCTTGGCCTCGTGGGTCGCGACGAGGTCGGCGATCACCCGGCGCAGCGCCTCGGCATGCCCCTCACCGGCGGCGACGTGGACGACGTACCCCTCGGGATCGACGACGACCAGCGTCGGCCACGCCTTGACCGCGTACTGCGACCAGGTGGTCATCTTCGGGTCGTTGAGCACCGGGTGGTGCACCTCGTAGCGCCGCACGGCGGCCTCGATCGCGGCCGCCTCACCCTCGTGCAGGAACTTCGGCGAATGCACGCCGATGGTCACCAGGACGTCGGCGAACTCGGCCTCCAGCGGGCGCAGCTCGTCCAGCACGTGCAGGCAGTTGACGCAGCCGCTGGTCCAGAAGTCCAGCAGGACGACACGGCCGCGCAGCCCGGCGAGCGTGATCCGCTCGCCGCCGGTGTTGAGCCACACGTCACCGACGAGCTCGGGAGCCCGCACGCGGGACTGCGTTCGAGGAGAAGTCACGACATGAGTGAACTACACCGATGGCCGCTCTGTTCCGAGGTCCAGACGTTGAGAGGGCGAGCTCACCCCGGGGGAGGAGCCTCATGTGGGTGATGAGGGCGTGGTGTTAAAAGAGAAGGCGCCCACGCGATGCGCGACTTAGGCTCGAACACATGTCCACTGTTGAGCACGCCTTCACCATCGAGGAGGCACACGACCTCCAGGCGAGCTTGGCCGAACCCGTGCGTCCCGGGTTGAGCGAGGCCGAGCTCGACGACGTCGAAGCCCGCTTCGGCTTCCGGTTCGCCGCCGATCACCGCACGTTCCTGTCCGCCGGGGTGCCGATCGGCGACCGCTGGCCGGACTGGCGCTGCGGCAACCCCGGCCAGCTGCGGAAACGCCTGGACTGGCCGGTCGACGGGGTGCTTTACGACGTCGAACACAACGGCTTCTGGCCACCGGACTGGGGAATGCGCCCGATCGACCTCGCCGACGCGCTTTCGCGGGCCCGCTCGCTGCTGGCGCGCGCCCCTCAGCTCGTGCCCGTCTGCGGGCACCGGTACCTGCCCGGGATCGCCGGGAGCTCGGGATATCCGGTGCTGTCGGTGTATCAGACCGACATCATCCACTACGGCTACGACCTGCGGGGATATCTGCGCCACGACTTCTGCGGCCAGCCCTTGGGCCCGCCGCCGCCCGGCGGACCGCGTCAGATCGAGTTCTGGTCGCGGTTCGTGGAGTGAACGGACTCGGCGGCGGCCTTCAGCCGGGCCAGCGTCGCCGCGATGTTCGCCCGGTTGGCGTCGTCCCGCTTCCAGACCCCGGTGAAGAGCGACGTCGGCCCGCGTAGCCAGCCGGGCCGCCGATCCCACGTGCTTTCGACGGCCACGCAACCGTCACCCGTGGACTCGATGTCGTACTGCCAGCGCGCCACGGGAAGCCCGGCGAAAGTGGTCACCTCGAACGCGAACCGCTTGCCTTCGTCCGCGTCGGTGATCCGCGAGAGGGTGCTCCAACGACGGATCCCGCGGCGATTGCGGCCGCGGAACCTGGCGCCGACGACGGGCTCCTTCGTCGCACCGACCCAGCGGTGTCCTTCGTACTCTTCGGCCACGTCCGCGAGTGCGCCCGGGTCGCTGACCAGGTCGTACACCTTCCCGGGCGGGGCGGCGATCGCGATCTCGCCGGTGGCGCTGGGCTCCGTCATGACCTACCTCCGTACTGAGGGTATGTGAAATACCCTCAGTTGTCGCGGCGGAGCATGCGGCTTATCCCGGCCGCCACCGTCGTCGCCAGCACCCAGCCCGAGGCGGTGAACCCGGCCGCGACCCAGTTGTCCATGCCGTGCATGTACCAGCGCGACTTGTTGCCGAAGTCGACGATCGGCACCAGCAGGTCGACCGTGTACAGCACCGGGTTCCACTGCAGGCCCGTGTCGTCCTGGTTGACCAGGCACCGCGGCCCGCTCACCGTGAGTTTCGGGTTCGTGATGCAGTCGTCGACGCCGAGCCCGAACCACAGACTGCCCAGCACGAGCAGCGTCAGCAACCAGCCGAGCGCGCGCACCGGGCGGAAGCCGTAACCGACCATCGACCGCTGCAACCAGCTCCACACGTGCACGCCGGGGCCGAAGAACTTGAAGCCCTTCGCGAGCGCTTCGTACCTGAACTGCTGCTTCTTCAGCAGCACCGTGGACGCGTGCTCTTCGTTACCGGACGCGCGCAGCGTCGCCGCCAGCTGGTCGTACGGTCCGGGGCGGTAACCGTCCATCGCCTTGCGCAGCAACACGATGCGATGGTCGATCGCCCGGTCGTCGTCGAGCGCGATGTCCTCTTGCAGTGCGTCGTACCGGAAATCCTCCAACTCGATACCCGTCGCCGACGCCCAGAACGCCTCGTTGTCGCCCAGCGTCCCGCAGTGCGCGCGCCGCAGCACGATCCGGCCGTCCGGTGGAGTGGCGGGCGTGAGCAGGAACTCGTCGGCCGAGACATCACTGCCGTCGAGCGCGATCCCGTGCTGTGGCAGGGAACCGAGCCGTGCGCCACGGAAGTCGACGCGCCGGGCGACCTGCGCGCCGTCGAGGTTGACCCCGCCCTGCGCGACGAACGGACGCTCCTTGTTCTCGGTGAGGATCAGATCCCGGCCGATCCGCGCGGTGCGGACGTCCAGCGAGTAACTGGTGCGCGTGCGTGCGCCGGGCTCGGTCAAACTCGTGCCGAAGAGGTTCACGCTGCCGCCGACCTCGGCGCCCTGCAACCGCAGGGTGCCCTGGACGGTCGCGTCGGTGAGCTGGAAGTTGCCCGCGATCTTCGCGCGGCGCGCGGAAAAGACGTCACGACGCGGATGCAGGAACATCGAGTTCCACGCCAGCACGTTGCCGCCGACGGTGATGTCGGCCATGCGCAACTGCCCGGACGGCACGCGCAGGCTCGTCGCCTCGAGATCGCCGCCGATGGTGGTCCCGTCGAGGTGGATCGCGCGGTCGTAGTAGGGAATGCTCTGCCCGCGGACGACCTGGACCTCGGCACCCGCCAGCCGCAGTGAACCGCCGATCCGGGCGTTGACCATCCGCAACGTCCCGGTCACCTGCATACCGTCGCTCAGCTCGAGGTTCCCGTTGACCATCGACCGATCCGCGACCAGCGCCGGTCGCGGATCGATGTACGGATCGTTCGACTTCCACGCGTCGACGACGATCGGCCCGGACTGGTTCACCGAGAGCTTGGCTTCACGGAAAATGATGTCACTGTCCACAGTGGCGCTCGGCAGGAACACGATCCCACTGGCGGAGAAGCGTTTCCGCTGCGCGGCGGGCCCGTAGTTGTCCACCTCGCACAGCAGGCTGCCGCCGATGTGGATCCCGTTCCCGTTGAGCGCGAAGCCGTCCCGGTTGTTCAACGTCGCGCCCGAGAAGTTGACGTTACCGCCCGCCCGCATACCGGGGATGCGGACTTCACCGTTGGCCACCAACCGATACGCCAGCAACGCGCCCACGATGTTGACCCGGTCGGCCTGGATCGCCTTGCCCCGCGGATGCGTGATCACCGTGCGGGTCAGCACGACCGAGCCCTCGATGACCGCGTCGGTGAGGTTGACCGCCGCGTTCGGCATCCCGCGCTCGCGATCGTCGCCGCGCTGGACCGTGGTCTCCTCGATCTCGTGCTCGGGGTCTACGTGCACGACACTGCGGATGAGGCGGACGTCGTTGCGGGTACGGAGATTGCGCGCCTTGAGCCCGGGCAGCCAGCACTTGCGGAACACGAGCCCGAGCAGATGCGCCTCACGGACGTCCGGCGGATGCTCGAAGCGGCACCGCTCGAACCGGAACAGATACTTGATGTCGGCCGCGCGCAGATCGAGCGTCCCGGTGATGTACGCGTCCTCGACCTGCACGATCGGCGCGTTGGTCGCCTGGCGCCGCCACCGGAGCAGCCCCGTCGTCCCCGGCTTCATCAGCTCGGACGCCGGGACCTCGTACCGTTTGTCGGGGTTCGGATCGAACGGGTCGAGCGGCGGCAGGGACGTGTCACCGTTCTGGTCACCTTCCCCCGGATCGCGCGGACCGTTGTTGCGCCGAAACCCCGGCATCGTCTCGCTTCCCTCCCCGTCGTTCCCCGGCCACCAGCGAAGCCGATCACGCACGGGATCCGCAAGTGGCCCAGGACAATAGACCGCAACCTGCCATGAAGCCACGACGGCAGAACAGCCGCCCCGGGTTCCGGACCAGGCCGTTTCCGGGGTCGTCGGTGATCTTGGCCGGATTGGGTGTTCGGGTGGTGGTTCGCGGCGACGGTCACTGAGCGGAGTCGATGGTGGACTACGGGCAGGTCGCACCCTTTGCGGCACGACATGACAGCACATACAACTGGAGCCGGAAATGACGATCCGGTGCGATCAGCAGCATCGTTCCGACGATCATCACCATGCCGAGCGGCTGCGGCGCGGTCGGTGCCGGACTTGGTCGTCGGCAACCAGTCCGGCCCTGGCGCTTCACACGCATAGAGCACGACCGACGGTCTCACCACGTTCAGGCCGAGACCTGCACTCTCACCGTCGGTATCCGAGAAGACCTCGTCCATGCGATCACCCGCACCTGTCATTCCCAAGGTCGCCGATCCATGCGGCATCGTGGCCAAGGCCACGGCGATCACGAACCGCAAAAGCCCTGATCGAGCAATACCGCCATTCAGGACGAGGCGTGTCGCCCACCCCACCTTTCGATGGTGATCTACCTCGAAATGGCTGATCGACGGTTTACCTGCCTGCTATCGTCACCGGTTGAAGTCAATAGGGCACTACGGGTAGGTCGCACCCCATCGCGACCCGTGCGGGGAGGCACGTCAATGACAGGACCGGGACACGGCCCTCAAGGGGTCTACGAGCAGATCAACGGGCCGGGGCCGCAGGCACCGCCGTCCGGTTCAGGGTTGATTCAAGGCGCCGCGGCGGCACCACCGCCCCCGCCTTCACCGCCCAACTATCGTGAATTGGGTAGCGGTCAGGCGAAGGCCGACTTCGCGGCGGCTTCAGCGAACAGTGGCTGGGAGTTCGACCCTGAGGCCATGAACAAGGTGATCAAATCCCTCGAAGACAGCTTGGAAACCGACTTCCGTGAGGCGCAGACCCAAGCATCGTGGCTGAATCAGATCACGCCTCCAGGCGACGAGGTCGGTAGCCAGGGTTACGTAACGGCTGCGAACAACTCCGGGACTTCCTACCAGGCTTTTCTCGACGGTGCTTTCAACTACACCAGCGCGTACCTGGATACCCTGAAGAAGATCAGGACTGCTTACCAGGAACAGGACCGAGCAGCCCTTGATGCTCTTCGTCAAATCGGAAAGGTCGTTTGATGCGCCGGCGTACCCAGTTCCTGTCCGTGGCCATCACGGCCGTTGTGGTACTCGCAGGCGGCTGCAGTGACCAGAAGCCCGGGACGCCCACTCCGGTGCCGTCACCGACCCCACCCTCGGCCCAGCTTCCGAGAGACGGAGCTCCTGCGGTCACCGACCCGATCAAGAACACGTCGGGAGCGGAGACGGATCCGTGCAGCGCGGTGAAGACGGCGCAGGTAGAAGAGTTCGGCGGAAAAGTCGAAAAGACCGTGACCGACAACGGTGGGCTCGGCAAGAACTGCGGTTGGATTTTCGAAGAGGGACCCAGCAATGTCAACGCCGGCATGGTCGTCGGCAACAAGGAAGGCCTGAGCAGCCTTTACGCCAAGAACGCGCACGGAGACTTCGCCACGTTCAAACCAGTGGACCCCATCGAGGGCTACCCCGCCGTTATCTATGGCACGACAGGGGGACGTGAGGGCTTCTGCAATCTGGCCGTCGGTCTTCGTGACGACCTCGTTTACACCGTCGTCCCACAGTTGTACTCGGGCAATCCCATGGTCAACGACCCCTGCGGCCTGGCCACCAAGGTCGCTGCCGCCGCGATCAAGAATCTCAAGGGAGCGTAGGCCCCATGACCTACAGCGGTTGGGAGATCTTCACCAAACTCAACGCCAATCCCGACACCACGGGCACGCTCGACCAAGCACAGAGGGCCTCTCACACTTTGATGGACATCCATCACAGAATGAGCAGGACGATGGAAGCCAGCCAAACCGCGCTGAGTTCCTTCTGGAAGGGCAAGGCCGCCGACAGCGGGGTAGCAGGCCTCGCCCCGCTGATCGCCGCCTCCGAGATCGCGGGCGAGAACATGGATCGCGCCCGGCAGTCGATGTACGACCAGAACGCCTCGTTCCATTACACGCGCGGCAATGTCCGTCCGGTGGAGAAGGAGCGTGCGGGGGACAGCGGGCCGGAGGACGTGCTGTCCATCGGGGCGAGTGACGACGAGGTCGCGGCCGCGAAGTTCGACGCGGACACCAAGCACAACGTCGAGATCTACGAGCCGTACTACCAGAGCACGCAGCCTCGGCAGCAGTCGCTCGCGCCGGCGTATCCGGCCGCGCACGATCCGAACGTCTCGTCCGGGCCGATCACGCCGGATCCGGTCGATCCTGGTCAGACCAGGGTCAGCGGGTTCAGTGGGGCGCCCGGCGACTCCGGGCGGCATGGTGGTCCCGGCGGGTACACCGGCGGGCCGAGTTCGTACAGCGCGCCTCCGGGGGCCGAGGGTTACCAGGCACCGCGGCCGCCGCAGGTTTCGCAGCCGCCGCAGGTTCCGCGGCCGCCGCGGATGCCACGGCCGCTGCCGTCTCCGCGGCCGAACGACCAGACCGACCTTTCCAGGACGGAGGACAAGGTGCAGGGGCGTCCTGGTGACTTCCGGCCGCCCACCTTCGGACCGGGTGGGCCGGGCACCGGCGGACCCGGTGGCGGCAGCGGGTTCGGCCCGGGGCCGGGTGGGTTCGGCGGCGGATTCGGGCCTGGGGGCGGTTTCGGGCCGGGTGGGTCCACGGGCGGACCGGGAAGCATGGCGCCCGGGCGCGGTGTCGGCGCCGGGATGCCGGGCGAAGGCGCGATGCGCGGACCGGCCGGGACGCCGGCGGGTGGCGCGGGGGCGGGACGCCCCGGCGCGCCGGGGATGGGTGGCGGTGGGATGGGCGGCGCCAAGGGCAAGGGCGGCGAGGACGAGGAGCACCAGCGCAAGATCATGCTGCAGGAAGAGGACGGCGACTCCCTCTTCGGCGGCTACGACGGGGACAAGCCGGTTCCGCCGGTGATCGGCGCGTAGCGTGCTGCAGAGACCCGTCGCACTGACGCTCCAGACTTACGAAACCCTGCTGGACCACCACAACCTGGGTGACATCCACCCGACGCTCGTCCGTGGTGCGCAGTGGTACCTGCCCGAGGAACGTCGCGAGCTCGCCGCCACCGCACAGTCCGAATTGGACAGACAGGATCTGCTCACGCGAGGCCGGATCGACGACGAGTTCCTCGATACGTTGCGTTTCCTGCAGCAGCCGGCGGTGGAGTACTACTCGTGGGTGAAGTCCGAGGGGCGTGAGCGGGCTGTGCGCGCCGCGGGCAGTGGCCGGGAAGCGGTCACGGTCGTCTTGGCCGACGAGGTCGTCCAGCTGACGCCGACCAGACCGGACACGCTCGCGCAGGATTTCACCGGTCTGCTCCCGGAGGCTCCCGCCGCGCGCACACCATCGCTGAACTGCGCGGAAGCCGATCTGCAGATCCTGATGAAGGGCGAAACGCTGACCGGCACCGGCCCGAGCATCCGCGACGCCAAGAAGATCATCCAGTGGATCCGGTCGCCGCACACCTTCTTCGGCAGGCTTTACGTCGCCATCCGTGACGGCGGCGGCAACCGGAAACGCCTCGCAAGACCACCGGGCTGGATGGACACCGAACAGGGCCGCGTCGTGTTCGGCCCGGACGCCAAGGGCTGGGTGAGCCTCATGGGCGCCGGGCCGCACGAAATCGTCGCGAAGGTGGTCCAGCTGGAGTCGCAGCTCCGGGGACGCTAACCCTGGTGGTTCGGATTCAACACCCGCGAGAGGAACGTCTTCGTGCGTTCCTCCTGCGGGTCGCCGATCACCTGGTCCGGTGCACCCTGCTCCACGACGACACCGCCGTCCATGAACAGCACGATGTCGGCCACCTCGCGGGCGAACTGCATCTCGTGCGTGACGACGAGCATCGTCATGCCCTCCTGGGCGAGTTGCCGCATGACCGCGAGGACGTCACCGACCAGTTCGGGGTCCAGCGCCGACGTCGGTTCGTCGAACAACATGACGTCGGGATCCATCGACAACGCCCTGGCGATCGCGACGCGCTGCTGCTGCCCGCCGGAAAGCTGTGTCGGCAGCGAAGTTTCCTTCTCCGCCAACCCGACCTTCGCGAGGTTCTCCCGCGCGATGCGCTCCGCCTCGTCCTTGCCGCGCTTCAACACCTTGCGCTGCGCGACCGTGAGGTTGTCGAGCACGCTCAGGTGCGAAAAGAGGTTGAACGACTGGAAGACCATGCCGATCTTCGTGCGGGCGGCGTCGATGTCGACGTCCGGGTCGGTGATCTCGCTGCCGTTGACCACGATCTTGCCCTGCTGTGGTTCCTCGAGGAGGTTGACGCAGCGCAACAACGTCGATTTGCCGGAGCCCGACGGGCCGATGATGCAGACGACCTGGCCGCGCTCGACGTGCAGGTCGATGCCCTTGAGCACTTCGAGTGCGCCGAACGCCTTGTGCAGTCCTGAAACCTCGACGATCGTCTGGGCGCTCATACCGTTCCTCCGCCGGGCACTCCGGCCCCGTATTTCTTCTCCAGCCGCTGCTGCAGGATCGACAGCGGAATGGTGATGACCAGATAACACAGACCGGCGACGACGATCGGTGTCAGTCCCTTGGCCTCCAACAGCGCCTGACGGCTGAACTGCGCGAGTTCCTGCTGCGCCGGCGTGGTGCCCAGCAGGAACGCCAGCGACGAGTCCTTCGTCAGCATGATCAGCTCGTTGGCCAGCGGCGGCAGGATGATCCGGAACGCCTGCGGGATCACGACGGTGATCATCGTGCGCGCGGGTGACATGCCGAGTGACCGCGCGGCCTCGACCTGTCCGCGCGGCACCGCCTGGATACCGGCGCGGATGGTCTCCGCCATGTAGGCCGACGACACGATGCCCAGCGCCAGCATGATCGAGATGTTCCGCGGCAGGAACACGTTCGGGAAGGCGATCGGCACCCCGACACCGACCGCCAGGAAGATCAGCAGCGCGGGCAGGCCACGGAAGAACTCGATGTACCCGCGCGCGAACCAGCGGTACGGGCCGACCGACGACAGTCTCATCAGCGCGAGCAGGAGACCGAGTCCGAGGCCGAGCACGAAGCCCAGCGCGGTGAAGATGATGGTGTTCTTCAGTGCGACGGTGATGACGTCCGGGAACTGCTTCGCGGCGACTTCGAGGTCGAAGAACGCCTTGCCCAGCCGTCCCCAGTCGGCCAGCAGCGCGAACACCACGACGATCACCAGCAGCAGACCGTACTGCGCCCACCGGAACGCCGATCGTCGCTGGCGGCGGCTCAGAGCCATTTCTCTCCTCAAACAGGTGGTGACAAGCCTGTGGCCGGTGCGCTGGGCACCGGCCACAGAGGACGGATTATCAACCGGCGGCCGGGCTGCCCGGCTGCCAGGTCGGCGCCTTGCCGAACCACTTCTGGTAGATCTGCGCGTACGAGCCGTCGGTGACCGAGGCCTTGAGGACCTCGTTGATCTGGTTGACGAGGGCGGTGTTGCCCGTCTTCACGCCGAGTCCGTAGAACTCGTTGGTCTTGAACTCGGTGACGACGGTGGTGTCCGGGTTCGTCTTCACGAAGTCGTAGAGCACACCGTTGTCGTTGACGCCCGCGTCGATCTGGCCGCTCTTGACCGCCTGCTCCAGCAGCGCGAGGTCGTCGAAGGTGACGATCTCGGCGCCGGTGGCCTTCTCCTTGGCGTAGTCGGCGCCGGTGGTGGCCGACTGGACGCCGATCTTCTTTCCGGCGACGTTGCCGAGGTCCTTGATCGGCGAACCGGTCTTGACCAGCAGCGCCTGCGACGCCTCGAAGTACGGGTCGGAGAAGGCGAACTTCGCCTTGCGCTTGTCGTTGATCGTCATCCCCGCGGCGGCGAGGTCGCACTGACCGGTGTTCATCGCCTCACCGGATTCGATGTTCTCGAAGGCGATGTCGACGATGCTCTGCTCGACGCCCAGCTTCTTCGCCACGAGGTCGACCAGGTCGACGTCGAAGCCGACGATCTTGTCGCCCTGCTTGACCTGGAACGGCTGGTAAGGCAGGTGTGTGCAGGTGGTGAGCTTGCCGGAAGCGACGAGCTGGACGCCACCGGCCGCGGTGCTCTGCCCACCTTCTTCGCCACACGCGGTCAGCGCACCCGCGGCTAGGGCGAGCGCCGGGATCAGGGCGAGCGCTTTCAATCGGGCCACGTCGTCACTCCTTGTAGTTCCCATGTGTCGAGAGCACGCATATTGCCACTCATCCGGCGGTAATCACAGCACTGCGACGTTACAGCGCCGTTTCCACCGAAGATCGTCTCGACGAGGGGATGGAGCCGACCTCGGCCCCGGTGGGTCCCGACAGAGGTTCGACTGGCCCAGCACGTGAAACACGGTGAGGCGCCGAAGCGCCCCACCGCCGCATTGATTACTTGTTCCAATAATCGAACACGTAGCCGTTGTAACAGATACCCGCACAGCCGGGGTCAACAGGAAAATACTGGAGCGGTCCAACATTGTAGTATCGGGCGAACTCGCTCCGCTCCCGGACACAGCTGTTGTAGTTATGGCCGCACCAACGGCTCTTGACATCCGCTACGCCGACACTGGCCGCCGGCGTCGCGGCACCCTCCTGAGCAGCCATCGCGACCCCCGGAACAGCCAACGCCGACACTGCGGCACCGGCCACGATGAACGTCTTCACAAGATTCTTCACAATTCCCCTTGAAAATTGCAGGTAAAATTCAGAGCCTGCTTATCCAGCAGATAATGCGCGAGTTTTCACCTGGCGAAACGCCAAACAGAATCCAACCTTCCCCAGTCAGGTTTGAATACGCCCGGGGAGGCTAGCATCAGGTTGATCAGTCCAACAAGCCAACCCCGGGACCTCGCGCCGGACGGGGTCCACGGGCCGCGATGACCCCCATGAACAACAACCCGGCGCCGCGCCTCCCACCCGCGGGCCGCCGCCCGCGGACGACCACGTCGGCGGTTCCAAGGACACCTGGGTACCGGCGCCGCGGTCCTCCACGGCGGAACGGGAGCTGGAGGGCCCGCGCTCGGCGCACTGTCCCAAGTGGACGGTCTGGTCGCCGAACAGGGGCCGGAGCCGACCACCAGCCAGCAGCAACAGGCATAGGGGAGGTACTCGTGCTAGCCCGTACGCGGAATCGCTGTACCGGATCGGCCGGTACGTCGAACGCGCCGACGACACCTCCCGGATCCTCAACGTCTCCGTGTACCAGCTGCTCGAAGACGCGAGCGTCGACCCGGACCACGCGAGCCGTCAGCTGCTCGCCGGAGGGCATGGACTCGCTCGACGTGTGGAAGCTGACCGAACTGGTCGCCTACGCCAAGGACAACCCGGCGTCGATCGTCGGTTCGATCAACTCCGCCCGCGAGCACACCCGCGGCGCCCGCGAGGTCGTCTCGACCGAGCTGCGGGAATGCCTGAACGCGACGTGGAACGCGGTGCCGGACAGGCAACGGTACGCAACGCCGTGCCGGGCCGCACGTGTTCCTGTCCTTCGTGGAGGAACGCGCGGCGATGTTCGCCGGGCTCGCCGATTCGACGATGAGCCGCGACGACGGCTGGCTGTTCATGGTGCTCGTCCGCTCGATCGAACGCGCGGACATGGTGGTGCGGCTGCTGCTCTCGCGGGTACAGGCCAGCGCGTCCTCACCCTGCTGGATCACTGTGCTCCGCTCGGCGGGTGCGCAGGACACCTAGCTGCGGAGGCGAAGCTCGGCGAGACGGTCGAGGGCGAGAGCCACGCCTGGGTCGATGTTCGGACCGGTGGCTGGTGAACCTACGACCCGACGAACGCGATTCCGGCCGGGCCGCGGCACGTCTGGGTCGCGTACGGCCGCGACTACGCCGACGTGCCTCCGCTCAAGGGCATCTTCACCGGTGGCGGTCAATCCACTTTGGACGTCTCGGTGCAGCTGACCCGGCTGACCTAAGCCTTGCGTCGCAGTAGCAGCCAGAGCAGGTACGCGCCGCCGAGGGCCGCCGCGACGACACCCGCGGGCAGCAACGAGGACTCCAGCAGGCGCTGCCCGAGGTAGTCCGCCGCGACGACCAATGTCGCCCCGACGAACGCCGAGGCCGCCAGATTGGGCCCCGGCAGGCGGGTCATCCGGCGTGCCAGCTGCGGCGCGACGAGGGCGATGAACGACAGTGGCCCGGTCGCCGCGGTGGCGGCGGCGACCAGCGCGACGGCGACCAGCACCAGGGTCAGCCGCACCCGGCGGACGTCGACGCCGATGCCGGTGGCGGTGTCGTCGCCCATCTCCAGCATGCGCAGCGCGCGACCGTGCGCGAACACGATCGGCGTCAGCACCGCCATCGCGACCGCCAAGGGCACGAAGTAGGACCAGTCGCGACCGGAGAGATCACCGACCAGCCAGCCGACCGCCTGTGAGGCGGCTTCGAGGTTCGCCTTCACCAGCAGATACGAGTTCACGCCGACCAGCACCGCGCTGACCGCGATCCCGAGCAGCACCAGCCGCGAACTCAGCAGGCCGTGCGGCGCGCACAACGCCATCACGACCAGCGCGGTCAGCAGCCCGCCCGCCAGCGCGCCGAACGAGACGAGGCCTGGACCGGAGTCGAAGATCAGCAAGGTCACGATGCCGCCGGTCGCCGAACCGGTGGTGAAACCGATGATGTCCGGGCTGCCGAGCGGATTCCGGGTGACCGTCTGGAAGATCGCCCCGGCCAGTGCGAGCGCGGCGCCGACGAGGATCGCGACCAGGACCCGCGGCAGCCGTCCCATGACGACCAGGTACTGCGCCTTCGTGCCCGCACCGGCGAGGGTGGCGAGCACTTCGCCGGGACTCATCTCGTAGTCGCCGGTGCCGACGGAAAGCACGACGAGCGCCAGCGCCACCAAGACCAGCCCGGCGACGACGACCAGCGATCGTCTGTCCAATCCGGACTCACGGCGAACGAGTTCGGTCATCGGCGCACCGCCTTCAACCGGCGGGCCACGATCACGAACGCGATCCCGCCGACGACGTCGGTCATCACGCCGACCTGGATCTCCCCCGGCGAGCCGAGCAGGCGGCCGAGGACGTCGCAGCCGAGCAGCAACACCGGCCCGAGCAGCGCCGAAATCAGCATCACCCAGCGCTCGTCCTGGCCGATCAGCGATCGGACGACGTGCGGGATCATCAGACCGACGAAGGCGATCGGCCCGCAGGCCGCGGTCGCCGACGCCGAAAGCAACCCGACGGCGACCATCCCGGCGACGCGGACCCGCGCCGGATTCGCGCCGAGACCGCGAGCCGTGTCCTCACCCAGCGCCAGCGCGTTCAGCGCGCGGGCCAGGACGATCGCGATCACCACGCCCGCGACGAAGAACGGCAGCAGCACGGTCAGCTGGTCGGCGTTCCGGTTGACCAGCGAGCCGACCAGCCAGAACCGCATCGCCTCCAAGTTGTGCGTGTTGATCATCTGCATGCCCTGGTTGATCCCGACGAACACGGCTTGGATCGCGACCCCGGCCAGCACCAGCCGCAGCGAGCTCGTGGCGCCCCGTGTCCCGCCGATCACCGAGACCAGCGCGGTTCCCGTGAGTGCTCCGGCGAAGGCGAACCAGACGTACTCGCCGGGCGAAGTCACCGAGAACACCGCGGAGCCGAGCACGATCGCGACAGCGGCGCCGTGGTTGATGCCGAGCAGACCGGGTTCCGCGACCGGGTTGCGGGTGATCGCCTGCATGAGCGAACCCGCCAGCGCGAGCGCCATCCCGACCAAGACGCCGAGCACCGTGCGGGGCAGGCGATCGTCGCGGACGACGACGTCGTTGTAGCTGCCGTCGTAGGCGAAGAGAGCGTGCAGCACCTCGCCGAGGGAAAGGCGATTCGAGCCGAAGGCGATCGACAGCAGGACGGCCGCGGCGAGCGCTACGAGCGAGCCCGTCAGCACCAGTGTTCGCACGGAAACACTGGTCCTCGGTGAGCTGACGCGCTCCGTGACCTGGACCATGGCGTTCACCATAAGCGAAGGCTAGCCTAACCACGAAATTCGGTCCGACGGCGAAAGAAGATTTCCATGCACCTCTCCCGACGCGGCTTCCTCGCCGGCACCGCGGCGCTCGGCGCCACCGGGCTCCTGACCGCCTGCGGCTACCAGGAAGAGACGCCCACGCAGGGAGCGGGCGCGACCTGGTCGTTCACCGACGACCGCGGCCGGAAACTCGAAGGCGAGCGGCCGACCCGGATCGTCGCGCAGGTGACCGCCGCGGCGGCGTTGTGGGACCTCGGCGTGAAGTCGATCGGGATCTTCGGCCCGTCGAAGCTCGCCGACGGCAAGCCGGACCCGCAGGCGGGCGGCGTGGACCTCAACGCGGTGACCTCGATCGGGAACGTCTACAACGAGTTCAACTTCGACAAGTTCGTCTCGCTGAACCCGCAGCTGCTGGTGAGCGTGATGTACCTCAAGGACCAGATGTGGTACATCCCGGACACGCAGACGGAGAAGATCGACAAGGCCGCGCCGAGTGTCGGGGTCCGGCTACAGGGGCTCGCGATGCCGGAGGGGATCGCGAAGTTCATCTCGCTGGCGAAGGCGCTCGGCGCCGACACCGAGACCCCGGCGATCCAGGCCGCGAAGGCCGAGTACGAGAAGGCCGACGCCGCGCTGGGCAACGCGATCAAGAAGGCGTCCGGACAGAAGGTCCTCCTGATCTCCGCACAGAAGGACACCGTCTACATCGCGAACCCGCCTTCGTTCGCGACCTCGAGGCATTACCTGAACAAGGGGATGAACTTCGTCCTCCCCGAGGCGGACCCGAGTCAGGGCGGTTACTACCAGCAGATCAGCTGGGAGAACATCGGCAAGTACACCGCCGACGTGATCATGTACGACAGCCGCGGCGGTTCGCTCTCACTCGGCCCGGACGAGCTCGGCGGCGTGCCGACCTGGGCTCAGTTGCCCGCGGTGAAGGCCGGAAAGCTGATCCCTTGGAACAACGAGACCCCGTTCTCGTACCAGCGCTTCACTCCGCAGCTGACGGAACTCGCCGCGGCGCTGAACAAGTTCGCCTGAGCGGCCCGAGAGCGGGGATGCGGCGGTACCGAGTGGGTCGGGTTGGTCGTGTGAGTGGTAGGTGTCGTTCCAACGACACCTACCACTCACGACCCGCTCAGCCCAAGAACTCGCGCAACGCGGCTGCCAGGTCGGCCGGGTTCTCCTCGGCCATGTGGTGCCCGGACTCGATGGCGAAGCCGCGGACGTCCTCGGCCCACTCGCGCCAGATGGCGACCGGATCACCGTAAAGGTCTTCGAGGTCGTCCAGGCTGGACCACAGAACGAGGAGCGGGCGCTCGATCTTCTTCCCGGCCGCTTTGTCGGCGTCGTCGGCTTCGCGGTCGGGACCGAGCCCGGCGCGATAGTCCTCGAGCATCCCGTGGACGGTCTCGGGATCGTGGATCGCGCGCAGGAAGTCGGCATGATTCTCGGCGCCCATCTTCTCCGGGTCACCGCCGTACCAGGCGTCCGGGTCGGCGTTGATCACCCGCTCGGCGGGGTTCTCGAGCTGGCCGAAGAAGAACCAGTGCCACCAAGCCTGCGCGAACGTGGCGTCCGCGCGCGAAAGATGTTCACCGATCGGGATGCCGTCGAGGATGGCGAGTTTCGTGACGACCTCGGGGTGATCGAGCGTGAGGCGAAACGCCACGGCGCTACCGCGATCGTGCCCGGCGACGGCGAACCGCTCGTGCCCGAGGTGACGCATGAGCGCGACGATGTGCCGGGCCATGGCACGTTTCGAGTGCGCGGAGTGATCTTCGAGGGTCTCGGGTTTGGAGGACTGGCCATAACCCGGAAGATCCGGGCAGACGACGGTGAACGCGTCGGCGAGCCGCGGCGCGACGTCGTACCAGGTGGTGTGGGTGCGGGGATGTCCGTGCAGAAGCACGAGAGGCGGTCCCGATCCGCCGTGACGGACCCTCAGGGTCGCTTCGCCGACATCGACGTTCTCCAGCTCGAAACCCTCGAACATGATCCTCCCGCGCGTGCAATGAAGGAGCCTTTCCTTGCAGATTTTGCTATGAAAGGCCCCTTCATTGCAGCGTGAGCCGGGAGATCAGCTCCGCGCGTGCGCGTCCAGGATGTGCGCGACCGCTTCGGTGACCCGCTGCGCGAAGTCGATGTTCAGCCACTCGTCCGGCACGTGGATGTTCGAGTCCGGCCCGCAGGCGCCGGTGACCACGAACTGCGCCTCCGGGTACTTCTCGCCCAGCAGCCCCATGAACGGGATCGAGCCGCCCATGCCGAAGCTCTTGTGCGGCGCGCCGAAGACCTCGCCGCTCACGTGGTGCAGGACGTCGTCGAGCCACGGCGCGGTGTCCGGCGCGTTCCAGCCGTTCTCGGCCTGCCAGTCGCCGAGCTCCACCGAAGCGTCGTACGGCACGTCGGTGGTGAGGACGCGGCGGACCGCCTCCTTCGCGGCCTGCGCGTCGGCCGTCGGCGGGAGGCGGAAGCTCAGCGTGAGCGTGGTGCTGTCGCGCAGCACGTTGCCCGCGTCGGCCGGGAGCGGGAGGCCCGCCGCGCCGATCACCGAAAGCGTCGGCCGCCACGAGTTGTTGAGCAGCAGCTCCAGGTCGTCGTCGGAGACCGTCCGGCCGACCACCGGGAAGAGCGTCTTCGCCGCGCCGGGCGCGATCTCGACGACACCGCGAGCGTCCTCGACGCGATTCTCCGGGATGTCGACGCTCAGCTCGGCGAGCTTGATGTCACCGGTCTCGGCGTTCTCGATCCGGTCGAGCAGGACACGCAGGACACGGAACGAGCTCGCGACGATGCCGGTGGCCATCCCCGAGTGCTGCGCGGACTCGAGCACCTTCACGGTGACGTCGACGCGCAGCATGCCGCGCAGGCTGGTGGTCAGCCACAGGCGCTGGTAGTCGGTGCCGCCGGCGTCCAGGCAGACGACCAGCGAGACCATGCCGAGCTTCTCCTTCAGGTGCTCGACGTAGGCGGGCAGATCCGGGCTGCCGGACTCCTCACCGGTCTCCAGCAGCACGACCGTGCGGGAGTGTTCGCCGCCGGCGGCGCGCACGGCCTCGATCGCCGTCGTCGCCGCGTAACCCGAGTAGCCGTCGTCGACCGCGCCGCGGCCGTACAGCCGTCCGTCGCGGATCACCGGCGTCCACGGATCTAGCCCCTCGGACCAGCCGCCCACGGGGGGCTGCTTGTCGAGGTGGCCGTACATCAGCACGGTGCCCTTGTCGGCCCCCTCGGACGTCGCCGGGATGTCGACGAGCAGCAGTGGGCTACGGCCTTCGAGCTCCACGACCTCGAGCGTCGCGCCGGGGATCTCCCGTGCGGCGATCCAGGACCGGACGTGCTCGACGGCGGCGGCCAGATGACCGGTCTTCGCCCACTCGGCGTCGAACATCGGCGACAAGGCGGGGATCGCCACCAGGCCGGACAGGCTGGGAAGGACGTCGTGCGTCCAGGTCGAGACCACGGTTTCGCGTACGGATTTCTGCTCCACGTCCACCATCCTGCCACGCGTCCGGAAGCGTGGGATGGATCACAGCGGCGGGCACGGATCGTCATCGATCAAGCCGGACTCCGGTACCCGTCCGGGTCAACCGTCCGCTGGTCGACCCGCGGGTGAATCCCCTACTTTCGGCGGCCCCACACTCGGGCTTCCTAGCATTTTCCCTGATCAGGCACCCTTTCTCAGCAACAAATCAGCATCCGCCACTGACCAAGACGGCGTCCGGCATGCCAGGATGTGCGCACGAACCGTCAACGCCGACGGTGACCCAGCGCTTCAGATCCGACGCGCTGGTCCCCGCCGGCGCAGTCACTGTGGCCGCCACAAGTGGCCGCCAGAGGCGCCGACATCAAGGAGAGCAGCGCATGCCGTCCGAACACTGGACGCACCCGGAGCCTGGCGATGGTCCCGCCGCCGTAGCGGCGCAACCGTCCCCCGAACAGGTGATCGCCGGTTTGCGAGCAACGAGCGAAGGTGGCGCTGAGCTGACTCAGCTGCTCACCCCCGAAGGTGAACGAGTCTCTTCGCCGCAATTCGACCGCTACGTCGACGACATCGACGTCGACGCCCTCAAAGGCCTTTACCGCGACATGGTCCTGGTCCGCCGCGCGGACCGTGAGGCCAACGCGATGCAGCGGCAGGGCCAGCTCGGTATCTGGGTCCCGCTGCTCGGACAGGAGGCCGCGCAGATCGGCTCCGGCCGCGCGTTGCAGAAGCGGGACATGGCCTTCCCCAGCTACCGCGAGCACGGTGTCGCGTTCGCCCGCGGCGTCGACCTCAAAGAGGTGCTCGGCATCTTCCGCTGCACCGATCACAGCGGCTGGGACTACCGGGCCCACGGCTTCCACCCGTACACCATCGTCATCGGCAACCAGGTGCTCAACGCCGCCGGTTACGCGATGGGCCAGAAGTTCGAAGGCAAGGTCGGCGACGACGGTGACACAGCTGCCGAAGCGACCATCTGTTACTTCGGTGACGGAGCGACTTCGCAGGGCGACGTGCACGAAGGCTTCGTTTGGGCCGCCGTCTACGACGCGCCGCTCGTGTTCTTCTGCCAGAACAACCAATGGGCGATCTCGGAGCCCACCGAACGCCAATCGCGGCTGCCGCTGTACCAGCGCGCCCGCGGTTACGGCTTCCCCGGCATCCGCGTGGACGGCAACGACGTCCTCGCCTGCCTCGCGGTCACCCGCTGGGCGCTCGACGAATGCCGCCGCGGCAACGGCCCGGTGCTGATCGAGGCGTTCACCTACCGGATGGACGCGCACACCACCACCGACGACCCCACCCGCTACCGGCTCTCCGACGAGCTGGAGGAGTGGAAGCTGAAGGACCCGATCGAGCGCGTCCGGGCGTACCTCGCCCGCGGTGGCGGCGCCGACCAGGCCTTCTTCGACCAGGTGCAGGCCGATTCGGACGCGTTCGCGGCCGAGCTGCGCGAGTACTGCTTCAACATGCCCGAACCGCCACCCGAGCGGATCTTCTCCAACGTGTACGCGGAATCCACGCCGCTGCTGGACGCGCAGCGCGAAGAGTTCCTGTCCTACTTGGACGGTTTCGTCGGGGCTGGTGAGCACTGAAATGGCCGACCTCCAGAAACTCACCATCGGCAAGGCGATCAACCTCGGCCTCCGGCGCGCCATGGAAGAGGACCCGAAGGTCCTGGTCATGGGCGAAGACGTCGGCAAGCTCGGCGGCGTCTTCCGCATCACCGACGGCCTGCAGAAGGACTTCGGCGAGCAGCGCGTCCTGGACACGCCGCTGGCCGAATCGGGCATCATCGGCACCGCGGTCGGCCTGGCCGTCCGCGGTTTCCGCCCGGTGTGCGAGATCCAGTTCGAGGGCTTCATCTTCCCGGGCTTCGACCAGATCTCCAGCCAGGTCGCGAAGCTGCACTACCGGACCCAGGGCAAGATCAAGATGCCGATCGTGATCCGGGTGCCGTTCGGCGGCGGCATCGGTGCGGTCGAGCACCACTCGGAGTCGCCGGAATCGCTGTTCGCGCACATTCCCGGGCTCAAGGTCGTGTCGGTCTCGAACGCCGTCGACGCCTACTGGGGTATTCAGCAGGCGATCAAGTCCGACGACCC
Organism: Amycolatopsis sp. QT-25; assembly: GCF_029369745.1. NCBI lineage: Bacteria > Bacillati > Actinomycetota > Actinomycetes > Pseudonocardiales > Pseudonocardiaceae > Amycolatopsis > Amycolatopsis sp. QT-25. The sequence continues at coordinate 7,837,161 of NZ_CP120210.1, forward strand.
GATCCTGTTCTTCGAACCGAAGAAGCTGTACCACTCGGGTGCGCTCAAGGCCGAGATCGACACCGACGCCGCGCCGGGCGAGCTGTTCAAGTCCCGCGTCGTCCGCGAAGGCACGACGGCCACCGTCGTCGCGTACGGCCCCTCGGTGAAGGTCGCGCTCGACGCGGCGGCAGCCGCCGAGGACGAGGGCAAATCGCTCGAGGTCATCGACCTGCGGACGCTGTCCCCGCTCGACCTGGAGCCGGTGTTCGAGTCGGTGCGCAAGACCGGACGGCTCATCGCGCTGAGCGAGGCGCCGTCGGAGTCGTCGCTGACCTCGGAGATCGCCGCGCGCGTGCAGCAGGAATGCTTCTACTCGCTGGAAGCCCCCGTGCTGCGGGTGACCGGATTCGACACGCCGTACCCGCCCGCCAAACTCGAGGAGCACTACCTCCCCGATCTGGACCGGGTGCTGCACACCGTCGACCGTTCACTCGCCTGGTAAGGGGGAAGTTCCCGAAATGCCCGAGTACAAACAATTCCCCCTCGCCGACACAGCCGAGGGGCTGACCGAGGCCGACATCCTCGCCTGGCAGGTCGAACCGGGTGACACCGTGACGGTGAACCAGATCGTGGTCGAGGTCGAGACCGCGAAGGCCGCCGTGGAACTGCCCATCCCGTGGGCGGGCGTGATCACCGAACTGCTCGTCGAACCGGGCCAGACGGTGGAGGTCGGCTCGCCGATCCTCACCATCGACGTCGACCCGGACGGCAAGGCGGCCCCGGCACCTGCCGCCGCACCCGTGGCGGAAGAGCCGGCGGAAGAGGAGATGAAGCCGCTGGTCGGCTACGGCTCCAAGGCCGTCGTCACGCAGCGGCGTGCGCGCAAGGGCGCGGCTCCTGCCCCCACCCCGGTAGCCGTCGCGCCTGTCCCTGTCGCGCCTGTCCCTGTCGCGCCTGTGACGCCTTCGCAGTCGAAGGGCGGGTACGTGCCGCTGGCGAAGCCGCCGGTGCGCAAACTCGCCAAGGACCTCGGCGTCGACCTGCACGCGCTCACCGGCACCGCCGAGGGCGGCGTCATCACCCGTGACGACGTGCGGGCGGCCGCCAACGGTTCGGCTCCGGCCATCCCGGTTCAGTCCGTTGTGGACAGTGACTACGACCCCGCGACGCGGGAACGCCGGGTGCCGATCAAGGGCGTCCGCAAGGCCACCGCCGCCGCGATGGTGCAGAGCGCCTACACCGCCCCGCACGTCACGGAGTTCCTCACCGTCGACGTCACGCCGATGATGGAATTCCGGGAGAAGCTCAAGAAGTCGCGCGAGTTCGCCGGGGTCAAGGTCACCCCGCTGACTTTCGCGGCGAAAGCCGTCTGCCTGGCGGCCAAGCGCACCCCGGACGTCAACGCGGTGTGGGACGAGGCGGCGCAGGAGATCGTCTACAAGGACTACGTGCACCTCGGGATCGCCGCGGCCACCCCGCGCGGGCTCGTCGTGCCCAAGGTCCGTGACGCGGATTCGATGTCCCTGAAGGAACTCGCGATCGCGCTCACCGAGCTGACCGACGTCGCCCGCGAGGGCAAGACCACCCCGGCGGCCATGCTCGGCGGCACGATCACCATCACCAACGTCGGCGTCTTCGGCGTCGACACCGGGACGCCGATCATCAACCCCGGCGAGTCCGCGATCCTGTGCCTCGGCGCGATCAAGGACACCCCGTGGGTGGTCGACGGCGAGATCAAGGTGCGCAAGGTGCTCCAGCTTTCGCTGAGCTTCGACCACCGCGTGGTCGACGGGCAGCAGGGTTCGGAGTTCCTGGCCGACGTCGGCGCTCTGCTGGCCGACCCCGCGGTCGCGATCACCTACTGACCCCAACCGTCCGTGAAGGCCTCTCGGAGTCATGGGGTTGTTGCAACACCGTCTGATGGGGGTGGGGTTGTGGTGCGGGTTCATCGGTGGCTGCCGCGGTCGGTGCGGGTGGGGTTTTGGGATCAGGTCCGGGCCGGGGTGGCGGCGAAGCCGGCGGCCCGGGCGGTGGGGCTGTCCCCGACGACGGGGGTGCGGTTGTTCCGGCAGGCTGGCGGGGTGATCGGTAACGCACCTGCTCGGCCTGGTCCCCTCCGGTTGAGCCTGGCCGAGCGGGAGGAGATCGCCTGCCTGAAAGCCGCGGGCCAGGGGCCCCGGGCGATCGGGCGGGCGATCGGCCGTCCGGCCTCGACCGTGTCCCGCGAGCTGGCCCGCAACACCGGTTCCTCCGGCCGCTATCGGGCTGTCAGCGCGCAGCACACGGCCGAGAACCGTGCGAAACGCCCGAAGGCCGCGAAACTGGCCGCGGACACCGTGTTGCGGGAGGTGGTGCAGGACAGGTTGGACCGTAAATGGTCCCCGCGTCAGATCGCGCGGAGACTGGTGCTGGAGTTCCCCGACCAGCCGGAGATGCGGGTGTCCCACGAAACGATCTACCAAGCACTGTATGTCCAGGGAAAAGGCGCGCTGCGCCGCGAACTCACCCAGGCGTTGCGGACCGGGCGGGCACTGCGGATGCCCCGCCGGCAGGCCCAGGCCCGCCGGGCCCGGCCCGCGGGCAGGATCCCCGACATGGTCAACATCTCCGAACGGCCCGCCGAGGTCACCGACCGCGCCGTCCCCGGGCATTGGGAAGGCGACCTGATCCTGGGCAAGAACAACAAATCCGCGATCGGGACCCTGGTCGAACGATCGACCCGGTTCGTGATGCTGCTGCACCTGCCCCACGGACGCGACGCCGCCACCGTCGCCGCCGCCATGACCGAGACCATCCAGACGCTGCCGCCGCTGCTGCTGAAATCCTTGACCTGGGACCAGGGCAAGGAAATGGCCCACCACAAAAAGATCACCCTGGCCACCGGGATCGACATCTACTTCTGCGACCCACACGCACCCTGGCAACGCGGAACCAACGAGAACACCAACGGACTACTCCGCCAATACTTCCCCACAAGCACCGACCTGTCCCAGCACACCGCCGCAGACCTCGCACGAGTCGCCGCCGAACTCAACGGCCGCCCCCGCGAAACCCTCGACTGGCACACACCCGCCGAAGCCCTCGAAGCACTACTCTCCAACCAACAAACAATGCGTGTTGCAACCACCATGTGAATCCGCCCCTCCTTGAGGGACCCAGAGTCCCCCAAGGAGGCCTTCACGGACTTCCCGTTTATTCGCTTGACGGAGTGAGCGCTCACTCCGCACACTGGAGGCATGACAGAAACCGTCTCCCGGCGGAGGGCGCCGGGAATGAGTGCCGACGAGCGGCGCCGGATGATCGTCCAGTCCGTGCTGCCCTTGCTGGTGGAGCACGGCGCCGGTGTCACCTCGAGCCAGATCGCCCGAGCCGCGGGCATCGGCGAGGGCACCGTCTTCCGCGTGTTCAAGGACAAGGACGAACTGTTCGCCACCTGCTTCGCCGAGGCACTGAAACCCGACCAGGTACTCGACGCGATCGCGGTCATCGACCTCGACCAACCCCTCGACGAAAGGCTCATCGAGGCGGCCGACGCGCTCAGCGCGCATCTTCAGCGGATGGGGGCGCTGATGGCGGTCATGCACGGCTCCGGCAAACGGCCGGAACATCGCCATGACGACCGCAAGGACCGGCGGAAGGAATCGATGAGCGCGATGCGCGACGCCATGGCCGAGCTGTTCGAGCCGGAGAAGGACCACCTCCGCCTGCCACCGGCACAGTCCGCGGCGCTCTTCCTTTCGTTGCTGTTCAGCGGCCGGATCCGGTTCAGCGAGACCGGTGACGAACCCACCACGATGGAACTGGTCGACGTGTTCCTCAACGGCGCCTTGGGGGCCGCGTGATCGGCCCGCCCGGTGGGGGAGGCGGCCTGGACCTGTTCATGGCCCGCGGCGGCAGGCGCCGTCGTCCGCCGTCGACGGTGCCCGACAGCGGCCTGACCGGCCCGGTCGACATTCCGGAGCCCGAACCCGAAGCTCTCCCGAAAGACCTGAAGTCCCGGCTCAACCGCATGTGGATCAACATCGCGGGCACGGTCCGGGGCCTGCCGAAGGTCGCGAAGCTGACCTGGCAGGCGAGCCCGGTGCTGACCATCGTGATCACCCTGGTGACCCTGCTTTCCGGTCTGCTCCCGACGGCGACCGCGTACGTCGCGAAGCTGCTGATCGATTCGGTGGTCGCGGCGATCCAGGGACACGGGACGAAGAGCGCGATCGTCGGTGTCGCCCTCTTCCAGTTCGGCATTCTCGTGCTCACCGCGGTTTCGCAGGCGCTGACCACCTACGGCCAGTCACTGCTGCAGGAACGGATGACGCTGACCATCCGCCATCAGGTGATGAACCACGCCAGCGAACTGCATCTTTCGTACTTCGAGGGGTCCGCGTCCTACGACATGCTGCGCCAAGCCGCGCAGGAGGCTCCGACGCGGCCGCTGTCGATGATGAATTCGGCGCTGGGCTTGATCCGGACGTTGATCACCTTCGGCAGCATGATCGCGCTGCTCGTCTCGATCAGCCCGCTGCTGGCGCTCGTCGCACTCGTGGCACCGATTCCGGCGTTCATCTCGCAGTCGAAGTACGGTGCCCGCGCGTTCTGGCTGACGTTGATGATGTCCCCGCTGAAACGACGCATGGACTATCTGTCCTCTTTGGTCACCACCGACACCTACGCCAAGGAGACCAAACTCTTCGGGCTCGGCCCGTACTTCGTCGACCGGTTCCAGCGGCTCGGCCAGGTCTTTTACGACCGGCAGCGGACACTGACCCGCAAGCGCAGCCTGAGTTCGACGTCGTGGGGACTGCTCAGCACCGCCGCCGGATCCGCGATCGCGCTGTACATCGCGCTGGAGGCCGTCGGCGGCAGGCTCACCCTCGGCGATCTCGCGTTGTACACGGCCGCCGCGGCTTCGGTGCAGACGTCGGTCCAGGGCCTGTTCGCCGCGTTTTCCGGGATGTACGAGAACAATCTCTACCTCGACACGCTGTATCGCTTCCTCGGTACGAAACCGGAGATCATCGCACCACCGGAGCCGCGTCCCCTTCCGTCCACCGTGGAGGGACACATCCGGTTCGAGGAAGTGTCGTTCACCTATCCCGGAGCGCCCGAGCCCGCTCTCGACGGCGTGAGCTTCGAGATCCGGCCGGGTGAGACGGTCGCCGTCGTCGGCCGCAACGGAGCCGGGAAGTCGACGCTGTTCAAACTGCTGTGCCGGCTGTACGACCCGACGGATGGGCGGATTCTGCTCGACGACGTCGACATCCGCGAGTACGACCCGGTGGAACTGCGGCGGCGGATCAGCGCGATGTTCCAGGACTACGTGACCTACCAGGGCACCGCGGCGGAGAACATCGGGCTCGGCGACCTGACGCATCTCGTCGACCGCGAACGGATCGAGACGTCGGCGAAACGGGCCGGCGCCGACGAACGGATCGAGCGCCTGCCCAGCGGCTACGACAGCCCGCTCGGCCGCTGGTTCGACCAGGGCGTCAGCCTGTCCGGCGGCGAATGGCAGAAGATCGCGCTGGCCAGGGCGTTCCTGCGGGAGGCGCCGATCCTGATCCTCGACGAACCGACGTCCGCGCTGGACGCCCAGGCCGAGCACGACCTCTTCGCGCGGCTGCGGGAGCTTTCGGCGGGACGCACGACGTTGTACATCTCCCACCGGTTCTCCACGGTCCGGCAGGCGGAGCGGATTCTGTTGCTGGAAAACGGAAAGGTCGCCGAATACGGAACCCACGACGAGCTGATGGCGGCGAAGGCGGGCTATGCCGGGCTGTTCACCCTGCAGGCCGCCGCGTACCTGGACGAAGCAGTCGGCTGATGCGACGGATCATGGTCGTCGGTTGCAGCGGCGCCGGGAAGTCGACGTTCGCACGTCGGCTGGGCGCCGCTCTCGGCCTGCCGGTCACCCACCTCGACCGGCTCTTCTGGCGGCCGGGGTGGACGCAGGCGCCCCAGGACGAGTTCCACGCCGCGCAGCAGGAGATCGTCGCGTCCGAAGCCTGGGTGATCGACGGCAACTACGGGGCGTCGATGCATCTGCGGCTGCCGCGGGCCGACACGGTCGTCTTCCTCGACCTCCCACGCCGTGTCTGCCTCCGGCGGGTGCTGGTGCGGTCTCTGCGCGAGTACGGGCAGGACAAGCAGGCACCCGGCTGCCCCGAGCGCTTCGACTGGGAGTTCTACTCCTATGTCTGGCGCTGGCCGAAGGATCACCGGGACCGGACGGTGCGGCGGCTGGCGGAACAGGGGGCGCACGCGCGGCGGATCGTACTGGGCAGGCCGCGCGAGGCGGAGGAGTTCCTGCGCCGGATCGGTTGACCTCGGTCACCGGATCGGGGGTCGGGAGCAAAACGGGCAAGCCGTACGTTGTCCAGGTATGGCTGTCGCGTTCCTGCTCTATGTCGTCGCCGAGATCGCCGCCGTGTGGGCGGTGGGCTCGGCAGTTGGCGTGCTCGGCACGATCGCGCTGCTCTTCGCCGGTGCGTTCATCGGCTCCTGGCTCGCCCGCCGCGAAGGCGGCCGCGCCTTCCGCGCCTTCGCCGAGTCCGCGCGCCTCGGCCGGCCGGCCGACGCGGAGAAGGAACTCACCGACGGGATGCTGATCGGGCTCGGCGGGCTGCTGATCCTGCTGCCCGGGTTCGTCAGCGACGTCATCGGCCTGCTGTTCATCCTGCCGCCGACGCGGAGTGTCGTGCGCAAGGTCTGGCAGAAGCGAATGGCGAGCCGGGCGGTCAAGTTCGCCAACCGCACGCGCGGGCCGGTGATGGTGGTGGACAGCGAGGTCGTCGCGGACACCCCGCCCGCCGAGACCGTCAAGAAGCAGCCGCCGGTGATCGAAGGCCGCATCGTCGAGGGCTGAGTGTCGCGTCAGCTTAGACACTAGCTTCGCCATTAGACTCCAGTGTCTAAGCTAGGACGGCGGCATGCTTTTCGGCGAACTCGCCGAGATCATCACGAACCTTCGTGATCTCGGTGGTGACCACGCCTTTGTCGAGGCCAAACGGGCTGAGACCAAGCTCCCGAAGAGCGTCCGCGAAACACTTTCGGCGTTCGCCAACACCAGCGGGGGCGTCCTGATCCTCGGTCTCGACGAGGCCAACGGGTTCGAGGTGACCGGAGTCCGCAACCCGGCGAAGATGGAGGCCGATCTGGCCGCGTTGTGCTCGGAGAACCTGGAGCCACCCTTACGTCCCCTTATCGGAACTCATTGGTTCGAGGGTGCGGACCTGGTGGTCGCGGAGATCCCTGAACTGCCGTAGGCAGTAAGCCTTCGTACAACCGCAGTACAGGCATGACGCAGAGAAGCTTCATCAGGGTCGCCGACGGCGATCGCAGGCTGAGCCCGTACGAAGTACAGCTAATGGTGGCGAATCGAGGCCAACCCAGGGACGACGAACAACCCGTCACAGGTACGACCGTCGCGGATCTCGACGAAGCCCTGGTAGACACTTTCCTGAGCCGGCTCCGCCGCCATCGCAGCAGGGCGTTCGCGAATTTGGATACCACCGCGGCTTTGCGACGCGCGAAGGTCCTCATCGGAGATGAACTGTCCCTCGCGGGGCTCCTGGCACTGGGGGAATACTCTCAGGAGTTCTTTCCGCAGCTCATGTTGACTTTCGTTCATTACCCGACGAAATCAGGGCCCGATCCACGGAATGGAACGCGGTTCATCGACAACGTGGCTGCCGAAGGACCCATTCCGGCGATGGTGGACGAAGCACTCATCGCTCTCCGTCGCAACATGAAGCGACGGTCCACCGTTCGCGGCACCGGGCGGGCAGAGACGTACGAGTACCCCGAGACCGCACTACGCGAGGCAGTGGTGAACGCGCTGGTACACCGCGACTACTCAGGCCCCTCACCGGGGACACGGGTGCAGGTCGAGATGTATCCCGACCGTCTGCTCACCCGCAACCCAGGTGGCCTTTACGGGTCGGTTCGCGAAGAGAACCTCGGCGTCGAAGGGACCTCTTCAGCTCGCAACGCCACGCTGCTGAAGATCCTTGAAGACACCCCCGTTGCCCGGGTCAGATCGCCCGATCTGCGAAAACCGCGGCTCCGGGATCCCCGCGATGCTGGCCGCCATGCGGGACGCGAAACTCAGCCCGCCGCGGTTCGCCGATGACATTTCCACGTTCACAGCGACTTCCCGAACCACAGCCTGACGGGAGACGACGCGGTTCGCTGGATCGCTTCGCTTGACGAGCATGGCCTCACCGATAGCCAATGTCATGGCCTCGCAATGCTGTTCCACGGCGAGACGCTCGACAACCAGGCCTATCGAAACGCCAACGACCTCGATTCTCGTGTGGCGACCGAAGAGCTCGGTGACCTTGTCGCCCGGGACCTGCTGGTCCCGGCAGGTGGTCGCCGGTACGCGCACTACACCCTTGCCGAGGACGCGGCCCCCGCTTCCACGGACAGTCCGTCACCTCCTAGACGCCGCGCTGACCGACGCGAAGAGATCCTTGACGCGCTCGGGGACGGTGAGGCGACGCGTGCCGATCTGGTGGCGGCGACCGGACTCCAGGACCGCACGATGACACGGTGGCTGAGTGTTCTGCTCCGGCAAGGTCTGGTCGAAGCGACAGAACGAAATCTGCGAAGTCCCAACGTCCGCTATCACCGCACGACTCAACGAACTTTCGACGAGCCAAGTGCCGAGGGCCAGCGCCTCGTGCTTGGGGCGATTCGGGATCCAGGCTAGGTTCCCGACGTCGCCTTGGAGACGCTCAGCGTCCCCGATGCGCCATTGGGGACCTCGGCCGCGGCCCACTCACCGCACAGCGCCTAGCTCCCGCTCGGCTTCGGAATGTCGAAATACCCGCTGAACCGCACCGCCGGCGCGTACTCGCCCTTCACCTTCACCTTGCCGGTCACGAACATCGCCGCCACGGCCGCGTTGCCGGTCGCCATCCGGATGAAGTCGTCGACGGACAGGGTGATGGTGGTGTCCGGAGTGCGTGCGAGATCGGTGCTGGAAACGCAGACACCGTCTTCGATCACCGTTTGAAAGCGATCGAAACCGTCTTCTCCGTCACCGTCGGTAAAACGCCATGCGACGACGAAGTCGACGTGCCGTGCGCGTTCCGGAACGAAATGATCCGACATTCTGCGGAAAATCTCGTCGAGAAAAGCAGAACGCAGTTCCGGATGATCGGCGATCGCCTTGAGTTGCTCCCGCGACGCCCGTTGCACGACGTCGACGAGCACCTCCGTCTCCAGCGAGCTCAGCTCGATGCCCGCCCCGGTTTCGCCCAGCATGTGCAGGGTTTCCAGGACCTGGGCGAACTGCTCGGGGCTCAGTTTGGCGAGCTCGAGCTTCTCCGCGAAAGCGTTGACGACGTGCTCGCCACCGGTGCGCGTCTTGCGCGGCCGCGACGGAGGGGAAAGGCGCATCTTGTCCCGTCGACGCCGGATCGGAGAATTTCGGGGCACGGCACGGAAGTGTATCTGCTCGGCCGGGTTCAGGACGGCTCGTGCGTTCTCGGCAGGTCGAAGAAACCGATCAACCCCGCCGCGAATGCCAGGTCACCTTTTACTTTGATCTTTCCGGTGACGAAGAGCACAGCGGGCGTCGCCTGATGGGTGATGAGCCGGAAGAAATCGACGGGTGCGATCGTGATCGTCACTCTCGGCTTCTCCCTCATGTCCCGGCTCACCGTGCACGCGCCGTGCGAAATCACCGTCTGGTAGCGGTCGTACCCACCGTCGCCGTCGCCGCCGGACAGCCGCCAGTGGACGACGGCGTGCAGGGTCTTCGCGCGGTCCTGCCGGATGTGCGCGCCCATGCGGTCGAAGATCTCGCGCAGCACCCGGTCCCGGAGCGGCCGTTCGGCGACGACACTCTCGAGTTGCGCACGCGAGGCGCGCGCGACGAGGTTCGCGAAGCGGGCCGGGTCGACCTTGCGGAGGTCGAACGCGGGCGCGGACTCGGCGAGCCGTCCGAGCGCGGCCAGCAGCCGCCGGACGTCGTCCTTGCCGAGTTTCACCGGGTCGATGGCACCCGCGACCTCGTTGACGTCGAGAGAGTGCGCTTCGGCCGAATCCGGCTCGATCCGTTCGAGTGCGTCGACCAGCGCGCGGCCGGTCAGCCCCACGGTCTCGGTCATCTGCCCTCCAGCTCGCCTACCCGAGCGTAAGGCTACCCGCCAGTAGGTAGGCGGGCAAGCGTGCCGAGATCACTCCTGGCGGTGGTGGCCCGGTAGCGTCTTACGCGAACCAAGGGGAGGTCTTGAGTGTCCGAGGAAGTACCGCGTCCCGCGGAACGCGCCAAAAGGCTGCCGAGAGCGGTGCGGGAACGCCAGATCCTGGACGCGGCGGTCTCGGTGTTCTCGCGCTACGGCTATCACTCAGCGTCGATGGACGAGATCTCCGAGGTCGCCGGCGTGTCCAAGCCGATGATCTACACCTATCTCGGCTCGAAGGAAGACCTCTTCGGCGCGTGCATCCGCCGCGAAGCCACCCGCCTGCTGGAAGCGGTGCAGGACGGGATCAAACCCGATCTGCCGCCCGACATGCAGCTTTGGCACGGACTCCGCGCCTTCTACCGGTTCGTCGCCGACTACCGCGAATCCTGGACGGTGCTGCACCGCCAGGCCATGACCGTCGGCGGCGCCTTCGCCGCCGAGATCACCGACATGCGCACCCGCGCGATCGAACTGGTCGCCGCGCTGGTGGTCTCCGCGGGCACCCGCAAGGGTCTCGGGGAGCAGGCCGAGTTCTCCGGTGCCGGGCTGTCCGCCGCGCTGGTCGGGGCGGCCGAGTCGCTGGCCGACTGGGCCCTCGACCACCCCGATGTCTCCGACGGCGTGCTCGCCTCGTGGCTGATGAACCTGGTGTGGCTCGGGTTCAACGACCTCGTCGAGGGCGAGATCTGGAAGCCGTCAGAGAGCGACGACTGAGCCCTCCAGATGCGGCTTCGGCTTGCGCGCGTTCCACAGCTCGAAGGCCCATCCGTCACCTTCACCCCAGGTGGTGAAGGCGGCCTTGGCGGGCAACAACACCGGTTGCTTGAACTTGACGTCGACGGTGAACGCCTCCGGCAGCCTGCCTTCGAACGCCGCGAGCGCGTGCGCCTTGGTCCACATGCCGTGCGCGATCGCGGCCGGGAAGCCGAACGCCTTCGCGGTGATCGGGTGGAGATGGATGGGGTTGCGGTCGCCGGAGACCTCGGCGTACCGGCGGCCGATGTCGCCGGGTACCTGCCAGATCGCGGTGGGCGACGGCTGGGAGAGCTGACCGCGCGAAGCCTTCTCGCCGCTGCCGCCACCGCGGCGCAGGTACGTGCTGACGTCCGTCCACACAGGACCGTCGTTGACCAGCAGCTCGCTGCGCACGTCGAACTGCTTGCCCTTCTCGTGCGGGCGCAGATCCTCGGCGCGCACCCGCAGGGTGAACGTCTCGTCGAGCCGCAGCTGCCGGTGCTGGGTGATCCGGTTGGCGACGTGCACCATGCCCAGCAACGGGAACGGGAAGTCGGCTTCGGTCATCAGCGCCATCTGCAACGGGAACGCGAGGATGTGCGGATACGTCGCCGGGAGGACGTCGTCCAGCCGGAAACCGCACACCTGGTTGTACGCGGCGAGGTGCGCCGGGTCGACGACGACGCCCTCGCGGACGAACTCGGTGCCGGGCAGCGTGTTCCCATCGCTCTTGCGCAGCGAGCCGAGCAACGCCTTGGGGTAGAGCGAAGACAGGCTCGGTGATTCGCGGAGTTCCTTGACCGCCATGATCACGCCCCCAGGAGTGCCTGGCCGCAGACGCGGACCACGTTGCCGTTGACCGCGGCCGAAGCCGGGTTCGCGTACCAGGCGATCGTCTCGGCGACGTCGACCGGGAGGCCGCCCTGGCCGAGGCTGGACAGCCGCCGCCCGGCCTCGCGGATGAACAGCGGGACGGCGGCGGTCATCTTGGTCTCGATGAAACCGGGCGCGACGGCGTTGATCGTACCGCCGTATTCGGCGAGCTTCGGCGCGCCGTCGTTCACCATGCCGATGACGCCCGCCTTGCTGGTGGCGTAGTTGGTCTGGCCGACGTTGCCCGCGATCCCGGCGATCGAGGAGACGCCGATGATCCGGCCGTTTTCGTGCAGCACCTTGCCGGCCACGAGCCTCTCGTTCACCGCGAGCTGCGACGCGAGGTTGACCGCGATGACCGAGTCCCAGCCGCCTTCGGTCATGTTGCCGAGTGTCTTGTCGCGGGTGATGCCCGCGTTGTGCACGACGATGTCGACGCCGCCGTGGCGCGCGGTGAGGTACTCGGCGAGCTTCTCCGGCGCGTCGGCGGCGGTGATGTCCAGTTGCAGCGACGAGCCGCCGACCTTGTTGGCCACCTTGGACAGATCCGCGCCCTGGGCGGGGATGTCGAGCGCGACGACGTGGGCGCCGTCGCGGCCCAGCACCTCGGCGATGGCGGCGCCGATACCGCGGGAAGCACCGGTGACCAGGGCGATCTTGCCTTCGAGGGGCTTCGTCCAGTCGGCCGGTGCGGCGGCGGTCTTGGTCTCGGTACCGACGCGGACGACCTGGGCGTCGACGAAGGCGGACTTCGACGAAAGCAGGAACCGGAGCGTGGACTCCGTGGCCTCTTCGGCGCCTTCGGCGACGTACACGAGCTGGGCGGTCGCGCCGCGCTTCAGTTCCTTACCGACGGAGCGCACGAAGCCTTCGAGCGCGCGCTGCGCGATCCTCTCGTGTCCTTCGGCCAGCTCCGGCGGGGTTCCGAGGACGACGACGCGGCCCGACGGCCCGACGCTCCGGATCACCGGGTGGAAGAAGGAGTAGACCTCGCGAAGCTGCTTCGGGTCCTTCACGCCTGTCGCGTCGAAGACGAGCGCGGCGTGCTTGTCGGCCGCCGACGAGAGGACTTCGATGCCCGCGCGGTGCAGCTGCGCCTCGATCACCTTTTCGAGGCGACCACCCGGCGCGGCACCCAGAAGTGCGGGACCCTCCAAAGGGGGCTGACCGGGCTTGTACCGGCGAAGCGTCGCGGGATTCGGCAGGCCGAGCTTCGGCACCACGAACTTCCCCACCGGGGATTTCGTGAACTGCTGGTACCTGTCAGCCATTACGTGCCTCCCGTGCAGTTTGCGTCACGTCGCAGTCTAACCTACTCGCTAGTAGGTTACAGTGTGAGAGAGCCTACGGAGGAGTGGAAAAAATGGCCACGAAAAGGACGGCACCCGTGCGCAAGGTAGCGATCATCGGCGGCAACCGGATCCCCTTCGCGCGCTCGAACGGCCCGTACGCGAAAGCGTCGAACCAGGACATGTTCACGGCCGCCCTCGACGGCCTGGTCAGCCGCTTCTCCCTGCAGGACGAGGTGATCGGCGAGGTCGCCGCCGGCGCCGTGCTCAAGCACGCCCGCGACTTCAACCTCGCCCGCGAAAGCGTCCTCGGCAGCAGGCTGAACCCCGCCACCCCGGCTTCCGACGTGCAGATGGCGTGCGGCACCGGCCTCCAGGCGATCGTCAACGTCGCCAACAAGATCGCGCTCGGCCAGCTCGACTCGGCCATCGCGGGCGGCGTCGACACCACGTCCGACGCGCCACTGGCGGTCAACGACGACCTGCGCCAGATCCTCGTGCAGCTCAACGCCGCGAAGACGCTGCCCGAGCGGCTGAAGCTCGCCGCGAAGCTGCGCCCCGGCCACATCGTCCCCGAGATCCCGCGCAACTCCGAGCCCCGCACCGGCCTGTCCATGGGCGAGCACGCCGCGCTGACCGCGAAGGTCTGGGAAATCACACGCGAGGCGCAGGACGAACTCGCCGCGACCAGCCACCAGCGCCTCGGCGCCGCATACGACAAGGGCTTCTTCGACGACCTGGTGACGCCGTATTTGAAGCTGGCCCGCGACCAGAACCTGCGACCGGACTCCAGCGTCGAGAAGCTCGCGAAGCTCAAGCCCGCCTTCGGCGGTCCTGACGGCACGATGACCGCGGGCAACTCGACGCCGCTGTCCGACGGAGCGTCGACGGTCCTGCTCGCGACCGAGCAGTGGGCGAGGGCGCGGAAGCTGCCGGTGCTGGCGTACCTGACGTTCTCGCAGACCGCGGCCGTCGACTACGTCCACGGCGACGAGGGCCTGCTGATGGCGCCCGCGTACGCCGTCCCGCAGATGCTCACGCGCGCCGGGCTGACCTTGCAGGACTTCGACTTCTACGAGATCCACGAGGCCTTCGCGTCGCAGGTGCTCGCCACCCTCAAGGCGTGGGAGGACCCGGCGTTCGCCAAGGAGAAGCTCGGTCTCGACGAGCCGCTCGGCGCCATCGATCGGGCCAAGCTGAACGTCAACGGCTCGTCGCTGGCGGCCGGGCACCCGTTCGCCGCGACCGGTGGCCGTATCGTCGCCACACTCGCGAAGCTGTTGAACGAGAAGGGATCCGGCCGCGGGCTGATCTCGATCTGCGCCGCGGGCGGCCAGGGCGTCACCGCGATCCTCGAAAAGTAACCGTTCGCTCGCAGCGGATCAGGGAAAAACCCGGGTGCCTTTGTCGGTGCCCGGGTCTAGCGTGTGCGCATGTTCGCAGTTCAGGCGAAAGCGCTGGTCAAGACCTATGGGTCCACACGGGCGCTCGACGGGGTCGATCTGTCGATCCCGAAGGGCGAGGTACTGGGCCTGCTGGGGCCGAACGGTGCCGGCAAAACGACGACCGTCCGCATCCTGACCACCCTGCTCCGCCCGGATTCGGGCGAGGCGGAGGTGGCCGGGCACGACGTGCTGGCCCAGCCCGACGCCGTCCGGCGGTCGATCGGGTTGTCCGGGCAGTACGCCGCCGTGGACGAGAACCTCACCGGGTTCGAGAACCTGTACATGGTCGGCAGGCTGTACGGGAGCAAGAAGGCCGCGGCGAAAACGCGGGCACGCGAACTGCTCGCCCGGTTCCGGCTGGAGGACGCGGCGGACAGGCCGGCCAAGACGTACTCCGGCGGCATGCGGCGACGGCTCGACCTCGCGGGCGCGCTGGTCGCCGAGCCGACCGTGGTGATCCTCGACGAACCGACCACCGGGCTCGACCCGCGCGGCCGGATCGACACCTGGGAGGTCATCAAGGAGCTCGTCGCCGACGGCACCACGGTACTGCTGACCACGCAGTACCTGGAGGAGGCCGATCAGCTCGCCGACTCGATCGTGGTGATCGACAAGGGGAAGGTCATCGCGCGCGGCACGGCCGACGAGCTCAAGCAGGAGATCGGCGGCGAGCGGCTGGAACTGGTCGTGGCGAACACGAGCGATCTCGCCCTCACCACGCAGGTGCTGACCGAGGTCGGCTCGGGGACACCGTCGGTCGACGAGCACACCCGCAAGGTCGACGTCCTGGTGGAGGGCGGGCCGAAGGCGTTGATCGAGGCGCTGCGGCGGCTGGACGGCCACGGCGTCGCCATTCAGGACGTCGCGCTGCACCGGCCGACGCTCGACGACGTGTTCCTTTCGCTGACAGGACACGCGACGGACGAGGGGGACAAGAAGTGAGCGCGATCGCGAAGGCCTTTTCCGACGGTGGCGTGATCACCTGGCGGAACCTGAAGAACGTCCAGCGCAACCCGGACTGGCTGATGGCGGCGACGCTGCAGCCGATCATGTTCGTGCTGCTGTTCGCGTACGTCTTCGGCGACGCGATCGGCGGCGAGGCGGGCGGCCTCGCGTACCGGGAGTTCCTGATCGCCGGCATCTTCGCGCAGACGGTCGCGTTCAACTCGGCGTTCACCGTGATCGGGTTCGCGAACGACCTGCAGAAGGGCATCATCGACAGGTTCCGTTCGCTGCCGATCTCCCGTCTCGCGGTGATCTTCGGCCGGACGACGTCGGATCTGGTGATCAGCGTGGTCGCGCTGATCGTCATGTCGCTGTGCGGGCTGCTCGTCGGCTGGCGGATCCGCGGCAGCTTCCTCGACGCGGTGCTCGGCTATCTCGTGATGCTGATGTTCGCCTGGGCGCTGTCCTGGGTCGGCGCGTGGATCGGGCTCGTCGCACGCAGTGTCGAGGTCGCGCAGAGCGCGGGGCTGATGTGGATGTTTCCTTTGAGCTTCATCTCGACGGCGTTCGTCCCGGCGGACAAGCTGCCGGGGGTGCTGAAGGCGATCGCCGACTGGAACCCGTTCACCGCGGTGATCAACTCGGCGCGTGACCTGTTCGGGAACCGCTTCGGCGCGGCGCCGACGGGCTGGCCGGCCGAGAACGCCTCGCTGTACGCGATCCTGTGCTGCGTCGCCATCATCGCGATCTTCGCGCCGCTGGCGACGGCCCAGTACAAGAAGGTGGCGAGCCGCTAGGGCCCCGTGCCCCCGCTTGCCTCAAGCGTGCTGGGACGGACGACTCACATGGCCGGAGGGACGGACACGCGTGATTGGGCGGACGACACGTCCACAGCCGCCGCGTGTCGTCCCGCTGAGCACACGGCACCAAAATTTTCGTGCCGAAATGTCGAACCGCCGTCGAGCCGCTCGACGCGTCGGTGAAGGTGGGGTACGAACAGCCCCGCCAAGACACTGAGGAGCAGCGATGCGGTTTCTGATGATGCACCGGCTCGACGAGAGCGCCCCGGAAGCCTGGAACCCGAGCAAGGAGTTCATCGAGCAGATGGGCGCCTTCATCCAGGACTCGTTCGAGAAGGGCATCCTGATCACGGCGGAGGGCGTGCACCCGTCGGAGAAGGGCGCGAAGGTCCGCAAGGTGCGCGGCGGCAAGATCACCGCCACCGACGGCCCGTTCACCGAGGCCAAGGAGGTCATCGGCGGATTCGCGCTGATCAACGCCCAGGACTTGGCCGAGGCCGTCTCGTTCGCCGAGTCCTACGCCGCGCTGTTCGACGAGATCGAGGTCGAGGTCCGGACGGTCGTCGAGGAAGAGGACATCGCCGCCTTCACCGCGTGACCCCACGCAATTGGTCACCTGCTTGCGGCCTCTTCCCGGCGCAAGCAGGGGACCAATTGCGGGAGTGCTACTTCGTGATGGCCTTCTCGGCCTTCTTCGCCAGCTTCTCGGCGTGCTTCTCCGTCTTCGACGCGGCACGGCGGGCGCGCCAGCCGAGCGACGGCCTGCCGGCGGTGTCGGCGGCGGCCAGCATCAGGCCACCGGCGAGACCGGCGTTCTTGATGAACTGGATCTGCTGCTGCTGACGCTCGGCCGGCTCCTTGATCTCCCAGAACCGGTGCGTGGCCAGCGTGGTCGGGACGAGGCTGCCGAGCAGCAGGAGCGAGGCCAGGCGCGGTGCCTTGCCCGCGGCGAGCGCGACCCCGGCGCCGACCTTCACCGCGGCGTCGATCCGGACGAGGGTGGCGGGGTCGCGCGGCACCGACTCCGGCACCACACCTGCCAGCTTGTCGAAGGACTCGGTGAGGAACGGCTCCGCTGCCTTGGCGTGCCCCTGGGTGTCCCTCAAGGCGCCGATCCCGCCGGAGATGAAGATCGCGGCGAGGAGCGGACGTGCGACGCGACGGAGAATCACGGTCGTAACCTTTCTGATCCAAACCCGGGAAACAAACCTGACCCCAGACTTCCCGCTCGCCGCGTCGCCGAACCGCGCTAACGGAGTATCCGCAAATATTTCTCTGACCCTAGACAGACCTAGAGATCACTAGCGGGCTCGATACGCCTTGGGCAGCTTGAAACCTCGGGCGGCCGCGACCTCCCGCAGCCGGTCCGGATAGTCGGTGATGATGCCGTCGACTCCGTCGTCGATCAGTTTGTGCATGGTGGCCGGGTCGTCGATCGTCCAGGGCACGACCTCGATCCCCGCGCGATGCGCCTCGGTGACCAGCGCCTTCGTCGTGAACGGCTGATAACCGGGGTCGCCGACCTTGCCACCCTGCGGGTTGCCGTGCACCGGCGAGAGCGCCTTCGCACCGAACGACTTCACCGCGCGGACGGGGCTGCCGCCGAAGTCGTCGATGTCGAGCCCACCGAGCCACGGCGACTTACCCGGCTGTCCCACCTGCAGGAACTCGGGCTGGGTCAGCGCGACCGTCGGGAGCCAGGGGGCGACCTCGCGGAATCGCATCAGCGCGCCCCAGTCGAAACTCTGGATCGAGACGTTGTGCGCGAACCCTCCGCGCACGATCTCGCGCACCGCCCGCTGGACGAACTGTTCACGCGGTGCCGTCTCGTGCGGCGCGGCGGCCTCGACCTTGGTCTCGATGTTGAACTCGACCCCCCAGGCACGATGGTTCCTGGCGAGCTGGAACAACTCCGCGAGCGTCGGCATCTTGGCGCCGGGAGAGAGCGTCTGGCCGGGGTGGGCGGGCTGCCGGATCGAACCGCAGTCCAGCGTGCGCACCTGCGCGAACGTCAGATCCTTCACGTACTTGCCGACATACGGGTACGCCGGGTCGCCCGGCGTCGCGGGCGCGGTGTCGCGGCACTTCGCGGGTGTCGTCCTGCGGTCGTGGGTGATCACCTCGCGACCGTCCTTGGTGATCTGCAGGTCGAGTTCGAGCGTGGTCACCCCCAGCTCCATCGCCTTGCCGAACGACGCGAGCGTGCTCTCGACCGTGAGGCCGAGCCCGCCACGGTGAGCCTGGATGTCGAAGGCGCGACGCGGGTGCGCGTCGGCGACCCCGGCCGTCGTCAAGGTCAGCGTGGCGGCCATGACCAGCGCAAATGTCTTCATTCGGGAACCATGCCACGGTCGGGTGAACAGCGCTTGACTTTGCCGCTACGTCAACCTCTACCTTCGTGGACATGCCGAACGAGCAGGAGTGGTCGATCCAGGACATCGCCCGCTCGGCCGGGACCACGAGCCGCACGCTGCGCCACTACGGCGACATCGGGCTGCTCGAACCGAGCCGGGTGGGAAGCAACGGATACCGCTACTACGACCAGGACGCGCTCGTGCGGCTGCAACGGATCCTGCTGCTTCGCGAGCTTGGGCTGAGCCTGCCCGCGATCGGCGAAGTGCTCGAAGGGGAGCAGGACACGACAGCGGCGCTACGCACGCACCTGAAGTGGCTGGAGCAGGAGCGACAGCGGCTCGGACGGCAGATCGAATCGGTCAGGACGACCTTGAAGAAGACAGAAAGAGGTGAACAACTGATGGCAACGGAAGTGTTCGACGGCTTCGACCACACGAAGTACGAGAAGGAGGTCACCGAACGCTGGGGCGCCGACGCCTACAAGCAGGGCGACCGGTGGTGGAAGTCGCTGAGCGCCGAGGACAAGAAGGCGCACCAGCAAGAACAGAAGGACATCGCGGCGGCCTTCGGGGAGGCGCACGCCCAGGGGCTGCCCGCCGACGGCGACGAGACGCAAGCGATCACGCGGCGGCTGTACGAGTGGCTCCGGCCGGCCGTGCGAGCCGTGTCGAAGGGCTACTTCGCCGGGCTCGGGCAGCTGTACGTCGACGACCCGCGCTACGGCCAGTACGACGAGAAGTACGGCGCGGGCACCGCGGAGTACATCCGTGACGCCATGGCGGTCTACGCCGAGCGCAACCTGAGTGAGTGAGAACGAGGGACGGGGCTGCAGACCCGTCCACTCGGGGTAACCCGTCGCGACACGCCTATCCCTCTATGGCGGAATATCGGGCGAGAGCTAGAAACGCCGATAGCGTGGAAGAGTGGATCCCATCCGCAACCCCTTCGCCCCGGGCGCCGGCCAACGGCCGCCCGAACTGGCAGGCCGCGTGCGCGAGCTTCAGGCCTTCGAGGTCGTGCTCGAACGGGTCGCGCGCGGGAGACCCGAACGCAGCCTGATGCTGACCGGCCTGCGTGGCGTGGGGAAGACCGTGCTGCTGGGTGAGCTGCGCTCGCGGGCCATCAAACACGGCTGGGGTGCGGGCAAGATCGAAGCCCGCCCGGACACCGAACTCAGGCGGCCGCTTTCGGCCGCGTTGCATCGCGCGATCCGTGACCTCGCCGTACGCCATCGCGCGCCGGACCGGGTCGAGCAGGTGCTCGGTGTGCTCAAGGCGTTCGCGCTGCGTGCCAACAAACCGGACGCGAAGCTCCGTGACCGCTGGCAACCGGGGATCGACGTACCCGCCGCGCAGGGCCGCGCCGATTCGGGCGACATCGAGATCGACCTGGTCGAGCTGTTCACCGAGGTCGCCGAGCTGGCGGCCGACGTCGGCACCGGGGTCGCGCTGCTGATCGACGAGATCCAGGACTTGCTGCCCGAGGACGTTTCCGCGCTCTGCGCCGCCTGCCACGAACTCTCGCAGTCCGGGGCACCGCTGGTCGTGGTCGGCGCGGGGCTGCCGCACGTTCCCGCCGTTCTTTCCGCCTCGAAGTCGTACTCGGAACGCCTCTTCCGCTACGCGCGCATCGACAGGCTGGAGCGCGAAGACGCCGACCTCGCGGTGATGGCGCCCATCGAACGCGAGGACGCGGGCATCGAACCGGAGGCGCTGGACGCCCTGTTCGACGCGTCCGGCGGATATCCGTACTTCATCCAGGCGTACGGCAAAGCCGCCTGGGATGCCGCGCCCGCCGATCCCATCACCGTGAAGGACGTCCAGGTCGCCGCGCCGGAGGCCGAATCGGAACTCGCGGTCGGATTCTTCGGCTCCCGCTACGAACGCGCGACGCCCGCCGAGCGGGAGTACCTGCTCGCGATGGCCGAGCTGACACAGGGCCGCGACGAGTCCGCCGGTACCGCCGATGTGGCCGTCTACCTGGGACGAAAGCCTTCATCGCTGTCGCCGGCGCGGGACAGCCTGATGAAGAAGGGCCTCGTGTACTCCGCCGAGCGCGGGCACATCGCCTTCACCGTGCCGCACTTCGGCCACTACCTGCTCGGCCGCGACTAACCCTCTCTCCGGATTTATCGCCTCGACGCTAGAAAAGGCTAGAGAACTCTACTGTCGCTTCATCGCGCCTTCTTAAGCTGTATAGGGCAAGCGCTAGATATCTTCGGCGTTACCAAGAAGTGACCCGCGCCACCAAATCTCTCCGGTTTTACGGCCTTGTTGCCGATGATTCATCGGCAAGTGTGCCAAGTCACCGGATAATCGTTGGATTCCCAGGGGAAAACGGGGCATACTAGAAGCACAGCCACGAAGACGCAAGATCTACTCCCAAGGGGATGACACAAACCGATGAACAACATCGCCGCCAAGCTCCGTGCCCGTCGCGCCGAGGCTCGCACTCGCCGGGCCCTGAACCGGGCGATCGACACCGCGGCCACCGCGACCGTTCGTCAGGAGCTCATCGCTATCTCCCAGGCGCGTCACACGCATATGCGCTGATCCGGCCACAACCGTTGTAGGTGTCGTCCATTCAGGTGACCTACGACACATAGTGTGTGAGGTGTAACGACGCGGAACATGGCGTCGATACCCACTACGACCCCCTGATGCTGGCGGACCCCCGACCTGGCAGCATCAGGGGGTTTCCTTTGTCCACCTCGAAAGATTTCTTGTTTTCACCGGTTCGCGGCGTAACACTTGACCTGGTCAACGAATCTGTTGAGGTGGTCGAATGAATCGATCCACGGACCGGGTCGCGACCGTCCGGGCCTTCAACCGCCTGTACACCGGCGTGATCGGCGTCCTCGACGAAGGTCCGGCCGACGCCGAATACTCCCTGAGCGAAGCCAGGATCCTCTTCGAACTCGCGCAGCAAGACCTCACCCAGGTCACCGACCTGCGCAAACGTCTCGACCTCGACGCCGGTTACACGAGCAGGCTCCTTGCGAGGCTGGAGAAACGAGGTCTCCTCACCCGCGAACGCAGCGACGAGGACGCCCGCCGTCAACTCGTCCGGCTGACCGAGGACGGCCGCGAGGCCTTCGCCGTCCTCGACCGACGGTCGGTGGGCCGGATCGGCTCGCTGCTCGGCAAGTTCGGCGAAGACGAGCAGGAGCGGTTGCTCGGCGCCATGGACGCGATCACCTCGCTGGTCGGCGAGCGCGCCCCGAATCCCACGCTGGTCCTGCGCCCGCCCCGGCCGGGCGACTTCGGCTGGGTGGTCCACCGCCACGGCGCCCTCTACTCTCGCGAGTACGGCTGGGACGAACGGTTCGAAGCACTCGTGGCCCGCGTCGTCGCCGAGTACGTCGACAGGCGCGGCGACCCCCGCCAAGCGGGCTGGATCGCCGAACTCGACGGGGAACGCGTCGGCAGCATCTTCTGCATGCCCGCCGAAGACGGCGTCACCGCGAAGCTGCGGATGCTGCTCCTCGAACCGGCCGCACGCGGCCGCGGCGTCGGGAAACGCCTGGTCACCGAATGCGTCGAGTTCGCGAGGGCGGCCGGCTACCCGGCGATGGAACTCTGGACGGTCTCACTGCTGGACGCGGCGCGGGCGATCTATCGGAAGGCAGGTTTCCGATTGGTGAGCGAAGAGACGATCGAGGGCTTCGGTCACGAGCTGACCGGCCAGACCTGGCGGCTGGAGTTTTGACCTGTCAGGACGATGTCGATTCGCGGAGCGCTTGTTCGTCTAGGGACCATCGATCCCCAGGAGGACATCATGCCCCACTACATCGGTTTCATCCGTGCCACGAAGGACTCGCACGACCAGCTCGGCCCTGACGAAGCACAACGCGTGCTCGAGAACTACTTGGCCTGGGCGGAAGAGCGTACGAAGGAGGGCCGCTTCGTCGACGGCGGCGGGCTGTCGAAGAGCGGCCGGGTGCTGCGTGGTTCCGGCGGCGAGGTCGGCGTGACCGACGGGCCGCACACCGAGGCCACCGAGATCGTCGGCGGCTACCAGGTGATCGAGGCAGCGGACCTCGACGAGGCGGAGAAGATCTTCGCGACGCATCCGCATCTGGCGTTCGGGCCGATCGAAGTCCGCAAGGTCGGCGAACGTGGTTGCGAGGAGTGACGCCGCCATGAGCCGCCCGGCCGGCGTGGTGGAGCATCTGTTCCGGCACAGTGCCGGGCGGATCGTCGCCACGCTGGCCAGGGCGCTGGGCCCCGAACGGCTGGACCTCGCCGAAGAAGCCGTCGCCGACGCGCTGGAACAGGCACTGCGCACCTGGCCGCGGGGCGGGATCCCGGACAATCCGCGGGGCTGGCTGTTCCGGGCCGCGCGGAACCGGGCGATGGACGTCGTCCGGCGCGAGCAGACCCTGCGCACACTGCTGCCGCGGCTCGTGGAGCTCGACGGTCACGAAGCCGATCGGCGCACGGACGACGAACTCGTGTTGATGTTGCTGTGCTGTCATCCCGCGCTGCCGATGGTGTCGCAGGTGGCGTTGACGTTGAAGACCGTCGGCGGGCTCGGGGTGAACGAGATCGCGGCGGCCTTGCTGACGAAACCGGCGACGGTGGCGCAGCGGCTCGTGCGGGCGAAGAAGTGGTTGCGGGCGTCGGGGAAACCGCTCAGCCTGCCGGGGCCGGACGCACTGGAGTCCAGAGTGGACAGTGTGCTGGCCGTGCTGTACCTGCTGTTCAACGAAGGTTACGACGCGACGACCGGAGAGGCCGCGGTGCGCGGCGAACTGTGCGGTGAGGCGATCCGGCTGGGACGGCTGCTGCTGGCCGAGCCGAAAACGGATCTGCCGAGGGTGCGGGCATTGGTGGCGCTGATGCTGGTGCAGGCGAGCAGGCTGCCCGCGCGGGTCGACGGGCACGGTGATCTGCTGCTGCTCGACGAGCAGGACCGTGACCGCTGGGACCACGCGATGATCACCGAGGGAACGCGGCTGTTCGGGCGGGCGTGCACCGGGCCGGAGATGTCGGCGTACCACGTCGAGGCGGCGATCGCGCTGTGCCACGGCACGGCGCAGCCGCCCGGCTGGCGCCGGATCGTCGGACTGTACGACGACCTGCTGGCCCTGCGCCCGTCGCCGGTGGCACGGCTGAACCGCGCGATCGCGCTGTCCATGGTGGACGGTGCCGCCGCCGGGATCGCCGAACTCGAAGCCGTCGAGGCCGACCTGCCGGACTACCCCCTGCTGCCCGCCGTCCTCGGCGCGCTGTGGCTCCGTGCGGGAGATCCCGCCCGTGCCGCCGAGCACTACCGGCGAGCGCTCGCGTTGCCCTGCTCGCAGCCGCGACGCCGCTTCCTCACCCGGCGGTTGGCGGCCTGCTCCGCGACCCCCTGAACAGATCGGCTCATGTCCCCAAGACGGCAGTTCGCGTGACCGAGTGGACGGCACGTGATCCGACGGACGACACGCGTGACCGAACGGCCTCGTGCTCTGTCTCGTCGCGGACGCCGCACCGAAAAGGCCGCGTCCCGGCAGGACGCGGCCCCTTCTCACGGCTGTCTCAGTGGACGCCGATTTCGCGGAGATCCTTGTCGTGCTCGTCGGCGTGGTAGTCCTCGGCCTCGGTGTCGTCCGTGCCGTTGAAGACCTTCAGCTGCCGCGCGATCACCGTGAAGATCACGGCGATCAGCAGGTTCGCGAGCAGCGCCACGAAACCGACGTAGATCTGCAGCTGCGAGCCGCTGAGCGGGTGCCAGCCGAAGATCGACAGGTCGCCGAGCTTCAGCGCCGAACCACCGAAGTGCGCCTTGCCGGTCGCCGCGTTGGGGATGTCGTAGAGCATGACCAGGCCCCAGCCGATGCCGACCACCCAGCCGGCGATCAGGCCCCAGCGGTGGAACCACCGGGTGTAGAGCGAGATCGCGACCGCCGGCAGCGTCTGCAGGATCAGCACGCCGCCGATGAGCTGCAGGTCGATGGAGAACTGCGGGTCGATGAACAGGATGAACGCCACCGCCCCGAACTTCACGATCAGCGAAGCGAGCTTGGCCTGCTTCGCCTCCTGGCCCGGCGTCGCGTCCTTCTTGATGTACTCCTTGTAGATGTTGCGGGTCCACAGGTTGGCCGCCGCGATCGACATGATCGCCGCGGGCACCAGCGCGCCGATGCCGATCGCGGCGAACGCGATCCCGGCGAACCACGACGAGAACTGCGAGTCGAACAGCACCGGAACGACGGTGTTCGTGTCCGGTTTGCCGGTGGCGTTGTTGGTGATGGGCGAGACCGAAGCGCTGATCGCGACGTAGCCGAGCAGCGCCAGCAGGCCCAGTACCAGCGAGTACGCCGGCAGCGCGACCATGTTCCGCTTGATCACGCTGCGGCCACGCGAAGCGAGCACGCTGGTGAGCGAATGCGGGTACAGGAACAGCGCGAGCGCCGAACCGAGCGCCAGCGTGGCGTACTGCAACTGGTTGTTCGCGTTGAGCAGGATGCCGTCCGCCGGGGACGGCGTCTTGTCGAACTTGGCGTCGGCCGCGTCGAAGATCGCCGACCAGCCGCCGAGCTTCGAGGGCAGGTAGATGATCGCCACGATGATCACGAGGTAGATCAGGATGTCCTTGACGAACGCGATCAGCGCGGGTGCGCGAAGGCCGGACTGGTAGGTGTAGACCGCCAGGATGATGAAGGCGACCAGCAGCGGCAGGTGGCCGACGATGCCGGAGCCGTTGATGCCCATGGTCCGCAGCACCGCTTCGAGGCCGACGAGCTGCAGCGCGATGTACGGCATCGTCGCGATGATGCCGGTGACGGCGATCAGCAGCGCCAGCGTCGGCGAACCGAAGCGGCCGCGGACGAAGTCGGCGGGGGTGACGTAGCCGCGGACGCGCGAGACCGACCACATGCGCAACGCCGGCATCAAGACGATCGGATAGACGATGATCGTGTACGGCAACGCGAACATGCCCATCGCGCCGGCGCTGAACATCAGCGCGGGGACGGCGACGAACGTGTACGCCGTGTAGAGGTCGCCGCCGAGCAGGAACCAGGTGATCCACGAACCGAACTTGCGGCCGCCCAGGCCCCATTCGTCCAGGTGGTCGAGGGTGTTGCCGGCCTTCCAGCGCGAAGCGACGAAGCCGAGCACGGTGACCACCGCGAAGAGGATCGTGAAGATGATCAGCTCTGGCCATTGGATGTTGCTCACTTGGCGTCCCCCTCGTCGAGCTCGTCCACGGACAGCCGGTCGGGACGCCGACTGGTCGGCTTGTCCTTGGTCAGCACGTAGACGATCCAGGTGCACAGGACGCCGACGGCCACGAACACGAATTGGAACCAGTAGAAGAACGGCATCCCGAACACCCGCGGGCCGTCCGAATTGAACAAGGACGTGAGCAGCACCAGCAACGGGATGATCAACAGGAGGTTCCAGGGGCTGAACTGAAAGCCCCTCACTTTCCCGTCTGCCTTACCTGACGCCATCGGACCTCACCTAACGCTTCCCGTACCCCCGGATGGTCCCGATGACCCTAAGACCTCTCCCCCGCCCGGGTCACATGTGCCCGATATCGATTTGATCAGCGACGCCGCATACGACGAAGGGCGGTTGTCTGGCCGCTCCCCGCCGGATATCAATAGCCGCAAGTCGCGAACAGGAACTTCGCACGCAAGATCAAAGGGGCATCGGATGAAGAAACTCCGCTATGCGGTGGTGATCCCGGCTGTCGCCGGCACCATGCTGGCCGGGTTCACGCCTGCGTTCGCAGGACCGGAGGCTGCTCGGCAGCAGCCGCTGAACTCCACCAACATTCCGGCGAAGTACGCGGACCAGAAGCTGGACTGGCACCGGTGCACCGGCAGCGAGCTGCCGTCCGCGCCGCCTCCGGGGGCCGAGAACATCGAGTGCGCGACCTACCGCGCGCCGCGCAACTGGTACAAGACGAACGAGGCCATCGACCTGACGATCGCCGTCAGCCGCCTCGCCGCCACCGGTGGCAAGGCGACCGCCAGCGTGATCACGAACCCGGGCGGCCCCGGCGCTCCGGGCCGTAACTTCCCGGCCCGCCTGCGTAACCAGACGAAGCTGCGCGCGAACCAGGAGATCATCGGTCTCGACCCGCGCGGCACCGGCAAGAGCACCAACATCACCTGCGGCAACGCGATCGGCACCGGCTCCGACCTGGACCCGCGCGACCGCAGCCGGGCGAACCTCAACCTGATCCTGGACGCCACCAAGTACGCGGCGGACTCCTGCCAGGTGAAGTCCGGCGAGCTGGGCCCGCTCATCAACACCGCCCAGACCATCCGCGACATCGACCTGCTGCGCGTCCTCCTGGGCCGCGACAAGATCAACTGGGTCGGTTACTCGGCGGGCACCTGGATGGGCGCGCACTACGCGCAGCAGTTCCCCACCCGGACCGGCCGCTTCCTGCTCGACTCCTCGACCGAGTTCACCACCACCTGGCAGAACTCGTTCGACGGGCAGCCGCTCGGCTTCGAGCGCCGCTGGCGTCAGGACTTCCTGCCGTGGATCGGCAAGTACGACAAGGTCTACGGCTTCGGCAAGACCGGTGAAGCCGCTCGCCAGACCTACGAGAAGGTCCGCTTCGCGCTGACGCAGAACCCGGTGGAGGTGGACGGCGTCCCGGTTTCGGCCAACGCCCTCGACTCGACCATCGCGTCGTACCTCTACTCGAAGCGCAACTTCCCGGCGCTGGCCGACTACCTGGTCAACCTGAAGACGCTGACCGAGGGCACCGCGTCGCAGCAGCAGAAGGCCGCGGCCGCGCAGAAGGTCAAGGCGGAGACGGTGGACGGTGACGGTGTCATCGGCCCGCAGCCGCTGTTCGTCCCGACCGACGGCGACTCCTACAACGCCAGCTTCTGGACCATCCCCTGCAACGAGGGCAAATGGACCGGCAACCGGCAGAGCGTCATCCGCCAGTCGCAGAAGCTGATCGACCGCGATCTGCCGCTGCTCGGCGCCGGCTGGCTGATCCAGCCGTGCATCTTCTGGAAGAACAAGCCGGTCGACCTGCCGAAGCTCGACGGCCGCGGCGTCCCGCCGGTGCTGATCGTCCAGTCGGTGAACGACCCCGCGACCCCGATCGAGGGTGCGACCCGTGCGCACCGCGCGTTCGCCGGTTCGCGGATGATCACGGTGACCGGTGAAGGCGACCACGGTATCTACGCCGGCGGCAACGCGGGTGTGGACAAGGTCGTGGAGGACTTCCTCGTCGACGGCAAGGTGCCGAACGACCAGAGCCTCCCCGGACTCCCACTTCCGGTGCCCGCGGGCGCCTGAAGCCACCAGGGATTGTGGCCCCGTCGAGCTTCGGCTCGGCGGGGCCCTTTCTTCGGCCGGTCCACGGACCTGTGCACAGAGTTGTCCACAGGCTGGGGGTAACTCGGCGGGGACGACTCTGATCACCTTCAGCGAACGCGTACTCTCCCTGCACGCCTTCCCCAGTACATGAAGGCCCCCTTCCTGTACCTAGGCGCAAGGATGGGGGCCTTCATGTACTTCATGACGCGGCATCCGCGCCGGATCTCGCGAGTTCGGGCCTGGACGCACGATCCCCGCTCGAAACCGGCTGGTCCGGTATTAGTATTGGCCCCATGGTGCGAGTGCCGTTGACGGACGAGGAACGCGAACGCGGCGAGCGGCTGGGGCTGGCGCTCCGGGACGCGCGCGCGTCGGTGTCACGGAGCATGGTCGAGGTCGCCGCGGAGGCCGGGATCTCGGTGGAGACGCTCCGCAAGATCGAGACCGGCCGGATCCCGACGCCCGCCTTCTTCACGGTGATGGCGATCGCGGACGCCGTCGGGCTGCCGCTGGACGCGCTGCGAGCGGCGGCCGAGGGCGGTACCGAAGAGGTCGCCGAAGCGAGCTAGGGACGCAGCGCGGCCAGGGTGTGTGCCCGGTCGTTCAAGTAGAGGAAGCCGTCGATCGGCAAGGCGAAGCTGCTCAACAAGCTTTCCAGCGTGGCGTACTCGTCCACGCCCAGCCGCAGGTTCTCCTTCATCGCGTGCGCGACGAGGACGTCGGCCAGTTCTTCCCACTCGCCCGACCAGTGCAGCGTGCGGTAGAACGCCAGGACGTCCGGCGTGAGCCGGTCGGCGATCTGGTCGAGCAGGCGCTCGCCGAAGAAACTGATGCGGCCGGCGGAAAGGTCGGCGACGGTCGGGTTCGCCGGATCGGCGGCGGTGTCGGGATTGCGGACCACGCCGGGGCCCGCCACCGGATAGCCCGTTTTGACGTCGCCGCTGTCCTCGACCAGCACGATCAGATGCACGCCGTAGCGCTCGCCGGCGCATCGCCAGCGGCCGTTGTGCAATCTGACGCGGGGTTCGCTCGGATCGTTCGCGACGTCCTTGACGACCGCGATGATCTGCTCTTCGGTCCAGCCCGCGGGGAACTCGCTGGTCGCCCGCCGCCCCTTTCCCGGTGCGTGCCCGTCGCCCACTCGTGCTCCTTTCGTCGCATCGAGGGTAACCCGCGTTCGGAGTATCCGGATGGTCCGGACGCGGGGACGGGTGACCTCAGGCGAGCACGCTGAGCAAGACGGCGCCGACGGCCAGCACGTCCAAGCCTCGCAGGGCCTGGAATCCGGCGGCGCCGCCGCCGACGTCGTAGTTCATCGGTGGCCGGGTCGCCGTCCGTAGCGCGGCGGCCACGGCGAGCGGGATCGCGAGCCACCCCGGCCAGGCCGGGGTCACCCCCAGTGTCAGCGTCACCAGGCCGAGCAGCGCTCCCCAGCCGAGGCCGAGCAGGGCGAGCACCAGGCCGTTGACCAGCCGCAACTCCCCATCGGACGCGCCGAGCCATCGCCTGCGGCCGGGATTGCGCCACAGTTCGCCGAGCCCGCCGACGAACGGCACGAGCGCCGCATACGCGCCGAGCGCGAACAGCGGCACCGCCGGCACGGCCGGGAAGGCCAGGTGCCCTAGCCCGACCAGGCAGGCGATCACCACACCGGCCGCCGCGTAGCGCTTCCGGCCGAGCACGCCCGCCCACGCGAGCCGCAGTGTCGCCGGCCGCCGCAGCGTCAGCCACGGCACCGGCTTCGATTCCGGAATCAGCAGCATGGGGTCCATGAAGACCGCGGCCATCGCCCGCAGAAGCCGCGCGTTCCAGCCGTCGACGAGTTCCTGGCGCCCGACCCCGGACATCGGCTCACCGCCGAAGGCCACCGCCACCGCCACCACGAACAGCGCACCGGCCAGCACCTCGATCGCGATCGGGCCCAGGCCCGCGGCCGCCGTCGCCAGACCGGCCAGCGCGAGCACCACCGGACCCGCCGTTTCCCCGCGGATCGCCGTCCGCCGCACGGTGACGGCGGCCAGGACGGCACCGGAGGTGGTCAACGCCGACATCGCGATCCACACGTCCTTCGCTCCGCCACCGATCGCGGTGACCAACGCCCCGGTGTAGCCGACCACGACGACCAGCCCGGACCAGAGCGTCCACATCCGCTTCACGACGACACGGCGCCTGTCGACGCGGGCGAAATCCATCCAGGTCAGCGTCGCGGGCTCGGCCCAGACGAAGCCGCGGCGAAGCAGGCTGCGCCAGAACATCGCGCACAACACCACCAGCAGGCCGAAGACCGCCGAGAAGTCCACATCGTACTGTCCAAAAAGGAAATGGTGGAGTCTCGGCAGGTTCTGGAAGGCGGTGAACAGCGCGCCGAAACCGAACAACGCCAGGAAGCTCTGATAGTCGCCGGTGAACAGCCCGCCGAAGCGCTGTCGTCCCGGAACGTGCGCGGGGGCTTTCGTGGTCACCACCTTCGAGGTACTCCTTTTCGCCGAGAAGGCATCACCAGAGCTCGAGGGTGGAGTCGGCCGCTTCGAGCAGCGGGGGATGATGCGTGGCCACGACGACGGCCGCCCCGGCGTCGGTCGAACGTTTGATCAACGACGTCAGCCATTCCTTCCCGGCGACGTCGAGCGCCCGTTCGGGCTCGTCGAGCAGCAGGACCTCGTGCGGCCGCGCGGTCGCGCCGAGCAGCAGCAGACGACGGCGTTGCCCGGCGGAGAACCTGCCCGCGGTGACTTTCGCGCGGTCGGAGAGGCCCGCGTCCGCCAGCAACGCGTCGAAATCGCCGAGGCCGGCACCGAACGAGCCCTCCAGCAGTTCGAGATGCTGGTGCGGGGTCAGCTCGGCGAAGAAATCGGAATCGTCGAACAACACGGAAACCTTGCGGCGAAAGGAAACATCGCGTTCATCGGGTTTTCCGCCCGCGACGACGACGCGCCCCCGCTGCGGGGTCTGCGTTCCGTACAGACAGCGCAACAGGGTCGATTTCCCTGCCCCGTTGGGGCCGAAGACGACCGCGCATTCACCCGCATCGACCTCGAAATCGAGGCCGTCGAACAACCAGTGCTCCCCGGCCTGGACGCCGAGCCCGCGTACGTCGATCATGTGGCGCGCAACGACTCGATCACCGGTGCGAGCGCGTCCATGTTGTGCTCCAGCACGGTGAAATAGGTGAAGCCGAACCGCTCGCGATGCGCCAGGATCTGGTCGGCGATCTGCTCGTGCGTGCCGACCAGCGCCGTCGGCAGCTCGGCGAGCTGTTCGACGGTGAGCTTGCCTTCGAGCAGCTCTCGCAGGCTCTCCAAACCCTTTCGCCGATCTTCGACCACGGCCACGAAATGCGAGAGGATGTTCAATTCGACGGCACGGCCCTGCAGTTTTCCGCGGACGAAGTGCACCCGCTCCTCGATTCCGGCGGCGTCGTCGACGGCGAGTGCTCCTCCGTCGGGAACGGCGGCCGTGCCGGTGAACCCGATGATGTCGGCGTGTTCGGCGGCGAGAGTGAGCAGCCTGTCGCCGCGACCGGCGATCATCAGCGGCGGCCCCGGTTTCTGCACCGTGGCAGGCTTGTGCTTTTCGTCGGCATAGAGCCGGTTGAGTTCTTTGATGGTGTTCTCGAGGTGGTCGACGCGCTTTCCGGCGCGGGGGAACTCCATTCCCGCCGCTTCGAATTCGGCCTTCACGTAACCCGCCCCCAGGCCGAGCTCCAGCCTGCCCTCGGTGAACTGGTCGGTGCCGGTGACGTCGCGGGCGAGCAGCACCGGGTTGTAGAAGGCCGTGTTGACGACGAAGGTGTTGAGCCTGGGGCGGCTCGTCACCTCGGCGGCGAGTACGAGCGCCGGGAAGGGCGGCGCCATACCGAGGTGGTCCGCCGCGCCGATCACGTCGAACCCGAGGTCTTCGGCCTTGCGGCATTTGGCGACCCACGCCGCTCGGGTCTCCGGGACGACCATGTTGACGCCGAATTTGACCATGCGACCACGGTACCGAGCGCGCAAGAAGAAGGCCTCATCCTCGGGAATGACTCCGAGGATGAGGCCTTCTCACCGGACAGGCGATCAGCCGAGACGCTGCTTGAGCGCGTCCAGCTCGTCACGCAGCGAAGCCGGGACCTTGTCGCCGATCTTCTCGAACCACTCCTCGATGAGCGGCAGTTCCTGGCGCCACTCGTCGGCGGAGACGTCGAGCGCGGCCTGGATGTCGGCCAGCGGCTCCTTGAGGCCCTCGGTCTCGAGATCCTCGGCGTTCGGCACGAGGCCGACCGGGGTCTCCTTCGCGTTGCCCTTGCCCTCGACGCGGTCGATGACCCACTTCAGGACGCGTGAGTTCTCGCCGAATCCCGGCCACAGGAAGCGGCCGTCGTCGCCGCGGCGGAACCAGTTGACGTAGAAGATCTTCGGCAGCTTGTCCGCGTCGGCGTTCTTGCCAAGGTCCAGCCAGTGCTTGAAGTAGTCACCGGCGTGGTAGCCGAGGAACGGCAGCATGGCCATCGGGTCGCGGCGCACGTTGCCGACCGCGCCGGCGGCGGCCGCGGTGGTCTCCGACGACATGGTGGCGCCCATGAACACGCCGTGCTGCCAGTCGCGGGCCTCGTTCACCAGCGGCACCGTGGTCTTGCGGCGGCCACCGAACAGGATCGCCGAGATCGGCACGCCCTGCGGGTCGTCCCACTCGGGGGCGAGGATCGGGCACTGCGACATCGGCGTGCAGTAGCGCGAGTTCGGGTGCGCGGCCTTCTCTTCCGACTCCGGCGTCCAGTCCTGCTTCTTCCAGGAGGTGGCGTGCGCGGGCTTTTCACCCATGCCCTCCCACCAGACGTCGCCGTCGTCGGTGAGCGCGACGTTCGTGTAGACCGTGTTGCCCGCTTCGATGGTGCGCATCGCGTTGGGGTTGGTGTGCCAGTCGGTGCCCGGCGCGACACCGAAGAAGCCGAACTCGGGGTTCACCGCGTACAGGCGGCCGTCCTCGCCGAAGCGCATCCACGCGATGTCGTCACCGAGGGTCTCGGCGCGCCAGCCGGGGATGGTCGGCTGCAGCATGGCGAGGTTGGTCTTGCCGCAGGCGCTCGGGAACGCCGCCGCGACGTAGTGGACCTTGTCCTCGGGGGAGATCAGCTTGAGGATCAGCATGTGCTCGGCCAGCCAGCCCTCGTCGCGGGCGATGACCGAGCCGATGCGCAGCGAGTAGCACTTCTTGCCCAGCAGCGAGTTGCCGCCGTAGCCGGAGCCGTAGCTCCAGATCTCGCGGGTCTCGGGGAAGTGCGAGATGTACTTGGTGGTGTTGCACGGCCAGGAGACGTCTTCCTGACCCGGCTCCAGCGGCGCGCCGACGGAGTGCAGCGCGGGGACGAACTCGCGCTCGGTGCCGTCCTCGGTGACGAACTTGTCCAGCGCGGCCTTGCCGGCGCGGGTCATCACGCGCATGGAGGCGACGACGTAGGCGAAGTCGGTGATTTCGATGCCGAGCTTGGGGTCGTCGGCGCCGAGGGGGCCCATGCAGAAGGGGATGACGTACATCGTGCGACCGCGCATGCAGCCGCGGTACAGCTCGGTCATCGTGGCCTTCATCTCGGCCGGGTTCATCCAGTTGTTGGTGGGACCGGCGTCGGCCTCGTCCTCCGAACAGATGAAGGTGCGCTCTTCGACGCGGGCGACGTCATTCGGGTCGGAAGCGGCCCAGTACGAGTCGGGCTTCGCGTCGAGCTGCACGAACGTGCCGGCGGAGACCAGCTCGGCGTTGATGCGCGCGGCTTCTTCGTCGGACCCGTCGACCCACACCACGCGGTCCGGAGTGGTCAGTTCGGCGACCTCCCGGACCCAGGACAGCACGCCACTGTGCGTCGTCGGCGCATTTTCCAGTCCGGGGATGGCGACTGCGGTCATCTCTACTCCTGACTTCCGACGGCAGAAGCCCACACCGGGAACGACGCTGTTCCGATGCGGGCTTCGATGCCGGCGACCGAATGGCTTCGCACACCGGCGGGAAGGCCGGTGTGCGGGTTTTGGGATTCCCCGAGAGTAGCCGGATGACCGGCAGGTAACCGAGAGCTGACCTGTCGGTTCTCTCACAAGAACGATAAGGGAATCGATTCAGTATCACCGGAATGGGCCAGCTGCGGAAATTCTTCCGGTACTCGACGGCGTGGTGACGGGGCGAATCGGACAGGGGAAAGCCCGGCACGAGGTCTCGTACCGGGCTGTTCTGTGACCAGAATTACACGAATTCAGCCGTGAAATGGCCTAGACCATTCTGCCAGTGGTTTAAACCATTTCTGGATTCAGTTGAGGCTGATCCACTGGCCGGTCGAAGAATCGATCTTCGCCACGCCCTCGAGTGTTTCGGTGCCTGCTCCACCCCACGCCGCGTCACCCGCCGGGTCGTCCTGGACGGCTGCCGGAGTGCTCGCGAAGGCCGCTCCGATGTCGTTGTTGACCACGCCGCTGCCGACCTCGGTCCACTGGCCGGGACCGGTGTGCTCGTAAGTCTTGGAGTTGCCGGAAGCGTCGGTCTCCACCGCGATGTCGGCGTTGCCGTCGCCGTCCTTGTCGGTGAAGGCGATGGTGCGGCCGTCCTCCGTCTGGACGACGGCGGTGTCGGGGGTCCCGTCACCGTCGGTGTCGATCGTCGGCGGGCCGATCTCGACGTCGCCGTTGGGCATGTCGGCGTGCATGGTGCCGCTGGTGCCCGCGTCGGAACCACCGTCGTCGCTACCGCCACCGGCCTCGACCCAGGCACCGGACGCCTCGTCGTAGACGGCTTCCTGGACGACCTTGCCGTTCTCGTCCAGCACCGCGTACTGGTCGGCCTCGCCGTCGCCGTCGGTGTCGACGAACGCCTGGCCGGTGCCGTCTTCGTGCTGGATGACCGCGGCGTCGTTGACGCCGTCCTTGTCGAGGTCGTAGTTGAGCTCGGCCTGGTACTCCTCGCCGTCAACGTGGACCGTGACCGCCTCCGTGGAGCCCGCCTCGGCGTCCGTGCCGCCGCTCTCGTCGACCCACATGGGATAACCCCCTCGTTGACCTGCTGGTGTGTCGAAGCTTATGACTCACCGTAGGCCGGTTCGGTTCCGGTCCACAACAGGACCACCCTGGTCAGGCGTCGCGCAGTGACCGGATGCGACCGAGCAGTGCCTCGACGCGATCGCGACCGTCCGAGACGTCCTTCAGGCGCTTCGCGACGACCGAGATCTTCTTCGCCCGTTCCTGCGCGCCCATCTTGATCGTCTTGTCGACTTCCTTCAGCTCCGCCTCGATCGCGTCGATGCGGCGGCCGAGGGCTTCGTCGAGCGCCATCGACAGCTGCTGTTCGGCCTCGATCAGCTGCTCCGCGACGAGCTGGTCCAAGGTGGAACGCGCGTCCGCGATCGCCTCGACCAGCCACTGTTTCAGGTGCTGCTTGTCCGAGGCGTGTTTGCGGGTGCGCGCCATCCACCAGCCCGCGCCGAGGCCGATGATGATCGTGGCCGGCAGGATCACCGGGTTCAGGATCGCGACGCCCGCCAGCGGCAGCGCGGCGACCTTCCCGGCGCCGAGACCGCCGGAAACACCCATGAAGATGAGCAGTTTGTCCTCGGCCGTCGGCGGTTTCTTGTCCGGCGGGCGCAGTACGACCGGCGGGCCGCCCGCCCTGGCGAACTGGCCGCGGATGATGTCGAGCTCCTCGGCCGAGAACAGCTCCGAAAGCGCGACGTTGGTGACCTGGTTGAGCCGCTGGGAGAGCAGCATGGAGATCCGCTGCGACGTCGTCTGCAACGCGATGTCGACCTGCTGCGGCAGCGCGGCGAGGGCGTCCCGTTTCGCGCCGTCGATCTGCTGCCGGAAATGCGTCGACGCGTCGCGCATCTGCCTGCTGGTCTCATGCCCGACCTCGACGCGGGTCCGCTGGATCTCCGCGCGCAGTTTCAACTGCCAGCCCCGCGTCGACGAGCGCCGTTCGGTGGTCAGGTCGTCGCGGCGCCGGCGCAGCTGTTCCGCCTCCGCCTCACCGGCGGACAACGCACGGCTTTCCGCCTGCGACTTCGCCTTGAGCTCACCGAGCGCGCTCGACAGCGCGCGCAGGGTGTTGGCCTCGCCGAGCATCGCCGAGCGGCCGACCAGCATCTCCTGCAACGCGCCCTGCAACGCGCCGATGCCTGCCTTTTCCCGCAGCATCATGGCCATCTGCTCGTTCGGGGCCTTGGCCGCCGTCTCGAACATCCGCGCGGACACCGGATGGAACACCGCGTCGGCGAACCGGGGAGCGTGCTCGGCGAGCAGCCGGCGGTCGGCTTCGAGCACCTCGCGCCAGCCGCGGAACTGGTCGGTCTTGGTCAGCGCGAACAGCACGGTTTCGACGCGCTCGCCCATCGCCTGCAGGAAGTGCAGTTCCTGCGCCGTGAACGGCGAAGAGGCGTCGATGACGAACAGCAGCGCGGTGGCGCCCGCGGCGGCCTCCTTCGCCAGCTCGCCGTGCATCGAATCGAGCCCGCCGACACCCGGTGTATCCACGATGGACACCCGTTCGAGCAGCGGGACCGGACCGGAGACCTCGACGTATCGCGGCGGGAGCTGCCCTTCCGGCAGTTCGTGCGCGGCCGAGACCCAGTGGATCAGGTGGTTGAGGTCGATCGGCACCGGGGCCAGCTGGCCCGGATAGCAGGCCTGCGCGGACCACTGCTCGGCGTGCTCGAAGACGAGGTACGTCGCCGTGGCGACGTCGGCGTCCACAGGGGACAGTCCCGGCATGGACAGGAGCGCGTTCACAAGCGAGCTCTTGCCGCGGTTGGTCTCGCCGACCACCACGACCGACGGCTTCTTCGGCCGCGCCTTCCGGATGTCCTCGACCCATTTCGCCGCCTGAGGATCGGCTTCGCGGACGACGGCGAGCAGTTGCTCACGCGTGCTCTTCACGACCGCCGGCAGGTTGGCCGCCGCGCTCGGAGCGGTCACTGGGCCTTCTTCGCGTAGACGATGACGATCGGCGCGCGCAGGACCCGGTCGTGATCGGCGAACCCGACGACCTCGGTCTCCGCGACGAGCCCTTCGAGTGCCGGATCCCCGGTCGCGACCGCGCCGCCCGCCTCGTGCACGGCGGGGTCGAACCGCTCACCGTCCGGGCGCAGCGCACGGACACCGATCCCGGCGAGACCGTGTTCCAGCCGCTCGACGACGCCGCCGCTGCGGGCGCGATCGAGGGCGTACAGGCAGAGCTGGATCAGCGCCTGCCGATCGGCGAGAGCCTGTTCGAGGTCGGCCGGACCCGTGGTCGTGGACTCCACATCGGTCTTCGACGCGGCTTCGACGGCCACGGTTCCCTTGGACGGCGAAGGAGCGCCATCTGCTTCGGCGATGATCGCCGCCGAGATCTGACCGGTCGGCACCTCGTCCGGGTCCACCTCGTCGACCGCCTTCTTGCGCAGCCAAGCACCCACCCGAATCGACCCCCGTAACTGGTGTCCCGGACCTGCTGGTCAGCCCGGGAAGATTTCACCAGTGTCGGCCACCGGACCGTCGGCCGGGGGCGAAATCGGCAGAACGGGACGAAGGAATCTGGTGACCAGCTCGTTCATCACCGCGAGTTCCGCCTCCGGATCGAGGTCCGGCTCCAGAATCACGCGTGAAAGGGGCGCGTCGACCAACGCGACGAGCCAGCTCGCCACCGTCCGCGGGTCGAGGCCGGGATCGATCCGGCCCGCTTCCGCCGCCCGCGTCACGAGATCGGTGAGCCCGTCACGGAGGGTGCGATCGTTGCCCTGGACGAGTTCCGCCAGCTCGGCGTCGCGGGAACACTGCGCGGCGACCTCGAGGACGAGTTTGGCCGCGAGAGGCTGCAGGAGCTGCTCCGACACTTGCGCGACGACGTGGACGATCGCGTCCCAGGGATCCTCGATCGCCCCGGCCGCCGCGAGCAGGGCCGCGGTCTCGTCGCCGTCCTGCTCGAAGATGCCGACGAACACCGCGCGCTTGTTCGGGAAGTAGTGGAACAGGCTGCCGGTGCTGATCCCCGCGGCGCGGCAGATCTCCGCCGTCGTGGTCTTCTCGAAGCCCTTCGCCGAGAAACACCACGCGGCGGCGTCGAGGATGGCGCGGCGTTTCGCCTCGTGCTTGGCCGGGTCGACCGTCCTCATTTCACCGCCGGCGGCTCGTCCTGCCACGGGTAGCCGTGGTCGACGAAGGCCTTGGCGACGGCCTTGCGGTCGACGTCGCCCTTCTGCCGCACCAGTTCCCGGCCGTCGGCGGCGAGCAGGACCAGCTCCTTGCCGTCGAGGAAGACGGCCTCGAGCCGGGCTTCGTAGGCACGGCTGCGGCCCTTGGTGGTCAGCGTGATGCGGTTCGGCGTCACCTTGACGATCAGCCGCTCGTGCGCCCAGACCGCGGCGAAGACCAGGCCGAGGACCAGGCCGACGCCGATTCCGGTGACCATGCCCCACGGCCGCGGCAGGTCAGAGACGAGCTGGAAGGGGCCCTTGAACGGGACCCAGCTCAGGGACGCCACCCAGCCGGAAATCGACTGGAGGAACCAGCCGAGCGCGGCGCCCGCCAGCGGACAGCCGAGCCAGGAGGCCGTGCGCAGCCACTGAGGCTCGTCGACGATCGTTTCCATGCGCTCATTATTAGACCGAGCGCTCGGTTTATCAAACCGACCCCCGCAATTGGTCACCTACTTGCCCGCGTGCTTGCCCGGATCGCACGCGTGCGATCCGGGCAAGTAGGTGACTAATTGCGGGGATGGTCAGTCGCGGATCTGCTGCCAGATGAGGAAGTACGCCCGGTGCACGACGTGCGCGACGCGGCTCTGCGCGGGCGTCGCGCCGAAGGACGCGAAGGAGCGCCACCAACCGGCGCGTTCCAGGGCGTGGGCCGCCAGTTCGGCGCGCGGAGCACCCGGCTTGCCGAGCTGGGCGCCGATGTCGGCGTTGCTGCCGACCCGCAGGACCTCCTCGGACAGGTCCTCGGGCATGTCGACCGCGCCGGAAGCGACCAGCGTGAGCGCTTCGAGCAACCGGAGCTGGTGTGCCTCGGGCTTGGCGAGCAGGACCTCGATCGCGTCGTGCACACGCTGCCGTTCGGCCGGGTCGCCGGAGGCGTGGGCCAGCGCGGTGACCGACGCCAGCGCGGCGGCGGCCTTGATTCCGTCGGCGCGGGCGGCGAAGACGATGCTCAGCCGCTGGCGGACGGCTTCGAGCCCGGAGGCGTCGAGCAGCTTCCGCCGCAGCGAACCCGCGGTGATGTCGGGCTCCTCGCGGATCGCCTCGACGGCGTACCGGACACCGAACAGGTCCAGCTTCTCCAGCAGTCGCAGCCGGATGCCCGCCGCGACGTCGCATTCCCAGCTGGTGAAGATGTCCGCCGAGATCAGCATGGTCTCGAGGATGTCGTCGTCCATCTCGGCCAGCCGGCGCAACGCTTCGGCGTCAGGGGAGGTGAAGCCGCCGGACTCGGCCGACTCCGCGATCAGCCCGATCACCGGCAGCACGTCCGCGACGCGGGGCTTCAGCGTCGCGGCCTGCTTCTCCGACAGGAGCGTGGCGGCCTTCCACACGTCGCCGCCCGAGCCTTCGACCGACTCCGGCGCGATGGTGTCCGCCTTGTTGAGCACCGCGATCGCGTTGACCGGACCCGCCTCGCGGCTCGCGGTCGCGGCGGTGAACGCGGCCAACGCCTGCTGGTCGTCGGCGCGGACGCCCTGCGTGACCACGTAAAGCACGGCCTCGGCACCCGCGACGGCGTTGCGCGAGGTGTCGTCCAGCTCGTCGGAGCCTTCTTCGTCCTCTTCGGTGTCTTCGGGCTTGCGGTGCTTCGCCGCGCCCAGCAGCTCCTCGGTCCGCGACACCGAAGCGGCGTCGAGCGACCCGAGGCCGGGGGTGTCGATGACGGTCATGCCCTGCAGGACCGCGTTGGTGAGGTACGCCTCGATATGCGAGACCTGGTCGATGTCGATGCCCGGTTCGGCCGGGATCATCCCGTCGGCGGAGAAGGGCAACACCTGTTTGCGGCCGTCGCGGAAGACGATCTCGACCCGGTCGACGGTGCCGTACTGGAACCGGGTCACCAGCCGGGTGCACTCGCCGACGTCGGTCGGCGCGACCCGGCGCCCGATGAGGGCGTTGACCAGGGTGGACTTACCCGACTTGATCCGGCCGGCGACGGCGACCTGCAACGGTCCGCCCAGCCTGCGCAACACCTCGGCGAAACCGGCGGCGGTCCGCGCGGAGACCTGCGGTTGCAGGCGATGGCAGAGGTTGGCCACCGACA
The DNA here is from genome assembly GCF_029369745.1 of Amycolatopsis sp. QT-25. Taxonomy (NCBI): domain Bacteria; kingdom Bacillati; phylum Actinomycetota; class Actinomycetes; order Pseudonocardiales; family Pseudonocardiaceae; genus Amycolatopsis; species Amycolatopsis sp. QT-25. The sequence goes on from NZ_CP120210.1 coordinate 7,877,292, forward strand.
TCGACAGCGGACCGGCGAGCCGTCCCTGTTCCGAAGGTGACGTCACGGCGCCCTGCCCCTCCACGTCGTCGAGCCTGCCGAGGAGAATCGTGCCATGCCGCTCATCCTCGGGTCGCACCGAAGGTGCTACCGGCGGCCGACGCGCGAACGGCACCGGCCGACATAGTGTTGCCAGGTGCGACGGTTGAGCCTCTGGATGCGTGCCCACCCCATGGCGGGCGACAGTTCCATCGCCGTCGTCCTGCTGCTGACCGACCTGCTGCTGTTCGTGGCCGCCGTCGAGACGCCGGAAGTGCCGTCGATGCCGCCCTGGTACGTGGCGGTGCCGCTGAACATCGCGATGGTCGTCCCGCTGGTCTTCCGGCGGAAGGCGACGCTGTGGTCGGCGTACCTGGTGCTGCTGATCGGCATCCCGCACGGAGCGCTGGAGCTGGGCGCGGCCAGCGCGTTCGCGGTGATGATCAGCATCTACTCGGTGCTCGTCTACGTCGGGCGCAAACAGGGCCTGTTGTACCTGGTGGCGACGCTGGTCACCTCGGGTGTCCAGCTTTGGGTCGACCCGCCGGAGGACGTGTGGGTGCTGGCGATCATCGGCATCTTCTCCAGCGCACTGTGCTGGACGCTCGGCGAGTTCGCCGGCGCGAGGCGCGCCTATCACGAGGAGGTGGAAGCCAGGTTGCATCTGCTGGAAACGGAACGGGACCAGGCGACCAGGATCGCCGTCGGCGAGGAACGCGGACGGATCGCCCGTGAGCTGCACGACGTCGTCGCGCACGCGGTGAGCGTGATGGTCGTGCAGGCCGACGGCGCGTCCTACGCGGTCGACGGGAATCCCGAGATGGCGAAACGGGCCTTGCGGACGATTTCGGAGACCGGCCGCGGCGCGCTCGCCGAGCTGCGGCGGCTGCTGGACGTGCTCCGCAGTGACGGCGACGACGAGCCGCGGGTGCCGCAGCCGGACGCCAGCGCGCTGACCGACCTCGCGGACCGGATCCGCCAGGCCGGGGTGCCGGTGACGCTGGCGATCGGCTCGGACGTGCTGGCCGGCCTGCCCGCCGGTGTCTCGCTCGGCGTGTACCGGATCGTCCAGGAATCACTGACGAACACGCTGAAACACGCCGGACAGGGCGCGCAGGCGGAGGTGCTGGTGCGCCGGGAGGCCGACGTGATCGACGTCCGGGTCACCGACGACGGCGCGGGCCGCGCGAAACAGCTGCTCCCCACCGCGACGAAGACGGGGTCGCACGGCGCGCCCTCGGGGCCGCGGAGACTCACCGTCCCCGGCGGGAACGGATTGATCGGCATGAAGGAACGGGCGAACGTCTTCGGCGGCACGCTGGAGGTCGGCCCCGCTCCCGGTGGAGGGTGGCAGGTGCACGCGAGGCTCCCGGTTAGGTTGGCGACGTGATACGGGTGGTGGTCGTCGACGACCAGGAATTGATGCGCGTCGGGTTCCGGATGGTCCTGGGCGCGCAGGTCGACATCGATGTCGTCGGCGAGGCGGGGGACGGGGCGCAGGCCATCCGCCTCGCCGAGGAGCTGCGGCCGGACGTGGTACTGATGGACGTCCGGATGCCGGTGCTGGACGGGGTCGAAGCGACGAAACGGATCGTCGAGGCCGGGACGGCGCGGGTGCTCGTGATGACGACGTTCGACCTGGACGAGTACGTCTATTCGGCGTTGCAGGGCGGGGCGAGCGGGTTCCTGCTGAAGGACACCCAGCCGGATCACCTGGTGTCGGCGCTGCGGGCGGTCGCTTCGGGCGACGCCGTGGTCTCGCCTTCGGTGACCAGGCGGCTGCTCGACCGGTTCGTCGGCGGCGGCGGGAAGCCGATGCGGGACGTGGCCGAACTCGACGTCCTCACCGAACGGGAGCGCGAGGTGCTCGTGCTGATCGCGAAGGGCCTCTCCAACCTGGAGATCGCCGAGACGCTGTTCCTGTCCGAAGCGACGGTGAAGACGCACGTCGGGCGGATTCTGTCCAAGCTCGATCTGCGTGATCGCGTGCAGGCCGTGGTGCTCGCCTACGAGACCGGCCTCGCGCGTCCCGGCGTCACCTGAGCCTGGATTTTCGCAGTTTTGGAAAGTGGTCACTCGGTGAGCACTTTGCGGCGGATCCTTGTCCTCGGAGCCGCTACTCGAGGAGACGGAAATGCTGCGAGGCCTCACCACCACCACGTTCTACGCCGACGACCTGACCGCCGCGATCGAGTGGTACTCCGATCTCTTCGGGATCGAGCCGTACTTCGTCCGCAGCGGCCCCGACGGCACACCGGCCTACGTCGAGTACCGGATCGGCGACTACCAGCACGAGTTCGGCCTGGTCCGCGGCGACTTCCGGCCTCCGCTCGCCCGGCCCGGCCCGGGCGGAGCCATCGCGAACTGGGCCGTCGACAACGTCGAGGACGCCTTCGCGAAGCTGCTCGAAAAGGGGGCGAAGGAGTATGAGCCGATCATCGAGCGCGGGCCGGGCTTCGTGACCGCGGCCGTCATCGACCCGTTCGGCAACGTCCTCGGCGTCATGGTCAACCAGCACTACCTGGACGTGCTGGCCGGGAAGTAAGGCCTTCGCGGCATGGTCCCGGACCGGGTCGACGGGAGCCCGCCGGGCCCGCGCCGAAGGACGCGGCCCGGCGGCTGGATATTCCCGTTATGGCTTGCTGCGGCCGGGCGTCGTGAGTGGCGAACAGGGTTGGAACACGAATCGCCACTCACGGCCCCCTGTACCGACGCCCTCGCGTACCGCGGCCTGCCCTAGCGGTACAGGGCGTGATCCGCCGTCTCCGGATCCTTGCCCGTATCCCGGACTTCGGCCATCCACTTGCCGAAGTCGGGGCGTGAGCCGTCGACGTCGGTCAGGCCGTACTCGTTCATCAACGTCCACGACGCGAGCGTCCTGCCCGCGAACCGCGAGACCTCCGGGTCGGTCGCCAGCTTCGCGACACCCCGCCCGAGCAACGTCGGGGTCTCCGAGATGGCGAAGTCGACGGGCGCCGTCTTGCCCACCGCGTCACGCCAGGTCTCTTCGGTGACCTCGAAATGGTCGAGCATCGACTCCGAGCGCAAGAAGCCGGGCGTCACGGTCATGCCGACGCAACCGACCTTCTTCAGTTCGGCGCCGAGCGCCCTGCCGATCGCGCGGATGCCCGACTTCGCGAGGAAGTACGGGATGCCCGCGCCGACGTACTCGTCGTGGTCGCCGTCGGTGACCTCGACGACGAGACCGCCCGCACGCCGCACGACCAGCGGAAGCAGCCGGTGCAACGCGATCAGATGCGTGTCGATCGCGTTGTGCACCAGCGTGAGCGCGTCGTCGAGGCTGGAGTCCCAGTACGTGCGCTCGAAGTCCGCGAACGGGTCGCCACCCCAGACGTCGTCGACCAGTACGTCGATCCGTCCGTCCACTTCGGACTCGATGCGCGTCTTCAAGGCGTCCACGTCGGACACCTCGGTGAAGTCGGTCCGGACGGCGATCCCCCGGCCCCCCGCCGCGTCGACGAGCTCCGCGGTGTCTTCGATCGTCTCCGACCGCTTCATCGGCGACTGGTGTTCGCGCGTCGTGCGGCCGGTGACGAACACCGTCCAGCCGAGCCTGCCCAGCTCCACCGCGATCGCGCGGCCACATCCCCTGGTCGCCCCCGTGACCACGGCCACTTTCCGGTCCATTCAGGACACTCCTTTCCACGCGGTCAGCACCGCGTCCACGTCTTGCCCCACCCGGTCGACGAATCGGCCCTTCGGCCGGATCGACCAGTCCAGCGCGGCCCCGTTCGCCACCCCCAGCAGCACCCGCGCCGCACGGACGACGCCGGGCGCCCCCGGCAGATCCCGCGCCGCGACGCGCATGAGCCGCCGCAACTCCGCCTCCACGGCGATGAAATGCGCACCCAGCAGGGCACGGAGTTCCGGATCCCCGATGTCCACCCCTAACTGACCGAGATGGTTCGCCGCCGTCTCCGGGGTGCCCAGCCCCTCGTAGACCACGACGACCGCCGCCCGCAGCGCCTCCACGGGGTCGGTCAGCTCACCGCATTCCCGCATCAGCCCGACGACCGATCGCGTGTTCAGCCGGCTCAACGCCTGCAAGAGGCCGTTCTTCGAACCGAACCGCTGGGCGACGGTGCCGACCGCGACCCCGGCTTCCGCCGCCACCTGGGCCAGCGTGAAACCCGGGCCGACCATGCCGATCACGGTCTCCGCCGCGTTCAGCAGTCGTTCGTCCGTGATGCTCCGGGGCCTTGCCACCCCATTATTGAACCACGGTTCATTAACCAGGACGAATCAGGGTCGCCATCAGGGGGATCACCGATCGCGTACGCCGCCGGAAGACGGCAAGCTACGTCTCAGGTCGGGTATCAGGTTGGCACCTCAGGATGACGCGCTCGACCACCCACATGGACGACGATTGTGCTCGCAGTCGCCGAGGGGAGCAGACATGATCGAGGCAGTGGGCCTCACCAAGCGGTACGGCAAGACACTGGCGGTGAACGACCTTTCCTTCTCCGTCGCGGCCGGGGAGGTCACCGGATTCCTCGGCCCCAACGGGGCGGGCAAGTCGACGACCATGCGGATGATCCTCGGCCTGGACAACCCGACCTCGGGTCAGGTGCGCATCGGGGGCAAGCTGTACCGCGAGCTGAAGGAACCGCTGCGGACGGTCGGCGCGCTGCTGGACGCCAAATGGGTGCACCCCAACCGGTCGGCACGGGCGCATCTGCGCTGGATGGCGAAGTCCAACAAGATCGCGGAGAGCCGGGTCGACGAGGTGCTCGAGACCGTCGGGCTCACCAGCGTCGCCGGAAAGCGCGCCGGTGGTTTCTCCCTCGGCATGTCGCAGCGGCTGGGGATCGCGGCGGCACTGCTGGGCGACCCGGAGGTCCTCCTCTTCGACGAGCCCGTCAACGGTCTCGACCCCGAGGGCATCCTCTGGATCCGGAAGTTCATGCACCGGCTCGCCGAGGAAGGCCGCACGGTCTTCGTTTCCTCACACCTGCTTTCGGAGATGGCGCTGACCGCGAGCCACCTGGTCGTGATCGGCAAGGGGCGGCTGATCTCCCAGTCCTCCACCGAGGACTTCGTCTCACGGGCCGCCGAGAACACGGTCAAGGTCCGGTCGCCGCAGCTGCCCGCGCTGCGCGCCGCGCTGACCCAGGCGAGCGCCCAGGTCACCGACGCCGACCGAGCACTCGTGGTGTCCGGTTTGGACAGTGAGAAGATCGGCGAGATCGCCGCGGCCAACCAGATCGTGCTGCACGAGCTCAGCCCGCAGACCGGCTCCCTGGAGCAGGCCTTCATGCAGATCACCGGCGATTCGGTCGAGTACCACACGGGCCTCGAAACCGAAGCCGCCGAAGTGGTCACCGCCGCCCAGTAGCCGCTCACTCTTTCAAACACCGCCGAGGAAAGAAAAGCCATGACTCTGCTCGCCGTGGAACGCATCAAGCTGTTCACCACACGCTCACCCTGGTGGTGCGCGCTGGCCGCACTGGCGGTCGTGATCGGTTTCGCCGCCATCGTCTCCGGCGCCGCACCCGCCGGGGAACTCACCGACGTCAGCCTGACCCAGTTCGGTTACGGCTTCGGCATGGCCGTGATCATGGTGCTCGCCGCGCTGTCGGTGACCACCGAATACCGCTTCGGCACCATCCGGACCACCTTCCAGGCCGTGCCGAACCGCACCGCGGCGCTGCTGGCCAAGACCGGCGTGGTCGCGACCCTGTCACTCGTGATCGGGGAGGTCGCCGCGTTCGGCGCCTGGGGCCTCGCCTCGGCCATGCGGCCGGAAGACCTCGCGCTGAACACCACCGCGGAGTGGGTCGGTGTCGCCGGGGTGGGCGTGGTGTTCGCCCTCGCCTCGGTGATCGCGATCGCCGTCGGCATCCTGATCCGGCACAGCGCCGGCGCCATCTCGCTCGTGCTGATTTACGCCCTCGCGGTGGAGAACCTGATCCAGCTGATCCCGAAGATCGGCAAGGACATCTACGACTGGATGCCGTTCCACGTCGCCGACAGGTTCCTCACCGGTTCGGGCCGGGCCGCGGCGGAAGCGCCGTTGAGCCAGGCCGGATCGCTGGCCTACTTCGCCGGCTTCGCACTGGTGCTGCTGGTCATCTCGCTGGTCGTCGCGAACAAGCGCGACGCGTAAGCACTTCCACCGGGGGAAAGCCGGACGTCTTCACTCGGGGGAGCGAGACGTCCGGCCGGGGAGAAAAGGGGAACAAGGACCGGGCCGCCTAATCGGGGGGCAGCCCGGTCCTTTCCCGCGTAATGTCGGAACACACCGGAGGGAGGGCTGATGATCGAGGCCACCGGACTCACGAAAAGCTACGGCGACAAGCTCGCCGTCGACGACCTTTCCTTCACCGCCGAAGTGGGGCGAGTGACGGGATTCCTCGGCCCCAACGGGGCGGGGAAGTCCACCACCATGCGGATGATGCTCGGGCTCGACAACCCCACGTCGGGCACGGTGACCATCGACGGCAAGGCCTACCGAGAGCTGCATGATCCCCTTCGGACGGTCGGCGGCATGATCGACGCCACCTGGCGGCATCCCGGCCGGACCGCGCGCGAGCACCTCCGGTGGATCGCCGCGACCAACGGCCTGCCCGACCAGCGGGTCGACGAGGTGCTCCGGCTGGTCGGACTGGAATCGGTCGCCCGCAAACGGGCCGGGCAGTTCTCGCTCGGGATGTCGCAGCGGCTCGGGATCGCCACGGCGTTGCTGGGCGACCCGCGAGTGCTGCTGTTCGACGAGCCGGTCAACGGGCTCGACCCCGAGGGCATCGTGTGGATCCGGAAGCTGATGCACGCCCTCGCCGCCGAGGGCCGCACCGTGTTCGTGTCCAGCCACCTGCTGCCGGAGATGGCGCAGACCGCGCAGGACCTCGTCGTGATCGGCCGGGGGAAGCTGATCTACCAGGGCACGATGGAGGACTTCGTCGGCCGGGCGAAGGGGCTCGGTGTGCGGGTCCGCAGCCCGCATCTGCCCGAACTGCGGACGGCGCTGACCGAGAAGGGCGCCGATTTCCGCGAGGAGGACGGCGCGCTCATCGTGTCCGAACTGGACAGTGACGACATCGGTGAACTCGCCTTCGGCGCCGGCGCGACCCTCCACGAGCTGAAGCCGCTCACCGGCTCGCTCGAACAGGCCTACATGCAGCTCACCGCCGAAGCCGTCGAATACGGCACCGGCCAGGTTCCGGAGGTCGTCCGATGACCGCGGCGAACGTGCTCCGCGCGGAGCGGATCAAACTGCTGAGCACCCGCATGCCCTGGTGGTGCGCGGGGATCGCGGTCGTGGTCGCGCTCGCCTACACCGCGCTCTTCTTCGGCTTCGTGCCGCTCGAAGGCGAGACGAGCGTCAACTCCACCCAGGTCGCCAGCGCGCTCGGCCGCACCGTGGTGCTGGTCCTCGCCATCCTCGCGGCGGCGACGGAGTTCAACTGGGGCACGATGAAGCTCACCTTCCAGGCGGTGCCGTCACGGGTACCCGCGTTGCTGGCGAAGGGCGCCGTCGTCGGGGCGTTCTCGGCGTTGATCGGGTTGCTGGTGGGCTTCGGCTCCTGGGCGGTCGCGTATCTGATCGAACCGGCCGCCGACCTGGGGCTGGCTTCGGGAGCCGACTGGCGCGCGGTGGCGGGTCAGGGCGTCACCTTCCTCCTGACCGGGCTGCTCGGTGTCGGCCTCGGGCTGCTGTTCCGCAACCCCGCGTTCGCCCTCGGTTTCGCGCTGGTCTGGACGCAGTTGATCGAAGGCCTCGTCATGCTGATTCCGAAAGTGGGCGACGACATCTACCAGTGGATGCCGTTCTTCGCGGCGAATCAGTTTTCCGGACCGGATCTCACGGTGGCGATGTTGAAACTCGAGCCACCGTTGGGACCGTGGGGTTATTTGGCTTATTTCGGCGCCATCTGCGTGATTGTCTATACGGCAGGGCTGATGATCACCCATCGACGGGACGCCTGAGCTTTACCGCCTCCAAAGGAGTCAAGTCCACGTTAAGAGCCTGTGGCTTCCCTCACAGGAAGCGGACATACTGTTCCTGACCGGGCGATGCTCGGGATGAGCTTATTTTTCGGCTCTTCAGCCCCGGAGGTGATCCTTGACGGTGGATTCCGGTCAGGGAGTGGAACGTATGATCCCGCAAGCTCGCACGGAAAGTATGCGACCCCGGCTCGAGCCCATGCTCGACCTCGAATGGTCACAGGCGATCGAACTGCCCCGCACGGTCGCTTCCGCGACGCGGCCGTCCGATATCCGCCGCGCGTGGGTGCACCGCGCACCCGAAGATCTCGTTGTCGCGCTGTATCGCGCGTCCAGTGGAATGCACGGCGAAATTCCCGCGCCGTGGTGGCTTCGCGCCGTCGTGGAAGGCAGGCTCGAATCGCGGGAACTCGGTTTCCGCATCGAAGACCGCATCGCCGGCCTGCTCGGCAGGCGTCCCGGGTGGGAATTCGTCCCGTGGGCCGCGGACGGAGAATCCGGTTACTGGGAGTTCATGCCTTCCGAACGCGGAGCGTCCGGGCATTCGATCCCGACCACCGTGTTGAACACCAGCCGCCACGACGGCTGGATCGACGTTCTCCCCGCCCATTCCAGTACGACGCCGGCACCGCTCGCGGTCGCCGGATTCGCGGGCCTGCGCTCGCGGCTGGGGGAGTTCGAAGCCGTCCGGTAAGTCGCCGGGCGGAGCCGAAGGCGCGATCCGGAAATCGGCCATAGCCCAACCCGCCCGGCCGACGTGATCACGGACGCGGGTTCGCCGGTGCGCACTGCCGCCGCGTTTAATGGGCTGGTGGAAAACGAGGACCAGCCACGGATGCGCAGCGTGGTCAGCTATGTCAACCGCGGCGGCCGGATGACCGTCGGGCAGCAGCGAGCCTGGGACGACCTCTGGCCGTCGCTCGGCCGCACCGTCGGCGAACTGCCCGAAGGCCCGGTGGATTTCGAGGAGTGGTTCGGCAGGCAGGCCCCGGTCATGGTGGAGATCGGTTCGGGCATGGGCGAGACCACGTCCCAGCTCGCGGCCGCCGCTCCGGAGCTCAACTACGTCGCGGTCGAGGTGTACGACCCGGGCCTCGGCCAGCTGATGTTGCGCGCCGAGAAGCTCGGCGTGCGGAACCTGCGGCTGATGCACGGTGACGCCGTCGTGCTGCTGACCTCGCACGTCGAGCCGGGCTCGTTGTCCGGCGTCCGGCTGTTCTTCCCGGACCCGTGGCCGAAGAAGCGGCACCACAAGCGGCGGATCGTGCAGCCGGAGTTCGTGTCGCTGGTCGCCTCGCGGCTCGTGCCGGGCGGGACCTTCCACCTGGCGACCGATTGGGAGAACTACGCCGAGCAGATGCTGGAGGTCTGCTCGGCCGAGCCGCTCCTGCGCAACCGCCACGCCGACGAGCCCGGTGGCTGGGCCCCGCGTCCGGAGTGGCGGCCGGTCACGAAGTTCGAGAACCGCGCCGACGTCGAAGGCCGGATCTCGCACGACCTGATCTTCGAACGGGTCTAGCAGCGACGGAAAGGGCCGGTCAGGACGTCCCCGCGTCCCGACCGGCCCTTTCCCGCCCCCGCACCTCGGGATACCCCCTGCGTATCCCCGGTGCCCGTGCGTCCCTCCCCGGCAGAGGGACGACGGGGCACCCAGGCCCGTGGGTGGATCACCACCGACTCCATCCACGAGACCTGCCCGCCCGGACGCCATGACGCCATTCGGGCGAACTTCCTCACTCGTCGGCCAGTGGCTCCGACTGCACCCGCTTGAGCGCCGGGGTCGAGACGGATGCCCCGAGCAACGCCACCCCGATGCCCAGCACCACGGGCGCCAGCAGCCAGGGGCTCAGCACGACCGTGTCCTTCTCGACCATGCTGTAGAGCCCCATGCCGACTCCGATCCCGACCACGCCCGCGCCGATGGTGGCCACCATCGCGGGCAGGGCCGCTTCCATCCGCAGCGCCCTCGCCAGCACCCGCACCGGGGTCCCGGCCGCGATGAGCGCCCCGAAGGTGCGGCGGCGGTCCATCACCGAGCCCGCGGTCGCCACGGCCGCGCTGCACCCGGCGAGCACCCCGGCGGCGATCAGGCCGATCACGGTGACCCGGCGCAGGTCGCCGAGCTCCTGCTGCTGGCCGATCAGGTGCAGGCCGCGGCTGCCGACCTCCTGGCCGGGTGCCGCGCCGACCAGCGCGGTCCGCACGACCTCGCCGTTCTCCGGTGTCGTCGGCACGAGCACGTCGAACCGCTCCGGCGTGACGCCCGCGGGAACCAGGGCCGGGTCGATGACGATCGTGCCGGCGGTGTCCTCGTCGCCCATCGGGAAGAGGTGCACGGGAGTCTTCGGATTCAGCGGCGTACCGGCCTTGTCGTACTCCGCCGTCACGCGGTACTCCGCCGGGTTGATCCCGGCCCTGCTGTAGATCGCGGGCTCCTGCTCGCAGGAACCACCGATGTTCACCCGCAGCAGTTTCGTGGCGTCCTCGCAGGTCATCACGAAAGCCCGGTTCAAGTTCTCGGAGCGGGTCCCCATCTCGCCGGTGGCCAGGTAGACCTGCCCGACCGAGACGGCCTTCTCGGTGATCCCGTAGCGGGTGAGCGACGCGTTGGCCCGGCCGGCGATCTGCTGCGCCTGCGTGGCGTCGGCTTCGGCGTAGAGAACGTTGTCCTTGAAGGTCCGGCCGCCGCCCGCCATCGACTCGAACGAAGGCAGCAGGGTGAGCGCCATCGAGCCGGTGAAGACGGCGAGCACGACACCCGCCGTGGCGCGGTAGGCGCTTTTCGGGTCGTCACGGAGCCTGCGCCCGGCCAGCAGTGATGCCGGTTCGCGCCAGATCCGGACGAAGGTGCCCCCGACCGCCGAGGTGACCCACGGCCCGATGATCGCGGCCGATCCGACCAGCAGGAACAGCCCCAGCATCACCATCGGCAGGCTGGCGTTGTCCTGGGTGACCGCGAAGAGGAAGAAGGCACCGGCCACGGGGACCGCGAGCAGCCGCCACCAGTGCAGCGGTTTGCGAGCGTGTGCCGAAGCCGCGAACAGCGGAGTCTTCAGCACTCGGCGGATGCCGAGGACGCCGGCGAAGACGACCAGCAGCGGGATCGCGATGGCGACCGCGATGGTCGAGCCGAGCGGGAGGTCGAAGTCCGAGGCGAGCCAGGTCCCGCCATCCCAGGGGACGAACGTCGAGAGGCCCTGGAGCGCCGGTGCCACGAGGATGCCGAGTAGCGCGCCGACCGTGGCGGACAACGCCGTCTCGGCGGCGACGATCTTCGTCACCTGGCCAGGGGTCGCGCCTGCCAGCCGCAGCGCCGCCATCCGCACCTCGCGCCGTGCCGCGGTGAGCCGGGCGGAGGACGCGACGAGCACCAGGCTCGGCACGAGCAGGACGATGACGCCGACCCAGGCGAGCAGTTCGAGCAGCGGGTCGGGTTCGGCCTGCTTGCCGGGGAAACCATCCGCGGCCATCGCCGTCTTCGGCATCGACTCCGGGGTGTGGCCGACGACGGCGACCAGCTGCTCCGGATACATCAGCGAGTCCGGGCCGAGCGAGTCGACGAGTGTGCCGAACCGGTCCCCGAGCTGGGCCTGCGGCGCGGACTGGATCAGTTTCCCGAGCGCGGGGGAGACGACCGCCTCGCCGGGGGCGGGCAGCCGCGGGATGCCCGGCGGCAGGCCGAGCATCGGGGCGGTGCCGGTCCGGGCGATGTCGACGCGGACGATCTCGCGGTCACCCGAGTAGTCCTTGGTCGCGGCCATCAGCAGCGGCGCCGCGCGCTGGGGCTGATCGGACTCGGAAGAGTAGCTGTAGGTGTCCTGCCAGATCGCGCGCTGGGAACGGGCCTGCGTGGCACCGGGAAGAGAGGCGAGCAGGAGCACCAGACTGGTCGCGACGGCGACCCCGACCGCGGTGAGGATGGCCGACGTGCGGGTCCGGCGGTCGACCCGGAGCACCCGCATGGCCAGCTGGAAGCTGTTCATCAGGCGGCCAGCCTCGTCGCGATCAGGCCGTCCCGGATGGAGACGGTGCGCGGCATGGCTTCGGCGAGCTCGCGGTCGTGGGTCACCACGATCACCGCGGCACCGCTGTCGGCGGCCGCGGCGAGCAGCGCGTCCATGGTGGCCCGGCCGGTGCGGGTGTCGAGCGCGCCGGTCGGCTCGTCGGCGAAGATGACCTTCGGCCGGTGCGTCAGCGCGCGGGCGATCGCGACGCGTTGCGCCTCACCACCGGAAAGCTCGCCGGGGCGGCGCTTCTCCTTGCCCGCGAGGCCGAGCTTCGCCAGCCATTCGCGGCCGGCCTCGATGGATTCCTTGCGGCCTTTGCCACCCAGCAGCGACGGCAGCGCGACGTTCTCCTCGGCGCTCAGTTCGGCGACGAGCATCCCGGACTGGAACACGAACCCGAACTCGGTGCGCCGCAATTCGCTGCGCTTGCGCTCGTTGAGCTGGTCGACCCGCTGCCCGGCGAGGAAGATCTGCCCGGAGTCGGCGCGGAGGATCCCGGCGAGCACGTGCAGCAGGGACGTCTTGCCCGAACCGGAGGGCCCGACGATGGCGACCGCGTCCCCCGCCTGGATGTCGATGTCGATCCCGGCCAGCGCGTGCTGCGTGCCGTACCGCTTCACCAGTCCACGCCCGGCGAGTACCGGCTGCCCTGTCCCCTGTGGAGCTACCACCGCGAGTCTCCCTAGTCAGTCACTTGTGTTCGGCTTCGGGGGAGAGCTTCGCCGCGAACCACCTATGTCCACTTCGGGCAGACGGCCAGTGCTGATCACCCGCGCATCGGCCGATCGGCCGACCCGGCTCGGGCCGGTCGGCCAAGGTGCGGGCGGTGGCGGATCCTTTACCGTCACGGTGTGACAGCAGGTCCCTCCCAGAACAGGTTCGCCGCGCGGGTGAGCGCGCTCGCGCGGCGGATCGGCATGCCCGCCGTCGTCCTGCTGGCCGCGCTCGCCTTCGACCTGGTCTTCGTGACCGACGCCGCCTTCGACGACACCGGCCCCCGCGGTATCGATCTCCTGCTGTTCCCCGGCATCTTCGCGATGGTGTTCTGCGCGCTCTGGGCGCAGCGGCGGGCCGCCGTCGGTGCCGTCGCGGCCTCGGTCGTGCTGGTGGCGTACACGCTGGTCATCCGGTATCTCGACATCCCGACGTACTCGAGTGTGCTCGCCCATCTGTCCATCACCGAGGTGGTGGCGGGGGTCGAAATCCTGTTCTACGCCGCCCGCCGGACGCGGCCGGGGGTCGCGTTCGCCGTGATCTCCGGTCTGGTGCTGGCCACCCTGACCGCGGTGTCCGGCCGCTACTACTACGGCGACAGTTCGAGCGGCACCATGGCGCAGGCGATGCTGTTCGGCGGAGTCCTGCTGGGTTGCACGCTGGTCTTCGCCATCCCCGGGCGTGACCGCACGGTGACCCCGAACCGCTACGAGAAGCTGCAGAAACTCAACAAGCTGGTGCTGGGCCAGTGGCCGCTCATCGGCATGCTGGGGGTGGCGCTGGTCCTGGAATTCGGCTTCACCTACGCCAGCGGGGTGCAGGGCTTCCCCATCGTGGTCTGCTCGATCGTGGCCGCGGTCATCGCGGTCGCCGCGCCGCGCCGACCGGCCGACGCGATGGTCGCGCTCACCGCGGTCATGCTGCTTTCCGCGCTGGTGACGCCGTTCCTGCGGCTGAAGTACGACTACCCGACACCTGGCGGAGTGCCGGGAACGCAGGTCGTCGCGGGAATGGGCCTGGTCGTCACCCTGGTCCGCGCGGCCGGGCTGAGCAAGGCCGTGCCCCGGATCGCCGGACTGTCCGTGGTGGTCGCCCTGGCCTGCGTCCTCAACGCCAAACGGCCGACCCCCGATCCGACGACCGACCCGGACGACATCGCCGGTTTCGCCGTCATCGCGCTGCTGCTGCTCGGCATCTCGGTCGCGATCGGCCTGGCGCTGCGTTCGCGGGATTCGGAACGCACGCAGGTCATCCAATCGGCGATCTCCGACGCGCAGACCTCGGAACGGATGGCGTTGGCGCGGGAGCTGCACGACGTCGTCGCCCACCACGTCACCGGGATCGTCGTGCAGGCGCAGGCGGCGAAGATGATGGGCGAGAAGAATCCGCAGGTCGCGGTCGAGGCGATGGGCCGGATCGAGGACGCCGGGGTGGAGGCGCTCGCGGCGATGCGGCGGCTCGTGCGGAGCATGCGCGGCGACGCCCCGGCCGGGAGCAGCGAATTCAGCGAACAGGCCACCACCGATCTCGCCGCCGACCTGCGGACGCTGATCGAACGGTCGAATCACGGCGTGCGGACGTCGATGAAGCTCGAACTGCCGCCGGACGTGCCGCACGAGGTCGGGCGATCGGCGTTGCGGCTGGTGCAGGAGTCGCTGACGAACGTCGGCAAGCACGCGTCCGGCGCGAAGGAGGCGCTGGTCATCGCCGAGGTGACCGGAAGCGAACTGCACCTCCAGGTGACCGATGACGGACGCGAACCGGAGCGTCGTCCGGCGGGCGGGTCGGGCGGCTACGGTCTGATCGGCATGCGCGAACGGGTCGCCCTGCTCCACGGCCGGCTTTCCGCCGGCCGGGCGCCGGGCGGCGGATGGCGCGTCGAAGCGTGGCTACCACTTGAAGGAGAAGAGTGATCCGGGTATTGATCGCCGACGACCAGGACATGGTGCGGATCGGCTTCCGGATGATCCTGGACGCCCAAGACGACATCGAGGTGGTCGCCGACGTGGCGGACGGTGTCTCGGCGGTCGCGAAGGCGCGCGAGCTGCGGCCGGACGTCTGCCTGCTGGACATCCGCATGCCGGGGATCGACGGGCTCGAGGTCACCAAGCAGCTCGCGGGGCCGGACGTCGCCGATCCGCTGAAGGTGGTGGTGGTCACGACGTTCGATCTCGACGAGTACGTGCACACCGCGCTACGGAACGGCGCGAGCGGGTTCCTGCTGAAGGACGCCGGGCCCGCACTGCTGATCGAGGCGGTGCGCGCGGCCGCCCGCGGGGACGCGCTGGTCTCACCGCAGATCACCGTCCGGCTGCTGAAGCATTTCGACGGCGGAGCGGTGAAACGCGACGTCAGCCCACCTTCGGAACCGCTGACCGCCCGGGAGCTCGACGTGGTCAAGGCGGCCGCGAAGGGGCTGACGAACACGGAGATCGGCGCCGAGCTGTTCCTGTCGTTGTCCACGGTGAAGACGCATCTGGCATCGGTGCAGGGCAAGGTCGGTGCGCGGAACCGGGTGGAGATCGCGGCCTGGGCGTGGCGGAGCGGTGTCGTGGACTGACCTAAACTCGATTCATGCAACGCCGTTTCCACGCTCCCGTCGTTCTTCCCGCCGACCCCGCTTGCTCGTTGCTGCGTGACGCCGTGGTCGACGTGGACGAAGCGGGGCGCATCACCCATGTCGGTCCCGTGGCCGGGGCTCCCGAGACGTCCGCTCCCGTGACCCGGTTGAGCGGTCTTCTCCTGCCCGGCCTGGTGAACGCGCACGCGCACAGCCCGATGACGCTGCTGCGCGGGATGGGCGGCGACCTGCCGCTGCTGCGGTGGCTGACCGAGATCATCTGGCCGACCGAGGCGAAGCTGAAGCCCGCCGACATCCGCACCGGCATGATGCTGGGCTCGGTCGAAATGCTGCGGCACGGCGTCACGACCAGCGCGGAGATGTACTTCGAAGGCGAGCAGCTCGCCGACGCGGTGCTCACCACCGGTGGCCGGGTGGTGCTGGGCCCGCCGATCATGGAACTGCCGGGGACGGACTGGCGCGCGATGCTGAAGGGCATCGAACGCTGGATCGACACCGACGGCCTCCGGTTCGGGCCCGGCGAGCGGATCGAGGTCGGCTACGGGCCGCACTCGGCGTACATGCTGAACGCCGAAGCGCTGCGCGCGACCGCGGAATCGGCGGCCGAACGTGGCGCGCTGGTGCAGATCCACGTGGCCGAGGCGGCGCTCGAAGACGTCGAACAGCGTGAAGAGCACGGTTCGGTACCCGCGTTGCTGGAGAAGGTCGGGATGCTGCGGGGCCGGACGCTCGCCGCGCACGCCATCCACCTTTCCGACGAGGACATCGCACTGTTCGCCGCGCGCGGTGTCGGGATGGCGCACTGCCCGGGCTCGAACGCGAAGCTCGCTTCAGGCATCGCGCGTGTGACGGACCTGCGGAAGGCAGGCGTCGCCGTCGGGCTCGGCACGGACGGCCCGGCGTCGAACGACGACATCGACCTGTGGGAGGAACTGCAGCTCTCGGCGATGTTCGCGCGGCTCGCGACCGGCGAGTCGACCGTGCTGACCGCGGCCGACGCGTTCCTGCTCGGCACCCGCGGCGGCGCGGACGCGCTGGGCCGCACCGACATCGGCGCGCTGGAAACCGGCCGGTGGGCGGACATGGTGCACGTCGACCTCGACGACCCGGCGTTCGCGGCAGGTATCGACGTCCCGGACGAGCAACTGCTCTCGAACCTGGTCTGGGCCGCGGGCTCGCGGCGCGTCCGCGACGTGTGGGTGGCGGGCGAGCAGGTCGTCGGCGACGGCGAATCCCTGCGCGTCGACCGCGCGAAGGTGCAGGCCGAAGTCGCGGAAACCTCGGCGCGGCTGCGTTCTTAGGCCGCGGGTGGTCACTCACGACCCGCGGGACGGCTAGACCAGGCCGCGCGGGCGGAGGGTCACGTCGGTGGGGTGCGCGTCACCGGTGGCGGAGACGGCGGCGAGGACGGCGGCCGCGACGGATTCGGGGCGCAGGAAGCGTTCCGGCTCGTATGCGCGGCCTTCGTCGGCGACGATCGCCTGCTGCATTTCGGTGTCCGTGCGGCCGGGGTAGACCGACGTCACCCGCAGCGCGGACTCCTCCTCCCGCAGCGCGTCGGCGAAGGCGCGGACGGCGAACTTGCTGGCCGCGTACGGACCCCAGCCCGGGCGCGCGTTCTGCCCGGCACCCGAGTTGATCACGACGACATGCCCCTTCGCGGTACGCAAGGCGGGCAGCAACTGCCTGGTCAGCGTGACGACCGCGAGCACGTTGACCTCGAAGTTCGCCCGCCAGTCGGCGTCGGTCGCGGCCTCTACCGTGCCGAGCCTCGCGACGCCCGCCGAGTGCACCAGCACGTCCAGCGCGCCGAATTCGGCGGTCGCCGCCTCCAGCGTCTCGGCGTCGGTCAGGTCGATCGGCCACGGCCGGGCGTCGGGCAGCGTGCCCGCCAGCGCGCCGAGCGCGTCGGCGTCACGACCGCCGAGCAGCAACCGGTGGGTGGGGGCGAGCGCGCGGGCGACCGCGGCACCGATACCGCGGGTGGCACCGGTGACGAGAGCCAGGGGGAGGTCAGCCATGCCACCACGCTAGTGGTTCGGAGTTGAACGACTTACGCGTGTCCAGGAAGCGATCTCGCGTGATCAGGGAGCGCACACGCGTGATCGGAGGCGTAACTCGCGTGATCGGAGGGCGCACACGACCGGCGGCTTCGCCGCCCGGGGGAGCCGGCCGTCCACGCCGCGGATCGCTTCCAGCGTCGACGGCATCAACGGATGGCCGGCGAAATCCTTCGCCAGGATCGGATGCCCGTGCCCGGTCGACCGCGACCGGAAGGAACGCTCATCCGTGACGCCGACAGCGCTCGGAGAGGCCGAATACGACGGGCGAAGCGATCCGGCGGCCACGACCGCCCGAATCCCCACGACGGCCAAGAGCACCACGGTCACCCTCGTCACCGGCAAGACCGGTGCGGTGTTCGGCGCCAGCAGACCGTGGTAACCCATCTGGAACACCTGATAGGCCAACGAGAGCGCGGCCGCCACCGCCAGCAGACCCGGCGCGGCGACGTACCGGCCGCGCGAGCACGAACAGCGCGGTCAAGGCGACAACGCCGAAGAGTGCGGAGATCAGGCCGCACCAACGGTCCCAGCCCGGCGACCAGCGCGACCGGCCAGGCCCGCAGGTCGTCCATTGTGGACACCCGGCGGACGAGCGGCCACCAGGTACCGCCCAGCCACAAGATGATCAGGCCGGTCTCGAGCCCGGACGTCGCGAAGTCGCGGAACGGCGGCAACGCGCACATCACCAGCGCGCCGCCAGGCGCGAAACCGTGGACCGCCAGCGGCTGATAGAGCCGCCGGGCGCCGTCCAGGCCGAAGAACAGCCCGGTGACCGAGAAGACCAGTCCGATGATCGCCGAGATCCACTCCAGCGGAACCCCGGGTATCAACCGAAAACGCTCAACGCCACTGTCCACAACGGACTGGTGTTGGCCTCGACCCGCCCGCCTCGGTTGCGTGCGCAGGAGATCAGACCCGCGGCCCGCGAGTCAGACCGCGCGGGCGGCAAGGCAGGCTTGGGGCAGCTTCCTCCCTTCCATGGCCAGCCGTGCGGCGACCTCGAAGCCGGTCCGCTCCAGTAGATCGGCGACCCGGCCGGGTTCCAGCAGGTACGCGTCGTAGGTGACCGGGTGGCCGTACGCCGTCTTCGGGCTCAGGCGCTCGTCGCCGACGTGGAACCCGAGCAGCACTCGCCCACCCGGCGCTAGCACACGGCGGAACTCCGTGAACACCGCCGGGAGCACCTCCGGCGGGAGGTGGAAGATCGACCACCAGGCGACGAGACCGCCCAGTTCGCCGTCGGGGAGATCGAGGGCCGTCATCGAGCCGACGAAGAACCGCAGCTCAGGATGACGACGGCGGGCGATCTCGATCATCTTCGGCGACAAGTCGACACCGGTGACGTCGAGGCCGAGCGACGCCAGATGGGCGGTGACATGACCAGGGCCGCAACCGACGTCGACGACCGGGCCGCGTACCTGCTCGGCGAACGCGGCGAGCATCGCGCGGCTGATCGGCTCCTGTTCGAAGAGCGGCTCGACCCGCGCCACGTAGTCCTCGGCGACAGTGTCGTAGGACTCGCGGGTGGTGGTCAGAAACGAGGGTTCGGTCACGGTGGGCGACGTTAGCGGCACCCACCGACAGTTCTCGCTCGTGGACGGTGCGGAGATGGCGTAACTCGCGTGATTGAGCAGCGAACTCGCGTGATCGGAGGCGTAACTCGCGTGATTGAGCAGCGAACTCGCGTGATCGGAGGCGTAACTCGCGTGATTGGCGGGCGCACACGCGTGATCGGAGGCGTAACTCGCGTGTGCGGTGGTCGATCACGTGAGTTCGGGGCCGCGAGTTCACGGCTCGAGCAGTCCGGCGTCCCTGGTCAGGTCCTCGGGTGCGTCCGGCTCGGCCACCGGCGTGCAGCCGGTCGCGGGATCCACCGCCGAATCGGTGCCGTCGTACCGCGCCGCGCCGGGCTGGGTCGGCTGACGTGCGCCGACGTCGAAGCACACTTGGTACGAGCCCGGCGGCACACGGTCGAAGGCGTAGCGCCCGTCCGGCCCGGTCACGGTCGAGCTCGTCTCGGTGCCCGAAGCGTCCTTCAACGTCACCTTCACGTCGGGGACGCCGAGTTCGTCGCGGCTCTGGAGGCCGTCCTTGTCCTTGTCCAGCCACACGAAGTCGCCCAGCCTGCTCGTCGGCGCGGTCAATCCCGCCGCGAGCGTCAGGTCGACACGGTTGCGAGGGCCGACCGCGGTGGTCGCGGTGCAGCCGTTCGCCGGGTCGGCGTCCGAGTCCTTCGCGTCGTCGCCCGCGTCCTTCGTCGTGTACGTGACGGGAAGCCCGCTGATGTCGAAGCAGACCTGGTAGATGCCGTCTTTCAGGTTGGTGAAGCGGTACTTGCCGCCGTCGTCCGTGGTGCGTGTCCCGAGCGCCGTGCCCGACGCGTCCTTCAAAGTCACCTTCACGCCCTGAACGCCCGGCTCCCCGGAGTCCTGCAGCCCGTTCCCGTCGAGGTCGGTCCAGACGAACTCGCCGATCTCGTCGATCGCGGGCGGCGGGGTGACCTTGATCGTGGTGGTCGCGGTCTTCTTCGGCACCGTGCCGCTGGAGACGGTCACGGTGCTCACGTGACCGTTGTCCGCTTCGGTGACGTTCTTGTGGTCGCAGGTGACGGTCGCGGCTTGGCCGGCCTCGAGGGTCGCGATCGGGGTGGGCTTCACGTCGCACCACGGGTCCACGACCTTGATGTCGGTCAGGGTCGTGGTGCCGTCGTTGGTGACGGTGAACCGGTAGTTCGCGGTGGTGCCCGCCTCCAGCGTGGCCGTGGCGCCCCACGTCCCGGTCGCCGGATCCCGCACCTCCGCCTTGGCCGACAACGAGGCGATCTGCAGGTGGACGCAGTCCCACATCACCCAGTTGCGGTCGGTGGCGGCGAAGAACCTCACCGAACTCGCCGACGGCGGGGCGGTCGACGGCGGGAAGTCCTGCCGGGCCAGCGCGCCGTCCGCCTCGACGGCGTGCACGACCTTGAGCTTGTTCTCCAGGACGACCTGGCCGGACCCGTTGTAGAACCGCAGCCCCGTCTCCTGGACGGCCTCCGCGCGCCGCAGGTTGCCATCGTTCGTGCCGGTCCAGTCGGTCAGCGTGTAGACGGCGCCGGGCACGAACTTCATCGCCGCGTAAGCGGTGCTGACCATCTTGTCCGGCGTCGAGATCAGAGCGTATCTGCCACCGTCGGACTGGTAATCGTCGTCCGTCGACAGCCGCGGCTGCTTGCTCCTCGGCGTTCCGTCGGGCACCGGGGCGGCCGGGTTGAACGTGTACCCGGCAGGCGGGCTGCCCTGCTCCACACTCGGATTCGGTGCGGCGCCGCCGGTGCAGCCGGACGGGACGGTCGCGGCCTGCGCAGACGCGGAAACGACGCCCATCACGAGTGTGCCTGCCGCCATGAACACCAGTGCCCTTTTCACAGGGCTGAAGCTAATGAGCGGGACGGGGTGGCGTCATCACCGAACGGTGTCGTCCGGCGCCCCGATCAGGCGGAAGAGTCTTGCCGAGAGTGATCGGGGCGCCGGAGGCCACTACTTGACGCCGATGCGGCCGACCTGGCCCCAGCGGCCCTTCTTCCACACCGAAACGATCGACGGCCGCGGCTGCGTCGTGCCACCGTCCGGCCAGTGCGACGTCGGGTTCGCGGAGCTGGCCGCGTCCTCACCGGGATGCTGCACGGCGACGAGCACCAGGTGGTCGGTCACCACCGGGCCACAGCATTCCGCGCCCACCGGGACCGACAGGAACTGCTTGACGTGCCCGCGTTCCGGACCGTCGACCGGCACCGAGAACAGGCCGTCGTGGGAGCCGAGCGCGTTGCCGTCGGTGGAGATCCACAGGTTGCCGTGCCGGTCGAACGCGACGTTGTCCGGGCAGGAGATCGGGCTGACCTGCTCCTTCGGGAAGCCGCCGAAGTAGGTGTCCGCCGTCTTCGGGTCCCCGCAGACGAGCAGCAGCCGCCAGGAGAACTTCGTGGCCGCGGCGTCGCCGCGGTCCTCCTCCCACTCCAGGACATGCCCGTTGCGGTTGTTCGGCCGCGGGTTCGCCTCGTCGACGTTCGCCTTGCCGGCGGGGCCACGCTGGCTGTTGTTGGTCAGCGCCGCGTAGATCCGGCCGTTGACCGGGTTCGGCTCGATGTCCTCGGGGCGGTCCATCTTGGTCGGCTGGACCTTGTCCGCGGCCTCACGGGTGAAGACGTAGACCTCTTCGGCGGTGAAGCCGTCCACAAAGGACTTGTTGCCGGCGGCCAGCGGGATCCACTCGCCGACGCCGTCGAATTCGCCGTCGGCGGGCAGCTTTCCGGTGCCGTCGATCTCGGCGGCCGGGCTGTCGCCGGTGAAGCGGGCGACGTACAGGGTGCCGTCGTCGAGCAGCGCCGAGTTGTGGCGACGCGCGTGCGCGCTCTTGCCCGGCTTGTACTTGCCCTTGGAGACGAACTTGTAGATGTACTCGAAGCGCTCGTCGTCACCGGAGTAGACGGCGACGCGGCCGTCCTTGGTGATCTTGACGTTCGCGGCTTCGTGCTTGAAGCGGCCGAGCGCCGTGTGCTTGATCGGTGTCGAGTTCGGGTCGTTCGGGTCGATTTCGACGACCCAGCCGAAGCGGTTGGCCTCGTTGGGCTCCTGCGCGAGGTCCCAGCGCTTGTCGAACCGCTCCCACTTCCGGGTGCTGGCGGTGCCGGAGAAGCCGTACCGCTTCAGCCGCGCGGCGGCGACCGGGTCGGTGACGCTCGCCGCGTTGGCGAAGTACTGGTTGACGTTCTCCTCACCGGAAAGCACGGTGCCCCAAGGGGTCACGCCACCGGCGCAGTTGTTCTGCGTGCCGAAGACCTTGCGGCCGGTGGGGTCCGCGGAGGTCTTGAGGTACTTCGAACCGGCGGCCGGGCCACGCACCTCGAAGGCGGTGTTCAGCGTGATGCGGCGGTTGAACGGGCTCGGCGTCACGCGCAGCGCGCCGCCGATCGGGTCGCGGAAGGCCTGGACGACCGAGAGGCCGTGCGCGGCCCACGCGATCTTGACCTGCTCCTCGGTCGGGTTGGCCGGGTCGTACTGGTCGGCCGGGAACATGTGGACCTCGGTGGTGTACTCGTGGTTCACCACCAGCAGGTTGCGGATGCCCAGCGGATCCTGCGGAATCAGGCCGACGAAGTCGCAGTTGTAGCCGAACTGCTTCGCCTGCGCGGCCGCGGTCTGCTTGCGGAAATCGAACTTCGGCGCGCCCCACTCGACGGCGTCGCCCCAGCGGATGACGACGCGCTGCTCGTATCCCTCGGGGATGGTGATCGCGTCGAGCGTGTTCGGCGGCACGGCTTCGAAGTCGGTGCCGGGCACCGGGCGTCCGGGACGGCCCGGCTTGCCGTGCCCCGCGGCCTCGACGGGGGTTTCGGCGGCGGCCGTGCCGGACAGCGCGGCGAAACCACCGGCGGCCGCGGCCAGCACGGCGCCGGCCTTCAGGGCGCCACGGCGGGACAGCATGTCCTTGACGACGTCGCCGAAGTATTCGTTGTCCGACGTGTTGGGCTCGGGGTGGGCGCACGCGTTGCCGCAGCGGTACTCGCAGGTGACCGCGGAGCGGCCACCGGGGTGGGAGGTGATCAACGGCAGCAGCCGCTGAGGCTCGAAGGACACAGGGCCTCCATGGTCGCGGTGGGTACACGTAGTCCAGTCGGGGGAACGTTGTGACGGTAAGCGACCAAAACGATCCGGCTCTGGCCGGCAGATGAACAGCGCGCGAACGAGCGATGGCGCGCTGCCCGACCCGGCAGCGCGCCATCGACGAAAAGTACTGCTAGATCGTTGCTTACCGACTAAGAACCGATGTCGGACAGGCCGTGCCTGCCGGGTTTCCAGACCGCCACCACCGAGGGACGAGGCTGGGTTTCCCCGCCGTCCGGCCAATGGGAGGCCGGTTTGTCGGCGTTCGCACCGTCCACTTCACCCGGATGCTGGACACAGACCGTGACGATCTTCCGCTCGACGATCGGCCCGCAGGTCTCCGCGCCGCGGGGCACGGTGAGGAACAGCTTCAGCTCCCCGCGGTTGCGGCCCTCCAGCGGCACCGAGTAGAGGCCGTCGTTGATGCCGAGCGCGCCCGCCGAGTCGGTGGAGATCCACAGGTTGCCGTGAGCGTCGAAGGCCACGTTGTCCGGGCTGGAGATCGGCGAGACCTGGTCCTTGGGGAAACCGGCGAAGTAGGTGTCCGGTGCCGCCGGATCACCGCACACCAGGAACAACCGCCAGCTGAAGGTCAGCGCGAGTGCGTCTCCGCGCCGTTCCTCGACCTCCAGCACCTGGCCGTGCTTGTTGTTCAGCCGCGGATTGGGTTCGGTGGCGCCTTCCTTGCCGGGGTTGCCGCGTTCGACGTTGTTGCTGAGGGCGCAGTAGATCCGGCCGGTGCGCGGATGCGCCTGGATGTCCTCCGGGCGGTCCATCTTCGTGGCGCCCACCTTGTCGGCCGCCTCGCGGGTGAAGACGTACACCTCTTCGGCGGTCATTCCGTCCACGAAGGACTTCTTGCCCGAAGCCAGCGGGATCCACTCGCCGCCGCCGTCGAATTCACCGTCGCCGGGCAGTTTTCCGGAGCCGTCGATTTCGGCGGCCGGGCTGTCGCCGGTGAACCGGCCGACGTAGAGCGTGCCGTCGTCGAGCAGGGTCATGTTGTGCCGCCGAGCATGGGCGCTGTCGCCCGGCTTCATGCGGCCCTTCGAGATGAACTTGTAGATGTACTCGAAGCGCTCGTCGTCACCGGAGTAGGCGACCACGCGGCCGTCCTTGGCCACGCGGATGTTCGCCGTCTCGTGCTTGAACCGGCCCAGATGCGTGTGCTTGACCGGGGTGCTGTCCGGATCGTTCGGGTCCAGTTCGATCACCCAGCCGAAGCGGTGGGCCTCGTTCGGTTCCCTGGCGATGTCCCAGCGCGCGTCGAACCGCTCCCATTTGCGGGTGGTCGCGGTGCCCTTGATGCCGTAGCGCGCGTATCGCTTGCGCTTCACCGGGTCGGCCACCGTGTCCGCGTTGCCGAAGTACTGGTTGATGTTCTCCTCGCCGGACAGGATCGTGCCCCACGGCGTGACCCCGCCCGCGCAGTTGTTCATCGTGCCCAGCACCACCGTTCCGGTGGGGTCCGCGGCGGTCTTGAGCAGGTCGCCGCCCGCCGCCGGACCCGTCACCCTGAACGGCGTGTGCAGGGTGATCCGCCGGTTGTAGCGGGACATCTTCGGCCGCAGATGTCCGGTGTCGCGTCCGCGCGTCACCTGGACGACGGTCAGCCCGTGGGCGGCCCACGCGATCCTGACCTGTTCCTCGGTCGGGTTGTCCCGGTCGTAACCGCGGAACATGAACTCTTCGGAGGTGTACTCGTGGTTCGTGACCAGGAGCGAGGAGAGGCCCCAGTGATCGAGTGGCAGCAGCGCGGCGAAGTCGCAGTTGTAGCCGAACTGCTTCGCCTGCGCCTCGGCGGTTTGGTGGTCGAAGTCGAACTTCGGCGCGCCGGGCAGCACCGCGTCACCCCAGCGGATCACGATGCCCTGTTCGTAGCCCTCGGGCACCACGACGGCGTCGAGAGTGTTCGGCTGGACCCGCTGGTAGTCGGTGCCGGGCGGCGGCTTCGGCCGTCCCCGGCCTGCCGGCTCGGCCGCCGGCTCGGCCGAGGCGTGCCCGGCGAGCGCGAGCGGAGTGCCGGCGGCCAGCGCGACGACGGCCGACGCCTTCAACGCGCCACGGCGGCTCACCGTGCCGAGCACGTCGGCGAAGGTGGGGTTGTCCGACGTGTTCGGCGCGTCGTGGAAGCACGCGTCGCCACAGCGGTAAGTACAGGTCACTGACGCCCGGCTTGGTGAGTGGCCGGCCAGCAACGGAAGGAACTTCACGCGGACCTCCGCATCTGCGGTTCGAGAGGTCGACGCTAAGGCACCGGACCAACGAGAGGAAACCCCTCGTTGGTCCGGTGTTCACTTTTTGTTCCGATTCACATCTCTTCGCCCACGAGGGCCGCTTCGGCCGGGATCGTGTGCGGGTCGGCGGTCTTCTCACGGATCGTCAGCAGGGCACCGGCGAGCACGCACAGGATCGCGGCGATGACGAACGGCGCCTGCTTGGCGCCGAACCACTCGGCAAGGTGGCCGACGACGGTCGCGGCGACCGCGCCGCCGAGCCAGCGGCAGAAGTTGTACCCGGCGCTCGCGACGGGACGCGGGGCGCCGCTGATCGACATGGCCGTGCCGGTGAAGAGCGTGTTGAGCAGGCCGGACACCAGACCGGACAGGACGATGCCGACCACCAGCACCGGCTTGCTCGGGATCGCCATGATCAGGAGCAGCACGGCGTAGCCGAACACGGCGACCACGGTCGCGTGCCGCTCACCGAGTTTCGCGGCGAGCTTCGGCGCCAGCACCACCCCCGCGACGGCGACCGAAAGGCCCCAGCCGCAGAAGATCAGGCCGACGGCGACGGCGCTCCACTCCAGCACGAACGGCGACCAGGCCAGCACCACGAAGAACGCGGCGGTGTAGAGCGCGGAACCGATCGAGGTGCGCAGCAGCCCGCCGTGCTTCAGCGCGCGGAACGGGTCGAGCAGCCGGATCCCGGGCCGCTTTTCCTTCGCGTCGGTGGTCAGGAAGACCGAGCACAGCACGAGACCGCACAGCATCAGCAGCGAAGTGCCGAAGAACGGGCCACGCCAGGAGATGCTGCCGAGCAGGGCGCCCAGCAGCGGGCCGACCGCGAGGCCGACCCCCAGCGCGGCTTCGTACAGCAGGATCGCACCCGCCTGGCCGCCGGTCGCGGCGCCGACGATGACCGAAAGCGCGGTCGCGATGAAGAAGGCGTTGCCGAGACCCCAGACCGCACGCAGCCCGATGAGCTGCTCGATCGACCCGGAGGCGGCGCAGAGCGCGGTGGCGACGACGACCAGCGTCAGCCCGACGACCACGGTCCGCTTGGCCCCGAACCGGGCACTCATCGCGCCGGTGACCAGCATGGCGACCGCCTGGACACCGAGGTAGCTGGAGAACAGCAGCGTCACTTCGGACGGCGTCGCTTGCAGGCCTTCGGCGATCGACAGCAGGATCGGGTCGACCAGCCCGATGCCCATGAACGCGATGACCGCGGCGAACGCGGTGATCCATACCTGTTTGGGCTGCCCCTTGACGGCGTCCAACAGGCTCGAGTGGTGCTCAGCGCTCATCGCGGATCAGTTCCTCCTTCTTTTCTTCGTGCAACAACCTGGTGAGAGCGGGGAGTGCGGCTTCGATCGCGGCGCGATCGGTCTCGTCCAGCTCGAAGAGCCGCTCGCGGAGGAATTCCTCCCTGGCGACGATCAACTGCCGATGGAAGCGCCGCCCCTCCTCGGTGACCTCGACGAGTACCGCCCGGCCGTCGGCGGGATCGCGACGGCGGCTGACCAGGCCGAGCCGGTCGAGACGGCGGACGACGTCGGTCATCGTCGGCAGCCGGACCCGCTCCAGGTCGGCGAGCGTGCTCATCCGGCGCGGACCGCCGTTCAGCAGCTCCGACAGCACCGATCCCTGGGTGAGGGTGAGCCGCACCTGCGGCGTCTCCCGGCGGACGAGGTAGTACAGCCGGAACACCAGCGGGCGCAGCCGGTGGGCGAGGTCGGCGGCTTTCGTGGTCACTTAGCTATGCTAACCAAATTACTGAGCATAGCTAAGTAATCTGCCGCACAGGTCTCCACGGCCTAGGCTTGGGAGTGTGGAAGCGGTGATCTTCGATCTCGACGGTGTCCTGGTGGATTCGGAAAAGCTGTGGGACGAGGTCCGGCGATCCGTCGTCCACGAGTTCCACGGCACCTGGCGGGACGAGTCGACCAGGGCGATGCAAGGGATGAGCACCCCCGAATGGGCCGCCTACCTGGCGCACGACCTCGGCGTGCGGCTCCGGCCCTCGGACGTGGCGCAGGTGGTGATCGAGCGGATGGCGCGGCGGTACGCGGAGAAACCGCCGATCATCCCGGGCGCGCCGGGGGTGGTGCGTGAAGTCGCGAAGCACTGGCCGGTGGCCATCGCGAGCTCGTCACCGCCGCTGCTGATCAAGGCCTTCCTCGACATCACCCGGCTGCCGGTGCCGACGGCGGTGTCTTCGGAGCAGGTCGGCGCGGGGAAACCGGCGCCCGACGTGTACCTGAAGGCGGCCGAGCTGCTGGGCGAGGAGCCGAAGAACTGCGCGGCCGTGGAGGACACGACGAACGGGCTGCGCGCGGCGCTGGCCGCGGGGATGACGGTGTACGCGGTGCCGAATCCGCACTTTCCGCCGGACCCTTCGGTATTGGCGGAGACGACGGTGATGGGGAAGATCACGGACCTGCCGGCGGCGCTTCAGGAGGGCTGAGGCGCCCTACGCGAGTGCTATGAAGGGGCCTTTCATTGCAAAATTTGCAATGAAAGGCCCCTTCATAGCGCGCTACGGGGGGTCACGCCTCGCCGGCGATGAACTTCTCCACCTCGTCGCGCGCGGTGGCGTCGTCGTACTGCTCCGGCGGCGACTTCATGAAGTACGAGGAAGCCGAGAGGATCGGGCCACCGATGCCGCGGTCCTTCGCGATCTTCGCGGCGCGCACGGCGTCGATGATGATGCCCGCCGAGTTCGGCGAGTCCCACACCTCGAGCTTGTACTCCAGGTTCAGCGGCACGTCACCGAAGGCGCGGCCCTCGAGCCGGACGTAGGCCCACTTGCGGTCGTCGAGCCACTGCACGTAGTCGGACGGCCCGATGTGGACGTTGCCCTTGCCGAGCTCGCGGTCGACCTGCGACGTGACCGACTGGGTCTTCGAAATCTTCTTCGACTCGAGCCGCTCCAGCTCCTTCATGTTCAGGAAGTCCATGTTCCCGCCCACGTTGAGCTGCATCGTCCGGTCGAGCTGGACGCCGCGATCCTCGAACAGCTTCGCCAGCACGCGGTGCGTGATGGTGGCGCCGACCTGGGACTTGATGTCGTCACCGACGATCGGGACACCGGCCGCGCGGAACTTCTCCGCCCACTCGGGGTCGGAAGCGATGAACACCGGCAGCGCGTTGACGAACGCCACACCGGCGTCGATGCACGCCTGCGCGTAGAACTTGTCGGCCTCTTCGGAACCCACCGGCAGGTACGACACGAGCACGTCGACTTCGGCCTCGCGCAGTGCCGCGACGATGTCGACCGGGGTCTCGTCGGATTCCTCGATGGTCTCGCGATAGAAGCGGCCGAGCCCGTCGTAGGTGTGACCGCGCTGCACGGTGACGCCCAGCGGCGGCACGTCGGCGATCTTGACGGTGTTGTTCTCGCTGGCGAAGATCGCCTCGGACAGGTCGCGGCTGACCTTCTTGGCGTCCACGTCGAACGCGGCGACGAACTCGATGTCGCGGACGTGGTACTCACCGAACACGACGTGCATCAACCCGGGCACGCGAGTGCCGGCATCCGCGTCGCGGTAGTACTGAACGCCCTGGACCAGCGAGGCCGCACAGTTGCCGACGCCCACGATGGCCACCCGAACGCGGCGGTTCTCGCCCATGCCGGTTTCTCCTTCATTAGTTCAACAGTTGTAGGTGGTGCGCAGCGAGGACCACAGAGCGCCTCAGGTCTCCGGTCCACGCTGCTCGGCCTGTTCGTGCGCGATGAGCTCGTTGAGCCAGCGCACCTCCCGCTCACTGGATTCCAGCCCGAGCCGGTGCAGTTCACGGGTGTAGCGGTCGATCTTCTCCTCGGCCCGCGCCATTGCCGTCCGAAGCCCTTCTCGGCGTTCCTCGACCCGGCGACGACGGCCTTCCAGGATTCGCATCCTGACGTCGGCCGGTGTCCTCGAAAAGAACGCCAAATGGACGCCGAAGCCTTCGTCGTCCCACGTCTGCGGCCCGGCGTCGCCGAGCAGTTCGGCGAACCGTTCCTTGCCCTCGGCGGTGAGCTTGTACACGCGCTTGCCCCGGCGTGCCCATGCCCGGTCTTCCACCTCTTCGAGCTCCTCGACGAGGTAACCGGCGCGAAGCAGCCGACGCAAGGTCGGGTACAGCGAGCCGTACGAGAACGTCCGGAACATCCCGAGCGTCTCATGCAAACGTTTGCGCAGCACGTACCCGTGCATGGGGGTCTCGTGCAGCAGCCCCAAGATCGCGAGCTCGAGCACACCGCACCCCCTTCCGGGAACAAACCACGACCGGTCACGTTGGCCACCGTGACCGGTTCGGTCAACCTACCGGCCCACTATATCGCGCCGATACATCGGAGTGGTGTAGCTAACCCCGATCGAGTAGCCGGGAATCCGGCCGAAATTCATCGGAGAGTTATCGAATCTTCGGCGTGTCCGACCGCGCACGGACCGTCCCGCCGACAACGGGGCGTGGACCACACGGCAATAGCCCGTACTCTGTTGGCGTGCGAAACCAGCGGCAGGTCGTGGACTACGCCTTACAGCGGCGCTCGCTGCTCAAGGGCGTCCACTCCGGACGCGTCGGCACGTACGACGTCTGCGACGCGGGCCCGTACCTCCTGCGGGCCGCGAAATTCCACGGCCGACCAGGTGAGCAGGACTGCCCGGTCTGTCATCGGGAGAGACTCACTTTGGTGTCCTGGGTGTACGGCGACGAGCTCAAGCACGTCGCCGGATCGGCCAAGACGCCGGAAGAACTGGTGCGGATGGACGGGCTCTTCGCGGAGTTCACCGTCTACGAGGTCGAGGTCTGCGGGAGCTGTCACTGGAACCACCTGGTGCGCTCCTACGTCCTCGGAACAGGAGATCCGGGAAGCACCCGGCCACGGACCCGGTCGCAGAGGACAGCGGGTCGGTGACAGGTATCGAAAACGCAGTTGAGCACAGAGCGGCGTCCCCCGAAGCGCCGGTCTGGGAGGCCCATTCGTGAACGACGACCGCAACCGCTCCTGGCCAGGCCAGGAGCCTGATGCACCTCGCCGTGCCCAATGGCCGGGTGAAGCCGACGAACCCGGCTGGCCGAGCGACGAACCCCCGCGCCGTCCCCAGCGCCGGACCCCTCCGAACGGCACTCCTCGCTCGACTCCACCTCGCGCAGCGCACCCGCCGACCCCACCGAACCCCCAGTGGCCGGGCGGTGACGGCGGGCCACAGTGGCCGTCCGACAACGACATGGGCGACATGGGCGACACGGGCGAACCGCGCCGTCCCGCGGCCCCGCGCCGCCCCAACGGCATGCCCCCGCGCAGGCCGGGACCCCCGCCGCCGCCGGGTGGTCGTCCCGCCGGTGACCCGCGTGCCCGTCAAGGCGCCGTCGGCCGTCGCCCGCCGCCCGGCAACCGCCGCCCCCCGGCTCCCGCCGACCAGGCGACCGCGCTGGTCCAGCCGGTCGAACCGGAGTCGTACGAGCGTGAGCCGGAGCTCATCACCCATCACGCGCACAACGGCACCGAAGACCCGTACGACGATCGCTATGACGATCGTCACGAAAACACCGCCCTCGGTGCCGAGGACGAAGACCAGCACGACGACGAGGCGGAGCCCGCCGAAGACGAAGAGGACGACAAGAAGGTCCTCACGCCGAAGCAGCGCAAGAAGCGCCGCTGGCGGATCGTCCGCCGCGTCCTCTACGCGACGTTCGGCCTGTTCGTCGTGGTGCCCGCGGTCGCGTTCGTCATCACCTATTTCGTGGTGGACGTCCCGACGCAGGAAAGCATCGCGAGCCTGCAGAGCCAGCCGATCACGCTGATGTACGCCGACGGCAGCCCGATGGGCAAGATCGCGCCCGCCAGCGGCGGGAGCCGGTACCTGCTGAAGCCAGGGGAAGTCCCGGAAGTGGTCAAGAAAGCCGTGTACGCGGCCGAGGACTCGTCGTTCGAGACGAACTCCGGTTTCGACGTCGGCGGCATCCTGCGCGCGGTCTACAACAACGTCACCGGTGGCCAGGGCGGCGGTTCGACGATCTCCCAGCAGTACATCAAGAAGGCCACGGCCAACGAGGCGCCGACGCTCACCCGTAAATGGACCGAGCTGGCCAAATCCTTCAAGATGAACAACCAGATGTCCAAAGAGGAGATCATCACCGCCTACCTCAACACCATCTACTTCGGCCGCGGCGCGAACGGCATCGAAGCGGCGGCACAGGCCTACTTCAAGAAGCCCGCCAAGGACCTGGGCGCGCCCGAGGCCGCCTTGCTCGCCGGCCTGATCCAGGGCCCGAGCAAGTCCGAGAACGACGCGTACGCGCAGCGCCGCTGGAACTTCGTGATGGACCAGATGGTGGCGAACAAGTGGCTCGACCCGGGTGAGCGCGCCACCGCGCAATTCCCGAAGCCGATCCCCAAGGCGCAGGCGAAGGCCGACGACGCCGGGACGCTGAGCCTGCACATCCGCAACCGGGTGATCGACGAACTCGAAGCCCGCGGCTACGACCAGGACCGGCTGCACCAGGGCGGCTTCAAGATCACCACGACGATCGACCCCAAGGCGCAGAAGATGGCCGAGGAGTCCGTCGCCGAGGGGATGAAGGGCCAGACGGACGAGAACATCCTGAACGCGCTGGTCGCGATAGACCCCAAGACCGGCGGCGTGGTCGCGTACTGGGGCGGCCCGGACTGGACGAAGAACGACAAGGGCCAGGACGTCCAGGCCATCGACTGGGCGAACGTGCCGCACAACCCCGGTTCGGCGTTCAAGGCCTTCGACCTGACCGCGTTCCTCAAGATGGGCAAGGGGCTCGGCGAGACCTTCGATGGATCCAACAACCGGAAGTTCGACGGTCGCACGATCCGGAACGCGGGCGAGAGCTCCAACTGCGGTACGCAGTGCACGGTCGCCGAGGCGATGAAGGTCTCCGCGAACACCGTGTTCTACGACATGGTCCGCAACGAGACGAAGGTCGACCCGGTGGCGAAGGCCGCGAAGGAAGCCGGCGTGATGGTGGAGGCCGACGGCGGCAAGGCGAAGCTGAGCCCCGACATCAACATCGCGCTCGGCGGTGGTGGCACGGTCACCACCGCGGAGGACATGGCGGCCGGTTTCGCCACCTTCGCCGGTGAAGGCATCCGGCAGAAGCAGCATTTCGTCGCCAAGCTGACCAACTCCGACGACGAGGTCGAGTTCGACGAGACGGCTCCCAAGGGAGCTCCCGCCTTCCACGAGGACGCCGGCAAGAGCAAGCAGATCGCGGGCAACGTCACCGAAGCGCTCGAAGACGTCATCCCGTACTCGAAGCTCAAGTGCCCGAGGGGACACGAGTGCGCGGGCAAGACCGGGACGCAGCAGTACGACTTCAAGGAAAGCGACCCGGTGAGCTACCGCGACCGCAACGCGCAGACCTGGATGGTCGGCTACACGCCGAGCATCTCGACCTCGGTGTGGGTCGGCGGCGACGGCAACAAGCCGCTGCACGACAAGAGCGGCAAGCCGATCTACGGCCGGACCATCGCCGGTCCGATCTGGGAAGACTTCCTGTCCCGGTACATGACCGGCAAGCCGTCGGAGAAGTTCGAGAACGTCAAGGCGATCGGCAAGGACGCGCGCTACGTGCCGCCCGCGACGACGGTCCAGAAGCCGCCGGAGAAATCCACGCCGCCGCCCGAGACGCCGACGACCACCCCGACGCCGACGACACCCACCTCGCCGACGGAGACGACGGCAATCGGTGGGTGGCCGACGAAGCCGACCAAGCCCACCAAACCGACACGGCCAGGACCGGGGACCACGGATCCGCTGTTCCCGAACGCCGAAGACCCGTGATCATCGGATAAACAGGCCCGTGATGACCGGATGGAACAGACCCGTGATCATCGGATGGAACAGACCCGTGCGCACCGGGCAGCACGCATGAAGAAAGGTGTGCCGGGCACTCGCCCGGCACACCTTTTTTCGTGGCGCCGGTGAACCTGAACCGATCTGACACGTCTTTACCGCAAGGAGACCTGCGACCGCAGGACCGCGCTCACCGACGAAAGGTTCGGAGGACGTCCCAGTGAACGACGATCCCCACGGCGGATGGCCAGGTCAGGACCCTGACCCCGCACGTCGTCCGCAACGCCCCACCGGACCGCCCCGCCGCCCCGCCGGACCGCCTCCGGGATACGGGCAGCAGCAGGGTCCCGGCAGGCAGGGCCCAGGGCAGGCACCGTGGCAACGGCAGGGTGGGCCTCAGCAGCAGCCGCCACCGCCGCCACCGCGGCGTTCGCAGCGGCCACCGGTCGCGCCGCAGCACGAGCCGGACCTCATCACGCATCACGAGCACAACGGCACCGTCGATCGTGGTTACGAAGAGCCGTACGAGGACGAGCAGTACGGCCCGGAGACCGGCGAAAACGGGAAACCGATCCTCACCCCGGCGCAGCGCAAGAAGCGCCGGTGGAGACGCGTCCGGCGAGTGCTGCTCGCGCTGTTCTGCCTGTTCGTCGTC
This sequence comes from Amycolatopsis sp. QT-25, assembly GCF_029369745.1. Lineage (NCBI taxonomy): Bacteria > Bacillati > Actinomycetota > Actinomycetes > Pseudonocardiales > Pseudonocardiaceae > Amycolatopsis > Amycolatopsis sp. QT-25. The sequence goes on from NZ_CP120210.1 coordinate 7,910,973, forward strand.
ATCCCCGCGATCGCGTTCGTGATCACCTACTTCGCCGTCGACGTCCCGTCGCCGCAGGCCGTCGCGGCCACGCAGGGCCAGGCGGTGACGTACTACTACGCCGACGACACCGAGATGGGCAAGGACGTCCCCAAGGGCGGCAACCGGCAGATCCTGACCCCGGAGCAGATCCCGGACATCGTCAAGAAGGCGGTCATCGCCACCGAGGACGCCTCCTTCGAGACGAACTCGGGCTTCGACATCGGCGGCATCCTGCGCGCGGTCTACAACCAGGTGACCGCGGGCAAGGGCGGTGGTTCGACCATCTCCCAGCAGTACATCAAGGTCGCCAGCGGGGACGACGAATCGTCGCTCGCCCGTAAATGGACCGAGCTCGCCAAATCCTTCAAGATGAACCAGACGTACGAGAAGAAGGACATCATCTCGGCGTACCTGAACATCATCTACTTCGGTCGTGGCGCGTACGGGATCGAGTCGGCCGCGCAGGCGTTCTTCGGCAAGCCCGCCGGTGAGCTCAACGCCTCCGAGGCGGCGCTGCTCGCCGGCCTCATCCAGCAGCCGGGCCGTTCGGAGAACCCGAAGGTCGCGAACGAACGCTGGACAGTCGCGCTGAACCGCATGGTGCAGAACGGGTTCCTCTCCGCCGCGGACCGTGCGAACCTGCAGTTCCCGACGCCGATCCCGCAGGAGGACAAGCAGCAGGCCGGGGTGGTCAACCCGTTCATCCGCGACAAGGTCAAGGAAGAGCTCGCCGCGAACGGCATCACCGCCGACGACTACTACCGGGGTGGTTACAAGGTCTACACGACCATCGACCCGAAGGCGCAGGCCGCGGCCGAGCAGGCGGTCGCCGAGGGGATGAAGGGCCAGACCGACGAGAACCTGCTCAACGCGCTCGTCGCGATCGATCCCAAGACCGGCGGGGTGAAGGCGTACTACGGTGGCCCGTCCATCGTGAAGGGGCCCGACGGCAAAGATCAAAAGGGCCGGGACTGGGCGAACACGCCGCAGAACCCCGGGTCGTCGATGAAGCCGTTCGACCTGACCGCGTACCTGCAGCTGGGCAAGGGCGGCATCAACTCGACGTTCGACGGCTCCAACAACCGGCAGTTCGGGAAGCAGACGATCCGGAACGCCGGTCCCGGCAGCTCGTGTTCGGCGCAGTGCACGGTGTCCGAAGCGATGCAGCGCTCCGCGAACACGGTGTTCTACGACATGGTCGTGAACGTGACCAAGCCCGGACCGGTGGCACAGGCCGCCAAGGACGCCGGGATCAAACCCGCCCCCGAGGGCGCCTCCGAACTGTTCGCCGACAACAACATCGCGCTCGGCGGTGGCAAGACGGCCGTCAGCCCGGAGGACATGGCCGCCGCGTACGCGACCTTCGCGGGCGATGGCCAGCGGCGGACCAGGCACTTCGTCGCCAAGGTGACCAACTCGCAGGACGAGGCCGCTTACTCGGCCCCGGAGGAGGCGAAGCCCGCTTTCTCCGACGACGCCGACAAGAGCAAGCAGATCGCGGGCAACGTCACCGAGTCGCTCAAGGGTGTCATCCCGTTCTCGAAGCTCAAGTGCCCCAACGGCCACGAGTGCGCGGGCAAGACCGGAACCCAGCAGCACACCTACCGGCCGGGCGAGCCCGCGTCCGCGAAGGACTCCAACTCCCAGACCTGGATGGTCGGCTACACGCCGTCGATCTCGGCCGCGGTGTGGGTCGGCGGCGACGGTGACAAGGCGCTGAAGGGCAAGAACGGCAAGGCGATCTTCGGTTCGACGATCGCCGGGCCGATCTGGCAGAAGTTCATCTCCCTGTACCTGAACGGGAAACCGGCGGAGCGCTTCGACAAGGTCAAGATCATCGGCGGGGGCGGCAACGACAACGTCCCGTCGACGCAGACCCCGCCGGACGAGAACGAGGGCGCGACCGAGACCGGCACGCCGTCGACCGGACCGTCGGCCCCGCCTTCGTCTTCACGGAACGAGGAAGAACCGCCGTCCAGCTCGCGGAACCCGCCTCCGTCGTCCGGTGAGAACGGCGGCGGCGAAGAAGGCGGCAACGGTCCCGGCCGCGAGGGCAGAGGCGGCGACAACGAGTAGCCGAAAAGCTAGAGGGTGACGACGCGCCGTTCGGCACCCGAAAGGTGAGCGGCTTCGATGATCCGGAGCGCCTCGACCGCGGAAAGGGGATCCACCGGGAAATCGCCCTCGCCGAGCAACGCGTCGCGCACCTGCGCGTAGAAGTCCTCGTAGCGGCCGACCTCGGTGGGCACGGTTTCGACGTCGTCGTTCACGCCGAGCACGCCGGCGTCCGAGGACGGTTCGACGCCCCAGCCGGGGTCGCCCGGTCGCACACCGTCCTTGATCTGTGGTTCTTGGACGTCGAGGCCGTACTTGGTGAAGGTCGCCTTGTCGCCGAGCACGCGGAACCGCGGGTTCCTGGTCCCCGCGAGCGCGGACGCCCACAGGTGTGAGCGCACCCCGTTGGCGTGCCGGAGGGCGACGAAGACGTCGTCGTCGACCGACACCCCGGCACGGCGTTCGTCGACCTCCGCGTAGACCTCGGTGACCGGGCCGAACAGGTGCAGCGCCTGGTCGACGATATGCGCGCCGAGGTCGTAGAGCAGCCCACCAGCCTCGGCGGGATCACCGAACTCGCGCCAGTTTTCCCGCGGCTTCGGCACCCAGCGGTCGTAGCGCGACTCGAAGCGGAAGACGTCACCGAGGCGGCCCGCGTCGAGGACCTTCCGGACGGTGAGGAAATCCGAGTCGAACCGCCGGTTCTGGAACACCGTGAGGCCGACGCCCTTGGCCTTCGCCGCCTCGACGACCTTCGCCGCCTCGGCCGCTGTCGGCGCGAAGGGTTTGTCGACGACGACGGGTAGTCCTGCCTCGATCGCCCGTAACGCGAGCGGGACGTGCGTGCGGTTCGGCGTGCTGACGACGACCAGGTCCAGCTCACCGGATTTCGCGAACAACGCGTCCGCGTCCGGCAGCACGTCGGCGCCCGGATGATCGGTGCTCGCCTGCGTCACCCGATCCGGGTTCGAGGTGACGATGGCGGCCGGGGTCAGCCCCGGCGTCGCGTCGACCAGCGGGGCGTGGAAGACGCGCCCGCCGGTGCCGTATCCGAAGATCCCCACTCGCAAGTCAGCCATGCCCCTATTGAACAACAGTGTTGCTTAATAGGCCAGTCATGGCAGGATGCGCGCCATGCCGGAGACCGGGGTCAATCTGCGCGGCCTGCGCCAGCACAACCGGGCGCTGCTGCTCACGCACATCCTGCGCGCGGGCGGCCTCAGCCGCGTCGAACTCGCCGGCCGCACCCGGCTCACGCAGCAGGCCGTCTCGAAGATCGTCCCCGAACTGCTCGAAGCCGGCCTGCTGGACGAAGAACGACAGCCCGCCTCCGGGGTCGGCAAACCGCGCACACTCCTGCGTGTCCGCGCGGCCGCCCGGTCCGCGCTCGGTGCCCAGCTCGACCGGGACTCGTTCCGGGTGCTCATCACCGACCTGACCGGGAAGATCGTCGCGTCGCATGGTGGGCCGCTGTCGCCTGGATTCACGCCCGACCAGGCAGTCTCCGCTCTCGGCGAAGCGACCGAAGCACTACTCGACGGTGTCGACCGCGAACGCGTCCTCGGCCTCGGCGTCGGCTCCGTCGGCCCGCTCGACCACCGCGAAGGGGTGATCCGGGACGCCACGAACATGCCGGGCTGGCACCACGTCCCCCTGCGCGACCTGCTCGCGAAACGCACCGGACTGCCCGTACGGCTCGACAAGAACACCAACGCCGCCGCCTTCGCCCAGCAGTGGACCGGCGGCGACCAGACCGCGACCGCCGTCGTGCTCGTCGGCACCGGGATCGGCGTCGGCCTGCTGATCGACGGCAGGCTGTACCGCGGGCCGCGGACCAACGCCGGCGAGTTCGGGCACACCACGCTCGCCTTCGACGGACCGCGGTGCGCGTGCGGCCGCCGAGGCTGCGTCGAGGTGCTGCACAACGCGGCGGCGACCACCGAGGAGGCGGCGGGGCTGCTGGGGATCGGGCTCGCCGACCTCGTCCAGGTGCTCGACCTCGAACGTGTCGTGCTCACCGGGCGTGCGGTCCGCGCGGAACCCGAGGTGTACCGCGACACGGTCGCCGCGCGCCTGCGGGAACTCCTGCCTTTGCCGCACTGGCAACGGATCCAGGTCGATCTCGACGAGATGGGCGACGACGTCGTCGCGTTCGGCGCGGCCGCGGAGGTGCTGGCCGGGTTCTACGACAGCGGAGACGTCGCCTTCGCGTGATCGGCGGGACGACACGCGTGCTCAAGTGGACGACTCACGTGACTGAATGGACGACACGCCGCAGAAGCCGACGGCGGCACAGGCAGCCCGGACCGGCCGAGCGGCGACATCACCGGGTGGTCACCCGGACAGGCGCTACCATCCGCCTCGTGTCCGACCAGACGACCCAGCCCGAGGCTCAGCTCTCCCTCACCCCCGGCGAGCGGGTCATCCCGAGCTGGAACGAACCGCTCGTGGCCGCGGCCACCCGGCCGATCGGCGGCCCGCTCGGCGAGCACGCGGCCGTGGGGCGGCACTGGTTCTGGTCGCCGCAGCGGGCCGGGCTGCTGCTGGCCTGTCTCGCGCTGCTGCTCTCGTGGTTCGGCAAGGCGTCGTGCATCCAGCAGTACACCGACGACTCCGGGACCCATCAGCTCGACTGGCGGGCGGGCCGTCCGTTCGTCGCGATGTGTTACTCGGACATCATCCCGCTCTACAGTTCCGAGCGGCTGAACGATCCGGACACCTTCCCGTACGTGACTTCGTGGACCGAAAACGCGGGGACGGCGAAGGAGACCACGCGGTACATGGAGTACCCGGTCGCGACCGGGCTGTTCCAGTGGATCAACGCGAAACTCACCGAGGCCTGGCTTTCGGTCGCGGAATCGGGCTGGCTGCCCGGCGCGCTGCCGGTGGCCGTCTACTTCGACATCTCGGCGCTCTGGCTCGCGATGGCGTGGCTCGTCACGGTGTGGGCGACCGGCCGATCGGTGAAACGCCGCCCGTGGGACGCCGCGCTGGTCGCGCTCTCGCCGCTGGCGCTGGCGCACGTCTTCACCAACTTCGACGCCATCGCGACCGCGTTCACCGCGACCGCGCTGCTCGCCTGGGCCCGGCGACGGCCCGAGGTCGCGGGGTTCCTGCTCGGGCTCGGCGCGGCGGCGAAGCTGTATCCGCTGCTGCTGCTCGTCCCGCTGTTCTTCCTGTGCCTGCGCGCGGGCAAGGTCAGACAGTGGGCACTGACCGCCGGACTCGCCGCGGCGACGTTCGTGGTGGTCAACGTCCCGTTCGCGCTCGCGGCGCCGACCGGCTGGTGGGAGTTCTTCCGGCTCAACACGATGCGCCCGATGGACCCGGACTCGCTCTACAACGTGATCTCCCAGCTCTCCGGCTGGGCCGGTTTCGACGGGAAGCTCACCGCGGGCCAGACACCGGTCGTGCTCAACGCCGTCGTCGCGGTGCTGTTCCTCGCCGCCTGCGCCGGCATCGGATACGTCGCGCTGAAGGCGCCGCGCCGTCCGCGGCTCGGCCAGCTCGCGTTCCTGGTGGTGGCCGCGTTCCTGCTGACCAACAAGGTGTGGAGCCCGCAGTACTCGCTGTGGCTGGTGCCGCTGGCGGTGCTCGCGATCCCGCGCTGGCGGCTGCTGCTCGGCTGGATGATCCTCGACGCGCTGGTCTGGGCGCCGCGGATGATGTACTACCTCGGCGTCGACAACAAGGGACTGCCCGAAGACTGGTTCCTCGGTGCCGTCGTCGTCCGCGACCTCGCGGTGGTCGGCCTCTGCGCGCTGGTGATCCGGGAGATCTACCAGCCGCGCGAAGACCCCGTCCGCGCCGCCGGGGACGACGATCCGATCGGTGGTTTCCTCGACAGTGCCCCCGATGTGGGCGGCCGGCGCTCGGCGATCCTCGCCGCCTCCAGCAGGGCGGCGGAGTCGTCGAAAGCGGCGGGTCCGCCGAGCGGGTAGCCGAACACGGCCAGTGCCTGACCACGGGTTCCCGGCGCGGGGACGACGTGCTCGCCGTCCTCCGCCCGGTACCCGGTCCGATTCCTCATACGGCCCAGGTTCGACCCTCCCGTGGTGGGAAGGCCAAGCAAATTCAGCGCACGAGGTAGCCGCCCGTGCTCGTCGCGAAGAACGGCACCGGTCCGGTGCAGGGCAGGACGTCCTGCTCGAACGAGCCGTACGCCCAGCTCCAGCCGATCCGGTCGTGGCCGCGCGGCACGTCCCGTACCGAGAAGCCGACGCGGCGCCCGATCAGGTTCACCGGGAGCCCGGGGATGTCGGCGCGTTCGATCACGCCGGTCAAGACGGCGAGGTCGCCTTCCCGCGAGACGCAGTCGACCTTGCCGTCGAAATCGGCGACGAGCTTCCCGTCCTCGGTCAGATGGTTCACGTGGAACCGGCCCGACGATTTCCCCGGTTCCCCGAAAGCGGCGAAATCGAAGCGGACCGGGTCGGCCCCGTAACCGGGGAACGTCAGCGGCCCGCCCGCCGAGCCGACGACGGTCGCTCCCGGCCCCGGAGCCGCGTTCACCTGTGTCGCCCCCAGCGTTCCCGCCGCGACGGCGAGTACGGCGACCGCGGCGATCTTCGACCTGATGTTCATGGCTTTCCCTCCAGCACCGGGTGCTTCCCGGTCGAGGTCGAGCCTTCCGGTGCCCGCGCGAGCGGGACTCCCTCCGGAGAGGGAACGCTCTCCCGCCCAGGTCCGAAACCGCAATTGGTCACCTACTTGCGCCCCGTTGCCGGCGCAAGTAGGTGACCAATTGCGAAGGGGGAGTCAGGCGGAGGCGACGTGCTTCCGGAGATAGGCGATGTCCGCGGCCTGGCCGCCGGCCGGGGTCTCGACGATCACCGGCGCGCCCGCCTCGGCCGCGACGGCGGCCAGCACCTCGGGGTCGATCGTGCCGTCGCCGCCGACGACGTTCGCGTGCCGGTCCCGCGTGGAGCCGAACTCGTCGCGCGAGTTGTTGAGGTGCACCAGGTCGATCCGGCCGGTGATGGCCTTGACCTTCTTGACCGCCTCGGTCAGGTCCCAGCCCGCCGCGTACGCGTGGCAGGTGTCGAAACAGAAGCCCGCCCCGAATTCGCCGACCTTGTCCCACAGACGGGCGATCGTGTCGAGGTCGCGGGTCATCGCGTTGTCGCCGCCCGCGGTGTTCTCGATCAGGATCGGCACGGCGAAGCCGCCCTTTTCCTGTTCACGCTCGAAAAGCTTGCGCCAGTTGACGAGGCCTTCTTCGACGTCGTCGCCCGAACCGACGTGGCCGCCGTGCACGACGAGCCCTTTCGCGCCGATTTCGGCGGCGCCGTTCGCGTGCTGGGTGACGGTCTTCCGCGAAGGGATGCGGATGCGGTTGTTCATCGACGCCACATTGATCAGATAGGGCGAGTGGATGAACACCTCGACCGGCGATTCCTTGATCGCTTCGCCGTGCGGGTGGGGTTTGGGAGCCTTCCAGCCCTGCGGATCGGAAAGGAAGAACTGGAGGACTTCGGCTTCGCGCTCGGCGACCGCGGTCAGCGGATCGTCGTCGCGGACATGAGCACCGATTTTCATGTTGGAGGAATCTACGCGGAGCGAAGCTCCTCCGTTGAGGGCGGTGGCGGGGAGGAAGGCGGAATTACCCCCGGGTGATTCCGCCCGACGCACCCCGGTCGGTCACGCTCGTGGGGTAGCGTGAGCGCGTTCCGTTAAATCGCGTTGGGTCTTGAGGGGCGGAGGACGAACTCGATGGGGAAGACTGCCGGGCGGCTCACGGCTTGGGGATTCGCGCTTTCGGTCACGGCCGGATTGGCGTTCCCGACGACCGCGACGGCCGCCGAGGAACCGCATCCGACCCTGTCCGGCGAATGCGGTGCGACGCTGCAGAACGGAAAGTCCGGCAACGGCCTCGTTCTCGACGCGGCGGCACCGCTCGCTTCGCCCGAGGCGCTGACGGTCGGTTTGGACTCGAAGGCCAAGACAGCCGAGGGCCGGAAGCCGCTGCTTTCGCTGCCGGTCGGCGACTTGATCAAGGCGACGGGCCTCACCGACAACGCGGTCGGCGACCTCGCCGCGCAGGGCGTCTGCAAGCCCGCGCAGGGCGCGGTGAACGCGGTCGGGAACCTGCCCCAGGGCGTCGCCGACGAACTCCCGCTCCCGGAAGTCCCCGAGCCGCCCAGGCCCGAACCGCCGAACCCGGAACCCCCGAACCCGGAACCGCCGAAGCCCCAACCCCCGCAGCCCCAGCCCCCGCAGCCCGAGCCACCGAAGCCGGGACCGGGTCAGCCCGGCGGACCGGACCGCGTACTGCCGGTGGAAATGGGCCCTGGTTCCTCCACCGGCCTCGGCGGTGACTCGATCGCCGGCGTGATCGGCAACGCGGCGCTGCTCCCCGGCAGCTCCGTCCAGGCGCCGGTGATCACCCAGATCGTCCCCGGCGTCCCCGGCGAGGTGCCGCCGCCCACCGTCGACGAGGAGGACACCGGCAACGCGCAGGCCATGCCGGCGCCGGTCGCCCCGGCCAGGCTGCCGCTGTTGCTCGCGGTGCTGGCGCTGGCCGTCGTCGCCGCGGGTCTCGTCCGTGCTTGGCTGCGGGGTAAGCCCGCCTGATTCTCACCCCGGGTGACGCCCGCTCCACTCGAATGCCCGACCTGTTCGAGTGAGCGGGCGTCACCCGTCTCCCTTAGCGTCGTTGTACCGGTGGATGACCCCGACGACGGAGGAGTCGAAGGCATGCGCGAACGGACACGGAGGGCGACCGCCCTGGGTGCGTCGGCCTTCATTCTCGCGGGCTCGGCCGCCCTCGCCATGCCCGGCACGGCCGCCGCCGCCGCCGAGACCAAGACCGCCACCTGTGGCGGATCGGTGACCGCGAAGACCGGTGACACGATCCTCGGCAAGACGCCGCTGCTCGGCATTCCCCTCAACCTGGGCCAAGCCGGTCCGGTCTCGGGAGTGCTCACGGGCACGATCAACGCGCTGCTCGGCACGGTCTGCCGGGTGACGGTGACCGTGGTGAACGTCGTCGTCGCGCCGGTCCCGGTCGTCGGCGAACCCGCCGCCGAAGCGCTGAACGGCGCCGTCTCCGGCACCACCCGGGCACTGACCGGCGGCGGCAAGCCCGCTCCCGGAACCCCGCCGCAGCCCGGGAAACCCGCTCCGGGGACGCCCGGCAGCGGCGGCCCGCAGACAGGCGGACCCGGCGCTCCGGCACCGGGCGGGACGCCGGCGGGCGGCATCCCGGTGGTGAACAGCCCGCTGTTGCCCGGCACCTTCACCCCGAACTTCGGCAGCCTGCCGTGGGGCGTCGACACGGGCTACGCCCCGATGCGCGACTACAGCTCCATCCCGATGGCGACGGCCGGCCTCTTCAGTCCGTCGCCCGGCCTCCGGTACGGCGGACAGATCCCGGGTTACGCGCCTCAGTTCGGTGTGGCCACCGAAAACCAGAACGGCAATCCGGACGTCCGAACCGCAGGACAAGCCGAAGCACTACCGAATGTCGGCGACGGATTCACTCAGGACGGGAAACTGCCCCTGCTGCTCGCCGTTTTGGCACTCTCCGGAGTCAGCGCGGGCCTTGTCCGCACCTGGGTTCTACGCCGAATGGCCGCTTCAAGTTAGTCCTACCGCCTAGTATCTTCCTGATCATCCCCTCGTTGTCCCCGTCGCAGTGCTTTCTGACGCACTGCCACACGCCCCCACCGACCCGAAGGATCGCGCTCGTGCGGAAGACCACCATCTGGCAGACCACCCGCAAGGCGCTCACCGTCACCGCACTCGCGACCATGGTCACCGGCGGCGCGCTCCTGACGGCGGGCACCGCCTCGGCCGCCACCACCCTGGCGAACGCGTGCAGCGGCACCGTCAACGGCGGGATGGGCGACTCCGTCGCGATCACCGGCACCTCGGTCAGGGAACTGGTGCGCGCCGGTGCGCGGGAAGCGGGCACGCTGGCCCTCTACGACGTCGCCGCGAACGACATCGCCAAGGTCAACACCATCGGCGTCGGCGCGGTCCCGAACGCCGCGGGCGGCGCGGTCGAGGGCAAGGCGATCGGCGCGGCCGTGCGGCAGGCGGTCAAGAACACCAAGTCCTGGGGCCTCGGGCTCAACCCCGAGAAGACCCTCGACTCCATCGAGCACAAGGTCGCCGGCAGCTGCGGCCTGACGACGGTCGCCACGAACTACGTCGCGCCGGTCCTGCCGACGCCGGGCACCACCACCCCGCGGCAGGGTGGCAACGGCGGCGGCACCCACGCGCTGCCGTCCTCGCCGAGCCTGCTGTCCGGCGGCAGCAACGGCACCGGCCACGCCCCGCCGCGCGAGTACGGCAACCTCCCGGTCGCGCAGCCGGGTGTCGCGGTGGCGCCGGGCGTGCGTTACCCGGCCAACAGCCCGCTTCCCGGCGAAGCCGCCCCGCAGTTCGGCACCGACGGCCAGGCCGGACAGGGCGGCCCCGACGTCCGCAACGCCGGCAACGCCGAAGCGCTCGCGTCCGACGGCTTGCCCGGCGACGTCCAGTTGCCGATGCTGCTCGCGGTGCTCGTGCTCGCTGGCGTGACCGCCGCGCTGGTCCGCACCTGGGTCCTGCGCCGCGTCTCCTGACGCCCGTTCGGGACCGGCGAGAAGCCGCCAGGTACGCTTACCTGGACAAACCCTCCTGCCACGGACAGTCCGTGGCCGCGAGCCCATAGGAGGTGAGTGGTTGTGTCACGCCATTACGAGGTAATGGTCATCCTGGACCCCACGCTCGACGAGCGTACGGTGGCCCCGACCCTGGACACCTTCCTCAACGTGATCCGTACTTCGGGCGGAAGCGTGGAGAAGGTCGACGTCTGGGGACGCCGCCGGCTGTCCTACGAGATCAAGAAGCACGCCGAGGGCATCTACGCGCTCCTCGACCTGAACTCGACCTCGGAAGCGGTCAAGGAGCTGGACCGTCAGCTCTCGCTGCAGGAGACCGTGCTCCGCACCAAGGTCATGCGCCGCGAGATCAAGCGCGCCGCGACCGCCGCCGCCAAGGCCTGAGCCGAAGGACTTCCCGATGGCTGGAGACACCGTCATCACGGTGATCGGCAACCTCACGTCCGACCCGGAGCTTCGCTTCACCCCTTCCGGTGCGGCGGTCGCGAACTTCACCGTCGCGTCCACCCCGCGCACACTGGACAAGCAGTCCGGTGAGTGGAAGGACGGCGAGGCCCTGTTCCTGCGCTGCAACATCTGGCGTCAGGCGGCCGAGAACGTCGCCGAGTCGCTGACGCGTGGCGCGCGTGTCGTCGTGCAGGGGCGCCTCAAGCAGCGGTCTTTCGAGACCAAGGAAGGCGAGAAGCGCACCGTCGTCGAGCTCGAGGTCGATGAGATCGGCCCGTCGCTGCGCTACGCCACCGCCAAGGTGAACAAGGTCAGCCGTGGCACCGGTGGCGGTGGAGGCGGCGGCTTCGGTGGCGGCGGCGGTGGCGGCCAGTCCGGCCCGCCCGCCGACGACCCGTGGGGTTCCGCCCCGCCCGCCGGTGGCGGCGGTGGCGGCGGCGGCTTCTCCGACGAGCCGCCCTTCTGATCAGGCGATCCGCCGCGGGCGAGAGCTCCGCGAGACGCCTCGAGACAACCACTACGTAGAAATCCAGGAGAACTACCGTGGCCAAGCCACCCATCCGCAAGCCCAAGAAGAAGGTCTGCGTGTTCTGCAAGGCCGAGAAGAAGGGCCGCCCGGAGAACATCGACTACAAGGACACCAACCTGCTTCGGAAGTACATCTCCGACCGCGGGAAGATCCGCGCCCGCCGGGTGACCGGCAACTGCAGCCAGCACCAGCGTGACATCGCCATCGCGGTCAAGAACTCCCGCGAGATGGCGCTGCTGCCCTACACCTCGACCGCACGCTAAGGAGGCACGTCAATGGCGAAGATCATTCTCACCACCGACGTCGCCAACCTCGGTGGGCCCGGCGACATCGTCGAGGTCAAGGACGGCTACGCGCGCAACTACCTGCTCCCCCGCGGCTACGCCATCGTGGCCACCAAGGGTGCGGAGAAGAACGTGCGCACGATCAAGCGGGCGCAGGAGAGCCGTCGCATCCGCGACCTCGACCACGCCAAGGAGATCAAGGCGACCCTGGAGGGCCTCGGCGCCGTCCAGCTGAGCGGCAAGGCGGCCGAGGGCTCGAAGAAGCTCTTCGGTTCGATCACCACCGCCGAGATCGTGGACGCGATCAAGGCCGCGGGCGGCCCGCTGCTCGACAAGCGCGTCATCGAGCTGAAGGACCACATCAAGACCGTGGGCAAGCACTCGGTCGGCGCTCGTCTGCACCCCGACGTCCGCGTCGACGTGCGGCTCGAGGTCAAGGCCAAATAACACCGCTTCGGCACAGGGCGGGACGTCTCCATCGCGGAGAGGTCCCGCCCTTTGCTTTGCGCGGAACCCCATCCGGCCGGGTCACGTCCTAGGATCGACTCGACGTCGAGGCACGGGGACGCAAAAAGGGGATCTGGAACCAATGGCTTACGACAGCAACGCCGAGCAGAACCGGCAGGAGAAGGTCACGGTGTCCGCGCCTGCCAATCCTGACCAGCCGTCGTCGGGCGGGGGCGGTGGCGGGTTCACCTTCGACAAGGACAAGATCGACGGCATCATCAAGAAGTGGACGGACCTGCAGATCGAGCTCAAGCGGGACTTCAACGACGCGAACCTGATGGCGAACGTCAAGGCGCCCGGCAAGGAGTTCGCGAGCGGCGACTGGGAGAAGCTGGCGAACCCGTCGGGCAAGGCGTTCCTGGAGCAGAACCAGAAGATGCAGGACTACGTCAAGAACTACATCGACCAGCTGACCGCCGCGAAGCAGAAGATCGCCACGAACGAGGCCGAAACGCAGGCTTCGCTCACCAAGCACAAGGCCGTGTGATGCGACGTTCCCTCGTTCTCCTCCTCGCCGCGGGCGCGCTGGTCGCCGGCTGTTCGGGCACCAAGAACGGCACCGCCTCTTCGGAGCCGTCCTACCCGACCGGCTCTCCGAGTGCGTCGAGCGGCTCGTCCGGCTCCGCACCGAAGGTGTCGAACCCGTTGAAGACCTCGTCGATCGAGAGCGACGCCTGTTCCGCGCTCTCCGCGGCGAAGCGGTCCGACCTCGGTCTCGGCGAAGGCGAGCCGCGGACCACGAGCGTCGGCCCCGGCTGCTCGATCTTCGCCGCCGACGACCGGCTGAACCAGATCGAGATCAGCCCGGTGCTCGCGAACAAGAACGGCCTCAGCGACGTCTACGACACGAAGGCCAACGACGAGTACTTCGAGCCGACCGAGGTCGCCGGATACCCGGCGGTGTACGCCGCGGCGCTCGACGGCCGCAAGCAAGGCAAATGCGGCCTCTTCGTCGGCGTGACCGACCAGTTGGCCGTGAACATCCTGGTGCAGTACGACAACGGGCCCGGCGCGAGTGATCCGTGCCCGGTCGCGCGCAAAGTGGGGGAAGCGATGATCGAGACGTTGAAGGAGGGCTGACGCGTGTTCCTGTTGCCGATCATCGCCGGGTATTCGGCCTACAACCTGGCGACCACGAAATCCGGCGATTTCGAAGCGTCGGGCGGCGATCGCAAGATCGACTGCTACAACATCTGGGAGAAGATCGTCACCGGTCCGGGCACCGGGTCGATCCAGGAGGGGCAGGCCGCGGCGACCCGGCTCAAGGCCGGCTACCAGGACAGGCTGACCACCATCGACAACCTGTCGAAGGAGATGGACGCCGCCTGGACCGGTAAGAGCGCCGAAGCCGCGCAGCAGTCCGGCGCGCATCCGCTGCGGACGTGGATGGAGGACTCCGGCAAGAAGCTGGTGGACTCCGACAAGTACCTCGGCGAGCAGAACACCGCGTTCACCACGGTGAAGGCGAAGGTGCAGCCGGTCCCGAAGGACCCGCCGAAGAACAACCTGCTCAACTCCATCACCCCGTGGACCACCGACACCGACCGCGCGATCCGGGACTACAACCAAAAGGGTCAAGCGAACGTCGACGCGTTCAACGAGTACTTCAAGGCCAGTTCCGAGAACGGCAAGAAGATGCCCACCTACAACAAGATGGAGGGGCAGAACACGAACGTCGATGTCAACGGTGGTGGCGGCGACGGCAAGGACAAGGACGGCAACGGGAACGGCCAGGGCGACCGGAACGGGCACAACGGCATGCCGGGCATCTCGATGCCGCCCGGTTCGATGCCGCCTGGTTCGATGCCGCCCGGTGGGATGCCCCCCGGCGGGATGCCGAGCTTCCCCGGTTCGAACATGCCGGGTATCGGCACGCCGGGTTCGAACCCGCCAGGGTCGAATTTCCCGGGCAGCAACCTGCCGGGGTCGAACATCCCCGGCTCGAACCCGCCTGGTTCCCACCTGCCCGGCGGGCAGTACGACCCCAACCTCCCCGGCAGCAACTACAAGCCCCCGACGTGGGACGACGGGACGAGCGCGTCGGGCTACACCCCGCCGAAGATCCCCGGCGCGGGCGGTTTCGGCCCCGGTGCCGGAGGAGGCGGCGGTGGTGGTGCCGGCTTCGGCGGCACCGCCATCCCCGGTGCGGGTGGCTTCGGCCCGGACGGCGGCTTCGGCCCCGGGTTCGGTCCCGGTGGCGGTAGTGGCGCGGCCCTGCCCGGCAACGCGGGTGCGATGGGCGGTGCCGGTGCCGGTGCCGGTGCGGGAGCCGGTGGCGCGGGTTCCGGTTCCGGAGCGGGCCGTGGTGCCGGCGGAATGATGGGTGGCATGGGCGGAATGGGAGCCGGTGGCGCCAAGGGCAAGGGCGCCGAGGACGAGGAGCGCAGCTCCAAGTTCCTCGTCGGCGACGATCCCAACGAGATCTTCGGCACCGACGAACTCACCGCACCGCCGGTGATCGGCGAGTAGTCGGCACGAGCGGGCCGGGCGCGTGCCAAGATTGGGGCCGCGCCCGGCTTGTCTTGTTCCGGGCTGGACGAACATGAACGACTAGGGGGCAGTTCCGGTGCTGGACAAGCAGGTCACGATAACGACCGGCACCCTCATCACGCTGATCCGCCGACGGGGCGGCGAACCGCACACGATCCTGTCGGAAACGCCGACCTGGTACGACGAGAACGCACAGCGGGCCGAGGACGAGCGGACCAATGAGGAACTGACGAGTCAGGGCCTCTTCGGCGCACGGGGGCTGCACGCCGGGTTCAAGGCGACGCTCGAAGCGATCGTCAGGCCGTCGCTCGAGTACTACGGCTGGGTCGACGGCGGGTTCGAGGGCAAGGCGCTGAGCTTCACCCTGCTCGCGGGGAGCGCCGGCGGCGAGGGTTTCGTCCTCGCCCGGCACAGCGAGCACGACGGCATCGCGCTCGCGTCCGTGCGGCCCGAAGAACTGCTCACCGAGTTCCTCGACCAGATCCCGAAGCTCGCGCCGGGACGCGGCCGTCCGATCGCCGTCCCGAAGAGTCAGGTCGAGGCCCCGCGGTCGTCGTCGACGGCGCAGGACGAAGGCTTCGAGGTACTTCGCAGCGGACGGCAGAGCACCGGAAGCCAGGAGGCGGACGAGCTTCGCCGCATCCTCGCGTTGCGCCGTTTGGGGAGCGGCAGCCTCTACGTCGCGGCCCGCGGCCGGAGCGGGGGGCGGCAGCGGATCGAACGGCCGGTGAACTACATCGATACGACCGAAGGCCGGTGGCTGACCGAAGAGGTACCGGGGAGTGGCGAGCCGAGGATCGCCTTCACACCCGCCGACCAGCAGGTTCTCGCGGAACGACTACGGAGCGCACAGGGCAGGTTGTTCGCGTTGTGAATTCAGCTCCGGCCGATGGGGCGAGCCACCCCTCCGCTCTCCGTGCCATTCATCCACAGGGCACTCCTGTGCGCCCTCGTGCGACACGCCGAACGACGAGTTTCGCCCGACACGCCGGACGGAGTTGAATAAAGTTCTCCACAGTATGTCCACAGGCTTTGACCAGTGCTTTTGTCCGGTCCCTCCCGCGTTGCCCACAAGTTGTACACAGGCTTTCGGGCACCTGTGAAGGGATGCCCGCAGTCATCCCCAGGTTATCCACAGGGCGGTCCCCAGGCGAAATTGCGCTGGTCCGTTCGGGGGGCCTACCGTGCCCGCCGGGCCTGTACGCACCGTGGTGGCCGTCCGGCCGGAGAAGAGCACAGGGGAGCGCCGGAAGCGGAGGGAGGGCGGCCGGTGGACACGGGCGGACCGACCGGGGAAGTTCTGGCATAATCGAACGCGTGTTCGATGTCTTGAGGAGGTGGCAGCAGCGGTGGCGCTGACCGACGACCGCAATCCGATGTACGCGGGGTCCGACCCGGGTCCCGGCGACCCCGGTCCGCGTGGCGGCGAGTACGACCGCCAGCCTCCGCAGGACATCGCCGCCGAGCAGTCCGTGCTCGGCGGCATGCTGCTGTCGAAGGACGCCGTCGCCGACGTCATCGAAGCCCTCGGGCCCGACGACTTCTACCGGCCCGCGCACCAGGCGATCTACGACGTCGTCCTCGACCTCTACGGACGCGGCGAACCCGCCGACCCGATCACCGTCTCCGCCGAGCTGGAACGCCGCGGCGAACTGGGCCGCGTCGGCGGCGCCCCGTACCTGCACACCCTGATCGCGACGGTGCCGACGGCGGCGAACGCCGGGTACTACGCCGAGATCGTCTCCGAGAAGGCGGTGCTGCGGCGCCTGGTCGAAGCGGGCACGCGGATCGTTCAGTACGGCTACGGCGCGGCCGCGGCCGACGGCGCGAACATCGACGAGGTCGTCGACCGCGCGCAGGCCGCGATCTACGACGTCACCGAACGGCGCACCAGCGAGGACTACGTCGCGCTGGAGGAACTGCTCCAGCCGACCATGGACGAGATCGACGCGATCGCCTCACGCGGCGGGCAGTCGCAGGGCATCCCGACCGGTTTCGCCGACTTCGACGATCTGACCAACGGCCTGCACCCCGGCCAGATGATCATCGTCGCGGCGCGGCCCGGTGTCGGGAAATCGACGCTGGGACTGGATTTCGCCCGTTCGGCGTCCATCAAACACGGCTTGACCAGCGTGATCTTCTCGCTGGAAATGAGCAGGACCGAGATCGTCATGCGCATGCTCTCGGCCGAGGCTCGGATCCGCCTGGCGGACATGCGCGGTGGCAAGATGTCCGACGACGACTGGACACGCCTCGCGCGCCGGATGAGCGAGGTCTCCGAGGCGCCGCTGTTCGTCGACGACTCGCCGAACATGACGATGATGGAGATCCGCGCGAAGGCCCGGCGGCTCAAGCAGCGCAACGATCTCAAGCTCGTCGTCCTCGACTACCTCCAGCTGATGACCTCGGGCAAGCGCGTCGAGTCACGGCAGCAGGAGGTCTCGGAGTTCTCGCGGCAGATGAAGCTGCTGGCCAAGGAGATCGAGGTCCCGGTGATCGCGATCAGCCAGCTGAACCGTGGTCCCGAGCAGCGGACCGACAAACGCCCGATGCTGTCCGACCTCCGTGAGTCCGGTTCGCTGGAGCAGGACGCCGACCTCGTCATCCTGGTCAACCGTCCCGACGCCTGGGAGCGGGACGACCCGCGTGCCGGCGAGGCGGACCTGATCATCGCGAAGCACCGTGCCGGGCCGACGGCGACGATCACCGTCGCGCACCAGCTGCACTACAGCCGCTTCGTCGACCTCTCGCACGACTAGCGAAACGGTGTGGAGGCCGGGCAGGCCAGGACACATTTCTGCACGAAGTTCGCCCGGACCTCGGCGTGGACAACCATCGGTAGACCCGGTCTTACCGGGCCCGCTGGGTCATCGGCCTGGCGCCGACCTCGGAGGAAGATCGGAATCCACGCGCGAGCGGCCACCGCGTGAGTTTCACTCCGGCTGGAAGAACGCGAGCATCTTCCGCGCGGCGTCCGGCGCCGTCAGGAGTTCGTGGACCCGTGCGGACATCCGGGCAGCGGCGCTGGTGCGCTCGAACATCTCGCGTTCGTATGCCTTGACGGCGGTCGGGAAGTCGCCGGGGTGCGCGGCCAGCGCGAGGCCGAGCAGGGCACCGTCCAGCAGGGCCATGTTGGCGCCTTCCCCCACCGCCGGCATCAGGTGCGCGGCGTCGCCGACCAGCGTGACATCAGGGTTCGCCTGCCAGGTCAGGCCCACCGGGAGAGCGGCGATCGGTCGCGGCACGACCGTGTCGTCGCAGGCCGCGATGAGCGCGGTGAAGCGGGGGTCCCAGCCGTCGAGCTCCTCGATCAGCCGGGTCCGGGCGGCGGCCGGGTCGTCGAAGGGAATCCCGCTCGTGGTCAGCCAGTCCTCGGCGGTGCCGTAGAAGCTCAGGCCGATGCGGACACGGCCGTCGCCGTTGCGCTGCGCGGCCAGGGATTTCCCGTCGCCGAGCGCCCAGTAGGTGCCGCGCCCGACCATCGCCGCGAGGTCGGGATGGGTTCGATCGATGTCGGAGATGCAGAGCTCGACGAGGTTGTGGCCGAGATGCGCCGGGCGGGCGTCGGTGAGCAGCGCGCGGACCCGGGAATTCGCTCCGTCCGCGCCGACCAGCAGGTCGTACGCCGCACGGGTCCCGTCGGTGAAGTGCAAGACGCCGTCGGCGGCGGAGGCGAAAGCGTGGCCCCAACGCACGGTGTCTTCGGGCAGGGAATCCAGCAGCAGGTTTCGCAGGTCGGCTCGATCGACCTCGGGCCGCGCGAACGGCGCGTCGTCGGGCGTGTCCTCCTGCAACAGCAAGGTGCCGTCCGGCTCCAGAAGGCGCATGTCCTGGCCTTCACCGCGGGCGATCGTCCGGAATCGGTCGATCACCCCGGCCTCGCGCAGCGCCCGCTGACCGGTGTCGGCGTGGATGTCGAGCATGCCGCCCTGGCCGCGCGCGTCACGCGATGGTTCGCGTTCATAAACGGAAGCGTCGATCCCTTTGACGTGCAGGAGGCGAGCGAGCGCGAGGCCGCCGAGGCCCGCGCCGACGATGGCGATGGTCATGACCGTTCTCCTTCGATACACCGTATTGATCAATACACTGTATCGAACGATGCGTTGTATTGTCACCGGCATGGTGGTGTGGGAGCGGCCGGAGCCGCCGGATCGGCCCGCCCTGGCTCCGCTCAGCCGGGAGCGAATCGTGCGGGCGGCGATCGAACTCGCCGACGCGGACGGCCTGGACGCGGTCTCGCTGCGCAAGATCGCCACCGCGCTGGACGTCGGCCCGATGCGGCTGTACGGCTACATCGCGAGCAAAGAGGAGCTGCTCGACCTGATGGTCGACGCCGCCCACGCCGAGATCCGGCCCGCCGGAACCGGCTGGCGGGAGGTGCTGCGTTCGCACGCCGAAGCCATGCGGCACACCGTGCACGAGCACGAGTGGCTCGCCGACCTCCTGGGTGGCCGCCCCCAGCTCGGGCCGAACGCGCTGGCCGCTGGTGAAGCCGTGCTGGCCGCGCTGGGTGACCTCGGCGTGGACGCCGTCATGCCCGTGGTCTCCGCCGTCAACGCGTACACGATCGGCGCGGTGCGCCGGGAGATCGCCGAGTGGCGCGCGGAACGCGCCACCGGGATGGACGAGAAGCGCTGGCAGGCCGCGCTCGGGCCCTATCTGGAGCGATCCTTCGCCACCGGTGAGTTTCCCGCGCTGGCCAGGGCGGTGCGTGACGCGGTCCATCTGGATGCCGACGAGACCTTTCGGGTCGGCCTCGATCTCCTGCTCGACGGCATCGAGGCCCGCGTCTCGCGCTGATCGAGACTCCCGTGTCAGCGCCGTGACCGTCTCGTGTCAGCGCGGCCCGCGAACGTGGTCGTCATGACCAAGACATCGAGGACTTCCCGCCGAATCGGCCTCACCGCGCTGGCGGCCGCGCTGCTGACGGGCGTGGCCGTGCCGACGGCCTCCGCCGGGCAGGACCGGCCGGAGCTGCGGCAAGCCGTCCAGGAGTTCGTCGACGCCGGGTTCGGCGGGATGCAGCTGCGCGTCCGGGACGAGCGGGGCGAATGGACCGGCAGCGCCGGAGTACGCGAGCTGGGCGGGACCGCGAAACCGCCGACCAACGGTCACTTCCGGGTCGGCAGCACGTCGAAGAACTTCACCGCGACCCTGGTGCTGCAACTGGTGGCCGAGGGCAGGATCGGGCTCGACACCCCGGTCGCCGGGTTCCTTCCGCGGTTCGGGCTGGACTCGCGGATCACCGTGCGGATGCTTTTGCAGCACACCAGCGGGCTGTTCAACCACACCGGCCAGTACAACCCGGACGGGACGGTCACGCCGGGCATCCCGTGGGCGGGCAAGGAGTGGGTGGACAAGCGGTTCCACACCTATCGGCCCGAGGAACTGGTCCGGCTGGCGGTGGCCAAGTCGCCGGTGTTCGAGCCGGGCGCGCGCTGGGACTACTCCAACACCAACTACGTGGTGGCCAGGCTGCTGGTCGAGAAGCTCACCGGCCGCCCCTTCGCCGAAGAGCTGGACCGGCGGATCCTGCGGCCGCTCAAGCTGCGTGGCACCTTGTCGCCGAACGCGTGGCCGGGGATGCCCGAGCCGTACGCCCACGCCTACTACCGCTACGAAGACGCCGGCCAGTGGAAGACGATCGACGTCACGCACCAGAACCCGTCCTGGATCTCCAGCGCCGGAGACATGATCTCGACGACCAAGGATCTCCAGACGTACTTTTCCGTGCTGCAGAGCGGAAAGCTCCTCCCGGCGTGGCTGATGGCCGAGATGCGCAAGACGCACCCCGGCAGCGAAAGTCTTTACGGCTTCTACGGTCTGGGGCAGTTCACGCAGGACTTGGGGCCGGGCTGCGCCGGCCCCATCCTGAACCACAACGGCGGCAACAACGGCTACGGGTCGCTGATGTACAGCACGCCCGACGGCGGCAAGACGCTGACCGGGTCGATCACCGCGGGCGCTCCCGAAATCGATCCCGTGCCGTCGTACCCGGCAGCACTGAACAAGCTGCTCAAGACGGTGTTCTGCGGCAAGTGAGCACGATCCGGTCAGCGAGTTCGCCGGGGCGTTCGATGACGAACGCCCCGGTCGAGCGCACTGTTCCGTGACCCCGGCGGCGACCTGGCCGACTACTTCGCGCCGAGCGCGCCGTAGTTCCGGACGAACGCGGTCAGCAACCGCGCGAACTCGCGGCGGTCGTCGTCCGGCCAGTCCGCCATCGCCTCGGCGAACACCGAGCGGCGGAATTCGTGCATGCGCGTCACTTCGGCGCGGCCGGCCTCGGTGAGCACGAGAACGGCGCGGCGGCCGTCGCGCTGATCGGCTTCGCGCCGGAGAAACCCGCCCTCGACCGCGCGCGCGACCAGACGGCTCGCGCGCGGCTGGTCGATGCTCAGCGCCGCGGCGAGACTGGTGACGGTACCCGGCTCGCCACTCTCCGCGGCCGCCTCGACGGCGTCGAGAAGTCCCTGTATCGCCTGGTCCGGCATTGTTTCGGCGCGGTCGCGGGCGAGTTTCGACAGTGATCGCCTCGCCTGGCTCCGCCGGACGGCGATCATCGCGCGTTCCACGTCGGCCACGGCGTCCGTCATCACTCGTCCTCACTGTGCATGTGCTTCTGCATGCAGTTGCCATCTACCTGAGGAGTATCCCTGAGGCCCATCGGATTCCAGTTCACGCACCTTCACCGGGCCCGTGGGAATAAGGCGACACCCGGCGACGTCTGTCCTAGTAGTTGAAAATTCAAACAACTGGAGCCGACATGACACCGGTGCTCTACCTCAGCCACGGCGCGCCGCCGCTCGCCGACGACGCCACCTGGACCCGCCAGCTCGCCACCTGGTCCGCCACCCTCGAAAAGCCGAAGGCGATCCTCATCGTCTCCGCGCACTGGGAAGAGGCACCGCTGACCCTCGGTGCCACCACCACGGTGCCGCTGGTCTACGACTTCTGGGGCTTCCCGGATCACTACTACCAGGTGAAATACCCCGCGCCCGGCGCTCCCGAGCTGGCGGACAAGGTGCGGAAGCTCCTGCGCTCGCCCCAGACCCCGATCCACGACGCACCCGACCGCGGGCTCGACCACGGCGCGTACGTCCCGCTCGTGGAGATGTATCCGGACGCCGACATCCCCGTGCTCCAGGTGTCGATGCCGTCACTGGACCCGCAGGAGCTTTTCGACCTCGGCCGGAAACTCGCCCCGTTGCGCGACGAGGGCGTGCTGATCATCGGCAGCGGGTTCTTCACCCACAACCTGAACGCGCTGAGCCAGACCGACGGCACCGACGGGGCGCCGCCGTCGTGGTCGAGCGAATTCGACCACTGGGGTGCGGAAACGCTGCGGCAGGGCGACCTCGACGCGTTGCTGGACTTCCAGCACAAAGCCCCCGCCGCGGCCATCGCGCACCCCAGGATCGAGCACTTCGCGCCGCTCTTCGTCTCCCTCGGCGCGAGCTCGTCGGAAGGAAGGGGCGAGACCGTCATCGACGGCTACTGGTACGGCCTCGCCAAGCGTTCCCTCCAGTTCGGCTAACGGGACCGAAGGACACCGGCGCCCGCCACCAGGCCGAGCGCCAGCACCGTGACCACGCCGAACGACACGGTCAACGACGTCAGGTCGGCGATCCCGCCGATCAGCGACGGCGCGACGAGCCCCGAGGAGTAGGTGATGGTCGCGACGCCCGCGATCGACTGGCTCGGCGTCGGCCCGCTGCGTCCGGCCGCGGCGAAGGCGAGCGGAACGACGACGGAGACACCGAGCCCGATCAACGCGAAGCCGCCCATCGCCATCACCGGATGGGCGGCGAAAACGACCAGCAGACCCCCCGCCGTCGCGAAGACACCGCCCGCGCGGACGGTCTTGACCGAGCCGAAGCGCCGCACCAACGCGTCACCCGAGAGGCGGGCCACCGCCATCGTGCAGGTGAACGCGGTGGTCGACGCGGCCGCGATACCCGGCGAAGTGCCGAGGACGTCACGCAGGTAGACGGCGGACCAGTCGAGGCTCGCCCCCTCGGCGAAAACGGCGCAGAACGCGACGGCGCCGATGATCACGGCCGACTTCGGCGGCAGCGCGAACCTCGGCGGCGGATGCTCGTCGGGGGCGCTGCGGACGTCGAACACGCCCTGGCAGAGGATCGCACCGGCGACGGTGAGCACGGCGGACACGAGCACGAAGTGGATCCGCGCGTCCAGAGCCGCATGGGCGGCGAGCGTGCCCGCGGCGGAACCGACGAGCGCGCCCGTGGTCCACATGCCGTGCAGTCCCGACATGACCGACTTGCCCATCTTCTCCTCGACGTCGACGCCGAGGGCGTTCATCAGCACGTCCGAGGTCCCCGCCGCGGTGCCCATGACGAACAGCGCGAGGCACAGGGTGACGAGGTTTCCCGCCAGGGAAGGCAGGATCAGCGCCAGCGTCCAGTAGGCGAGAAGCAAGCGGAGCCCCAGCCTGCCGCCGAGCCGGTGCCCGATCCGCGCGGCGAGCGGCATGGTGAGCGAAGCACCGATGGCGGGGAAAGCGAGCGCCAACCCGAGCTGGCCCGCGCTGATCCCCGCGTGTTCCTGGATCCACGGGATCCGGGTGGCGAAACTGCCGGTCACCGCGCCGTGCACGGCGAAGACGGCGGCGATGGCGATCCGCGCCTGCCGCACTCGCCGCGTCGGTCCGCCGACGGTTTCCACTGTGTTGGTCACTGGGCCCCCAAGGTCCATGAGACGACTCGACAGGTGTGAGCGTAAACTATCAGGAAGGGGACCTGATAATTAATTCTGGGAGGATCTGCCGGTGAGTGTCATCCGGATGCCGTCCGCCTCCCCGAGTACCGCGCGTGCCATCAACGACCGCCTCGCGCTCGACCTGCTTCAACGCGAAGGTTCGCTGACGGCCGCCCAGCTCAAGACGTTGACCGGGCTTTCCCGGCCGACGGTGGCCGACCTCGTCGAACGTCTGCGGGACGCGGGGCTGATCGAGATCGTCGGCGAGGCGGGCGCGGACCGCCGCGGCCCGAACGCGAAGCTGTACGGCATCGTCGCCGGCCGCGCGTACCTCGCCGGGCTCGACGTCCGCACCCACGGCATGGCCGTTTCGGTCGCGGACCTCCTGGGCCGCACGCGCGCGGAGGCCTCACTGCCGTTCGAGCTGGACATCGAGACCGACATGGCCGTCGAGCGGGCGATCGCCCTACTGGAGACCCAAACCGCCCAAGCGGGCGCGACAGCGTTGCACACGATCGCCGTCGGCGCTCCCGGACTGGTCGACCCGGCGACCGGCGGTCTGCGGCCCGCCGGGGGATTACCCGCGTGGCACGGGAAACTCGTCGACGAACTCCGGCGACGGCTGGGTGTCCCGGTGTTGCTGGAGAACGAGGTCAACCTCGCGGCCGCCGCCGAGCAACGACTCGGCGCCGCCCGTGATCGGGACACGTTCGTCCTGCTGTGGCTGGGTTTCGGGGTCGGCGCGGCCGTCGTCCTCGACGGTTCGCTGCGGCGGGGCGCGTCGGGCGGCGCGGGGGAGATCGGGTTCCTGCCGATGCTGGGCCCCGGACGGCTCCCGACGGCGACCGACTGCGACGGCGGCTTCCACACCCTCGCGGGCAGCGCCGCGATCTGCGACCTCGCGCGCGAACACGGCATCCCCGCTTCGTCGGCGGACGACGCCGAAGCGGCCGCAGCGGCTGTCGGGTACGCGATCGACGAGGACGCCGGGGTCTTTCTCGAGATCGTCGCCGAGCGGATCGCGATCGGCGCCGCCGCGGTGACCGCGGTACTGGACCCGGGCTGTCTCGTGCTGGGCGGGGAGGTCGGCCGCGCCGGTGGCGAAGCGTTCGCTGCCAGGGTGAGCCGCCGGCTCGCGGAGATCTCGCCGCTGCGGACCGAGGTGCGGGCGGGGACCGTCGGCGGGAGCGGGGTGCTGGAAGGCGCGGTGCTCACCGCGATGGGCGCCGCCCAGGACGCGCTGTTCACACCGGGGGCTGAAGGGAGCTTTCCCCGCATGTGACGAGATGAAGGGCGCTTTCACCGCAGGCGATGCGGGAAAGCGCCCTTCAGCGGACGAAGCGGGCCCGGGAGTGTCTCCCGGGCCCGCTTCGGTTCATTCAGTGGCGTCAGCCGACTGGCGCGTTCACTTGGTGTGGAACTTCTTGCCGGTCAGGGTGCCGATGAACCGCTGGAACAGGCTCAGCGGCGACGAGTCGGCCCCCGCCAGCGCCGGGACCTGCGCGTTCGGCATCGCCGGGGCGTTGCTCACGACGGGCAGGGTGCCCGTGGTGGGCAGCTGCACCGGCAGCTTGCCCGCGACCGGCAGATCACCGGCGGTGGGCAGCGCGTCCGCGGTCCGGAGCCGCACCGGCAGCTTGCCCGTCACCGGCAGCGTGCCGGCGGTCGGGAGCTGCACCGGCAGTTCGCCCGCGACCGGCAGGGTGCCCGCGGTGGGCAGCTGCACCGGCAGCTTGCCCGCGACCGGCAGGGTGCCCGCGGTGGGCAGCTGCACCGGCAGCTTGCCCGCGACCGGCAGCTTGCTCGCGATCGGCAGCTTGCCCGCGACCGGCAGGGTGCCCGCGGTGGGCAGCTGCACCGGCAGCTTGCCCGCGACCGGCAGCTTGCTCGCGATCGGCAGCTTGCCCGCGACCGGCAGGGTGCCCGCGGTGGGCAGCTGCACCGGCAGCTTGCCCGCGACCGGCAGGGTGCCCGCGATCGGCAGCTTGCCCGCGACCGGCAGGGTGCCCGCGGTGGGCAGCTGCACCGGCAGCTTGCCCGCGACCGGCAGCTTGCTCGCGATCGGCAGCTTGCCCGCGACCGGCAGGGTGCCCGCGGTGGGCAGCTGCACCGGCAGCTTGCCCGCGACCGGCAGGGTGCCCGCGGTGGGCAGCTTGCCGACGACGGGCAGGTCGCCAGCGGCCGGGAGCTGCACCGGCAGCTTGCCCGCGGTGGGCAGGTCACCGGCGGTGGGCAGCGTGTCCACGGTCCGAAGCTGCACCGGCGACTTGCTCGCGACCGGGAGCTTGCCCGCGATCGGCAGCTTGCCGACGACCGGAAGCTTGCCGACGAGAGGCAGGTCACCAGCGGCCGGGAGCTGCACCGGAAGCTTGCCGACGAGGGGCAGGTCGCCGGCGACCGGCAGCTTGCCCGCGGTGGGCAGCCCGTTCAGCACCGGGAGGACCGGCAGCTGCGCGACCTTGGGGGCGTCCGCGCGAGTGGCACCACCGGGGAGCCCTGGGGTCTTCGGCAGGCCCGGGGTCTTCGGCAGGGCCGGGACACCGGGCAGCTTGGGCAGTTCCGGCTTGGGCAGCGCCTTCGGAGCGGCGATCAGCTGCTTCAGCGCGGTCTGCCCGGCCATCTGCACCGGCAGGTTGGCCCGCTGGGGACCGTTGGCGCCGACCACCCTGCCGATCGCCGGGGTGGTCGGCAGGGTGCCGACACCGTTCAGCGAGGGAACCGCAGGAGCACCGAAGGGCAGCGCGGGCAGCGCGTCGATCGGCAGCTCCGAACCGAGCGGGTCGGTGAAGATGCGGGTGTAGTCCTCGTCGTTGATCTCGGTGTCGTCCGTCGAGTTCTCGTCCGCGAGCGCGAGCACCGGGATTTCGAGCTCGTTCGCCGGGATCACGAAGATCAGCGGGCGGTGAGCGTTGAAGCCCGAGAGGGCATCTTCGCTGCCGTCGGTGCTGCTGCCGCCACCGGTCTGGCCGGTGATGACGCTGTCCGCGTCGGTCTTGGACACGCCGCCGACCCCCGCGATGGCGTCGCCGAACACCTCGGGGTCGACCGCGGCCGGGATGTCGAGGATGTCGCCCGAAAGCGATCCGTCGAGACCCGAGGTCTCCACGTCACCGCCCGAGATGGCGTCGACGGTGTTGGAGCCTTCGGCGTCGGCGAGGCCGGCGGCCGAGACCGCGTCGTGCGTGATCGGCACGATCGGCAGGGCCTGCGCGCCGATGACGTTGCCCGAGACGGCGCCCTCGTGACCGGTGGTGGTGGCGTCGCCGCCGGCCGCCGACAGGACGTCGCTGACGCTGTCGCCCTTGGCGATGCCCGCACCGGCCACGCCGTGCCCGGTGAAGGGAACCGCTCCGCCGATCGGCGTCTGGACGATGTTGCCCGCCAGCGCGCCTTCTTCACCGTTGGCGGTGGCGTCGCCGCCCGCGTTCGAGTCGGTGAGGTTCGTGCCCTCACCCGACGCGACCCCGCCGAGCACCGCGGCGAAGTTGTGCGCCTGGACCGGCAGGGAGACCGGGCCGTAGACCAGGTTGCCCGAGCCCGCGCCGCCGTCACCGGTCGCGTGGACGTCGTGCCCGGCGTTGGACGTGGTGTCGCCGTCGGCGGCACCGTGGCCCTGGCCGACGAGCGCGCCACCGACCCCGAACGCCTGCACCGGCAGCGAAACCGGCGTGGTGGCCAGGTTGGAGCTGAGGAAGCCGTTGTCGTCGGCGGTGTTCCCGCCGCCACCGGCGGAGACGACCTTGGTCTCGTCGGCGGTGCCGGAGCCCTGGCCGACGAGCGAGCCACCGACCCCGAAGACCTCGGCCGGAACAGCGGCCGGGAGCTGGACGATGTTGCCCGAGCCGGACGAGTCGTTGCCCGTGGTGCCGTCGTAGCCGCCGGCGGTCACGGTCTTGGTCTCGGTCGCCCGTGCGACGGCCTGTCCGATGTGCGAGCCACCGACGCCGTAGACCTCGGGGGCCAGGGCGGCCTGGGTGTTGACGATGTTGCCCGCGAGGGTGGAGTCGTCACCCGTGGTGTGGCTGCCGTTGCCGGCGTTCGCGTCGACGGTGTTCTCGCACGACGCGGCGTTGGCGTTGCCGATGTAGCTGCCCGCGATGCAGGTCGCCTCGCCAGGGGCCGCCACGGCCGGGTCGACGATGTTGCCGCTGCCCGTGGAGCCTTCACCCTCGGAGCTGACGAAGCCACCGGCGTCGACGACGCTGGAGTGGTCGGTGCCGCCCTTGGTGCCGGTGTTGGCGAGGCCGACCCAGCCGGCGGCCACGCTGCCGACGTTCGCGACGTCCGCGGTCTGCGGAACGACCGCGTTGCCCGCGAGGAACGAGTCCTCGCCCTCGGTCTGCACGTAGCTGGGGACGTTGCTCCAGCCGCGCTTGGTGTCACCGGCCTGCGCGTCCGCCGAGGAGCCGCTGTTCGAGTTCGCGAGCGAACCGTGCGCGGCACCGGCGTTGTCGTTGGCCTTCACCGGGAGGGCGATCGGCACCGCGCCCACGTTGCCGCCGAGGGAGGAGTCGTCACCGTCGGTCTCGACCCAGCCGCCGGAGGTGGCGTCGGTCTCGGCCTCGTAGCCGGAGCTGTTGGCGTTGCCGATGATCCAGGAGGCGGCGTTGCCGGAGACCTGGACCGGGGTGGCGAACTGGCCTGCCAGCACGTTGCCGGACAGGGCGGAACCCTCGCCGTCGGTGGTGATGTTGCCGGTCTCGGTGGTGCTCTGGCTGGCGGAACCGCCGACCACGCGGCCGGTGCCACCGGCGAGCCCACCGGCGTTGCCGGCGATCTGCACGGGCAGCGCCCAGTCGAGGGACACGACGTTCCCGGCGAGGCTGGAGTCCTTGCCGGTGGTCTCCACGTCCTGGTTGTGTGCCCAGGTCTGGTCGTGCGAGCCGCCCTTGACCTCGGCGTCGCCGATCACGCCGACGGCGTTGTCGACGACCTGGATCGGGACGACGACGTCACCGGCGGCCTTGTTGCCCTTGAGGATGTCGTCCGTGGTGGTGAAGCCGCCCCCGGTCAGCCCGCCGCTGATCTGCCGGGGCGACTCCTTGGCGGCCAGCGGCGCGGGAACGGCGCCGGTGGTCGGAAGCTCTCCGCCGATGCCGTCGATGCTGCTGCCCGGCGAGGAAACCGAGTGCAGCGCGTCCGAACCGGGCTTGGTGACGGCCTTGGTGCCGACCTCGCCGCGGTAGCCGGGGAGGTCGGCCTGGCCGAGGGGGGTGCCGATCGCGTTGTTGTCGATCTCGATGGGAACGGTGAGGTTCGCGTCGAGCGGGGAGGCCGGGAGGTCGGGGTTGACCTGTTCGTCAGCCGAGGCGATGCCAGTGCCCAGCATCAACAACCCACCCGTGACCAACGCGGTCTGGAGTCCGCGCTTTGCCCAGGATTGCATGGGGTTTTTCTCCTTCATTTCGGGTTCCCTTTCGGGTTCGAAGAGGTGCCGTCGACGCGGCACCAGAGGGGGTGGAGCGAATGCGGGCGCACGAAAGCGCACCGCCGTTTCGCGGGAATCAGGAGCGGACGCGAAGCCGAGCCCGGAATCGGGAGGCGTGAGGCGCGTCGGCTACCCCGCGGAGGGAGGTGTTCAGTCGGGAGTGACGCCGGGCTGCGAGCCCGGGGTGAGCGGCATGTACCGCGTGCCCGCCGGCGAATAGCCGGTCAGGGACCGTTCGACGGCGGCGGTGACCCAGGCGGGAACGCCGTGGTTCAGGCCGTCGAGGTGACCACCGGGGGCGTTGCCGCCGCCGGGGACAGTCGGGAGGGAAGGCGCGGCGGGAAGCGGCGCCGGGGTGAGCGGACGCGGGAAGTCGCCGTGGTGGCCGTCACGCGAAGGAACGTCCTCGATCTGGTCGAAGGCACCGTGCTGCGGCACGAAGGCCGGCATCGGGAGGACGGTCTCGGCGGAAGCGGGGAACTGGGTCGTCGCGAGCTGCGCGAAGTCGGTGACCTGCGCACCGGCGCCGAGGGTGTCGAGCGGGGACTGTGGGTCGAGCTGGCTGCCGCGAACCGGGAGCTCCGGAACGAGCTCGCCGTGCCCGCGCGGGTCGAGGAACTCCCAGACCTTGCGGCCGAAGTCCTGCGCCCCGGGCGAGGGGGTGAAGGTCTCGTCGAGCACCTGGCGGGTGTCCTGCGGTTCGCGCACGATGTGCTCGACGGCGCCGAGGGTGCGCTTGACCGGGGTGATCACCGAGTCGTCCGCGAAATCGGTGACCGCGTCGCTGACGCGGGCGGAAACCTCGTGCTCGTCGGCGCGGATGTCACCGCAGTGGTGCTTCACGGGAGCGGGTCCGGTCTCGGCCGGCATCGACCACGTGGTGGCTTCCTGGTGCCGGTCACCGCACATCGCACCGGCGACGCCACCCGCGAACTTCGAGGCGCCTTGGGAAACGTCGGTCAACCCTGCCGCGGTGGCGTCGGTGACCGGGGTGACGCTCGTCCCGGGAGTGGAGATCACCGGGGCGGACGGGACGACGTCGGCCGAAGCGGAGGCACCGGAAACGACCCACGCGGCGGCCGAACCGGCGACGGCACCACCGACGACGAACAACGCACGCGAAGCGAGACGGCCGAAGCGCGCCGCGCCCCGCCCCTCGTTCTTCGCCGCGTTCGCCACTCGGTCTCCTCGCCTCGGTTCGTCGTTGCGAGACCGACATAAGCAAAGTGCGGAAGCCCGGCGCGACTCCGAAGCACCTTGATGGCACGATAGTGTGAAGAACACACGGTGTAGCCCAAAATCACAACGAGTGATCGACGCTGGCGGCACCGGGTTACTTCGGAGTTGATCTTCCCGAGGTGTGTCAAGCGTCGCATCGGGCGAATTCGCCGTGTGCGCGTCCCCTCGAATGTCCAGGAAACGTCGCCTCGGACCGATACGGTGAGCCCGTGAGCGAGCCCCAGCGCAAACAGCCGGAATTCGATCCGGCGAACCCGTTCCTCTCCGAGTCCACCGAAGACGTGACCATTCTCGTGCCCCGCGGCCTGCGGATCGGCGCGGCGTTGTCGTGGCGTTTCATCGTGGTGATCGCCGCGCTCTACGTCATCGTGTTCCTGATCGGCTATCTGTCGGTCGTCGTGATCCCGCTGTCCATCGCGTTGCTGCTCGCCGCGCTGCTCGCGCCGGCGGTCTCCAAGCTGACGACGCTGAAGTTCCCTCGCGGGCTCGCGGCCGGGATAGTGCTGATCGCCGGGCTGGCGGTGCTCGGCGGGTTGCTGACGTTCGTCGTCGCGCAGTTCTCCTCCGGCCTGCCGGAGCTGCAGAAGCAGCTGACGGAGAGCCTCAACCAGATCAAGGTCTGGCTCATCGACGGGCCGCTGCACCTGCGCCAGGAACAGATCCAGGAGTTCATCAACCAGGCGATCAGCTTCCTGCAGAACAACCAGGCGTCGATCACCACCACCGCGCTCACCACCGCGGGCACGGTCGGCGAGATCGTCACCGGCTTCATCCTGACGCTGTTCATCCTCATCTTCTTCCTTTCCGGCGGCGACCAGATCTGGTCGTTCCTCGTGCGCAGCGTGCCGAGGCGCGTGCGCAACCGGGTCGACGTCGCCGGGCGGCGCGGGTTCGCGTCGCTGGTCAGCTACGTGCGCGCGACGGCGGCGGTGGCCGTGGTCGACGCGGTCGGCATCGGCGTCGGACTCGCGATCGTCGGTGTGCCGCTGGTGATCCCGCTGGCGACGCTGGTGTTCCTCGGCGCCTTCATCCCGATCATCGGCGCCGTGATCGCGGGCGCGGTCGCGGTGCTGATCGCGCTGGTGACGAAGGGCATCGTGGGCGCGTTGATCGTGCTGGCCATCGTCATCGGCGTCATGCAGCTGGAAAGCCACGTGCTGCAGCCGATCCTGCTCGGCCGCGCGGTGAAACTGCACCCGCTCGCCGTGGTGCTCGCGATCACCGCCGGTCTGGTCACCGCCGGGATCGCCGGCGCGCTGCTCTCGGTGCCGCTGCTCGCGGTGCTCAACGCGGGAATCCGGTCGCTGCTGCACGAACACGATCCCGATCCGGCCGAAATCGACGTCCTGCGGGATCAGGCGGCGCAGCCGAACGATTCCGGGGAAGAGCCCGAAGCCGAGTCATGACCGAGATCCCGCTCTGGCGCGCCGTCTCGGCGCTCGGCACGCGGGACCCGGTCACGCCGCTGTGGCGCGGGGTGATCGTGCTTCGGGTGACGACGCTGCTCTTCGCGCTCGGCTCGTTCGTCGTCCACTACGACGGTTACGCGAACAAGTGGCTCGCGTGGACCGCGTTCGGCGCGATGACAGTGTGGACCGTGCTGAGCAGCGTGTTCTACGCGCGGCCGTCGAGCCGCTGGCCGTGGCTGGTCGGCGTCGACCTCGTGGTCACCGCCGCCCTCATGGTCACGTCGGCGTGGATCCTGACCACGGCGCAGTTCGAGACCAGCACCCCCCTCATCACGACGGTGTGGGCGGCCGTCCCGCCCGCGGCCGCCGGCACGCGGTTCGGCGCGGTCGGCGGCGTGCTGGCCGGACTGGTGGTCTCGGTGGTCACCGGGCTGGTGCGCTGGCGGTTCGACGTCGACGTCGCCAGGGACGGCTTCCTGCTGACCGCGAGCGGGTTCGTGATCGGGCTCGCCGCGACCATGGCCCGCCGGTCCGCCGACGCGTTGACCAGGGCGTTGCGCATGGAGGCCGCGACGGCCGAACGGGAGCGGCTCGCCCGCTCCATCCACGACAGCGTCCTGCAGGTGCTCGCGCGGGTGCGCAAGCGCGGCGCCGAATTCGGTGGTGAGGCCGCCGAGCTGGCGAAACTGGCAGGCGAGCAGGAGATCGCGCTGCGGGCACTGGTCACCACCGAGCCGACGCATCCGAGTGAAAACGGGACCACCGACCTCCGGGCCGCGCTGCAACTGCTCGCGACGCCGTCCGTGCAGGTGTCGACCCCCGCGGGCGAGGTCCAACTGCCCGAGCACGTGACCGCGGAACTGGTGGCCGTGGCCCGCGAGGCGCTTTCGAACGTCGAGAAACACGCCGGCGAAGACGCGCACGCCTGGGTGCTGCTGGAAGACCTCGGCACCGAGGTCGTGGTCAGCGTCCGCGACGACGGCCCCGGAATCGCACCCGGCGTGCTGGAACGAGCGGCGGCCGCGGGACATCTAGGTATCGCGGAGTCCATCAAGGGACGGGTGCGGGACCTGGGCGGGAGCGCCGCCCTGGACACCGCGCCCGGCCAGGGCACGGAATGGGAAGTCAAGGTTCCAGTCGCGGCGAGGGGAAAGCGATGACCGGTGAGGCTCAGGTCTCGGTGATGGTGGTCGACGATCATCCGATGTGGCGGGACGGGGTCGCGCGTGACCTGGCCGAACACGGCTTCGACGTGCGGGCCACCGCGCCGGACGCGCCCGCCGCGGTGCGGATCGCGCGGACGGTCCGGCCGGACGTCGTCCTGATGGACCTCAACCTCGGCGAGACGTCGGGAGTCGACGCCACGCGCGAGATCACCGCGGAACTGCCGTCGACGAAGGTGCTGGTGCTGTCCGCGAGCGGCGAGCAAAGCGACGTCCTCGAGGCGGTGAAGGCCGGCGCCTCCGGGTATCTGGTCAAATCGGCTTCGGCGAGCGAACTCGTGGACGCGGTCAAGCGGACCGCGGCGGGCGACCCGGTGTTCACCGCCGGACTCGCCGGGCTCGTCCTCGGCGAGTACCGCCGCATGGCCGACGCCCCGGACGACGGGCCCGCGCCGCCGCGGCTCACCGAACGCGAGACCGACGTCCTGCGCCTGGTCGCGAAGGGGATGACGGCGCGGCAGATCGCCGAGAAGCTCGTGCTCTCGCATCGGACGGTGGAGAACCACGTCCAATCCACGCTGCGGAAACTCCAGTTGCACAACCGGGTCGAACTGGCTCGCTACGCCATCGAACACGGGTTGGACATCGAGTAGCACCGCGCGGGTCAGCCCTGCGCGATGGCCACGACCCGCTGGTTCCGCTCGACGGGCAAGGGTGTCTTGACGACCGTCCACCCCGGCCGATCGAGACGCCAGTTGGCGACGACGTCGGTGGCGATCACCAGATCGTCGCTCTCGGTCCATTCGATCGCGGCCCGCTTGAGCTCGGTCGCGATCGGCGTCGAGGGCGCGTGCGTCCAGGTCAGCGTGTCGAGGGCCAGCACCCAGACGTCCGCGGTCTGCGTCGCGGTCCCGGCCCAGGCGGGGTCACCGAACAGCACGGCGATCCTGTAGCCGTCGCGACTCGGCATCGCCGGGCCCGGTGAACCGTTGGGCACCGGCCGGCCGACCCGCGTGCGCTGGTTGTCGCGCAGGTCGAGCACGGAGAACTCGGTGAGCTCGGCCAGCAGCATCCGCTCTTCGGTGATCGCCAGCACCCGGGGGAACTGGTGCAGGGCGCGGCCGGTGGCGGGGTCGATCAGCACGTCCTCGGCGCCGGCCGTCCCGCTGTTCACCGTGATCAGCAGGCCCTTGGGCACCTCTTGGCGAACGGCTGTCGTGCAGCTCGCCGGACGGCCGCGATCGCGCTCCGCGCCGAGCAGGGAGACGTACTGGAGGCGGCAGAGGTCGTTGCCGTCGTCGCGGATCAGCCAGACGCCGCTCTCGTCGGCGGCCGGGGCGACGCTGCGGGCCTTGCCCAGTTTCCACGGCTGGTTCCGGGGATCGCCGTAGACGAGGACTTCGGACGGCTCCACGCAGGACGGCCCGCAGCGCGCGGCCGACAGCACGACCGGGAACTCGCCGACGCGGAGGACGTCGTTGACCCGGTCCCCGGCCGGGGCACCCGGAAGCGGGGTGGTGGCGCCAGTGGCGGGATCGAGCACCGAAGGCGGCGAAGTGGCCATGACGAGCCGGAAACCGCTGTAGTCCACCGGTGCGCCTTCGAGCTTCGACGGCGGTGGTGGCGACGGCAAGGGAGCAGGAGCGGGTTGCGGTGTGGCGTCGGTGCAACCGGCCGGCAGGAGGACAGCCACCATCAGGGCGGCACAGGGGAGAAATGCGGGTCTGTTCAGGGTATTTCCCCGATCTCGCGCGGGATATCCGGTTCTACCATTCAGGACATGGGTGAGGAAGAGCAGCCGGCGACCGAGACCAAGCCGTTGACCGGACGGGACATCCGGGTCTCCGACGCGGAGCGCGAACACGTCGTCGAGGTCCTGCAGAAGGCGATCGGCCTCGGCATGCTGAACCTCGACGAGTTCACCGAGCGGACCGACCGCGCCCTCGCTTCGAAGACCCGCGGGGAGCTGAACGCGGTGCTCACGGATCTGCCCGGGCTGGTGCATCCCGAGGCGGGAATGGTGCCACGGCAGCAGCAGAACCCGTGGTCACCACCGAGGCAGCACGCCTACGCGCAGTCGTCCGGGCAGGTGATGGAGCTCAACGGCAAGTACTCGGCGTTGCAGCGCGACGGGAACTGGCTGGTCCCCGAGTCGATGGTGATCCGGAACAAGTACGGCGCCACGAAGCTGGACTTCTCCCAGGCCGAGATCCGGCATCCGGTCGTGCACATCGAACTGCAGGCCAAATGGGGGCCGGTGGAGATCACCATCCCCGAGAACGGCGCCGTCGACACCAACTCGATCACCGACATCAAGTTCGGGAACCTCGACGATCGGACACGTTCGAACGGCCGCCCCGGCACGCCCCGGTTCGTCATCACGGGGCGCGTGCACGGGGGGTCGCTGATCATCAAGTACCCGCGGCGGGGCTTCTTCGGTTAGCCACCGACCGGGCGCACGTGCCGGAGGTGCCGGAGCACGAAGTACGCGACGGCGGCCGGCACCGGCGCGGCCGGCCCGGACACCGCGTGCATTCCGCTGGCGAACGCGCCGTGCGCGGGGAACCGCGTCGGCGAGCCGGGCCTGGGTGACGGCGTTGCCCAGCGTCCCCACGGTCGCGATACCCAGCGCGTAGCCGAATTCGTTGCCGGGCTGCGAAAGCGAAGCCGCCGAACCGGACCCGCGCCTGCCTCGCCCTGCGTCAGCAGCACGAACCCGCCGACGTCGCCCGCCGGTCCCGTGACGATCAGCAGGGCGGGATCTTTCCCGCTCAGGGGAGCAAGGGACCTTTGCTGTCGCCGCGGTCTCCAAGGGCGTCCTGCGCCCGACGGAGACCGCGGCCCTTTGGCGGGTTTCCGTCAGCGCGCGGCAGGGGGCACCGCGGCGGCCTGCCTCGCGGACACCGGGTCCGACGTGGCCAAGACCGCCTCGGCGAGCGCCTCGCACTCGGCCAGTGTCGTCGCCGCCAGGCTCGCGCCGACCGCGCGCACGGCGGGCGCGTTCATCGAGAGACTGGTGAGGCCGAACCCGGCCAGCACCAGTGCGAGCCGCGGGTCGGCGGCGGCCTCACCGCAGACACCGGCGGGTTTGCCGGTGTCCTTCGCGGCCTGGCCGACGACCTCGAGCAGGCGCAGCAGCCCCGGCTGCCACGGGTCGTTGAGCTTGGCGACCGCGCCGAGCTGGCGATCCGCGGCGAAGGTGTACTGCGCGAGGTCGTTGGTGCCGACGGAGACGAAGTCGACCGCGTCGAGGATCTCGCGGGCGGTCAGCGCGGCGGCGGGAATCTCGATCATCACGCCCGTGCGGGCGATTCCGGCGGCGCGGGCACGTTCGGCGAACCAGGCGGCCTCGGCGGCGGTGGCGACCATCGGCGCCATCACCGAAACCTCGGCGCCGGAGTCCTGCGCGGCACCGGCGATGGCCTCGAGCTGGCGATCGAGGATCTCGGGCCGGTCGAAGGCGACCCGAAGCCCGCGTACGCCGAGCGCCGGGTTGGGCTCGGCCTCGGGCTCCAGGAAGGCGAGGGGTTTGTCGGCGCCCGCGTCGAGTGTGCGGACGACGACCGGTTTGCCGCGGAACGGCGTGAGCACGGCGGTGTAGGCCTTGCGCTGCTCTTCGACGCTCGGCTCGGAGGACGCGTCGAGATAGCAGAATTCGGTGCGGAAGAGGCCGACACCCTCGGCGCCCGCCTCGGCGGCGGCCTGGGCGTCGGCGGCCGAACCGACGTTGCCGAGCACCTTCACGCGGTGGCCGTCGGCGGTCGCGCCCGTGCCGTTCCATTCGATCGTGCCGGTTTTGGCGGCCGTGACGACGGCGGCGTTCGGGTCCGCGACCTCGACGACGCCGGTGTCACCGTCCACCGCAAGCGCTTGCGCATCGAGCGCGAGAACTCCGCGGACCGCGACGACGGCGGGGATGCCGAGCGCGCGGGCGAGGATCGCGGTGTGGCTGGTGGGTCCGCCCTCTTCGGTGACGAGCGCCAGCACCTTCTCCGGGTCGAGGCCGGCGGTGTCGGCGGGCGCGAGGTCGCGCGCGACGAGCACACTCGGCGACTCGAGGTCGGGGACGCCAGGAGGCGCGATACCGAGAAGCTCGGCGACGAGCCTGTCGCGCACGTCGAGAACGTCGCGCGCGCGCTCGGCCATGTAACCGCCGGCGGCCGCGAGCGCGTCGGCGAACTTTCCCGCCGCCTGGTGCACCGCGCGCGGTGCGGGCAGATCCTGGTCCTTGACCAGCTGTTCGGCCGACGAGACGAGCGCCGGGTCGGCCGCCATCGCCGCCGTGGTGACGAGAATCGTCGAGGCCTCACCGGTCGCGATCTCGGCCAGCTTCTCGAGCCGTCCCGCCACGATCTGCGCGGCCGGGGCGATTCGAGCGGCCTCGGCGGCGGGATCGGCCGGTGCCGGCGTGCTCGCGGGTTCGCCGAGCGGTTCGGCGACCCGGACGACAGGACCGCTCGCGCGGCCGGGACTGACGGCGACCCCGGTCAAAGACTCAGACGGCATGGTCTAGACCATATCTCATCGGCGGCATGACCTGACTCATAGCCGACAGCACAACACAGAAGTACACATCATTCCAGTTCGGACGCTGTCGGATACGACGGCTGCGCGCCCTGGCGGGTCACCGTGATCGCCGCCACCTTCACCGCCTTACGCGCGGCCTCGGCCAGCTTCTCGCCCTTCGCGAGCGACGTCGCGAGCGCGCCCGCGAAAGCATCACCGGCGCCCGTGGTGTCCACGGCCTCGACCTTCGGCGACGGCACCTCCGTCACGCCGTCCGCGGTCACCACCGCCGCCCCCTTCGCGCCGAGCGTCACGACAGCGGCCTTCGGACCGAGATCGAGCAGCTTGGGAAAGTCTGCCGCGCCACCGAGCAGGAACGCTGCCTCGTGCTCGTTGACCAGCAGGATTTCGAGCCCCTGAAGCGTTTTCGCGGAAAGCTCGGCGGCCGGAGACAGGTTCAACAGCGTCCTCACGCCCTTTTCGGCGGCCTTCGCCACGGCGTGTTCGACGGTCTCGAGCGGAATCTCCAGCGACAACACCACGATCTCGGCGCCGTCGAGATCGACGTCCTCGGGCCGCAGGCCGGAATTGGCGCCGGGCGAGACGAGGATCGAGTTCTCGCCGTCGGGGGTGACCGTGATGTAGGCGATCCCAGTCGGACGCTCACTCGTCCGCAGCAAGTCCGTGTCCACCCCGGACTCCGCCAGCGACCGCTTGAGCAACTCGCCGTACGGATCGTCACCGACCGCCCCGAGCAGCGCGACGTCGGCGCCGAGCCGGGCCGCGGCGACCGCCGTGTTGGCGCCCTTGCCACCCGGTGACAAGATCGTGTCGCCACCGAGTACTGTTTCGCCACCCCCTGGTCGCCGGTCGACCGGAACGACGAGATCGGCATTGGCGGACCCGATGACCAGCACCTGAGAAGTCATGGAGGAAACGATGCCATGACCAGCAGTTGTCCGGGCATGACCCTTCTTCCGGCGAAGATGTGAAGAACTTTGTAACTTTCTCGGCGCGTAGTGCGACAATCAGGCGAGCAGCGGAACGCCGACACTCTTTCGGGGGATAACCTTCCCCCGGGCGTCATTTCGGCGATCACGCCCGCTCTTGAGATGCGTTGCCGCTTCACGCGGTGACGTTGCCCCGAACCCGGCTTGCCGGGGATGGGGCATCGGGTCGCCGGCGTCGATCACGTAGCCCCCCGAGTGATCGGCGCCGGCGGCGCCCCGGCTCTGCATGACGGGACGGTCAGCCGACTACGGCTGTCTCCCGGAACTCGACGTTTCGCGCCGCACTCATGGCGCTCTCGAACTCACGACGCGCGTTCGCCGTGAACGGCTCCGCCAACCGGTACCAGCCACCATCGAGAACCTCGGACTTCTCGTCGTAGCGGTCCCGGCGGGTCAGAGTCGCCAAGCGTGGATGACGGATCGAAAAGTCCTTCGAGGCGGGAAGAAACTCCAGATACCTGGTCTTGTTGTCGACGCCCCACCGCACGGCATCGATCTCGTGCCACCAAACACCCGCGACTGAACCGTAGGTGCGCAGGAAAAAGCCACGGGGCCCGAGTTCGAGGACGGCCATCCGCTCCTTCTTGTGCGTCTCGCTCTCGAATCCATCGACCACCATCGTCACCACGAAGAGGCCGAAGAGGACCACGAACGCGCCGACTCGCACGGCGGTGACATCGGTGGCGGCGGCAACGACGAGACAGCACACCTCGATCATCAACGAGCAGAGGTGGAACGCCTTGAGCTTCCGCTTGTCCCAGCCGTTGACATGAATCTTCACCGCGTCGTCCTCAATGACGAGGTCTTCTCCACGTTCACGCGCGGCATCGACGATCGGCTCATCGGGCTTCGGTGCCACGGCACAGTTGTCGTCCTCGATCTCGACCTCGACATAGCGGACGAGGACGGGCAGCAGCTGCTCGGCCTCCCGGGAGCTGAGGTCGACATCCGAAATCTGCAGGTCCCCATCCGGTTCTCGGGTGAGACCTGTCGAACGGGCATCGAAATCCGGCCCGGGCCGAAGAACCAGCATGAACCGGTCAGTTCCCGGTTTGCGATGTGTGTACTCGCGAAACTTGAGGCTCAGGACAACCTTTTCGATGTCACCCCATGGAGCGGTCCAACTGACCAGGCCGTTCTCGATTCTGGTGATACCTGCCGATTGGACGACCAGCTCGTCAGCAGGAGGCGGCGTCCGGTAGTTACGCAACTCGATAGTGCCGCAATAGACGAAAACAGCACAGAGCACACCGCAGACTATGCGTACCGCCAACTGCTGGTCACTGAACACGGCGAAAACCATGACAGCAGTCAGTGTGCTGAACAGAACGACCAACACCAGATGACCGAAGACGGCCGGCGTTCGCGAGATCACCAACCGATCATCGGTCACTTGTGGGTCCTTTCGGGATTCTGACGCTCACAACGAGCCCGAAATCCGGTTTTCACCAGGTTGGTCGAAGATCGGCGACTCCGCGTCTTCCGCAGCTGTTTTGTCACCAGCGACCACTCCAGAAGCCTGTGACCCACCGACGGGCTCTGGAGTGTTCTGCGGCGCTCCGCCCGCGCTATAGGGACCAACGTAACCTGCTGGAGGCTGGACTTTCCGACTCGGAGGCTCGTCCTCGGAGCCGTCGAGGACGCCATCGGCCATCTTCCCGTAGAACTTCCGCTTCTCCTTCGTCAAAGCTTCCTGGAAGTCCTTGCCGTGATCTTCCTTGATCCTTCGGACCACATTGTCCTGCACCTGGGAAAGATTGTCAGCGAAGGACTTGCTCTTCGCCGTGTCCTCAAGCGCGAAAATGTGCTTACGAGACTCGGGCAGATCATCTCTCGCCTTCGCGACCTTGGAAGCGAAGGTCCCGCTCTCCTCGACGGCATCGACCGCGTTCTTCCCGCTGCCTGTGAACCGCTTCAGCGCTTTCGGCGTCAAAGCGTCTTTGATCTTGTCGAAACCGTCAGTAAGACGTTTGAAGAGCCCCTTGGCCTTGTCGAACGCCTTGGTCAGCTTTTTGATCCAGCCGAGGCACCGTTGTGCGTAGCCGATGGCCTTCGGCGTTCCCTCCGCGGCGATGCCGGCGGGCATTGCCGGCCCCGGGTAGCGCATCGCGATGCTCACGAGTTTCCCGAGACACTCCGAGATCAAGTCTCGGACTATGGTCCGCACCACCGCAAGGATCATCTTGCACACGCTGACCAGAGTCCCGATGGAATTCGCGCCCGAGGCGATACCCGCGTACAAGTCGGCGCGATTCTTGGCGAAGGCCCGGTAAGCGTCCGCGGCTTGACCGGTCCAATTCGCGCTGTCGCGGTCCGTCGCCTTGCTCAGGTCTTCACTTACGGATTCGAGCTCCTTGCCGATGTTCTCCCAGGTCCCGATCATGTTGTCCAAAGCGACCTGATCGCCGACCAGCCAGTCCAGCGGCTCACGGAGAAACGGGACGTGTTCGATGATCCAGCCGAACGCCGAGGCCGCCAGAGTGCCGATCGGATCGGCGACGAGATCGGCAAGGCCGCTCGCGCCGTTGGCGAAGTTCGCCAGCCCTTCCGCCCAGTCACCACTCGATATCTTGGCGCCCGTGTCCCAGAAATCCTGGAGGATTCCCGCGCCTTCGAGCGAGCTCTCATCCTGTGCGGCGTCCGTCTTGATCAGCGGATTGGGACCTGGTGCCACGACGGGCGTTTCTGCCATCGGTCAGTCCTCCACCTTGAAGAGGCTCTTGAACTCGTCTTCCTGCATTTGTTTCCTCTGTTGCCACGTGTGCACACGATCGGCATGGTCGGCTGAGGCCACGACAGCCGACTCGATCGCGCTCCGCGCCAGACTCTGCACCGTGGCGCAAATCGCGGCGAGAGGAATTCCGACCAGGCCGAACGCTTCATCGCCCATTGCCGCGTCTGCGGCAGATCCGGTCATCGCGACTCGCTGCCCCAGGTAGTCGATCGTGTCGCGATGTGCGGCGAGCTCTGCGGGATCGACCCTGAAGTCTTCGCTGCCTTGTGGCTGTCCCATTGCTTCCTTCCCTCGAAAATCCCGCTCAGCGCAGGAAGTCGCCGCCGGTGAAGTAGTCGTCCTCGTGGTCCGTCTGCTGCCTGCGCGCGGCGCGCGGTGGCGCGGGTGTGGCCGGAGGAGCGGGCGACTTCGGGGCGGGAGGGGGCGGAGGCGTGTCGAGTTCGTCTTCGGCGACGAAACGGGCGTCCTCGTCCACCGCTTGGTGTCCGCCCTCGACGTAACCCGTCGGCTCGGGTTCCGGGTACTCGCTCTGCAGCTGGTCGACCAGCTCGTTCATCGTCTCGGTGCCCGCGATGGACGGGACACCGGTCCGCATCGCGCTCGCGAGTTTGCTCTGGGCGCTCTGGACGACGCGGAGGATCTCCTGCGCGAGCGCCGGGTCGTCCCGCACGGACGGGCCGATCTCCAGGCCCACGAGGTTGCCCGCGTGATTGACCTTGACCGAGATCTGGCCGTCTTTGCTGCGTTCGGACACCGAGACGCCTTCGATCTCGGTGCGCATCCGATTCGCCTTTCGCTGGGCATCGGCCAGCTTGGCCTCGAAATCAGCGAAGAGCTGCTCAGGGTTCGACACGCGAACCTCCCCCGTTCACGTCGTAGCCATTCGGCGACCGAGTGTTGCATACCCGTTTGACGGCGGGGAACATTTCGCACGCATCCACGCCCCGGTCGCGGGGATCACCACAGATCCCCGGTTTTCCCTACTCGGGTCGGCGGCCAGCCCCGTATCTGTGCAGTTCAGGAGTCCCTAGCGTGCCGGTATGACGATTTCGGACTGGAAACGCGCGATCTACGCGCTGCTCGTTCTTCCGGGTTACCTCGGTGGCGCGAAGGTCCAGCGTCGACTCGCGCGGCGCTGGCTCGGGCAGGGGAGCAGGACACGGCCACGGTTCGCTGCGGCTTTCGGTCTGAGCGTGGTCGCGTTTCTACTCGCTTTGCTGCTTTTCTACCTTGTCGGGCGCATCGCGACCTATGGGTTCTTCTGGACCGGGAGCGACCCCGGGGGCACGTGGGGCGGGCCGACGTTGGCAGGGGCGTGGTTCGTGCATTTCCTCGTCGCGCTCGGAATGGCCATCCCGATCTTCCTGGTGCTCCGGCCGATCACCCGGCTGCAGGCTCGCCTTCTGGGTTGAATCCACCCACCTGGTGTAATCGGCACGGTATTGTGCGTGAGCGCAACATCTCAACCGATTGGGCCGGGGAGGGCTTCGATGGGTTTGTTCGGGGACGTGTGGGAGGCGGCCGCAGGCCTGCTCGGCAAGACCGGCGCCGGTGCAGCGGCCGGTTTCGTCGTGGGCGGGCCGGTCGGTGCGATCGTCGGCGGAATCGTCGGGTCGAACGTGAGCGACGGCTCCGGAGCGGTCAATCAGGGCGGAATGACGCCCAAGCAGCTGCTCGAAGCCGTGCTGAACGGCCCTGGCACCGGCTCGCTGGAAGAGGCGCGCAGGGTCGGAGGTGAGCAAGCGCGGAACCAGACCCAGCTCCATGACGGGACCCGCGGCGTGATGACGGCGTTGGAGTCCGCCTGGACCGGGGGCGCGGCGGACGCGGCACGGGCGAGACTTCAGCCACTCGCCGACTCGTCCACGTCCGCCTCATCGAGTCTCGAGCGCAATTCGGGGCTGACCCAGACGCAGCTGGATCAGTTCGTGTCGCTGAAGAACTCGCTGGACCGCGAAGTCGCCGCCGACCCGCCGACCACGGGCACCTATGACGACGTGACGCCGTGGGACACCGACACCGAAGACAAGGTCAACCAGTACAACCAGAAAGCGCAAGCGAACCTCGACCGCTACAACGCCTACAACGACCAGTCGAGCTCGAACACCGCAGGCCGGACCATCGACTACGGGCAACTCGGCGCGTTCGACGGCGGGGATTTCAAGGTCGACGACAGCCGCCCCGGCCCCGGTGACAGGGACAAGGTGCGCGGGTTCGACGGGCGCTCGGATCCCGGCGACGGCGGATACCGGCCCCCTCCGGGCGGGGTGCAGCCACCGCCTCCGGGCGGAGTGCAGCCACCGCCACCAACGGGACCGCCACCCGGCCACGAAACCCCGAGTCCGCGGCCGTATGACCCCCCTCACTCTCCTCAGCCTTCCGATCCGGGCTTCCACCCAGGTCAGTACGATGACGGCACACGGGCGGCGGGCTACACGCCTTCGCAGCCTTCGTCGTATCCGGGTTACCAGCCGCCGCCCTTCGGCCCCGGAACCGGTGGCGGCACCAATTTCGGCCCCGGTGGTGGTGGCGGTGGTTTCGGACCGGGATTCGGTCCCGGCGGCGGTGGCGGTTTCGGGCCCGGCTCGGGGTCGACCGGTGGCCCGGGAAGTGGCGCCACGCCCGGCGCCGGCCGCGGCAGCGGGGCGATGGCTCCCGGTCAGCCTGGCCAACCGGTCCGCCCCGGAATGCCCGGTGGTGGTCCCGCCGGGGGCACGGGCAGGCCTGGCGCACCCGGAATGGGTCCGATGGGCACCGGTGCGGGCAAGGGCAAGGGCGGCGAGGACGAGGAGCACCAGCGCGCCTCGTATCTGCAGGAACCCGACCCCGAGAGCGTCTTCGGCGGCACCGACACGAAGCCGGTCCCGCCGGTGATCGGGCTTTGACCGTGTTCGAAGCACCCCTGTACCTGCCGAAGACCGTCCTGCTCACCGCGTGGGAATGGGAGCGCCACGGCCCCGCGCCCGCGGCACTCGGCCCGGACCACCTGTGGCTCGCCGAAGACACCAAGAAGAAACTCGACGACGCGGTGCTCGACACCCTCACCGAGCTGAAGCTGGCCTCCGCCGGCACTTTGACCAGAGAGTTCCGGAACCTCCTCCGGGTGCTGGCCACCGGCCCGCTGCGGTTCACCGCCTGGCTCGGCGACATCGAGTCGGACGAGACCGGCAACATCCTCGTGTCGGCGTCCGGCCCGGACGCGGTCCGGGTGATCCGCCAGGACGAAAAGATCCGCATCGACGTCGTCGACCCCGGCTACGGCGCCGAATCCTTGGTCGACATGTTGCCCCCGGTCGAACCGGCCCGGATCACCCCGTTCAGGATCCCGAAAGCGCGCTTCTCCGGCCAGCCGGTCTA
Source organism: Amycolatopsis sp. QT-25 (assembly GCF_029369745.1). Classification (NCBI taxonomy): domain Bacteria; kingdom Bacillati; phylum Actinomycetota; class Actinomycetes; order Pseudonocardiales; family Pseudonocardiaceae; genus Amycolatopsis; species Amycolatopsis sp. QT-25. Next base: position 7,955,482 of record NZ_CP120210.1, read on the forward strand.
CGAGGATTCCTACGACCTCGATGACCCGACCGAGGAGCCCGCCTACGACCCACTGCCCTTCGCGCGGGAACTGATGGCGGCGAAACGCACCGGGGTGCACCAGCTCTACGCGGTCAACAGCGGCATCAGGAGCACTCCGATCACCGCGGTCGATACAGCTCACGCCGGACGCGTCCTCACCTACGTGCTGCCAGGCGAGGACGGCGAACCGCTGGTCGGCTTCGAACCGGGGAGCAGGGACATCCTGGTCGACGTCCTCTACGCGACCCTGCACGGACTGAAGTAAAGGGGGAGATCTCGATGACTTCGTTCTTCGGAGATGTCTGGTTCCAGAACAGTGACGACGTCGTCGGCGGTGGAGCGGCGCCGGCGAGTGGTCAAGGCTTCACCATGAGCGGCGATGAGATGCGTGCCTTGCTCAAGAAGTGCCAAGACCAACGAGACTTCATCCGCGAAATGCAAGACAATGCATGGAAACTGCATCAAGTCGTAGCACCAGGAAATGAACCTGCAAGCAAACATGCGGTCTACGGCCCGAACGGAATAAAAGAAACCGGGGTATATTATGAGGGCCACTTGCGATTCCAGGATAACTACTTCACGGAACTGATCCTCCGACTGGAAAAAGCGCTGGGATTGACCGAGGAAACCGACCGGCAAGCAGCCGAAGCAACCAAGAAACGCGGGTCACTCGAATGACTTCACTGCACCAGGTGGCCACTCTCGCACTCGTGGCCGCCGGCACCCTGCTCCTGGCAGCGTGCGACGGTAACCGTGCCACTCCTGGCACTCCGACCGCAGGCACGAACTCACCCACCGCATCGCCGAGCACGGCGGGTCTCCCGCACAGCGGAGCGCCCGCTGTACAGAACCCGCTGCCCGCCAAAGTCCTCGACGGAAGTCCCTGTGACAGTGCCCTTACCGTTCAGCAACTCGAATCTTTCCTCGGCGAACCGGATCCCGCCAAGCCCAGCACCGACGCTCTCGGCACCGCTTGCAGGTGGAATGCCGCGTCCGGTAGTGGCGCAGGATTCACCGTCAGCTACCAAACCAAGTCGGACCAAGGCATCAGCCTCGCCTACCAAAGTGTGAAATCGGAAGTCGCTCGCTGGGTGGAGCTCACTCCTATCGACGGCTATCCCGCGATCGGGTACGGCGGAAATGCTCCGGGCGACGAACGACATTGCGTCGTGGTGGTCGGCGTCTCTGATCAGCTCGCCTACTCGGTTTCCCTCTCCCGAGGAGACAAAGCGGGCCGCGAGGGCAAGGACTCCTGCATCCTCGGCCGTGACGTGGCGGCTGAAGTCCTGAAGAATCTCAAGGGGAGGGCGTAAGCCGGGCATAAACGGCCTCGGCGCCTTTGAGCAGGTTTTCGCGAGTCGTCGCCGGGTCGGTTTTGGCGGCGACGACGCTGACCTGCACCATCGAGCGCCCGCCGCGGAACAGGATCTGCCCGCCGTCGGCGCCGAAATCACCGCAACTCGCCTCGCCGATCGGCCGGGGCAACGGCTCGCCCCGGCTGAAGTCGCACTGTTCGCGGACGGCGGCGACGGCGGAGTCCGGTACGGACAGCACGGTCTGGCCGACGGTGACGCTCGGTGCGATTCCCTCCGAGAGGTCCACCTGCCCGGCGCGATCACAGCGCATTTCGACACTGTTGTACTTCGAGCCGGGGGTTTCGCTCAGACTGAACAGATCCCGTTGCAGGCCATCGGTCGGCCGTTCGGTGATAGTGGTGAAGACGTCCGCGGGGAAAGCCGCGCACGGGTCGGCGACGAGGTCGTACGGCGCGGGGTAGCTGTGTATGGGCATGGACCGCGGCCCTTGGGCGATCTTCCGGCGGATGCCGTCGAGCAGCGTCGTCAAAGCCGCTTCGGGATCGGAAAGCTTGGTGAAGCCGGTGATGCCGAGTTCCAGAATGTTGTAGTCGGTCTGGAGGCTCACCTTGATGTCTTCCGGTGACCTTTCGGACACCTGTCGAGCACCGACCTCCAGGACGGCGTCTCGCCAATCCGTCCGGCGCGAAAATCGCGAGTGCAGGACGTGCAGGCTCACGCTGGTACCGGCCACGGTGACGCTGCCGCCGCAGGTACTCACCCACAGGCCCTTTCCGGCGAGTTCGGGGCGGTCTCCGTCGGTGGTGCTCAGGCGATCGCCGCCTTGGAGGAAGCCGTCCTTCAACGCCATCCCCGCGGCAGCCAGCACATCGGAGGTGAGGATCGCGCAAGCGTTGTGGACGAAACCGCCCTGGAAGACCGCGGGCGGTTCGGTGCTGGGTGTCTCCTTCAGCAAGAAGCGCCGCGGTGGCGGCGGGGAGGCCGCGGCCTCGTCCTCAGAGCCGGATCGGGGAACACAGGCCGCGCAGAGCAGTACGGGCACGAGCAACAGCAGTAGACGTCTCATCGAACAGGAACGCTATGAGTTGCGGAGGCGGAAACCAGCCCGCGAGAGCGTGAGGCCATGCGGCTCCGATCCCGCACTGACCACCTAGAATGCGCGGATGACCAACACCGGCCGCAGGAATCGTGAGCGGGCCGCGACCGATCAGGACATCCGCCGGACGGCGCGGGCGCTCTTGGTCGAGCAGGGACCGGAGGCCGTGACCTTGCGAGCGATCGCACGCGAACTCGGCATCACGGCGCCGGCGTTGTACCGCTACTACGGCTCCCGTGACGATCTGGTCGAGCACCTGCGTGCGGACGTCGTCGCGGATCTCGCGGCCGGACTCGCCGAGGACATCGCGCAGCTGCCGGACGAGGGCGCCCGGCAACTTTTCGCCATCTGCCGGGGATTCCGGCACTGGGCGCTCACGCACACCAAGGAGTTCACGCTGGTCTTCGCGTCGCCTTCGGGCGATGACACGTTGAGCAGGCTGGACGAGCCGTTCGGGCGGATCTTCCTCGCGGCGGCGGGCCGGGTGCTGGCGATGCACGACCTGGTGACACCGTCGAACGACGTGGTGCCCGCCGAGCTGCGCGACGATCTCACGTCCTTCCAGGAGGAATTGCTCGTCGTGCTGAAGGAGTCCGGCGCGACGTTCCCGGTGGAGAAGCTCGACCTCGGCGTGACGTACCTGATGATCCAGTTCTGGACCCGGCTCTACGGGCACGTCACGCTCGAGGTCTTCGGCAACCATCCGATCCCGTTCTCGAAACCGGACGTCCTCTTCGAGGCGATGCTGGCCGATCTCGCCCGCGAGATCGGCCTCACCGCGGAGTGAGTTATGCCGCGTGCCCGCCGTCGACCGAGACGGTCGCCGCGGTCACGTACTTGCTGTCCGGCCGGGCGAGGAACGACACGGTGGCGGCGACCTCCGACGGCGAACCGTAGCGGTCGAACACCGTCAGGCTCCGCTGGTCGGCGGCGTACGGGCCGTCGGCCGGGTTCATGTCGGTGTCGGTCGGGCCGGGGTGGACGATGTTCACGGTGATTCCACGCGGCCCGAGTTCCCTGGCGAGCCCCTTGGTCAGGCCCAGCAGCGCGGTCTTGCTCACCGCGTACAGCGACATCCCGGGGCCGGGAACGCGGTCGGCGATGCAGCTGCCGATGGTGACCACGCGCCCGCCGTCGCCGAGGTGCCGGGCCGCGGCCTGCGTGGCCACGTAGACACCGCGGACGTTGACCGTGAGCACGCGGTCGATGTCCTCCAGGCTCGTCTGGTCGAGGGGGCCGACGAAACCGACGCCCGCGTTGTTGACCAGCACGTCGAGCCCGCCGAACTCGGCGACCGTCGTGTCGACCGCGGAAACCAGAGCCGCGGCGTCGGAGCTGTCGGCCTGGATCGCCAGCGCGCGACGGCCGAGCGCCTTGATCTCGTCCACGACACCGGCAGCGAGCGCCGCGTTGTGCTGATAGGTGAGTGCGACGTCGGCGCCGTCCTCGGCGAGCCGGATCGCCGTGGCGGCACCGATCCCGCGGCTGCCGCCGGTCACCAAAGCCACCTTGCCGTCGAGGGTCATGGGGTGTTCTCCGTTCGATTTCGTTGTCCTTGAACAACTCCATCGAATCGCCTCATGCCCCTCGACGCTGGCGCAAATCGGTCTTGGTGTCACAGCCGCCACGGCACTACAGCACGATGTTGACCAGCCGCCCCGGGACGACGATCACCTTGCGCGGTGTGCCGTCGCCGACCAGTGCGGCGACCTTTTCGTCGGCCAGCGCGGCCGCCTGCACGGCGTCCTTGCCCGCGTCGGCGGGCACGGTGACGCGCGAGCGCACCTTGCCGTCGACCTGGATCGGGTACTCCACGGAGTCCTCGACCAGGTACTTCTCGTCGACGACCGGGAACGGCCCGTGCACCAGGGAATCCGCGTGGCCCAGGCGCTTCCACAGCTCCTCGGCCAGGTGCGGGGCCAGCGGCGCCAGCATCAGCACCAGCGGCTCCACCAGTTCGCGCGGCGTCGCCTCGGTGCCGCCGTAGGTCTTGGTGACGTAGTTGTTCAGCTCGATCAGCTTCGCGCCGGCCGTGTTGAACCGCATCTCCGCGTAGTCCTCGCGGACCCCGGCCACCGTCTTGTGCAGTTGCTTGCGATCCTCGTCGGTAGCGTCCGCAGTGGACACCCGCAGTTCGCCGGTCCCCTCGTCGACGACCAGCCGCCACAGCCGCTGCAGGAACCGCTGCGCGCCGACGACATCCTTGGTCGCCCAAGGCCGCGAGACGTCCAGCGGGCCCATCGACATTTCGTAGAAGCGGAAGGTGTCGGCGCCGTAGTCGGTGGACATCTGGTCGGGCGTCACGACATTCTTCAGGCTCTTGCCCATCTTGCCGTATTCCTGCTTGACCTCTTCGTCACCGAAGAAGAACTTGCCGTCCCGCTCCTCGACCTGGTCGGCCTGGACGTAGACGCCGCGTGCGTCCGTGTAGGCGTAGGCCTGGACGTACCCCTGGTTGAACAGTTTCCGGTACGGCTCCTTGGACGACACGTGGCCCAGGTCGAACAGCACCTTGTGCCAGAACCGCGAGTACAGCAGGTGCAGCACCGCGTGCTCGACACCGCCGACGTACAGATCCGTGCCGCCGGGGTCGTCGACGCCGTGTTCGGCGGGACGCGGGCCGACCCAGTAAGACTCGTTCTCCGGCGCGACGAACACGTCCGGGTTGGTCGGGTCCAGGTACCGCAGCTGGTACCAGCAGGAACCAGCCCAGTTGGGCATGGTGTTGATGTCGCGGCGGTAGATCTTCTTGCCCTGCCCCAGATCCAGCTCGACCTCGACCCAGTCGGTCGCGCGCGCCAGCGGCGAGGACGGCGTGCTGTCCCTGTCCTCCGGGTCGAAGGTCACCGGCGAGTAGTCGGCGACCTCGGGCAGTTCGACCGGCAGCATGCTGTCCGGCAGCGGGTGGACCTGGCCGTCCTCGTCGTAGACGACGGGGAACGGCTCGCCCCAGTAGCGCTGGCGCGAGAACAGCCAATCACGCAGCTTGTACTGGACGGTGCCGCGGCCGTGGCCGTGCTCCTCCAGCCAGCCGATCATCGTCTTCTTGGCCTCGCCGACGCCCATGCCGTCCAGGAACCCGGAGTTGATCGCGGGCCCGTCGCCGGTGAACGCCTTGCCGTCGAAACCGTCCGTCGGCTGGACGGTACGGATGATCTCCAGGCCGAACTTCTCGGCGAACTCCCAGTCACGGGTGTCCTGGCCGGGGACGGCCATGATCGCGCCGGTGCCGTAGCCCATCAGGACGTAGTCGGCGACGAAGACCGGGATCTCCTTGCCGTCGGCCGGATTCACCGCGTAGGAGCCGGTGAAGACGCCGGTCTTCTCCTTGCTCTCCTGACGATCCAATTCGGACTTCCGCGCCGCCGCCGCACGATAGGCGGCGATCGCTTCGGCGGGCGTCGCCGCGTCGCCGGTCCAGCGGGCGTCGACGCCTTCCGGCCAGGTGGCGGCGGTCAGTTCGTCGACCAGCGGGTGCTCGGGGGCGACCACCAGATACGTGGCGCCGAACAGGGTGTCGGGACGGGTGGTGAAGACCTCGATCCGCTGCTCGCCCGCCTCGAACGACACGCGCGCACCGTGCGAGCGGCCGATCCAGTTGCGCTGCATGGACTTGACCTTCTCGGGCCAGTCCAGCAGGTCCAGGTCGTCGACCAGCCGGTCGGCGTAGGCGGTGATCCGCATCATCCACTGCCGCAGGTTGCGGCGGAAGACCGGGAAGTTGCCGCGCTCACTGCGGCCGTCGGAGGTGACCTCTTCGTTCGACAGCACCGTGCCCAGGCCGGGGCACCAGTTCACCGGCGCCTCGGACAGGTAGACCAGGCGATGCGAGTCGATGATCTTCAACTGCTCGGCGCGGGTCAGCTCGCACCAGTTGCGGCCGTCGGGGATACGACGCTTGTCCTGCGCGTACTCGGTCTCCAGCTCGACGATTGGCCGGGCCCTGCCCGCCTTCTCGTCGTACCAGGAGTTGTAGATCTGCAGGAAGATCCACTGGGTCCACTTGTAGTAGTCCGGGTCGATCGTCGAGATCCGGCGACGCTCGTCGTGACCCAGGCCCAGGCGCCGGATCTGGCGCAGGTAGGTCTCCATGTTCTCTTCGGTCGTCTTGCGCGGGTGCTGTCCCGTCTGCACCGCGTACTGCTCGGCGGGCAGGCCGAACGCGTCGAAGCCCATCGTGTGCAGCACGTTCCGGCCGATCATGCGGTGGTACCGCGCGAAGACGTCGGTCGCGATGAAGCCCAGCGGGTGGCCGACGTGCAGACCGGCGCCCGACGGGTACGGGAACATGTCCTGGACGAACAGCTTGTCCGACGGGACGGACGAACCACCGTCGCTCTCGTCCGCGAGGGGGCCGACCGGGTTCGGCGCGTGGTAGGTGCCGTGGTCGGACCAGTAGTCCTGCCAACGCTGCTCGATCTGGCCCGCCAGCTCCGCGGTGTAGCGGTGCTGAGGGGCCGAGTCGGCGCCTTCGCTCGCCTGGTTCATCGCCGAAATCCTCCGTGCTCATCCACGTCAAGCCACTCCAGAAACAACTCGACCCCTCAGCCCGGAGGGCATGAGGGGTCGCCGCGCTGGTCCCGGCCGATCCGCCGAGTTCAGCGCGGCAAGCCGAGGAGCAGCCGAGCCGTGTTCATGAGTCCAGTTTAACCCGCTGGTCAAAGCCGTTCCGCGGGGACCGCCAGAGCGATGAACTGGGTCACCTGGGTCGCCGAGAAGTTGTTGTCGCTGACGAGCACCAGACCGCGCTCGCCGTTCGGGAGCCGCGGGCCCCAGGTCATCCCCTCGACGTTGTCCACAGTGGACAACTTGAAGTCCGCCAGGTCCGCCAGCAGGCGCTTCTTGACCGGTTCGACCTTTTTCGCGTCGGCCAGCGAGGACATCCTCAGGATGTTCGTGGCGCCCTTGGTGTCGATCTCGTAGATGCGGATCTTGTTGCCGACGCCGGTGACGAACGAGCGCTCCATCACCAGGTAGCGCGTCGGATCGGCCTGGTCGACGGCCAGCAGCGACGAGATACCGGTGGTCGCGAAGGCGCCGGGCGGGTTCGGCGACGCGAAGACCTTCTCCTGCGGGTACGCGTACTGCGCCAGGACCGGCCCGAACCGCGACTGCACGGTGATCCGCGAAAGGGCGCCGGAGGTGGTGTTCGCCTCCGGCCCGTCCTGCAGCAGCGGCCCCTCGACCGAGCTGGCGACCAGCGAGCCGAAGCCCGCGAAAGTGAGGCCTTCGAGAGCGAGGTTCTGCCTCGGCCCAGCCGTCTCGGTCATCTTCTCGTTGGCGGGGATCGGCAGGTCACGGACGTAGGCGCCGTCGCGTTTCGCCTCGCGGATCGACGGGTCGATCCGTGCCGCCGCCGACCGCTCGCCCTCCTGCGACCAGACGTACCGGCCGGTCCAGGGGTCGACGCGCAGCTCTTCGGGGTCGATGGTCTGCATGTTCGGCGGCTGCGCGGGGTCGTTCTTCGCGAGCGGCGGGTACGGCGTGCCGTCGGGACGCAGGAGCGGCTTGGTGCCGGTGAAGGTGACCGGGCCGAGTCCCTTGGCGTCCAGGGAGAACTCGGCCGTGTAGAACCGGGCCGGGTTGATCCCGGACCGGTCGTCGCAGATCAGCGCGTACTCGCCGGTGCGGGGGTCGAAGTCGATGCTGGAGAGACCCCCGACGACCGTGCCCTCGTAGGGCAGGGCGTTCGGGACGATCTGTTCCCCGATCAGGCGAAGGGGACGGTGACCCGCTTCGGCGGCGGGTGCCGCCGTCAGGGTGAGGGGGACGGCCCCGATCAGGGCGAGGGCGACAGCTCGGCGTGACATGGCCTATAGCACAGTCGATCAGGGTATCCGGGAGGTTGCCGGAACGTCACGCTTATCCTCGTGGAGTGTTCGTCATAGCGCTGGTCCCGATCGTGCTGGGTGTCCTCGTCGGCTGGGGTGGGTTCCTCGGCCTGCGTGAGAAGCTGCCGCGTGACCGCGGCGCCGGTGTGCGCACCGCCGCCACGATGCGCGGTGAAGAGGCCTTCCGCCTGGGCAACAAGGTCGCCGGGCCACCGACGCTGGCGGGCGGCGTGATCGCCGTCCTGGCGGGGATCGCCGCACTGGTCATGCCGACGACGTTCGGGCTGCTGCTCGCCTCGTTCGTGGGTGTGCTCGGGATGATCGCGCTGGTCGCGGCCGGGGGAGTGCTCGGCAACCGCGCCGCCGCGACGGTCCCCGAACCCGAACCGGAGCGGCCCGCCGGATGCAGTGGCTGCGCCTGCGGGACCTGCGGCGTCTTCAAGAAGGCCGACACCGCCACCGCTTAATTGCGCTGGAGATCTCCCGGGTGGGTGGCCAGCAGCGCCAGCGGGATGCCCTGCCGCCGCAGCACCTGACCCCAGAGGTCGTGGTCCGGTGAGGCGAGGACGTCGCTGGGCAACGCCGGGGCGATCACCCAGTCGTCCCGTTCGATCTCGTTCGCCAGCTGGCCGGAGTCCCAGCCCGCGTACCCGGCGAACACCCGCACACCGCGGACCTTCGGGACCAGCATCTCGGGATCGGTGTCGAGATCGACCAGCGCGACCGGACCGCGGACGGCGATCACCCCCGGCACGCTGGACGCCGTCTCACCGGTCCGCAACGCGGCCAGGCACAACGCCGTCTTCTTCTCCACCGGACCGCCGACGAACACCGACTGCGGTTCGGCGACGTGCCCGCCCCAGTTGGGGAGCACGTCGTACACCGGGACGTCACTCGGCCGGTTGAGCACGACCCCGAGCGTTCCCTCGTCCCGGTGGTCGATGACGAACACGACGGTCCGCCGGAAATTCGGATCGAACATCGTGGGGGCGGCGACCAGGAGCGTTCCCGGTTCGACCTCGGCGTCCGCTGGCACGTCCGCCATGATCCCACTTCGAGTGGGGACAAATCGTCCGGCACTGGGAACAACAGCATCACGAGCACCGTTGGACACAACGGTCGGTGCGCTTTCCGTGTCCCCCGGGCTCACTGAAGAACCGCCTTTGTGGAATACCGTCCGGCTGGAGCCACACTGCGCATAGCCGCCGAGAGGCGACCCTGAAGCGCACCGGCCGCCTCCCTGCTCGCGGTGCGAAAAGGGAGAACCGCTGATACGGCTCCGCCCTTGGCATTAGGGTGACGCTTACCGACACCGGGTGGCGTAGGCCCGGGATCAAGTACTTCCGGGGGCTCAAGTGACGACGGCCGGCGACGACAGCGCACGCCTCGAAGCGCGCAATGCCGCCATGAAGGACCAGGTCGACACGCTGCTCGAGCAGTTCGAGCGCCAGACGGCCCAGCTCAGGGACGCGCAGGAAGCCGCTTCGCAGACTTCGGCGACGGTGGTTTCGCAGGACGGCCTCGTCCGCGCCACCATCGACGCGACCGGCACGCTCGCGAAGCTGGAGATCCAGCCGAACGCCTTCGAGCGCACCACTCCCGCCCAGCTGGCCAACACGGTGCTGAACCTGGTGCGTCAGGGATCACTGCAGGTCAAGCAGCAGGTCGCCGATCTGATGGCGCCGATCACCGAAGGGCTGCCGGATCTCTCGGACCTCATCGAAGGCGCTCCTTCGCTGCAAGGGCTGCTGCCGTCGATTCCCGACTTCCTCGCGGAAGAAGAAGAGACGGCGCCGTCGAAGTCCGACGAGGACTTCGACGCGCCGCTGATGATCAAGGACGACACACCGTCGCCTCCGCCGGCCCCGCCCGCGCCGCCGGCACCGAAACCGGTGCCGAAACGGGTGCGCCGGCAGGACGACGATGAGGAAGAACCGCCTTCGAGCTGGATGACCAGGGGGGTCTGATGCCGAACGGTGGGTTCACCGCGGATCCGGACGCGGTGAAGACGGCCGCGGCCAAGCTGGGGCTGGCCGCGGATCAGCTGGACGACGCGGGCAAGGAACTGCTGGCCGCGATGAACTCGCTCGGCCGATGCTGGGGCGACGACGACGCCGGCAAGGAGTTCGCCAAGGACTACGAGCCGGGCGCTCAGGGCTCGTCCGAAGGGTTCGCGAACGTCGTCGAGGCGCTGCGGGGCATGCAGCACAACGTCGAACGGTCGATGACCGCGTTCACGAACGCAGAGGAAGAGATCAAGACGACGCTGGACAAGAAGGTCTAGCGCCGTGGGTATGGAGATGCCCGACGCGGTCAAGTGGCTCTTGCCGATCGTCGTCGGGGAAAGCTGGCCCGAAGGCGACGAGGACAAACTCCGCGATCTGCGCGACGCCTGGCACAACGCCTCGAAGGCCATCCAGCCGATCGCCGACACCGCGACCAAGGGCGCCACCGAGGTCCTCGGCGGCTGGAGCGGCCAGGGCGCGGAGAAGTTCGCCGAGGCCTGGAAGAAGTTCGTCGAGGGCGACGAAGCGTATTTCAAGTCGCTCGCCGACTCCTCGAAGGCGCTCGGCGACTCGTGCAACGCGACCGCGCTGGACGTCGAGTACACGAAGTACATGATCATCATCTCGCTGGTGATCCTCGCCGCGCAGATCGTCGCGATGATCGCGGCCGCCGCGGTGACCTTCGGCGGTTCGACGGCCGGGATCGCGCCGGCGCAGATCGCCACCCGCATGACCGTCCAGATGATCTTCCGGCAGCTGATGCAGAAGCTCGCGCAGGAAGGCTTCAAGAAGGTCGCGAAGGAACTCCTCGAGAAACTCCTCAAGGAGGGCCTGAAGAAGATCGGCAAGGAGGTCCTGCAGAACACGGCGATGAACCTCGCCATGGACGCGGGCATCCAGGGCCTCCAGATGGCCAAGGGCGACCGCGACAGCTGGGACTCGAGCAAGACCAAGGATTCCGCGATCAGCGGCGCCGTCGACGGCGTGGTCGGCGCGGGCAGCAGCAGTATCGGCAAGGGCGCCACCAAGGGCCTCTCCGACAGCGTGGGCGGCCAGATCGTCGACAGCGCGGCGCGGGGTGCCGTGCGCGGTGCGGCCGAAGGCGTCGCCAGCACGGTCGGGCAGGCCGCCGTCACCGGTGACCTGGACAAGCTTTCGGCCAAGGACGTCCTGATGGGCGCTTCCGGCGGGGCCGTGGGCGGCGGTGTCGACGGGGCGAAGAGCCAGATCGGCGACATCCGCGCCGCGAACACGCCCACCGCCGCGGGGGACGGCCCTCCGGCGCCGGATGTCGATTCCCCGGATTCGGGGACGCCTTCGCATACTCCGGGCTCGTCGGATTCCGGTTCGTCTTCGGATTCGCGTTCCTCCTCGCGGTCGGACTCTGCGGCGGACTCGTCGCCGCGGTCCACCGCGGACAGTGACGCGGCTTCGAGCCGCGGTTCGGCTGATCCGCAGCCGCGTTCCGAGGGCGGCCCGCAGCGGGCGGCGGACAGCGACCGGGTCGACCAGTCGTCGACGCGGGCCCCGGAACGTCCGGCCGACGCCCCGGCGAACACCGGTGACGGTCAGCGGGCGGCGCAGACCCACCAGAACGCGCCGGCGGCGACCGCGGACAACGGTCCCGGTCAGCAGCAGGCCGCGCCGGGTAGTCAGCAGCAGGCACCCGCCGCCCAGACGCAGGCCCCCGCGGCGGGCGCCGCCCAGACACCGGCGGGAAGCCCGGCACCGGCGTCGAGTCCCGCGTCCGGACCGGCCTCCGGTCCGACACAGAGCCCGGCCTCCACTCCGGCGTCCACTCCGGCGTCCGGAGCGGCCTCCGGTTCAACGCAAAGCCCGACGTCCAATCCCGCGTCCGGACCGGCCTCCGGTCCGACACAGAGCCCGGCCTCCACTCCGGCGTCCACTCCGGCGTCCGGAGCGGCCTCCGGTTCAACGCAAAGCCCGACGTCCAATCCCGCGTCCGGAGCGGCCTCCGGTCCGACACAGAGCCCGGCCTCCACTCCGGCGTCCGGAGCGGCCTCCGGTCCAACGCAAAGCCCGACATCGAGCCCCGCGTCCGGAGCGGACTCCAGCTCGTCGCAGAGTCCTGCACACAGTTCTTCGCAGTCCAGCGCGATGCCACCTGCCGCTTCCTCCGGCGCCCCCACCTCGACGGGTGCGCCGTCGAGTTCGGGCGGTTCGTCCTCCGGCGGATACGGCATGGCGCCGAATCCCGGTTCGAGCTCGCCCGCTCCGTCGGGTGGATACGGCATGGCTCCCGGCGGCAACCCGCCCGGCAACGGTCCGGCACCCGGTGGTTTCCCCTCTCCCGGGCACGATCCGTCCCGGCCCGGCCGGCCGAACGACGGCGTCCAGGCCGCGGGCTTCACCGGCAACGGTGGACCGCAGCAGCCGCGTTTCGACCAGCCGCCCGCCCCGATGCCCTTCCAGGGCCAGCAGCCGATGCAGCCGCCGCCTCCGGGTGGTTTCGCACCTCCGCCGCCGCCTCCCGGTGGTGGTGGCCCCATGCCGCCGCGAGGACCGCACGGGCAGCCCGGCCCGATGGGCCCGCGTCCGACCGGACCGCAGCCACCGCCCCAGCAGCCCGGTCAGGGCGGCTATCCGCAGGACCGCGGGCCGCGGCAGCGTCCTCAGCAGCCGCCACAACCGCCACAGCCGCCGGGTCCGCAGGGTCCGCCGCGCCCGCCTCAGGGATACCAGGGCAGGCCGGGACCGGGTCCCGGCCCGAACGGCGGGATCCCGCCGCGTCCGCAGACGCCTCCGCCCGGCCCGCCGCCGGGCAGCCGCGGTCCGGCCGGTCATCCGCCGCGGCCCCAGCATCCGGGCAACGGTCCGTTCCCCGGCAACCGCGGCCCCGTGCCGCCGCCTCCGCCCGGCCATCACCCTGGTCAGCCCGGTCGTCCCGGACCGCAGTCCGGGCGGCCGATGCCGCCCGGTGCCGAGCCGCCGCGGTTCGGTGGTCCGCAACGCCCGCCGCAGGTCCCGGCACCTCGCCCCGGCCACGACGGGAACGCGGCTCCCCAGGACCGCACGCGGCAGCCGCAGCGTCCCCCGCAGCAGCAGCCCCCGATGCGACCGGCGGAGCAGGCGCCGCGGCAGGAATCCCCCGACGTGCCCAGGGACGCCGAGCTGCCCAAGGACGTCGACGCACTCAGGGACACGGACGCGCCCAAGGACACCGACGTCCCCAAGGACACGGACGCGCCCAGGAACACCGAGACGCCGAAGGACGTCGAGACCCCCAAGGACGTCGAGACGCCGAAGGACACCGAGACGCCCCAGGACGTCACGCCCGACGACAGGACCACCGACGAACCCGGTACCACCGTCGACGAGCCGTACCTGACGGATCCGGACTTCCACACGGACGACCCCGCCGCCTATCGCGCGCTCGCCGAGACGCAGATCGACAAGCGGGGTTTCGACGCCGAGACCGGAGAAGCGCGGAGCGAACAGGTCCGCCGCGAAGCCCTCGCCAAACGCGACACCCACGAAGATCCGCGCGTCAGGGAGATGTCGGATCAGGGCGCGTACGCGGTGCACAGCTACACGCGTACCGACATGGCCGAGAGGATCACGCACGCCCAGCGCCACGGCGGTGCGGAACTGGACGCGCTCCGGCCGCACATCGAGGCGATCACCTCCGGCCTCAACGAGATGCCCGCCTACGAGGGCCTCGTCTCGCGGCGGGTGAACTTCAACGGCAACGAGAGCGCGATCCGGAGTTTCCTCGAGGCGCACGCCAGGGGTCAGGTCATCGTCGACCCGCAGATGCTGAGCACGTCGCGGGTCACGCCCGACCATCCGCGCAGCACCTTCCCCGGTGAAGTCGAGATGCGCATCCAGTCGAAGACCGGACGCCACATCGAGGATCTCGCGTCCCTCAAGGACGAACGCGAAGTGCTGATGAAGTCGGCGACGCAACTGCGTGTCACCGACGTCAAGATGGGCCCGGGGCATCCCGACCATCCCGATTACCGGAAGCGGCTGGACGACGGCTCGCCCAACGACCTGCCGAAGTGGATCGTCGAATGCGAAGAGGTCGTCGCCGGTGAAGACGGCCACCTGAGCCCGGACGAGGTCCATCAGAAGGTCGCCGAGCGGCGCGAGTTCAACAACGCCGTGCAGGAGCGGCTGGCGCGGGAAGCGGCCGATCAGGAAGCCCAGTTGCGCCGCGACCACCCGGAGCTGTTCCAGAACAAGGGCCTCGCGGGACTCGAGACCAAGTTGGCCGACGGCAAGGGCGGCTGGGTCGACGCCGCCGACACCCCCGCCCAGGACATCCCCAAGCCGAGGGAGCACGTTCCCGAGGGTGGCTGGTCCGAGCTGGCGAAGCCGCTCGACGAGGGCGGGACGCCGGTCATCCACGCCGGTTCGGCCGAGACACCGCATCAGCAGGTGCGGCTGCTCATGGACGCGATCCCGGCCATCGGCGAGGCCAACAGCCGCAACTACTACGCGCCCGAATCGTGGCAGGACGGCTACCGGACGAACTCGGCCGAGTCGCTGGTCGCGTTCGAGGACCGGATGAACGGTGGCGACTCGGTCGCCGGGCCGTCGACCGGTGGTTCGCCGTTGCAGCACGTCAGCGACCGGGTCGGCGGGCAGTGGTCGGATCGGAACGGCTTCGCCGACGTCGCCCGCGAGCTGGGTGGACGTCCGGTCGGCGCGCGGACCGCGGTGGCGTTCGAGCAGCACGCCGCCGCCGAGCCGAACGCGCCGGAGGGTTCCCCGCGCTCCAAGGACCGGATCGAGACGCGGATCGTCGCCGCGGTACACACGCCGCACGGCGTGGTCTTCGCCGACCCGATGACCGGACGGCTCGCGACACTGCCCGACGACCCGACGTCGATCAAGGCGATGCCGATGGGCGGCGGCGATGCCCCGCACCCGCCGGAAGCGCCGGAACAGACGCACACCGACAAGTCCCCCGAGGCCGAAACACCGGTTCGAGAGCAGTCGCCGAAGACCGGACTCGACATCGCCGACCGGCTCAAGGGCCCGGAAGAAACACCCAAGCGGCTCGACGAAAGCTATCTCGGCGACGAGAACTTCCGTGGCATGCCGGAGGATCACAAGAGCCTCCGTGACCGCTACGACAACGCCGACCTCGCCGAGCAGGCCCGCGAGAAGGCGCTCAAGCGACTCGAGGCCAGCCCGCTGAAGGACCGCGTCTCGCCCGAAGCCGCGGAAGCGATCTACTCGTACTCGCGCGAACACGCGTACGCGATCAACGAGGCGAACCGCCGGGGTGAAGCGCACCCTGACTTCGAGAACGCCCAGCGCAGCACCCGGGCCATCGTCGGCGCGCTCAACGAGCTGCCGGACTTCCACGGTGAGGCCATCCGCGGCATCGACACCAAGGGCGACCTGCGCGCCGCCGCGATCATGGCGGCGCACTACGAGCCGGGGCAGACCGTCCCCGAGCCGACGATGACCAGCTCCACCATCAAGACGTCGCCGGACACGAAGTCGAAGTTCGGCGAAGACGTCGAGATCCACATCGTCTCGAAGACCGGCAAGGACGTTTCGTCGCTCGCCGAGAACCCGGGCGAGAACGAGGCGATCAACAAGCCGGCGACGCAGCTTTACGTGCACAGCAAGGAGTTCAAGACTCCGCCGCTGGTCGACCGGCCGAAGTGGGTCATCCACGCCGAGGAGGTCACTCCCGGCGACCCGCGCTACCTGGACCCCGAGACCGCCAAGCAGAAGATGGACGAGCGGCGCGCCCGGCACGCCGCCGAGGCACCCGAACTCGCGCGCCTGGCCCAGGCGCGGTCGATGGCGCGCCTCGGTGGCTTCGACGAGCCGCAGACCCCGCACCTCACCACGGAGAACCCGGCGCGGCACGGGGTCGCGGACGCCGACAAGGGCCCGGAGTACGGCGAGCAGACCGCTCAGGACCACTCCGTCACCGACGACACGGCGGAGTTGCCGGTCCCCGAACGGGACTACTCGTCGATGGCGGTCGCGACGAACCCGCCGAGCGAACCGGCGATCCACGCCGGCTCGGCGAGCCCCGCGCGGCAGGCCGCGTACCTCGCGGACCGGCATCCGCGGCTGGCCGAGGTCAACCCGCACTTCCACGACCCCGACGCGCTGGCCAACGGCTACCGGTCCAACTGCACCCGCACGCCGGGCGCGTACATGGACCGGCTGAACGGCATCGATTCGACCGCCGATCCGCTGCTGGTGCACGAAATGGACAGCCAGGGTTCGCTGGACCACGTCGAGGAGCGCTTCGGCGGCCAGTTCTCCGACCGCGCCGACTACGACACCGTCATCCGCGAGATGCGGGGCATGCCGACCGAGCACCACGCGGTCGTGGCGGTGAAGTACCTCGACGAGAACGGCGTCGAGCGCGGGCACATCGCCATGGTGGCCAACACCCGCGACGGCGTCGCGTTCATCGACCCGCAGTCCGGTGCGCTGATGAGCCTGCCGCATCCGCCGCTGGGCATGAAGCTGATGCACGTCGGCGTCCCGGAGGGCCCGGCCGCTCAGCACACCGACGGCCACACCACGCGGACGGACACCGCTTCGGCGCGGCCCGCCGACCCGCGGATCGCGTTCGCGCGGCCGGATCAGCCGGTGGATCCGCGCCTCGCCTACGCCAGGGAAGACACCCCCGACGTGCCGCCGTCGCGGATCGGGCCGGACGGCCGTCCGATCGTGACCCCGCCGCGCGACACGGGCTACGGAATGGCGCCCGACGAGCAGCCCGACGGAAACCGGGCCGAGGGCGAGCGGTTCCTGAACGATCCCGAGGTCGCCGCCGCGGTGGACGGGCTGGCCCCGGACAAGAAGCGGGCCGTCCACGAGGACGAGAACGGGGTCAAGCACGACGTCGGGCCGATGCGGGACTTCATCCGTGAGCAGTTGCCCGCGCATCCGGAACTCGTCCGGCTGATGGAGCACCCGGACAACGCGTACCTGCGGGCCTCACTGCTGCACAACCCGATGACCATCGGCAGCCTGCTGCTGCACCCGGAAGCCATCCCGCTCCTCGAAGACGCTCTGCGCGACGTCGAGGAACGCGGCCACCAGCTGATCGACGACGTCCGCCAGGACGGTCCTGGCGACACTCCGCTCACCCCGGAGCAGCGGGACCTCGCGAACGCGGCGGCGGACATCGCCGCCGACGTGGACCCCCGCGACCAGTACCACGCCGGATTCGATCGCGCGGACAAGGGCGATCCAGGGAAGATCCAGGAGTTCCTGGCCGCCGAGCGGGAGGCGTGGCCGCGGAACCAGGGCGACCTGAACCGGATCGCCGAACGGATCGCGGCGGACAACAACGGTGACGCGTCGGGCAGGCCCGGTCCGAAGGACGACGACCGCGCGAAGGCGAAGATCGCGGGTTACGACGGAGACGCGTCGAAACTCACCGACCTGGTGGGCGTGAAGATCCAGTTCGACACGCTGGCCGACGTCTACAACGCGTTGAACGCGGTGATGGCCGATCCGGATCTCCGGATCGTCAGTTTCGACGACCGGTTCGCGAATCCGCAGGACAGCGGCTACCGCGATCTGCAGATGAACGTCCGGCTGCCGAACGGGCACGTCGCCGAACTGCGGCTGCATCTGAAGCACATCGACACGGTCTCGGCCTACGAGCACGCCTTGTACGAGGTCCGTCGCGACTTCCCGACGTACAACCGGACACTGGACGAGAACAACAAGAAGCGGCTGACTCCGGAACAGGCGCTACTGGAAGCCGCGTTGATGGACCGGGTCCGGGAAAAGTTCATGACCGGGCTACGGAAGGGCTTGCCGCCGGAGGAGAACACGTGATCCAGACCCCGTCCTTCTACACGTACTTCGGGAAGACCTACCGCATCGAGTCGACTCCCGACGGAGGCCTGACCGGCTTTCTCCTCAATCCGCGCACCGGCGAATTCGACGAGAAGCCGGAACACGTGCGTGAGGTCATGTGGGCGATGGCGAGTTCGGACATCAGCAAGGTGCCCGAGGAGAAGTTCGTCCAGGAGACCGAGCGGGCTCGCGCGTACGAGCTCAAGGGCGCGGGCCCGATCTTCGCGCTCTACGAGACCATCGACGGCCTGTACGACCAGGCCAGGCGCGAAAACCGCCGCTTGGAACCGCAGGAATCGGCCTTGATCCAGGCGCTGCGCAAGCGCACCTTCAAGATGTGGGAGGACGAGCTGGCCCGCCGCGCCGCGGGGGAGCCGCCGTCGTTCCGGGCGGAACCCCGTTTCCCCGAATACGCACCACCGGAGGAAGGGGACAGCCAGTGATCTCCTACCACCGGGCGGACCGGGCGCGATGATTCACGTGGAACAACTGACTTCGGAACAACGACACGGCCTGCTGATCGAGATCGGCAAGCTCGTCCGGGCGGGCGTCACCGACGCGGCGCGTCCGGCGGCGGCCGATTTCCGGCAGGCCGGGGAACACACCGAACTCGAGGGCCACAACGTCGTGCCCGCAGCCGAGCTGAACGAGCTGTTCGGCAGGCTTCGCACCGGCATGTACATCACCGGCCGCGGGACCTGGCTCCAGTCGCGGTTCACGCTCAAGCCCGACGGCACCTTCGACTTCGACTTCACCCTCGACGACGAACCGGCGTGGTCCAGGACCCCGCCCGCTTCGGCGTATCCGGACGAGCTGGCCGCGTTCCCCCGCGAGGACGAGCACGTCCCCGATTGGTGGCGGCTGCGCGCACAGCTGCCGTTGCGCGTCGAGTTCCGGCACGCCCGCATCGTCGACGCGTACACCGAGGGCGAGCCACCGGTGGTGGACAGACCGGAGCTCGACGAATCCGAGGCGCCGCTGGTCGCGCAGTACCTCGAGCGTGAACCGGCGATCCTCTCCGGCAGCGGTCTCGGCAAGGACATCTTCGCTCCGGAAGCCGACGGCGACGTCCCGGAGAGCTACCACACCGACGGCACCTGGATCTGGCACGCGTCCGTGCCGCACTACCTGCGGAAGTACGGGATCCCGCCGGAGCCCGAGCTGGTCGGGCACATTCGCGGCCAGCGGTTCCAGCCGCCGTACGTCGAGCACCTCGTGCGGCGGACCGCGGAAGCGGATCTGCTCGGCAAGCCGAGGCCGAAACCGGGCCGCTCCGACGTCAAGAAGACCGAAGGCGACATCGCCGCGGAGCTGGAGACGTCGCCGAATCCGGCCCTGACCGACGAAGAACTGCTGGTCGTGCTGGTCAGCAGGCTCGGTGAGCACGGCGTCTGGCCGGAGGCGTACCGCATCGGCGACCGCGCGGACGGCGCCTGGTGCCTCAATTTCACCGAGAAGGGCTGGGAGGTCGCGGCCTACTCGGGCGGCGTCCCGGTCTCGCCGAAGTACTTCGACAAGCTCGACGACGCGGCCCACCAGCTTCTCGGTGCCCTGCTGCTGCATCCGGCGAGGATGACCGCCGGACACGAGACACCTCTCGAGACGGCGAAGGAACTCGCCGATTGGCCGGTGCAGGCGGCCACGGGTGAGCCTCCGCTCACCTTGCTCCGCAACAAGCGCGTCAGCCGGATGGTCGCCGGTACGGTCGTACTGCGGTTCGGCGAGGAAACCGGCAATCTGGTTCACCACGGAGGGGTACGGTTCGCCACGACGTCCCTGCCGCTGGAACGGGAGCGCGTCGGTGGGACCTACCGGTTGCGACGCCCGCTCCACGTGATCATCGGTGTCACCGTCCCTTGGGCGAACATGCCCGGCGGGGCGGTGGCCTACGTGCTCCCGAGGACCATCGCCGAGCACGTGTCCGACGGCAGCCTGGAGAGGATCGAGTAGGTGGAATCGGCGGAAGCGGTAGCCAAGGTCGAAGAGTGGCTGCGCGCGGTCCACGGCCCGGACGTGTCCGAACCGGGCGGCGCCGGCCTGCGCGTGAACCACGAGAAGGTCCTGCGCGTCCCCGAGGGCTGGTCGGTCCCCTACAACACGATCGCCTTCCTCGACGAGGGTCATGCCGAGAAGGAGATCTTCCCGCCGCCGTCGGTGATCGTCCGCGAACCGGACGGCGAACTGCGCCAGGCGCATCCGCAGCCCGGCGGGCTCAGCGTCCCGGTGGCGTTCCCCGGCCAGGAGGCGTGGCGCGAGGTCGTCGACCCCGAGTACGCCAAGGCCGGACTCGGTGACCTCGGGGTTCCGCCCGCGGTCGTCGCCGGCTGGGTGCAGGTCACCGCGGACGGCGTCCAGACCGGACGGGAGCGGGAGAACCCCGAGTACAAGGCCGGGCCGATCCGCCGCGGCTACCCGAAGCCGGAGAACCGGCTCGAAACGCTGCTGTCGTTCGCCAGCGTCGGCTGGCTGACCAGGGAGCAGCTGCTCATCGGGCTGCTGCGCTGTGAGGTCTACGTCCCGCTCGACCTGGCGTCGGGGAAGACGGAGCGGTTCTACTTCAACGAGGAACGCGCCGAACTCCGGGTGTTCAGCTCGACCAGGAACCTCCCCTCCCGAGAACACGGGTACTGGAAGGTCGACATCGCCACCCTCGCCGGGTACGAAAGCCCGCCGAACCTCGTGATCAACGGTGGCCCGGCGACGTTCGAGGACGTCAGCGGCGCCGAACTCGCCGAGACCGCGTCGCGATTCCCGCGCCGGGGCCCTGGCGTCGACGTCAACGAGCGCTGCCCGGAAGCGGATCCGAAACTGGAGACGCTCGCCGCCGAGACCGCCGCGAAGATGGGTCTGCCCGAACCGGTGAAGCCGCCGCTGGCCGCCGCCGAACGGGCCCGCCGCCGCGGGTTCGAACTGACCGTCGAGGAATGCCAGAAGACCGTCCTCGGCCAGTCGTGGCTGGCACGGCTCAAGCAGCCGGAGCCGCCGCACGGCCGCCCGAACGACCTGCGGGCGAACGGGCTGGCGCCGGGTTACGACAACGACGGGCAGCTCCAGCCGCGTCTGGACACCTTCGGCAAGTACTTCGAACGAGACCGCTCCAGCTCCCGCTACGGCTGGCAGCGCGTCACGGGCGCGTACGTGGGCTTCGCGCTCGGCGAGGCACTCGGAGCGGCAGTCGACCGGATGCGGCTCGACGAGATCCACAGCACCTACGGCCCGGACGGCGTCACCGATCTGCCGGTCGCGTTCGACCTGCCCGGCCGGATCGGGCCGCTCACCCAGCGGCTGCTGTTCTACACCGAAGCCGTCATCCGCAGCCCGCATCGGGAGCAGCCGGAGAACCTTTCCGCCGAACAGGCGCTCGGGACGGTCGCCCGCAACTCGCTGATGCGCTGGCTGCACACCCAGGGCGCGCCGTTGGACAACGCCGACGGCTGGTTGGTGAAGGTGCCGGAACTGCGTGTCCGCCGCACCCCCGACGACGCCGAACTGAACGCCTATCACGCGCTGGCGACCGTGTCCCCGACGGCGATGCCGATGAGCGGGCCGGACGCGCTGGTCACGGCCCTGCCCGCGGCGATGACCGCGGCGGGACCGGGGACCGCCCTGAGCGGCGGTGTCCGGCAGGCGGTCCGCGACCTCGTTTCGGTCACTCATCCGGGGGAGGTCGACGTCGAAGCGGCGACCTACCTGACCTGGCTGTTCGAACCCGCGCTGACCTCGGAGGCGTTCAGCTATCCGGTCTGGAACATCTCCCGTGAGATCTTCAGCGACCGGAATCCGCACCAGCGGGGGCCGGTCTGGGCGGATCTGAAGGCGATGGTCGCGGAATCGGTGCCGTTCTTCGGCAAGCACGGCCTGCCCGATCTGCGGGTCCCCGAGCTGATCGGCGACGGCAAGGGCACGCTTTCGGTGCTGGGACGCGCGTTCGCGGCACTGTCCGGCTTCGAGAACTACCCGGAGCAGGCGTTGCTGCGTGCGGTCAACCACTCGGGCCGCAGCGCGATCACCGGCGCCGTCGCCGGTGCGCTGCTCGGCGCCCGCACCGGCATCCCCGGGCTGCCGCAGAAGTGGGTCGATCAGCTGGAACTGCGCCACCTGGTGGAGAACATCGCCACCGACGCGTTCTGGCACTTCGACCGCCATTCGGCGCTGCACGAGGTCGACGGCTGGGCCCAGCGGTATCCACGCTGGTGAACGGAATGGGGACGATGAACGAAGAGGAAGCCGTCAGCCGGGCCGAAGCATGGCTGGCGGGCCGAGGCGGGGAGGGCACCGGCGCGTTGCGGATCCGCCGCGACTACGTCGTGCGCGCGACCGACGGCTGGAACGTCACCTACAACACCGTCGGCTGGCTCGATGGGACCGAGCCCGGTGTGGGCCTCTTTCCCAGCCCGGTCGCCTTCGTGCCGGACGACGGCGGTGAGATCCGGCTCGACCTGGAGCTGATGGCGGTTTCGGCGGCGGGCGGCGACAGTGACGCCTTCACCCGGTGGGCCGAGGTCGTCGATCCGGAGTTCGACCCGGCCGCGGTTCCCGGTCTGCCCGTTCCGAAGGCGGCGATCCTGCGCTGGGAGCAGCACACGCTGTACGGCGAGCCGACCGGTGCGGTCCGCGCGAACCCGGATCACCGGCCGGGACCGCGGTTCTCCGGCCGACCGGCACCGGAAAGCCCCGTCGAGACGCTTCTCGGCTATCTGCGCGTCGAGTGGATCACGCCGGAGGAGTTCGTCCACTGGATGCTCGACCTCGACGTCCTGGCCCCGGCGAAGGACGGCCACCTGCAGGTCCGCGACTTCGGCGACGCCGGCGTGCGGTTCGTCGTCTACACCTCCGAGGCGCAGGTGCCCTCGGAGTACACGATGTGGCAGCGAATCC
This sequence comes from Amycolatopsis sp. QT-25, assembly GCF_029369745.1. Taxonomy (NCBI): domain Bacteria; kingdom Bacillati; phylum Actinomycetota; class Actinomycetes; order Pseudonocardiales; family Pseudonocardiaceae; genus Amycolatopsis; species Amycolatopsis sp. QT-25. Next base: position 7,978,448 of record NZ_CP120210.1, read on the forward strand.
AGCCCCGCGTGCTGCTGCGGCGAGCCAAGGACAACCCCGGAGCCGGCCTGCTGGTCAACCCGGGACGGCCGGAGACCTTCAACGTCTACCCGGAGACACTGCGGCAGGTCGCCGACCTCGGACTCCCGGCGGGGACCGAGCGCCCCGAGTCCGTCGGGCGCCCCGCCTACTTCAGCGGGGAGTACGACGGCGCCGCCGTCACGAACCTGCGGAGTCTCGTCGACCAGGCTCGCGACAACGGCTACCCCCTGAGCAGTGAAGAACTCGCCCGCTACACGCGGGCCGCGACGCTGTCGTTCGAGCGCTCCCGGGCGAAGCACGACGGCCGCCCGCTGCCGGAGCTGCCCGAGGACCTGTTCGCCAACGGCCTGGTGACGCACTTCTACGACAACGGCGAACCGCGTCCGGCCGCCTGGACGTTCGGGAAGTTCTACCACCTGACGCTCCCCATAGGCAGCTTCGCGTACCCACGGCTTCTCGGCGCGTACGTCGGCTTCGCGCTCGGCGACGCGCTCGGCTCGGGCGCGGACCCCGCCGACGGCCTGCCACTCGGCGGACTGACCCGGCAGCTGCTGTTCCACACCGAATCGGTGCTCCGCGGCCTGGACCCGGCTCCGGACAAGGCCGAGATCCCGGCGTCGCTGCCCGCGGGCGGACGGCCGGACGGCTGGATCGCCAAAGCCACCGAAGGCGCGGGCCCGCCCCCCGCCGAGTTCTCCGCGATGCTGGCGACCGCGCTCGCCGCGACGGTGACCGGTGGCGTGCAGGGTCCCGCGGACAGTGCTTTCTACGCGATGAAGGTGGTCCGTGAGCTGGTCGGTTCGGCCGCCGGACACGAGGTCGTCCACGGTGCGGAATTGCTGGTGAATGTCTTCCGCGCCCAGCTCGCGGCCCGCGACGGCCAACCGGCGGTCGCGAACTTCCTCGAGGGCTTCGACGAGTACAGCGGCGAGGTCGGCGACCTGGTCGAAACCGTGCTCGACCTCAGGAACGACGTCGACGCTGATGACGTCGAACAGTTCGACGGCATCGGAGACGGCCGGACGCCGCTTTCGGTGCTCGGCCGGGCGTTGTTCGCCGCCGCCAAACGGGGCCACGACCCCGAGGCGGCGCTCGCGCTGGCCGCTCGCGGCGGCGCGGTGACCGGCGCGCTGACCGGGGCGATGGTGGGCGCCAGGCTCACCGTGCCCGGCCTGCCGGAGGCCTGGCTCGCCGCGTATCCCGACCTCGGTGTCGTCGACGCCATGGCGGGCGACGCTTATTACTACTTCAACCGCTTCGGCCTGCCCCGCGAACCCGAAGAGCGGCGGCGCTGGGACGCGAACCGGTATCCACGAGGAGATCAGTAGAGAAATGCGCGAGTGGCTTCAAGATCCGGCGACCAGGTCGCGGTTGCGCGGCAGCCTGTACGCCGGGGCGCTCGGCGACGCGCTCGGCGCGAAGACCGAGTTCGACTCGATCGACCGCATCCGGGAGATCGCCGGGCCGGCCGGGATCACCGGCCTCATCCCCGCGTACGGCGGCCTCGGGCGGATCACCGACGACACCCAGATGACGCTGTTCACCCTGGAAGGCCTGATCAGGGCCGGTGTCGGCGCCCGGCGGGAGCAAGGGACCTTTGCTAACGGCCGGAGGCAGCAGGGGACCTTTGCTACCGCTGCTATCGCCGTCGAGCAGTCGCTCCAGCTGGCCTACCAGCGCTGGCTGCACACCCAGGGCGTCTCGTGGGAGCGGGCGCGCGGCCCGGAGGACACGAGCCCGGAACCGGACGGCTGGCTGATCACGAATCGCGAGCTGTTCAGCCGACGCGCGCCCGGTCTCACCTGCTTCAGCGAGCTGGAGGCGTACGGGAAGACCGGGGTGCGCGCCGGCATGGCCAAGCCGGTGAACAACTCGAAGGGCTGCGGCGGGATCATGCGCGCGGCGCCGGTCGCGCTGTGGTCGGACGACCTCGCCGAGGTGTTCCGGCTCGGCGCCGAGAGCGCGGCGCTGACCCACGGTCACCCGAGCGGATATCTCTCGTCGGGTGCGTTCGCGGTGATCGTGCACGAGCTGCTGCGTGGGGAACCGCTGCTCGACGCCATCGCGACCGCCCGTGCCGAACTGGAGAAGTACCCGGGGCACGAAGAGCAGAGCGTCGCGCTGGACCAGGCGCTCGCCCTGTCCGAAGAGGGAGCTCCGACGCCGGAGAAGCTCGAAACGCTCGGGCAGGGGAACGTCGGCGAAACCGCGCTCTCCATGTCGGTCTACGTCGCACTGACCACCACGGACCCGAACGTCGCGCTGCTCGCGTCGGTGAACCACAGCGGCGACAGCGACTCGACGGGGTCGGTCTGCGGGAACCTCGTCGGCGCGATGTACGGCGAGGAAGAGCTGGAGACGAGCTGGCTCGTGGAGCTGGAGTTGAGCGAAGTGATCGGGCGGCTCGCGGACGACGCGCTCGCGGAGTTCGGCGGGACCGCGCCGGATGACGACCGGTGGTACGCCCGCTATCCGGCCCACTAGATTTACCCCCGGTTTGGGGAACTCGGGGAGGGGACACATCGTGCGTTACCGGGTACAAGCGGCGGAACGGCCGGATGGCCTGTACGCCGTCTGGGGGGACACCGTCTTCGCGGCCCAGCGATCGACCGAAGACGGCACGCTACTGCTCATCGCGCCGCCGGGGGAAGCGGCGCCGGAGGGGTTCGACCGCGACTGGAACGGGCGGCCCGCCCGCGTGGTGCTGAACGGCGAGGCCGGCGCGACCTTCAGCCTCCAGTCCTACGGCCGGTTCGACGACGAGCACTTCCAGATCGCGCCGAACACCGGCGGCGGCGACCTGACCTTGCGCTGGGCGGGCGAGGACGCGGCCCGCGCGGCGGAACTGGGACTGACGGACTTCTCGACCACGGCCGCGCCGTCACGGTTGACGGCGTTGTGGCAGACCAGGCACGACTTCGTCGAGACGCCGGAAGCACGCCCGGAGCCCGGCACGGGTGACCAGGCGGCGCTGCTGCGCGCCATCGGCCGGACCCTGCTGCGGGTGCTGCCGCCGGGCTGGCAGCGGGTCGGCGCCCAGTTCCGGCAGGTCGGCGACTACTCCGAACTCGAGGTCCGCTCGGTCGGCGACGAGGGCACCGGCCCGGTGTCGGTGTCGATCGCGGCCCCGCCGGAGCTCGGCTCGCTGTTCGCGCGGTTGCGCGCGGCGATGCACCAGCCGGAGACCGGCACCTGGTTCCAGGGCACCTTCACGCTGGACTCGGAATCGCGTTTCGACTTCGACTTCGACGCCGAGCAGGAACCCACGTGGCGGCTGGCGCCGAACGAGGGCGGCAAGCCGTCGCCGCGCGCGTACGCGACCGAACTCGCGATCTTCCCGCGCGACAAGAAGCACGTCCCGGCCTGGCTCTCGGCCAAGGCGGGCCTGCCGCTGGACGTGGTGTTCCGGCACGCGAAGGTCGTCGACGCGCACAACGAGGGCGAACGGCCGGTCGTCAACCGGCCGCCGGTGCCGCCGGAAATGATGCGCGGCGTCCTGGACTACCTCTTCCGTTCGCCGGTGGCGCTGACCCGGCCGGGTCCGCAGCCGGACGTCTTCACCCCGAACGGCCCGCCGGACGTGCCGAACGCCTTCCACACCGACGGCGTCTGGATCTGGCCCGCGGCCGTGCCGCATTACCTGCGCAAGTACGGCGTACCGCCGGAGCCGGAGCTGGTCGAGCACATCCGGGCGGCCGGCTTCCGGCCGCCGCTGGTCGGCGAGCTGGTGCGGGCGACCGCCGAGGCGGAGATCGTCGGGAAGCCGCGGCCACCGAGGACCGCCGCGGACCTGCCGGACGAAAGCGTCCGCACCCGCGTCGAACGCGACGGGGAACCCGCCCGCGACATCCGGGCCGTCGAGGTGCTGGACGTCCTGCACCAGCGCCTGGCCGAACACGGCGTCGCGCCGACGTCGTATCGGATCGGCGCGAACGCGGTGCCGGAGCCGGGGCTCTGGACCCTGCGCCGTACCGAGAACGGCTGGGAGGTCTCGCGTCCGCCGACGGACGAGCCCGTCGCGTTCGCCACCCTCGAAGAGGCGGCGCGGTTCCTCCTCGGCACCTTGCTGCTGTACCCGGCACGGGCCGCGGTGGGCGCGAACGAGGAGGCCGACAACCCGGCCGACTGGCCGATCCTGCCGCTCCGGGGCGAACCGCCACTGAACTTCTTCCGCCGCAAGCGGATCGTCGTGCTGCCACCGGGCACCACGGTGCAGCGGTTCGGGAACGAGACCGGCAACCTCGTGCACGCCGAAGCGGCTCGGTTCATCGAGACGTCGCTGGCCGCGGACCGCGAACGCGAACGCCGCCTGTACCGCGTCCTGCGGCCGCTGCGCGTGGTCACCGGCATCACCGCACCGTGGAACGGGACGCCGGGCGGTGCCGTGGCCTACGTTCTGCCGCGGCCGCTCGCCCAGCATCTCGAAACCGGCGCGCTCTCCCGCGTCCAGTAGCGCGTCTGGACCGCACTCACGTGATCGGAGGCGTGACTCGCGTGGCTCAGGAAGCGGTGATGAGCACCGCGGGCGACCACCAGTAGTCCGCCAGCGGCTCGATCCGGATACCGGTGAAGCCCGCCTCCTTCAGCTGGGAGGCCCAATCGGTGGCGGGCTGCTCCCAGTTCGTGCGGTCCGCCCCCGGTTCGACCAGGCCGAGCAGGATCGGCAGCAGGAAACCCTGCGCCACCAGCGACGCGTCCTTGCCGTACTCCGAGACCCCGCGTTCGTAGCGGGTGACCAGGGAAACCAGGTACTCGGCGGAGTCTTCGTCGTACTCGGGCACGTCGAACTCGGCGAGCACCAGGGAGGCGGTGCGCGGCCGGAGCGCACGGAGGACTTCGGTGCGCTCGGCGGTCGGGATCGACTGGAGCGCGAACGTCGACTGCGTCAGCTGCCACTGCCGGTCGTCGTCGCGGGCGAGGAATTCCTGCGCGGTGGTGTCCCAGGTGTGCAGGCCGTGGGTGCCGTCGAGGTGTTTGCGCGTTTCCGCGAGCAGCGCGCGCGACGGCTCGACCAGGTCGATGCGGCCCGGTTGCCGGTCCGCCTGCTCGAGAGCGGGAACGACGGCGAGCCCGTCGCCGCAGCCGAGGTCGAGCAGGGAGCCGACGCTGCCGTAGCGCCGGGCGAGCATGGCGCTGAGCGCGCGGTAGAGCTTGACGTTCCCGCCGCCGCGGATGAACGCCGTGAACGCGGCGGGCTGGTCGTACACACGCCCGCCGCCGCCTTCGGTCAGGTACCGGTGCAGTTCGCGGCCGAGCGTGGATCCGGCGCGCTCGGCGAGGTCCGCTGCCTTGGCCCGGTCACCGTCGCGGTACGCGGTGAGCGCTTCGGCCAGGACGTCCGTTCTCTTCATGGTCTCCTGTTTACCGTCAGAACGGCACCCACAGGGTGACTCTGGTGCCATTTCCCGGCGCCGACTCCACCCGCGCGGTCCCGCCCACCTCGTTCAGCCGGGCGGTGATGGACTCGCTGATGCCGAATCCCGCGGGCCGGGAGTCGATGCTGAACCCGGCACCGTGATCGCGGGTGATCACCGCGACGCCGCCTTCCTGCTCCTCGACGCGCACGACGACCTTGTCCGTCCCGGCGTGTTTGAGGGTGTTGCGCAGGGACTCGCGGACGGCGTCGCGGATGGCGATCTGCCGGACCTCCGAAAGCGTGTCGTCGTCGAGTTCGGCGATCACGAGCTGGGCGCGCAGGCCGTCGCGCGCCATCTCCGCCGCCAGCGACGCGAGCTTCTCGCCCAGCGGCCGTGACCCGGCCTCGGATCGGTCCGAAGCCTCGTTCTCGATCGTCCGCCGCAGTTCCATCGACTGCGCCCGCGCCAGGCGCTGCACCTCGGCGAGCCGTGTGGTCGCGTCGCCCTTGTTGGCCAGCGCGATCGCTTCGAGGGTCTGGAGCACCGAGTCGTGCAGCATGCGGTGCTGGCGGGCGCGTTCGGCGATCCGGCCGTTGCGGATGCCGTAGGCGAGAGCGAGCCGGGTGCCGAGCCCGATCAGGACGAGGGCGCCGCTCGCGGTGAAGAGCACGCCGAGAATCGACGGGAGCGTGGCCATCGCGTCGCCGGGGGCGGCTCGGCCGGTGCCGATCAGGGACGCGAGCATCCGCACCGGGAAGCTGACGACGGCGAGCGCCGCGGCGGCGGGCATGCCCAGCGCCAGCGCCAGCAACGCGACCCCGCCGAGCAGGTGTTTGCCGGGTATCGCCATCGCCTCGGTGAAGACCGAAGCCGACACCAGCGCCGCCACCGCGAGCGGCGCGAGCAGGGTGAACACGAGGTCGAGGGCCAGCAGGCGGACGGCGTGCTGCGGGCGGAACGGCGCCGAGCGCAGCATCCACCGGATCCCGTACAGCGAGAGCGCGACCGAGCCGAGCGCCACCAGCCCGACCGGGCCGATCCCGACCGTGCCGTGCGTGGAGACGTAGGCGCCGAACGCGCCGGGCACCGCGAAGAGCCGGTAGACCAACGGGACGAGGGCGACATAGCGGGCGGCTCTGAGCAGGAGGTTGTCGCGATGGGCCGTGTCGATCGGACCGGACATCTGCTGGATCCGCCGGAGCGCGCGCATCGGCGTGGGGTCGCCCACCTCGTCGGACAGCTCGCTCGTCGCCGTGGCCAGCGCGGGCGCGCCGCGACGCAGCAACGTCACCAGAAAATTGGGCGGCCGCTTCGCCATGGATTCTCCCCCTGCCCGGAGCACCGGCAGGAGTATCGCCGTTTACGCCGGATGGATCCAGAGACCAACGGGGTTCATCTCAGCCGATGCCGTTCTCGGCGGCCCGCTGCTCCGCCGATTCGTCTCACCCGCACGCTAGCCTGACTTCCATGCTCACCAGGCTGGAGGTGCAGGGGTTCAAGAACCTGCTGGATGTGCGGGTCGACTTCGGTCCGTTCACCTGTATCGCGGGCGCGAACGGGATCGGCAAGTCCAACGTGTTCGACGTCATCGACTTTCTCTCGCACCTGGCGTCCGGCACCTTGATGGAGGCAGCCCAGCAGGTACGCGGACCTGCCGATGGACGGAGCGGTGATCCACGAGATCTGTTCTGGGATGGCTATGGCGACCACGAGCGTGAGCTCCACATCGCCGTCGAGATGATCGTTCCGGCGACGGTCGAAGACGATCTCGGCTCCCTCGCGGCAGCGACCACGACGTTCCTTCGCTACGAGCTCGGAATCGGCTACACACGTCCGGACGGTGAAGCAAGCGTCGGCAGGCTCGCCTTGCTGTCCGAAAGACTGGTCCACATCAACCGAGGTGAAGCGGCTGAGCACCTGAGGTTCGCGCACAGTGTCAAGAAGTTCCGAAATGCCGTGGTGCTGGGGCGCCGGAGCGGTGGACCGTATCTCTCGACGGGTACTCATGAGAGTGGCCTGGTGATCAATGTGCACGGTGACGGCGGGAGCTCCGGCAGGCCACAGCCACGCGCCGCCGCACGGGCAGGCAGAACGGTCCTGAGCAGCATCACGACGAACGACCACCCGACGATTCTCGCCGCGCGCCGTGAGATGCAGAGCTGGCGAAGGCTCGCGCTCGAACCTTCCGCGCTTCGAACTCCGGACGGATTCACCGACCCTCGTTCGCTCGGTTCCGACGGCCGCCACCTCGCGGCCTCGCTCTTCCGGATCGCACAGGACAACGTGAACAGCGGAGTCGCGCCGGACGCGGAGGCCGTCTACGCGCGGGTCGCCGGGCGGCTCGCCGACCTTGGTGACCTCGGTGTCGAAAGTCTCTCCGTGGAACCGGACCAGGTCCGCGAGGTGCTCACGCTTTTCCTGGAGGAACGTGGGGGGCTCAGACTTCCGGCACGCGCTCTTTCGGAAGGCACGCTGCGTTTTCTGGCGTTGTGCGTCCTGCTCGAGGATCCCACGGTGACCGGCCTCATCTGCATGGAAGAGCCGGAGAACGGGATACACCCGGCCAATCTGGAAGCCATGATCGATCTGGTGCGTGACCTCGCGGTCGACCCGGACGAACCACCGGACGCCAACAATCCGTTCCGGCAGGTCATCATCAACACTCACTCTCCAGGTGTGGTCCAGCTGTGCAGCCGCGACGACATCTTGGTCGCTGACAACCGGCTGCAGACCGCGCCTGACGGGAACACGACGAGAGCGCTCTCGTTGCTCCCGCTGGCCGGCACGTGGCGAGCCAGAGAAGCGACGGTAACGGCCACAGATGCCGATCTCGTCGTCTACACGACCGCTCCACCCGGAGTCCAGATCAAGCTCCCGATCGACCTGGTCGGCTGATGGGGAACGCTGTGCGCGGCCTGTTCGTGGCCGAAGGTAGCTCCGATCATCCTCTGGCGGGACTGGCCGAGCTCCTGTTTCGAGATCGAGGCGTCGACCTCCGGTTGACGATGCCGCCATTCGAGCAGCTTCGAGGTGTCCCCAAAGACGTGGAAGCACGGGTGAAGGCGGGTCTGAGGCTCATGGAGAACAGGGTGGATCTCGTCATGGTCCACCGCGATGCCGACAACTCGGGAAGCCTGGCACGACGCGAAGAAATCGCAGGTGCGTTGAGGAAGACCGCCGCCCCGGCGTGGTGCCCGATCATCCCTGTTCGGATGACCGAAGCCTGGCTGCTCCTGGATGAGTCTCTCATTCGCCAAGTCGCGGGAAACCCTCGTGGCAAAGCGGCGCTCGGGCTGCCGAAGATCCATGAAGTCGAGAAGGTCGCCGATCCCAAGGAAGTTCTACGGTCCGCGTTGCTCGCCGCCGCCGAATCGACAGGCAGACGACGCGAACGGGACGGCAAACGGTTCAACCAGCAGCGGAGACAACTTCTGGAACGACTCGACAGGCACGGTCCGGTCAGCAAGCTCTCCAGTTGGCGGCAACTGCTGACCGATGTGGACGCCTTCGCGACATAACTCAGCCGATGCCGTTCTCGGCGGCCCACTTCTTGAGTTCGGCGACCGCTTCGTCGTGCTCCAGCGGACCACGGTCGAGCCGCAGTTCCTTCAGGTGCTTCCAGGCCTTGCCGACGTCCGGGCCCGGCTTGAGGCCGAGGATCCGCATGATCTCCTCGCCGTTGAGGTCCGGGCGGACGCGGTCGAGGTCCTCCTGCGCCTGGATCGCTTCGATCCGCCGCTCGAGGTCGTCGTAGGTCGCCTGTAGCGCGGCCGCCTTCTTGCGGTTGCGCGTGGTGCAGTCGGCGCGCACCAGCTTGTGCAGCCGGGGCAGCAGGTCACCGGCGTCGGTGACGTAGCGCCGCACCGCCGAATCGGTCCATTCGCCCTTGCCGTAGCCGTGGAACCGCAGGTGCAGGAACACGAGCTGGCTGACGTCCTGGACGATCTCCTTCGAGAACTTCAGGGCACGCAAACGCTTGCGGGCCATCTTCGCGCCGACGACCTCGTGGTGGTGGAAGCTCACGCCGCCGCCGGGCTGGAACTCCCGCGTCGCGGGCTTGCCGACGTCGTGCAGGAGCGCCGCGAGCCGCAGGATCAGATCCGGCTCCGACGTCGGCTCGTGGGTCTTCTCCAGGTCGATCGCCTGCGCCAGCACGGTCAGCGAGTGCTGGTAGACGTCCTTGTGCTGGTGGTGCTCGTCGATCGCCAGCCGCATGCCGGGCACTTCGGGCAGCACACGGTCGGCGAGGTGGGTGTCCACCAGCAGCTCGATCCCGGGCCGGGGGTCGTCCGCCAGCAGCAGCTTCGACAGTTCGGCCTGGACGCGCTCGGCGGTGATCCGGTCGATCTCGTCGGCCATCGACGTCATCGCGTCGATCACGCGCGGCGCCGCGGTGAAGCCGAGCTGCGCGGAGAAACGCGCGGCCCGCAGCATGCGCAGCGGATCGTCGGCGAAGGACTCCTGCGGGGTCGCGGGTGTGTCGAGCAGCTTGTCTTGGAGCGCCTGGAGCCCGTCATACGGGTCGACGAAGGTCTTGTTCGCCAGGTCGATCGCCATCGCGTTGACCGTGAAGTCACGGCGCAGCAAATCTCCCTCGATGCTGTCACCGAAGGTGACCTCGGGGTTGCGGCCCACGCGGTCGTAGCTGTCGGCGCGGAACGTGGTGATCTCCAGCGTCATGCCCTGTTTGGTGACACCGACCGTGCCGAACGCGATACCGACGTCCCAGACCGCGTCGCCCCAGGCGCCGACGATCTTGAGCACCTGGTCCGGCCGGGCGTCGGTGGTGAAGTCGAGGTCGTTCGACAGCCTGCGGAGCATCATGTCGCGGACGCTGCCGCCGACGAGGTACAGGCTGTACCCCGCCTTCGCGAAGAGCTTCGCCAGCTCGTCCGCCAGCGGGGAAATGCGCATCAGCTCGGTCACGGCGTTCTGCATCGCAGTGCTCTTCCCCGCAATCGCCTGCCCGGCGACCACCTTGTTCACGACAATCCCACCACGATTTGGATGTACTTACCCTTGCCCGGCCCAACACGGGCACGGTGAGCCAGCGTACCCGTACCGCCGTTTGCTCTAGCATCGCAGCATGTCTGGATCAGCCGGCCGCTCCGGCGCTTCGAAGCCGGGCCGCCGGCGGAGGCGCAGGCGGGGAAGGCGGCTGACCACGGTCGACGAAACCTCGGCCGGTGGTCTCGTCGTCGACGCCGAACGGTTGAACGCCGCGCTGATCGGGCGGCTCGACCGGCACGGCAGACTGCTGTGGTCGCTGCCGAAGGGCCACATCGAGGACGGTGAGACTCATGCGCAGACAGCGGTGCGCGAGGTGCGCGAGGAGACCGGTATCTCCGCGCGGGTCCTCGAGCCGCTCGGCACCATCGACTACTGGTTCGTGGCCGAACGTCGGCGGGTGCACAAGACAGTGCACCATTTCATCCTGGAATCCACCGGCGGCGAACTTTCGGACGAGGATGTCGAAGTGACCGAGGTCGCCTGGGTACCGCTCGCCGACCTGGAGACCAGGCTCGCCTACTCCGACGAGCGCAAGCTGGTCCGGAAGGCCAAAGAACTCTTCGCGCAGCAACAACAGCACACCGCCGAGGGAGCACCTGAGTGAAGCGGCTTGCCGCCACTGTCCTGTCGATCCTGTTCCTGGTTCTGCCCGCGTTGACCGGTGCGGTCGCGCAGGCGCAGGAGCAGCCCCGGCTGCGTGTGGACCTCGACGAGGTGAACCCCCGCGTGGTCGCCACGACCTCGACCTCGCTCGCCGTCACCGGCCGCGTCACCAACGTCGGCGACCGGAAGATCAGCAAGCTGGGCGTCCGGCTGCAACTGGGCACCCGGTTGCAGACCGAACAGCAGATCGGCGACGTCCTCGCGGGCGACAAGTTCAAGGACCTCGCGGCGACGGAGTTCGTGGACCTCGTACCGGAGGCCCTGGAGCCCGGCCAGAGCGCCGCGCTGAACCTCGCCGTCCCGCTCGGCCAGTCCTCGAAGCTCCAGTTCCCGAAAACCGGCGTGTACCCGCTGCTGGTCAACGTCAACGGCACCCCGGATTTCGGCGGCCCGGAACGGCTGGCGGCGGTCACCCTGCTGATGCCGGTGCTCGGCCTTCCCGGCAAGGCACCCGCGTCGCGGACGCCGTCTGTGCCGTCTGCGCCCTCTGTACCGTCGGCGAGCCTGCTGTGGCCGATCGCGAACAGCACCGTGCACGTCGTCTCCGCCCCGCTCGGCGGCCCGCTGACCCTGGCGGACGAGCGGCTCGCCGACGAACTGGCCCCCGGCGGACGGCTGGGCTCACTCGTGGCGGCGGCTCGCGCGGCCGAGGCGGACACGAAGGTCTCGTCGTCGTTGTGCCTGGCCATCGACCCCGACCTGGTCGCGACCGTGGACGGGATGACCCGCGGTTACCAGGTCGCCACCGGCGGCGGCCCCGTCCCCGGCAAGGGCGCCGACACCGCGAAGAACTGGCTCGGCCAGATCAAGGCGCTGGTCGCGGGCCGGTGCGTGGTCACCCTTCCGTTCGCCGACGCCGACCTCACCGCGCTGGCGAAGGTTCGCGCCGGTGACGCCACCGACACCGCGCTGCTGGCCGACGCGATCGGCGGGGCGGCGACGATCAAAAACCTGCTCGGCATCCAGCCGCAGGACGGCGTGCTCTGGCCCGGCGGCGCCCTCGACGCGCAGACCGTCGAAGCGATCGGCAAGGCGGGCGTCAAGACCGTGCTGACCGATTCGGCCAAGCTCCAGTCCGAGTCCCCGCTCTCCGGCATGGTCGCCCTCGAAGGCACCGACCTGCGCGCGCAGCCGATCGACGCGCTGGTCACGTCCGCGCTGAACGGGTCGGAGTCCACCCAGAACGGGCTCGGCGCCATCGCCTTCCGCGCCGGGCTCGGCGGGCAGAGCGGGCAGGGGCGCGCGCAACTGCTGATCGCACCGCCGCGGCACTGGGACGCGACCCGTACCGAACTGACCACGTTCCTGGAGCGGCTGGGCGAGTTCTACGCCGCGGGTCTCATCAAGTCGTCGCCACTGCCCGACCTGCTCGGTCAGAGCCCGTCCGGGACGGCTTCGGTCAATTACGACCCGCAGGATCTGACGGCCGCCACCAGCGGTGAAGTCACCGCGAAGATGTCCCAGATCGACAACGAGACGCTGAGCCTGTCGTCGGCGATGACGATGGATGCCACCAAACGGGTGAATCCGGCCGACGTGATCGCTCCGGTCCGGCTCGCTCTCATCCGGGCCGCCTCGACGTCGTGGCGCGGTGCCGACGCCGCGACCGTCACCGGCAACGCCCGCGGCGATCTCGACGCGATCCGCGGCCAGGTCACCGTGGAGCGGCCGAAGCAGACGATCGCGCTGGCTTCCGGCGCGTCACCCCTGCCCGCGTACATCACCAACGGCCTGCCGGTCGGCATCAACGTCCGCACGGTGCTGAAGAACAACGTGGGCCTGCGCCCCACCGAAGCCGTTCCCGAGCGGACCGTCCCGGCCAATGGCGCCGTCAACCAGCTACTCCCGGTCGAGGCGCTCCGTGCGGGCCGATTCAGCGTCGACGTGGCGCTGACCACGCCCGACGGGACCCGGCTCGGCACCGACGCGCGGTTCGAGCTGACCTCCACCGAGTACGGCGCGATCACCATCATCGTCACGATCACCGCGGCGGGCGCGTTGCTGCTGCTCGCGTCCCGCCGGATCTACCGGAGGATCAAGGACTCGCGAGCCGATCCGGCGGACGAACCCACCCCACGTGTGACCGAGGACGCACAGGTTTAAGTGTTTCCGGCCATTGCCGATTACCCTGGGTCGAACGATGCCACCGGGCATCAGGTAGCCGAGCACCGAGGATTGGGCACGCGTTGGAAAGAGAGCCGGGTGTACCGCCCGAGCGTGCAGGCCGTCCCCGGCGCGAAGGCACCCCGCCCCCGCCCCGCCGCACCGATGGCCCGGCACGACGTCCCGAACGTCGTCCGCCGCCCCCGCAGCAGCCCTCGCCCGAACGCGGTGAGCGCCCGCGGCGGGCGGTGCCGCCACCTCCCCAGCAGCCACCGCCCGACCGCAGGCGTAAGCGGGTCTCGGGCCGGCCCGACGACGAGACGTGGCGGCTGAGGCCGCCCCAGAACCCCCCGCCGGCGCAGGTGTCGCCGCGGAAGGCGCCCCCGGTGCAGGGGACGCCTCCGCCACCGACCCGGCGTCAGCCGGTTCCGCCGCCGCAGGGGCCACCGCCGTCCACCCCACCGCCGCCCCAGAAGCCGCCGAAGCCGCCGCCGCGCCGTCCGGCGACGGCACCGCAGGCGCTCAACCAGACACCGCCCCCGCCGCATCGTGGGCGCCGCCAGCCACCACCGGTCCGCCCGTGGCAGGTCGACCGGCATGACGAGCCCGACGCGACGCGGTTCATCCCGCGCACGCCCGGCGTCCCGATGGGATCGCGCTGGCCGGTCGCCGACCCCGACGTCCTGCGTCCCTACGACCAGCTCGCCACGCAGGTCATGCCGGCGATCAAGGACGCGCCGCTGGTCAAACCCAGGCCGGGGGAGACGGGCGAGCAAGACGTCGCCGCCCCGGCGAAGGCGCCGTCGATCGCGAAGTCCAGCGGCCGGATGGCGATCGCCTCGCTGATCAGCCGCATCACCGGCTTCGCGTGGAAGCTGCTGCTGGTCGCGGCCATCGGCGCCCAGGTGGAGAACGACTCGTTCAACGTCGCCAACACGATGCCGAACATCATCTTCGAACTGCTGATGGGCGGCGTGCTCTCCAGTCTCGTGGTCCCGCTGCTCGTGCGGTCGCAGGACGACAAGGACGGCGGCGAGGCGTACACGCAGCGGCTGGTCACGGTGGCGGGCACGCTGCTCGTCGCCGGGACGGCGATCGCGGTCGTCGCCGCGCCGCTGATCACCAAGCTCTACGTCGACGACAACGGTGACGCCAATCCAGCCCTGGTCACCGCGTTCGCGTACCTGCTGCTGCCGCAGATCTTCTTCTACGGCGTGTTCGCGCTGCTCTCGGCGATATTGAACGCGAAGAACATCTTCGGCCCCACAGCGTGGGCTCCGGTGATCAACAACCTGGTCGTCATCTTCACCATTCTGGTGGTGTGGATCATGCCGGGGAACATCTCGACCGATCCGGTGTCGATCACCGACCCGAAACTGCTGACACTGGGTCTCGGCGTGACGGCGGGCATCGTGGCGCAGTCGGTCCTGCTGATTCCGCCGCTGCTGCGGTCCGGGTTCAAGTTCAAGTGGCGCTGGGGCATCGACAAGCGCATGAAGGAGTTCGGCGGGCTCGCGCTCTGGACCGTCGGCTACGTCGCGGTCAGCCAGGTCGGCTACACGATCACGACCCGGGTGCTGACCAGCGGTTCGCAGGGTGGCGTGACCGCGTACAGCAACGCGTGGCTGCTCTTCCAGCTGCCGTACGGCGTCATCGGGGTGTCGCTGCTGACCGCGATCATGCCGAGGATGAGCCGCGCGGCCGCGGACGGCGACCACAAGAAACTGATCGGGGACCTCTCCTACGCGTCGCGCATCTCGACGGTGACCCTCCTGCCGATCTCCGCGGTGATGACCATCGTCGGCGGTTCGGTCGGCATCGCGCTGTTCACCTTGGGCAAGGGCACGGTCGAGAACGCGTCGCGGATGGGCGAGGCACTGGCCATCTCCGCGTTCGCGCTGCTGCCGTACGCGCTGGTCATGCTGCAGATGCGGGTGTTCTACGCGATGAAGGACGCGCGGACGCCGGTGCTGATCATGATCGTGATGACCGTGGTGAAGGTGCCGCTGCTGTACCTGTGCCCGGCACTGCTGTCCCCGGACAACATCGTGCTCGGCGTGATGATGGTCAACGGCCTCACCTTCGTCGTCGGCGCGATCCTCGGTCAGGTCTGGCTGTGGGTGACCCTCGGAAATCTCCGGAGCAAGCGAGTTCTCGGGGTGATCCTCTTCACGGTCGTCGCGAGTGTGCTCGGAGTCGGCGCGGCCTGGCTCGCCGGGCAGATCGTTCCTGACTCGTTCGGGCCTACTTTCCATGCCTGGGTGAAACTTCTCCTGCAGACGGTGGTCGGGATCGTGGTGTCGTTCGGCGTGCTCATGGCCCTGAAGGTGGAGGAATTGAGGCCCGCCACGGCGAGGATCACCCGGTTGATCAAGCGCCGATAACGATTCACGCACGGATGGCGCGCGTCCAGGGGTCGTATTCTGGGTACCCTCGGGGCGGGAGCTACGCGGGAGAGTGCGGTGGATACGAGACGGAGCGAACAGGCAGGGGAGGCGAGCCAGGTGGGCATCCGGGCCCAAGGCGGGTCGCTGGCCCCTGGCCGGGTCGTCGGTGACGGCCGGTATCGCCTGCTCGCACAGTTCGGGGTGGACGAACGAGCCGCCGCGCATCTTTGGCGAGCGCGCGACGGACAGCTGAAGCGGGATGTGGCGCTGACGCTGCTGGTCGGCGATCCGGCGGACGCGGAGGCCGCGAGGCTCGCGCGCCGGACGCTGGAGCGTGCCGCGCATGCCTCGAAGTTCGGCCACGGCGGGGTCGCGCGCGTCCTCGACGTGCTGAGCCTCGGCAGCGGCGTCACTTCGAGCGAAGGTCTGCTCGGGGTCGTAGTGGCGGAATGGACCAAGGGCAGCGACCTGGTCGACCTGGTGGCGCAGCGCCCGGTGGCGCCCGCCGCGGCGGCCCGGATGGTGCAGGCGCTGGCGGAAGCCGTCGACCACGCCCATCAGAACGGTCTCGTCCTCGGCCTCGACCATCCGCAGCGCCTGCGGCTCACCCCGGACGGCGCGCTGAAGCTCGCCTTTCCGGGCCCGTTGCCCGAAGCGACCCTCCGCGACGACGTCAAGGCGCTCGGCGCGGTCCTGTACCTGCTGCTGACCGGCCGCTGGGCCCTTCCCGGCGGCCCCGCCGCGATCCCGGCGGCGCCGCACGCGCCGACCGGCCGCGTCGTCCCGCCGCGTTCGCTGGTCCCGACGGTCCCGGTCGAGCTGTCCTCGCTCGCCGTCCGCACCATCGAGGACGGCGGTCACGGCGGCATCCGCACCAGCGCGGCGATTCTGCGCGTGTTGGACCAGGTCGCCGAAGCCGAAGAGCGCACGCAGCTGATCAAGGCCGTCGGCGAGGAAGAGGCCGCGGTCGAGCCGGACGGCACGGTCTGGACGACGAAGAAGCCGGTCAAGGACGTCGCACGGCGCAAGAAGCTGGCGCTCGGCGTGACCGTGCTGGTCGTCGCGACCGTGGTCATCCTCGCCTGGGGCGGGATGATGCTGATCAACCTGTTCCAGGGCGAATCGAAGTCCAGCGGTCCGCAGATCAACGTCGCCGCGCCCTCGTCTTCGCAGGTCGCGCCGCCCCCAGGCGAGCAGCCACCGCCCGCCCAGCAGAAGCCGTCCCCGGTCGTGGGTGCCGCGGTGAAGCCGTCCGTCGTCACCGTGTTCAACCCGGGCGGCAAGGGCGACAGCCCCGGCCGCGCCAAGAACGCGACCGACGGCGACGCGGGCACTGCGTGGAAGACCGACCAGTACGACAAGCAGTTCCCGGTGCTCAAGGACGGGGTCGGCCTGGTCGTGACCTTCAAGGACCCGGTCAACCTCAGCCAGATCAAGATCGACTCGGCGAGCCCCGGCTCGAAGGTCGAGATCCGCTCCGCCGACGAGAAGAACCCGAAGCTGGACGAGACCAAGGTCGTCGGCACCGGCGATCTCGCGGCGGGCGAGTCGACCATCGCTTTGCAGCAGCCTCAGCAGGGCCAGTACTTCATCATCTGGATCACTCAGCTGGGTGAAGACGACGGTGGCAAGTTCGTCACCGAACTCAAAGAGCTGACCTTCCTGCCTGCGGGGTGACCGAAGGCACGGGGTCAGTAGGCTCTGCCGGGTGACAGCTGCAGCTCCAACGGACGCGGATCTCATCGCGGCGCATGCCGCCGGCGACCCGCGCGCGTTCAGTGAACTGGTCCAGCGACATCGAGACCGCATGTGGGCGGTGGCCCTGCGCACCTTGCGGGATCCGGAAGAAGCCGCGGACGCCCTGCAGGACGCGTTCATCTCCGCGTTCCGAGCAGCGGGCAATTTCAGAGCAGAATCGCAGGTGACGACGTGGTTGCACCGCATCGTCGTCAACGCCTGCCTCGACCGCATCCGGCGGGGCAAGGCCAGGCCGACCGTTCCGCTGCCCGAGACCGGGCAGTTCAACGAACCCGCCTCCCCGCGGGACTCGATGTCCGAGCGTGAGACGAGCCTCGTCGTCAAGGAAGCTCTCGACCAGCTCCCCGAAGAGCAACGTGCCCCGATCGTGTTGGTCGACGTGGAGGGATACTCCGTGGCCGAGACGGCGAAGATGCTCGGTATCGCGGAAGGCACGGTCAAGAGCAGATGTGCCCGAGGTCGCGGAAAGCTCGCGAAGGTTCTCGGACATCTACGGAACCCCGATGCGATTGCGAACGTCCCAACTCACGAAAGCAAACGAGAGCGCGCTACCCCGCAACGGGGTGCCAGGCGTCCTCAGGGCACGCCGGGTGACGGGGAGGGACGATGACAGACGAGAGCAGGGGGATCGGTGGGACCGTCGGTCCGCCGTGGTCTGTCGATGTGCTCGCCGACCTGCACGCGGGTGTGCTGGACGAGCGAGAGGCGGCCGAACTGTGGCCGCTGGTGAACGCCGACCCCGCAGCATCGGCGATCATCGAAGCACTTGAAGCGACCACAGCCGACCTCGCGGAACTCGCGAACGAGCCGGTCGCTCCGATGCCCGCGGAGTTCGCGGCCCGGCTCGACGCCGCGCTGGCCGCCGAGATGCGAGTGTCGCCTGCGTTTCAAGGCGCATTTGAAGGGCCGCGGGAACAGGCCGCCCCGGTGGTGGACCTCGCGGCCGCACGGCGGCGGCGGAACAAGCGGATCGGCTGGGGCGCCGGGATAGCGACCGTGGCCGCGGCGGCCATCGCCGCCGTCGCGATCGTCGTGCCCACCACGCAGCAGTCGACACCGGGCGGCGTCGCGCAGCCACCTCCAACCCCCACCGGCCCTTCGGTCGGCGGAGACGGCGGAGGAGCCGAAGCGCTCGTCGGCAAGGCGATCGGCGTGCGCGACTTCGGCTCGCTGAAGACCGAAGAGCGGCTCGACGCCTGTGTCGCCGCGGCCGGTATGGACGCGGACGTCCGGCCGGAGGGCATCCGGCCGGTGAACGTCGCGGGCAAGGACGGTGTGATGGCGATCTACACCACAGGCAAACTCGCCCAGTTCCGCATCGTCGCCTTCGGGGCCGATTGCGGCCCTGGCAACCCGGCGATCCTGTTCGACAAAATCATCGGACAGAAGTAGCCGACCGAAACCTCACTGATCCCTTGCTCCCCACCAGCCCCAGTTCAGGGGGAGCGAGGGACCTTTGCTGTCGCGCCGGCTTTCTAGCGGCGCTAGAGGTCGGATCTCCGCCGGTGCACACGGCGGGAGAAAGTAGCGCCGGTCACCACGGGAACACCGGCCCCTACGATCGTGTTGAGCCTGGTGAACAGGTCACTACGAGCGGAGGTCACGGGTGGCTGCCGAGGAGATCAGGAATCTGATCATTGTGGGATCGGGTCCTGCGGGTTACACCGCCGCTGTCTACGCGGCACGAGCGCAGCTCGAACCGCTGGTGTTCGAGGGCACCCAGTTCGGCGGTGCGTTGATGACGACGACGGAGGTCGAGAACTTCCCCGGCTTCCGCGAAGGCATCCAGGGCCCCGACCTCATGGAAGAGATGCGCGAGCAGGCCAAGCGTTTCGGCGCCGATCTGCGCCAGGAGGACGTCGAGTCCGTCGAGCTGACCGGGGACGTCAAGTACGTCGTCGCGAACGGCAACCGCTACGCGGCCCGCGCGGTCGTGCTCTCGATGGGCGCCGCGGCCCGCTACCTGAACGTGCCCGGCGAGCAGGAGCTGCTCGGCCGCGGTGTTTCGGCCTGCGCCACCTGCGACGGCTTCTTCTTCCGTGACCACGACATCGTGGTCGCCGGCGGCGGCGACTCCGCGATGGAGGAGGCGACCTTCCTGACGAAGTTCGCCAAGTCCGTCACGATCGTCCACCGTCGTGAGGAGTTCCGCGCCTCCAAGATCATGCTGGAGCGTGCCCGCGAGAACGAGAAGATCAAGTGGGCGCTCAACAAGCAGATCACCGGGGTCGAGGGTGAAGGCAAGGTCGAGGGCCTCAAGCTCAAGGACACGGTGACCGGCGAGGAGTCGAAGCTGGACGTCACCGGGTTCTTCGTCGCGATCGGTCACGATCCGCGCAGCGAACTGGTGCGCGGTCAGGTGGACCTCGACGAGGACGGTTACGTGCTCACCCAGGGCCGGACCTCGTACACGAACCTTCCCGGTGTCTTCGCGGCGGGCGACCTGGTCGACCGCACGTACCGGCAGGCGATCACCGCCGCGGGCTCGGGCTGCGCCGCGGCGATCGACGCGGAACGATGGCTCGCGGAGCACGCCGGCGTCGAGACCGCCCAGGAAACCCCTGAGCTGGTCGGCGGCGGCTACGGCGCCACCATCAACTGACTTTGCCCGCACCGGAGTTTCACCACCCAGAAGGAGACACCATGGCCAACACCGTGACGGTGACCGACAAGACGTTCGTCGACGACGTGCTGACGAGCGAGAAGCCCGTGCTGGTCGACTTCTGGGCCACCTGGTGCGGTCCGTGCAAGATGGTCGCCCCGGTGCTCGAGGAGATCGCCGCGGAGAACGGCGAGAAGCTGACCATCGCGAAGCTCGACATCGACGCCAACCCGAACACTGCGCGTGACTACCAGGTGATGTCGATCCCGACGCTGATCCTGTTCCAGGGCGGCAAGCCGGTGAAGCAGATCGTCGGCGCCAAGCCGAAGGCCGCGCTGCTGTCGGATCTCGCCGACGTCCTCTGATCTCGCGTTTCACCTGCCGAAACCCGGGGCCTGCCCAGGCTCCGGGTTTCGTCGTTCGGCAGACGGGGTAAATCACATCGTTACGGGAACGCCGGGACGCGTTCCACGAACGGCCGCTTGACGGACCGACCGGGCCTCCGCGCTCACCGAGAGTTCACAGGGCACAATAGAGCACCGGGGTTCGCCCCGCAGGGTTTTCACAGTCGCGCATCGAGCTCGATCGGTGCCCCAAAGGGAAGAGCGAGGAGTGCATGCGGGTACTCCGCCGCGGTGACGCCGGACCGGACGTCGCCGAGATCAGGTCCACGCTGGCGGCGATGGAGCTGCTCCCGCCGGTGACCGAATCCGGGGAGTACGAGGTTTTCGACACGGCGATGGAACATGCCGTGCGGGCGTTCCAGCAGCGCCGTGGGCTCATCACCGACGGTCTGGTGGGTCCGGCGACCTACCAAGCGCTTCGCGGCGCCGGCTTCCACCTCGGCAGCCGCCCGTTGACCTACATGTTCTCCGCCCCCATGCAGGGCGACGACGTCTTCGCGCTGCAAGAGCGGCTGACCGAACTCGGTTTCGACGCCGGCCGCCCGGACGGGCACTTCGGCCCCCAGACCGAACGCGCGCTCAAGACCTTCCAGCGGGACATGCGCCTGGTGGCCGACGGCATGTGCGGCCCGGCCACGATCCGCGAACTGCACCGGCTCTCCTCGCCGCGGGCCCGCGGCGGCCGCCCCGTCTTCCTGCGCGAGCAGGAGCAGGTGCGGCAGGCGGGCCCTCGGCTGCGCGGCAAGCGCATCGTGATCGACCCCGGCCACGGCGGCGAGGACCTCGGTGTGGTGGCGAGCGGTCTGCGTGAGGCGGACATCGCCTGGGATCTCGCCCGGCGGCTCGAAGGCCGCATGCAGGCCACGGGCATGGAGGCGCTGATCTCGCGTGGCCCTAACCAGAGCCCGACCGAGGGCGAGCGGGCGAAGTTCGCGAACGAGGCGGGCGCGGACCTGTTCCTTTCGCTGCACAACGACAAGAACCCCTCGCCCAAGGCACAGGGGGTCGCGAGCTTCCACTTCGGTACCGGCAACGGCACCACGTCGACCGTCGGTGAGCTGCTGGCGGGCTTCATCCAGCGCGAACTGGCCGCCCGCACCGGCATGCTCGACTGCCGCACGCATTACAAGACCTGGGAGATCTTCACCCGCACCCGCTGCCCCGCCGTGCGGATCGAGATCGGCTACCTGACCAACCCCGAAGACAGCCGCAAACTGGCGGACCCGGCCTTCCGCGACGTCGTCGCCGAAGGCATCCTGGTCGCCGTGAAGCGGCTGTACCTTCTCGGTGAAGGGGACCAGCCGACAGGCACCTTCACCTTCGCCGACGTCCTGGCCCACGAACTCGCCAAAGCGGAGTAGCCAGTCCTCCACACCCGCACGACCCGCTGCCGGCAGCCTCGACACAACCGGTTGTGTCCCCTGCCGCCGGACCACGCCACCCCTAGCCCCACCCCGCGCGCAGCCCCCGCCCTTCCCGGGGGGCGTCCCCAGGTCCAGCCTACCCATCCACAGATTTTCCACCGCTCCTATCAGCGGTCTGTGGATAACTCGGCGGGTTACCCACAGCTGTCCCCAGGGTGGGGGATGGCTGCTGCGCACATCCGGAAACTCTGCTAAAGCGGCTCACTCAGGCGCTGGGAACAGCAAGACCACCGTCCAGGAAGACGGTGGAGTCAGGCGCGACCCATGCTCGGCTCGGCCGTCGTGATGGAGACCTGGCCGAGCAGCCGTTCGAGGGCCGCTTCCACGTCTTCCTTCCACGAGATCGCCGACCGCAGTTCCAGTCGCAGCCGCGGCCACCGCGGATGCGGCCGTACGGTCTTGAAGCCGACACTCTGCAGGAACGCGGCGGGCAGCACGCAGCTGTGCCCGCCGTCCGGATCGGCCTCTTCGGGCTTGGCGTCACCGAAGGCCTCGATCGCGCGGACTCCACGTTTGGTCAGATCCTTCGCGACGGCCTGCACCAGCATCCGGCCGAGTCCGCCACCTCGGAACTCGGGAAGGATCTGGAAGGCGGTCAGCAGAACCGCGTCCGGGCCGGGCGGAGAAGTGGGGAAAGCCTGCGAACGCGGCACGGCGTTCGGCGGGGCGTAAAGCACGAAACCGACGGGCAAGGTGTCGCTGTAGACGATCCGGCCGCAGGAACCCCACTCCAGCAGCACGCTGGAAACCCAGGCTTCCTTTTCGACCTCCGTCGCGCCGTATTCCTCGGCCTGCGCCTTCATGTGCGGCGCCAGCTCCCAGTACACGCAACGGCGGCAGCTCTTGGGCAGATGCTCGAGGTTGTCCAGGGTTACGCCCACGACGCGACGCGACACCGACAACCTCCCTGAACGACGACACCCGACGCAGCCCTGTCCCGAGCAGGACTCACTGACGGGGACCTGACCGAGGATAGGCCGATGTGATGAACACCGGAAGGCCAGGGCCCCTCAAGGGAGGGTGGTTACACTCGATGGAACTACCAGTCGGTAGCGACTATGTCCACTTCGAAGCACGGTGAAGCGCCTGATGACCGAGAATCGCCCTGTCCGGCCGGAGTCCGGCCGACACAACCTCGACCCTCATCTCGACCGCTACGCCGCGCGTACGGCCGGGATGACTGCCTCCGAGATCAGGGCCCTGTTCGCGGTCGCCAGTCGCCCCGAGGTGGTGTCGCTCGCCGGCGGGATGCCGAACCTCGCCGCGCTCCCGTTGGACACGTTGTCCGCGCAGGTCGGCGAACTCATCGCCGAAGAGGGCTTGGTCGCGCTCCAGTACGGGTCCGCGCACGGCGTTCCGTCGCTGCGCGAGCAGATCTGCGAGATCATGGCCCTCGAAGGCATCAAGGCCCATCCGGACGACGTCGTCGTGACGGTCGGCTCCCAGATGGGGCTCGACATGGTCACCCGGCTGTTCTGCGATCCGGGTGACGTCATCATCGCCGAGGGTCCCTCGTACGTGGGCGCGCTCGGCTCTTTCGCCGCGTATCAGGCGAACGTCGTCCACGTCGCGATGGACGACCACGGCCTGGTCCCCGAGGGGCTGCGTGCCGCGCTCGCGGAGACCCGGAAGGCGGGCCGCCGGGTCAAGTTCCTCTACACGATCCCCAACTTCCACAACCCCGGTGGCGTCACGCTGGCCGTCGAGCGACGTGCCGAAATCGTGGAGATCTGCCGCGAGAACGATATCCTCGTCGTCGAAGACAACCCTTATGGTTTGCTCGGCTTCAGCGGTCAGACGTACCCGGCGCTCCGTTCGATCGACCCCGACAACGTCGTGTATTTGGGCTCGTTCTCGAAGACCTTCGCTTCCGGCCTGCGGGTCGGCTGGGTGCTCGCGCCGCACGCCGTCCGGGAGAAACTCGTACTCGCGGCCGAGTCCGCGACGCTTTGTCCGCCCACGCTCAACCAGTTGATCGTGTCGCGATACCTCGCAACCCATGACTGGATGGGTCAGATCAAGACCTTCCGCGAGAACTACCGGGAGCGCCGGGACGCGATCCTGTCCGCGCTCGATCAGCACATGCCCGCCGGGTGCAGCTGGACCAAACCCGACGGCGGGTTCTACGTCTGGATGACCGTCCCCGAAGGCGTGGACACGAAGGCGATGCTGCCGCGAGCCGTCACGGCCCGGGTCGCGTACGCCTCCGGAACGGGTTTCTACGCCGACGGATTCGGCAGCAGGCAACTACGCCTTTCCTACTGCTACCCGACACCCGAGCGGATCCGCGAAGGCGTCCGGCGCCTCGCCGCCGTGCTCGAGTCCGAAATGGACTTGGCGCGTACCTTCGGTAACGTGAGCCCACGCTCGATCTCGGGGCCGCAGAACCCCTCTCCGGACACGGTCTGATCGGCCGGACGTCCCCAAGCACAAAAGGAGTCCTCGGTGGTCGACCGCACCGTTGCCGTACTCGCAGGCGGACTTTCCCACGAACGCGACGTCTCTCTCCGCTCCGGGCGCCGGCTTTCGGTCGCGTTGCGGGCCGAAGGGCTCATCGTCGAAGAGTGGGACACCGACGCGGGCCTGCTCGAACGCCTTCGCACCCGACGCCCCGATGCGGCCATCGTCGCCCTTCACGGCGGTGAAGGGGAGAACGGCGCGGTGCAGACGGTGCTGGAGATGCTCGACGTACCGTATGTCGGCACCAGTTCGCCGGGCTGCCGCCGTGCGTGGGACAAGCCGACGGCCAAGGCGCTCGTCGCCGACGCGGGCTTCACCACGCCGGACTGGGTGGTGTTGCCGCACAGCACGTTCCGCGAACTCGGTGCGCAAGCAGTACTGGACGCGATGGTCGACACCCTGGGCCTGCCCTTGATCCTCAAGCCGGACCAGGGTGGTTCGGCGCTGGGCGCCCAGGTCGTCAAGGACGCCGCGGAGATGCCCGGAGCGATGGTCGGCTGCTTCGCGTACGGCGACACCGTCCTCGCCGAGAAGTTCGTCTCCGGCGTCGAGGTCGCCGTGACGGTCATCGAAGGCGAAGAAGGTCCGGAGGCCCTGCCCGCGGTCGAGATCGTGCCGGAGAGCGGCGTGTACGACTACACCGCTCGCTACACCGCCGGGCTGACCGACTTCTTCACCCCCGCGCGGATCCCCGACGACGCCGCCAAGGCGGTCGGCGAACTGGCGGTCGCCGTGCACCGGCAACTCGGGCTTCGCGACATTTCCCGTACCGACGCCGTGGTCGCGGAAGACGGCACGGTGTATTTCCTCGCGGTCAACCTGTCACCGGGCCTGACCGAGACCTCGATCGTCCCGGTCGCGATCGAAGCGGCCGGAGCCACCCTCGGATCGGTCTTCGCCGGTCTCGTCGGACGAGCGATCGCCCGCACCAGCTGAGCCTGGCTCGACGAAGGGGACTTGCCTGGTGCGGGCGAGTCCCTTTTTCGTTTCCGGGCTACGGCGTCGACACTGCGCCCCCGGTTGTGCTGGGCCGGTGTGGCCGGCCGCGTACCCACGCCAGCAATCCTTCGTCGCGCAGCGAGCCGCCCGCGCCGACCGGAGACCGGTCATCGAAATCTCGAACGCCAACGCGTCGGCGAACTCGACGGTCAAGAGGCCGCATGCGGTCAGATACATCTCCGGGTCGGGCTTCGGCGCGGTCACGCAGTTTCACGGGAAACATTTCCGAAAGCCCGCCACGGAGGAGCGCGGCTTCCAGCAATGCTCGGGCCGAGTTGCTCGCGACGGCGACAGCGGTCAGTTCGACCAACGTGCGCACGCCGATCACCAACGCTTGCTCATCCGGACCGAACGGCAGACCTCGCCGCGCGCAATTCGTCGCAGTCGAAGACCACCGCGCGAGGATTTCGACCACCGAAGAGCAGGTGCACGCTTCCGCCAGTTCGAGCACACAGGGTCACTGAGCTATGAGCAGACAGCTATCGTCACCGTGACAAAACGACCTGGGGTGATCCCTAATCGGTTTCCCGTGTCTGATTTGCCTGGTTTCGATCCATGAGCGCCACAATGCGTTCAAGATCGTCAACCGAGCCGAATTCGAGGGTGATCCGCCCCTTGCGGCGGCCCAGATCGACTTTCACGCGAGTGTCGAACCGATCCGAAAGCCGGTTCGCCAATTCCTGGAGCCCGGGCGCCTGGATCGGCTTGCGGGGAGCGGGCTTCGGCTTAGCCGGCTTTTCACTCTTCTTGAGCGTGACGGCTTCTTCGGTCGCACGGACCGACATGCCCTCCGCGACGATCCGCGTCGCCAGCTCTTCCTGGCTGTCGGCGTCCTCAAGAGAGAGCAGAGCCCGCGCGTGGCCCGCCGAAAGCACACCGGCGGCGACCCGTCGCTGGACCGCGAGGGGGAGCTTGAGCAAGCGGATCGTGTTCGTGATGACCGGGCGGCTGCGCCCGATCCGGCCGGCCAGCTCCTCGTGCGTGACCGCGAACTCGTCGAGCAGCTGCTGATACGCGGCCGCTTCTTCGAGCGGATTGAGCTGAACGCGGTGGATGTTCTCGAGTAACGCGTCGCGCAACATCGCCTCGTCGGCGGTCTGGCGGACGATCGCCGGAATCACCTTGAGCTCTGCCAATTGAGACGCCCGGAGCCGCCGCTCACCCATGACGAGTTCGTACTCGTCGGTGCCGAGCTCCCGGACCACGATGGGCTGCATGAGCCCGAACTCGCGGATCGAATGCTCCAGCTCGTTGAGCGCGTCTTCGTCGAAGACCTGCCGCGGCTGCTTCGGGTTCGGCTTGATCTGGCTGACCGGGACCTCGCGGTAGACCGCGCCGGCGACGTTGCCGCCGTGCGCACCGGCCTCACCGTTGGCCGCGAACCAGCCCTTGTCGTCCGGCCCCGCGGGTTTGGCCGGGGGAACGGAAACCTTGGCGGAGCCGTTCTCGGCGGGGGCCGCAGAGCCCGGTGGCGGACCGGTGGGGATCAGGGCGGCGAGCCCGCGCCCGAGCCCCCCTCTGCGCTCGCTCATGCCGTACCGCTCCTTTCCTTCATCTCCGCACCCCGTTGTGCGATCTCTTTCGCCGCGTCCACATAGCTCATGGCGCCACGGGAACCCGGGTCGTACGCGAGGACGGTCTGCCCGTAGCCGGGTGCCTCGGACACCTTCACGCTGCGCGGGATGACCGTCTTGAGGACAGTGTCCCCGAAGTGGTTCCGGACCTCGTTCGTCACCTGATCGGCGAGCTTCGTCCGGCCGTCGTACATGGTGAGCAGAATCGTGGAGACGCTGAGTTCGCGGTTCAGGTGGGCCTGGACGAGCTCGATGTTGCTCAGCAGCTGCCCCAGACCTTCGAGCGCGTAGTACTCGCACTGGATCGGGATCAGTACCTCCTGCGCGGCGACCATCGCGTTGACGGTCAGCAGGCCGAGCGACGGCGGACAGTCGATGAAGACGTAGTCGACGCCGATCTCGTCGAGGATCTCGGCCGAGAGCGCCTCCTTGAGCCGCATCTCTCGAGACGCCATGGAGACGAGTTCGATCTCGGCACCGGCGAGGTCGATGGTCGCGGGCACGCAGTAGAGATTGGACGACTGCTCGCTCTGCGCCGCTGCCTCGACGAGCGACACCTCGCCGATCAGCACCTCATAGATCGAGGGGGTGCCCGACCGGTGGTCGATGTCGAGCGCGGTACTCGCATTGCCCTGAGGGTCGAGGTCGATCACGAGCGTCTTCAGCCCGTGGACGGCGAGGGCGGCGGCGAGATTCACCGTGCTGGTGGTCTTGCCGACGCCACCCTTCTGGTTGGCGACCGTCAGCACTCGCCGACGAGCCGGTCGGGGGAGCGCCCCCTCCTTGGGGTGCAGCACGCTGGCGGCACGCACGGCTTCTTCGGCGATGGGCGTCCAGCCGAGTTCCTGGCCGGTGCTCGCAGGGTCGGACGGCGGGGGAGTCACCGGTCTCGAGCCTCCTCTGTATTAGACGGGGGAGTCGTTCCACGTTGTTTCACGTGGAACCGGGGTCAGTTGCGTCTGCCGCGTGGTCGGGACTGCTTCGGCGGCAGGCGGTGGATCACGACGACCGTGCTCGGAACCTCGAGCACCTGGGAACCGCACTCGAAGACTTCCGGCTCGTCGCCACCGGCCTTGCGGACGGCGACGCGATCACGTTCGATTTCCTCTCCAGCGCTCGCTCCTTTGAGGGCGACCAGAGCACCTTGGGAACGCACGAGCGGGAGACACCAGTTCGCGAGCCGGGCCAACGGTGCGACCGCCCGGGCGGTGACGACATCGGCGCCACCGAGCTCCTCACGTATCTGCCGCTCCTCCGCGCGCCCGCGGACGACGGTAAGGGGAAGATCCAATTTCTCGGCAACCTCGGCCAGCCAGTCGACCCGACGGGCCATCGGTTCGAGCAGAACGATATCGAGGTCCGGTCGACTGATCGCGAGCGGTACACCCGGAAGCCCCGCGCCGGATCCGACGTCCACCACGCGGGCGCCGTCGGCAATGCGTTCCCCGATCACCGCGGAGTTGAGGACGTGGCGCTCCCACAACCGGTCGACCTCGCGAGGCCCGATCAGGCCGCGTTCCACGCCATGCTGTTCCAGAAGTTCGACGTAGCCGATGGCTTGCTCGACGCGGTCTCCGAATACTGCTGACGCCGCATTCCGAACCGATGCGGCGACCCCGTCCAAGCCCACTCTTGCTCCTCAACCCTCGACGCCGTTTCACGTGAAACGCGCTCCACTGATTGTCCACGACGCCGACCGCAATACGGGGAGACAGACCGAAGTTGTGGACAACTCCACTCGGCTCGCCCGTTTCACGTGAAACGCCACGCCTGTCATTCACCCCGGACACGAAGAAGCGGCCCACCGGATCACCGGCGGGCCGCTTCTTGTCGAGTAACCGTCAGGCGGGGAAGATGACGACCCGGCGCTTCGGGTCCTCGCCTTCGCTCTCGCTCTTGACCCCGTCGACCGCAGCGACCGCGTCGTGTACGACCTTGCGCTCGAACGGGCTCATCGGCTGCAACCGGACACGCTCACCGGAGGAGACCACCGTCTCGGCGGTCGAGCGACCGAGCTCGCGAAGCTCCTCACGACGGTCGGCGCGCCAGCCCGCGATGTCCAGCATCAGCCGGCTCCGCGAGCCGGTCTCCTGCTGCACCGCCAGGCGCGTCAACTCCTGCAGCGCCTCCAGCACGGTGCCGCGCGGGCCGACGAGCTTCTCCAGATCCTCGCCACCGTCGATACTGACGATCGCGCGACCCGCTTCGACATCGAGGTCGATGTCGCCGTCGTAGTCCAAAAGATCGAGCAGCCGCTCGAGGTAGTCGCCGGCGATGTCGCCCTCCTTCACGAGGACGTCGTCGTCGACACCTCCCTTGCGAGTGGTCTCTTCAGCGGCGTCCTGGACCTCGGGCGCGCTGTTCTCCTCGGCGTCGATCGTGTCGATCGTCTCCGCCATTACTGGTCTCCTCTCCGGCCCGGATCGGCGTCAGCGACGCTTCCGGCCCGATTTCTTAGTCGAGTCCGAGATGAGCTCGGTCGCGTCCGCGCCGTTCTCCTTCGAGCCGTTGGTCGACGGCTCGGCTGATGCGGTCTTGGCGTCCTTGTTCTCCGCGGTGACGGGGGCGGTCTGGGCGAAGCCGTGGGGCGAGCCCGCTTTCTTGACCTGTCCACCGGAGGACGGCTTGTTCCTCTTCTGCTGGACCGGCTTCTGGCCGGGGCGGGGCGCGGTCGGCTTCTGGCCGGGCTTCGGGCCGAGGTTCGCGCGCTTCTCTTTCTCGGCTTCCTTGCGGGCCTGTTCTTCCTTGTCGATCTTCGTGTAGACGAGGCGCTGCTGCATCAGGGTCCAGCCGTTGTTGGCGAGCCAGTAGAAGAGCAGACCGATCGGGAAGAGCGCACCGAAGATGAGGACGCCGAGCGGGAAGATGTACATCGTCAGCTTGTTCATCATCGCGGTCTGCGGGGTGGCCGACTCGGGGTTCTGCCGCTGGACCGAGTGCCGCGCGGTGAGGTGCGTGGCGATGCTCGCGACGATCATGAGCGGGATCGCGACCGGGGCGACACCCCAGTGGAAGCCGGTCGCCGCGTTGCCGCCGCTGACCATGTCGACACCGGTGTAGATGGCGTCACCGAGGTTGGTCCCGAACAGCTTGGCGCTGACGTAGGACTTGACCCCGGCCTCGTCGAAGAAGTAGTTCTCGGTCTTGGGGCCGCCGTACGGGTTGATCGTGAACATCCGCAGGACGTGGTTCAGACCGATGAAGACCGGGATCTGAAGCAGCATCGGCAGGCAGCTACCGAGCGGGTTGACGCCGTGCTCCTTCTGGAGCTTCTGCATCTCCATCGCCTGGCGCTGCCGGTCGTTGGAGTACTTCTTCTGGATCTTCTTCATTTCCGGCGCGAAGTCCTGCATCTTCTTCATCGACCGGACCTGGTTCACGAACGGCTTGAACATGATGCCGCGGACCGTGAACGTCAGGAAGATGATCGCCAGCACCCAGGAGACCGCGTTCGCCTCACCGAACACGAGCCCGAAGACCTTGTGCCAACACCACAAGATGAAGGACACGGGGTAGTAGATGAAGTCGAGCACTGAGCTACTCCTCGATCGGTGTTTCAGGTCGGCGGTGGCGCCACGAGAACGTCTCGGGTACCGGGTCGCGGCCGGGCATGGTCCACGGGCCACAGCGCAGCAGACGCCGGACCGCGAGATAGCCACCGCGGCCGGCGCCGTGCCGGGTCAGTGCCTCGACGGCGTACGCGCTACAGCTCGGGTAGAACCGGCACGCCGGAGGAAGAAAGGGAGAGATCGCCTTGCGGTACAGCTTGACGGGCAGGAGCAGCACCCATGCCACCGGGCCGGGCCGGGCGTCTTCGGTGGTCTCGTTCTCGGTGGCTCGCATGCCGTTACACCGCTGATCCGTTGTCGGGAGGTCGCGCCTGACAGGACTTTCCGGCGACGACAGCTTGCCCCGCGTGCCCGAAGAGCCCGAGGCGTCGCAACGACGCGTCGAGGTCCGAGCCGAGTTCCGCGCTGGACGCGGCCGCGGCCGGAGGTAGTGCCCGTATCACCAACGAGCTGCCCGGCGGCAGTGTTCCGAGCCTGGCGGAGACGAGATGCCTCAATCGGCGGGTGACCCGGTGGCGGACCACCGAATTGCCCACGGCCTTGCTCACCACAAAACCCGCCCGAGCCGCTTCGGCGGCATCGGGCGGGTCCGTGGTCAACGCATGGACGACGAGGCGGCGCCTGCCTGCCTTGACCCCACGCCGCATCACGGCACGGAAATCCTCACTGCGCCGCAACCGCGCGGCGGCCGGCAGCACGACGTCCCTCGACGGCGGCCGGATCAGGCGGACAGCGCGCCGCGGCCCTTGCGACGGCGAGCCGCCAGGATGGCCCGGCCGGCGCGGGTCCGCATCCGCAGCCGGAATCCGTGGACCCGGGCGCGTCGGCGGTTGTTCGGCTGGAAGGTGCGCTTACCCTTGCTCACGACTAACTTCTCCTGTTTCTCGGCCGCCGGGGACGGTTCGACCCGTTCCTGGCGTGTCGTGCTGACGCACGGCAGTCTTTGGTGTCTCCTACCAACGTGTGGCCTCGTCACGTCGAGCGACGACAACGTGGGCACGCGAAACGCCCCCGCTGTATACGGGAGACCTTACGAGGGTACGCACCCACCGCCCGGACCCGGCAGGCACCCCCTCGACCACGGACCGCGACAGTACGTGAAGAGTGAGCGCCGACGACGCGCGGGCATCGAATGGCCACCCGCCGTACACCGTGAAATGCTGCGTACGAGGACGTCTTGTGGCAACGAGCGGGGCTTGTTAGCGTGCCCCTCCCGGGTTTTCGCCGAGGTGGAACGGTGCAAGCACCCGGGTGTCCTCACCGGAGGTGGAGGCGTCCCGTCGGCATACGGCGATCCCGCGGGTGGCGTCACCGCGGGCAGCCGTACATTAGTGCACAGCTGTGGACAACCATGTGGATATTTGCTG